>SUXM01000016.1 GCA_015060925.1 Parabacteroides distasonis
TGGCTGAAGCATACGCAGAAGCAGGTCAAGAAGCACAAGCAAAGGCAACTTTGAACACATTGTTGGCTGCTCGTACAAAAGCGGGTGCTCCAACTATGACATGTGACAATTACAAAGGTGGTTTGGCCATCAAAGATTTGATCAAATTGCAGTGGAGAATTGAAATGTGGGGTGAACATGGTTTGGAATTCTTGAACTTGAAACGTTGGGGTCAGACAGTTGACCGTGCCGGTTCAACCATTCACTGGCGTACCGGTTCATTGGCACAAGAACACATGACTTACATGGTTCCGATGGAAGAGTACAACTTCAATCCAGGTTGGGGTAGATAATAAAATCTTATAAGTTCTAAATGAAAAGAGCCGGTCATTATGATCGGCTCTTTTTTTATATGAATGTTTGTATTTATACTTGTTGGAGGGCTTGTTCGATATCAGCAATAATGTCTTCTGCATGTTCAATACCCACAGAAAGACGAATCAAATCCGGAGCAACTCCTGCTTCTATTAATTGTTCATCTGTTAACTGACGATGGGTGTGACTCGCCGGATGAAGGACACAAGTCCTTGCGTCTGCCACGTGTGTAACGATACATATCATTTTAAGGCTGTCCATGAAACGGATAGCTTCTTCACGAGTTCCCTTTAATCCGAATGCGATGACTCCGCATGTACCATTGGGCATATATTTTTGTGCCAATTCATGGTATTTATTATTCTTTAATCCCGGATAGTTCACCCAAGCAACTTGCTCGTTTGCTTCCAACCATTCTGCCACTTGTTGCGCATTCTTACAGTGTTGCGGCATACGTAAATGTAATGTTTCTAATCCAAGATTTAATAAGAATGCATTTTGTGGGGACTGGATAGAACCTAAGTCACGCATCAATTGGGCTGTCGCTTTGGTCATGTAAGCCATTTTTCCGAATGCTTTAGTGTAAGTCAAACCATGATAAGATTCGTCAGGAGTTGTTAAGCCCGGGAACTTTTCGGCATGTGCTTCCCAATCAAAATTACCACTGTCCACAATAACACCTCCGACACAAGTAGCATGGCCATCCATGTATTTAGTTGTAGAGTGGGTTACAATATCTGCTCCCCATTCAAAAGGACGACAGTTGATTGGTGTTGCAAATGTGTTATCCACAATCAAAGGAACTCCCTGTCCATGAGCGATACGTGCGAACTTTTCAATGTCTAATACATTCATGCCCGGATTAGACATAGTTTCTCCGAATAATGCTTTTGTATTTGGCTGAAAAGCTGAAATGATTTCTTCTTCTGTTGCATCCGGATCGACAAATGTCACATCAATGCCTAATTTCTTTAATGTGACACCAAATAGGTTGAATGTTCCACCGTAGATTGTAGAAGAACAGACCATATGGTCACCTGCCTGACAAATATTGAATACGGCATAAAAGTTGGCCGCTTGTCCGGAAGAGGTTAACATGGCTCCCACACCACCTTCCAATGCCGCGATTTTTGCAGCAACAGCATCGTTTGTCGGATTCTGTAAACGGGTATAGAAATATCCACTCTCTTCCAAATCGAACAATTTAGCCATCTGTTCGCTGGTATCATACTTAAACGTTGTACTCTGATAGATGGGAAGAACACGAGGTTCACCCTTTTTCGGTTGCCAGCCACCTTGTACGCAAAGAGTCTCTGGCTTTAAAGATTTGCTCATTAGATGAATATATTTGTTTGTTTTTATTATTTGCCGGCAAAATTAAACAATAGTTTGTTAGCTTCACAATATCTTCTTCTGTAAAATACGAAACCATGTGTAAGAAACAATTCCTTTTAACAAACTTGAAATACTGATGGCCCACCAAACACCGTTAATCCCTAATCCTAATGCTGTTAACCCGATGGCCATAGGGATACGTAGGATATTGAATACGATACTGATAATAGCAGGAGGGACTGTTCGACCTGTTCCATAAAAAGCCCCTTGCATGGTGATTTCCGCCATCATGAAAATCATCGTGTAGCCATCGATTCGTAGGAATACACCTCCCGCTTCGTATGCCTCTTTTTCCGGGACAATCAAAGAGAACACTTCGTTTCCCCAGCATACAAACAATAGCGTGCAGAATAATCCCAGCCATGCTGTTATTTTTAATGTAGTATAGATTGCTTTTATAACACGCTCTTTCTTCTTTGCTGCAAAATTTTGGGCAACAAATGTACTGAGAGCCGTACTGAACCCTTGAGAGGTATTCCATGCGATTGCTTCCATTTGTCCTCCGGCAGTGAGCGTCATCAGTCCGATATGTCCACCATGGGTAGAGGCTGTCCGTCCCATTAATAGGTTGATAACGGCAAACAGGCTATTTAGCAAAGCGACAGGTAGCCCTAAGCGGAAGATTTGTTTACTGTATCTTTTCTTTAAACGGACAAGGAAAGGGATACCGCCAAACAGGATTTTTTTTCTTTTAAGATAAAAGATGAACAAGAAAAGGACAGTTGCTTCTGAAATCCAGGTAGCCCATGCGGCACCATGAACGCCTAAATGAAAGACAAATATAAAGATGGGATCTAAAATCATATTCAAAACCAAGCCTGTCCCGCTGATATAAAAAGGAATCTTACTTAATCCCGCTGCATTGTAGATGCCTGTACATGCTGCAGACAATAGGATAAAGGGGAAGCCGGTCGCAATAATACGCAGATAGGAGACAGCCTGATAGGTGATGTCAGTGTCTAATTTGAATAGACCAATAATCGGATAGGCGGCAAAAAAGAGGAGCATTCCCCAACAAAGAGAGATAAGCAGGGCGATTGTCAGATTATGTGAAGCGAAACTGCGGGCATCATCCTCTTCATGTGCTCCGATACTTTGTGCGACACTTACCTCTGCTCCAACCTTATTCAGATAGGATATGGAGTTGGTCATCCAAGTTAAAATACCGACAGCGCCGATAGCTGCTACAGCTTCGCTTCCTAAACGGCCTACCCACGCCATATCGGTGATGCTATAAGCCATTTGGATAAAGGAGGTCCCCATTATGGGAAGTGCCAAATGGAATAGTTGTTTTTGTATGGGACCTTCTGTCAGATTTTTTGCTCCTTGCATAAAACGATGTAGGTGTTTTTATTTCACAAAAGCGGCATTTAAATAGTGATGTGTACTACTTAAATGCCGTTTTTATGAACTTGGAGTTGTTATGAATAATATTAGAAATTGATGTTTACCCCAACCATTGCGCTGAAACTTTGCATGGGGTAGCCGTAGTATAGTTCATACTTTTGGCATAAAACATTGTTTAGTTTCAAGTAGGCTCCAAATGTGTCATTGAACGTGTATGTACCGGTCAAGTTAAGTTCGTTGATATTATTCATATCAAGAATTCCTCCAGCCGTACCCAAGTAGGCTTTTCTGCCGGTTGCCAAATAGTAATCCAAAGAGGCTGTCACTTGGTTGATAGGACGTACGGTGATACCTGCGTTGATCTCCATCTTTGGTTTACCGAATGCCTCTTCGATGTCATCGACGCTCCAGCTGTTATAAACACCCTTTAAGCTAATGTCGAAAAGCTGTTGGTAGCTGTATTTCAGATGGACACCTCCGAAAGCCTTTTTTGTATTTGATTGCAGGACTGACAAATAGCTGAATGCGTTTTCTTCAAAGCTACATGAGGGAACGAAGAAGATTTCGTTGTTGGTGATTTTGTATCCTCCAAAAATATCAAACCAGAATCCCGGTGCCACTCCACTACGGATACCAACTGTACCGTCTAAATAGTTGAGCGAAGGTGCCAATTCTACTACAGATGCAGCATAACGGTTCATAAGAGACATCATATACAAGCTGTTGGAATACATTTTACCTCCGGCATTCAGATATAATTCCGTCTTTTCTGCCACTTCAACATCTGCTGTAATATTAGGAGAGGCCATGAATTCGCTTTCTTCTCCAGTCATGAACATGACGTTCGCTCCCAATTTCACATTCCATTTGTCTCCATTTACTTTGTAGTAAGGAGATAGCATAACCTCAGCGTGGTTTTGATACTCCATATAGGGTTCGCCATTTATTGTGGGCACATTGTAAGCCATATATTCAACTTGTCCACCAATTCCGATACGTTGTTCGCCATTGAAACGGGCATTTAAATCGAACTTAACATCAAAAGTATGTTCGGTCGCTCCATCTATACCCTTACTGAATGCATATTTTTGAGAGAAGTTGGTATATCCTAAATCCAAAAGATAGCCGATAGGAGCTTCCTCTTTGGATTCGATACCCACTTCTGCTTGGATGGTCTGGTTAGCTTGGTTTGTTTCACGATCATAATTTTTCAATTGCTCTTCCAGCGGGGTAGAGAAGATCGGGTTGGCTATGGGCAATCCGAAATAGTTAAATGCGGAATAGTTATATTTGACTCCCATATCCAAGATTGCTTTTTCAAACACATGTTTGAAATTCAATCCGCCTACATTGTCGTTCAATTTCGCTTTAACCTTTTCTTCGGTGTCGATATATTTGACATTACCGTTAGTTGAACGATGGGAGAACCAAATGTTTAGTTTGTCTTTGTCCGTACTTAAAATATGATAGCCTACATCGCCATTTAAATTCAGATGGGTTCCGCCACCGAAGTTAAAGTACCCCCGGCGTTTATTATGCTGGATTTCGGTCATGATATTACCGGAGGGCAAGAGGGTAAGCTCTTTCCCTGGATCTGTCGGAACTGTATAGGCTGCATAATCAATGGACATCTTTTTGGCTTCCGGTTGTTTGATAACCGGAAGGGTGTTCACTTTGTTGGCATCTTGGACGGTTGGGTCGTATTCACGTTCCAACGTCATCTCCCGATTCAGCTCCTGTTCTTTTTCTTTATTTACCTCTTGTGCTTGGATTGTCATGCTACTGCCCAACAAAGCCATTACGCACCATGTTTTGATGTTATATATTGTTTTCATCGCTTCTAATTAGTTCTTAAGTTTACCCAATCTGTTTTCTATCATTGCTGCAATATCATCGTCAGCTTTGTAGTTGTTCTGCAAGCTGGTGAGATATTGGCGTGCTTGGAAGTCATCGCCTTGACGGATATAGATGTCGGCCAACAAGATAAATCCACGTGCCAACCAATATTGATGAGGCGTACCGTTTTCGATGAAATTCATCAATACCTTTTCTGCATTTTTATCATCGTTTGTGTCAAAATACAATTGGGCAAGCAGGTAGGTTGATTCCGCACCGTATGCTGTACGGGTATCCTTACTTAATACCTTCAAGTCAGCCAGCGCTTTGTTCGCCTGCTTCTGGTTGATGTAAGCCTTTGCTCGAACGTAACGGGACTCTGCTTCTATTTCAGGAGAGAGTTTCGGATCTTTCAATAATTCCTCTGCTGCCAACAGTGCCTCTTGCTGCTGATTGGTTTCCAAAGCGCTGCGCATGATTCCCAAACGCGCTGCCTGTTTGTTTTCTGGGCTTTCGGCAACGATTTGTAACCGCTTGAAACTTTCCAAAGCAGTCGCATAGTTTTTGTTCAAATATTCGATTTCTGCAGTACGAGCAACCGATTCCTCTAAGAATTTGGTATCTCCACTGGTAATTACAGAAGCAAAGCGTTGATGTGCTTCATCATATTCTTTTTGGTTGAAAGCGATGCTTCCTAAATAATAGTTTGCATTGGAACTGAAAGCTCCTTCCGGATAGGTTTGCAGGTAGTTTACAAAACTACGGCGTGCCCCTTCATTGTCGCCACGCATAAAGAGCTTTTCGGCAGCGATGTAGGTAAGAGAGTCCTGTTCTCCCACTTCCAAACGGATATTTCCACCTAAAGAGTTTACATAGTTAGCATATGTATTGATGTCATTCAAATCGATATATACCGACTTCAAATCCTGTAAAGCCACTCTTGCCTCTTCGCTTCCCGGATAGTTGCTGATAACCTGTTTGTATGCCGTAACTGCTTTTTCCGGTTGGTTAGAGTTGTAATAAAGCAATCCTAACTGGATACCGGCTTTACGAGCTAAGCTGCTTTGAGGAAATGTACCTATCAATTTTTCAAAAGCTTGTGCCGCAGAGGGGTAATTTTCCAATAACACGTATGAACGTCCCTTTTCAAATAAGGCATCATCTACATATTGGGACTCCGGATATTCTTGAATCAGACGATCCATCGCCTTGATTTTTCCGTTGTAATCTTTTTGTAAACCTAACAAGAAGCCTTTTTGATAGATGGAGTAATCTCCTGCTGCCGGTAATAGTTGAGCAGCATACGAGTAGTTCTCTTCCGCTGAAGCAAATTGGCGATTCTGGTATAAGCAGTCTCCAATACGGTTATAAGCATCGGCCAAAGAGGCTGCCTGCTGGTTGCTTTCCATGTCTACGTATTGACGGAAACGATTAAGTGCTGTGTCGTACTCCTTTAACTTGAAATAGCTATAACCTAAGTTGTAGTGTGCCAATGCATACATATCCGTATTGCGTTGGCGTGTGTTGTTTAGGTAAGTACGGAAGTCTGAAATCGCCTTTTCGTATTCCCCCATACGGTAATAGGATTCACCGCGCCAGAAGTAGGCATCATTACGTGCTTCTATATTATAGGAACCCAATTGGATTGCTTGGCTGAAGAGAGCGCTTGCCTTTTCTAATTGCATATTGGTAAATGCTTGAGTCCCTAACTGGAATAAAATATCCTGTTTGGCTTCCAATATCTTGGTGCTGGGATGTTTTATTTTGTTGATTGACTTTAAAGCAGCCTCATAGTTCTTGGTAGTCAGGTAGACTTCAACCAAGTAATCATTGACCTTATCCGCATATTTTGAGTTTGGGAAGTCATTCAAGAAATCTTCAAAGATGGTAACCGATTCCCCGAAACCGGTAAAAGAGGTCTCATGAATCAGTAAAGCATAGTTGTACATTGCCACCTCTTTAATCTGTTTGTCAAAAGAGGAGGTTGCCGCAGCTTCAAAAGCCATACGGGCATTGTTCTTGTTTCCTAACTTCAGGTATGATTGTCCTAAATAGAGATTCGCGTTCTGTGTCAATTCATCGTTGATGTTGATGGTGCGGCCTAACAGATTGATGGCGCTGTTGTAGTTGCCTTTGTTGAAATAACATACCCCCAGAATGTATAAATCACTTCGTAGCGGGTTTTCTGTCAGCGAAACATATTTGCTTAACATTTGGATCGCTTTCTCTTGGTCTCCTAAATGGTAATAGGAATCCCCTACAATCCGGTATATTTCTCCGTTGTTTGTACTTTCCGGATAACGGGCAAGAAGGGCTTCTCCCTCTTTGACTACCTTTTCATATTTGTTCTGGATGAAATAGATTTGTGTCATGTAGTACTGCGACTGTTCGCTAAATTCCGGACTGTCTTTCAAACGGGCAAATTCATTTAATGCTTGGTTGTATTTGCCGGTGGCATAATCGATGTATGCAACATAATAGGTCGCTGCTTCGCGATATCGGACACCAATCTGTTCGATTCGGGCAAAGTAGCTGCGAGCTTTGTCCAACTCTCCTGTCTGCAAAAGGGAATAGGCCAAACGGAAAGTGTAGGCTTCCTGTTGTTCGGGGCTTAATAGGTCTATATTGGATTCATTAAACCAAAAGATGGATTTCTCGTATTCTCCATGTTCGAAATGGATTGAACCGATGAGGAATTCGATCTCATCGCTATGACGTGAAGTTGGATAGGTATCCAAATACTCTTTCAATAATAGGTCTGTATGGGGGCGTCCTTGTTCGAATGCCGCATAAACCAACATATAGTCTGCCTCTTGGATTAAATCGGCATCAGTTGCTTGTTGTTTATAAGCCTCTAATTTGTCAATACAACCGGCATAGTTTTTCAACCCGAATAATTCTTTTCCTTCTACAAATAGGCGATTCGGTGCATCAAATTGATAAGATCGTTGCCCGCTTGCCAAATGACTTCCTACCACTAAGCACAGTGGAATCAGTATTCTTTTCATCACTCCTTAGCTTTTATTATACAGCTATATATAAATATAACGGTATGAGTTAATTCTAAGTTGCAAATATAAGAAATATATAGTTTATCTTAGGAAAGAATAATCAGTAATAATTTTTAATCTTTTAGATAGGTTGTTACTGCTTTTTTGATGGATTGCAGCCCGAAATCCTCTGGGTTTATTTGACTTGTTGCTAATGGGATGATTTCAGCGGCATCATCCTCCGCTTTGGCATTGTTGAATGAATCGACAAAACATTCAAAAAACATATCTACTGTATGCACGTCAAATCCGCAATAGGGGTAGATGTTCGGAATAGAAAAAAGGTATCGGCACTCTTTCAAATCCAAGCCGGTCTCCTCTTTGACCTCCCGGCGGGCTGCCTCTTCAGCAGATTCGTGCATGTCAACAAAACCACCAGGCAAATCAAGTGTCCCTTTGGCCGGTTCTTTGGCTCGGCGGACACATAATAGCTCTCCTTGTGGGTTTTTGATGAAGCAGGCAACGGCTGATGAGGGGTTGAAGTAATATACGAAACCACATGAGGTACAACGTTTGGATTTCTCGTTATTGACGATAAATGTAGAAGCTCCGCATTTGGGGCAGAAAGTGAATTGGGAAAGAGGATGTGGCATGATACCAGTTGTTTTAGGGTGTTTGATAGATACAAAAAATCCATGACCATGAAATTTCAAACCCACGGTCATGGATTTCTTTATTCACTACGAAGAAAATTATTTAGCTTCCCAACCAAGAGCACTTGCGCCTAATACGGCAGCATCGCTTTCTTTTAATTGAGAGAATAATAATTTAGTCTTACCTGCGTAAATGTTCAACATGTTCTTGTCCATAGCCTGTTTGATCGGATTCATGATTAAATCTCCGGCTTTTGTCAAACCTCCAAACAAGATGATCGCTTCAGGACTTGAGAATGCAACGAAGTCTGCGAATGCTTCACCTAAGATGTTTCCTGTAAATTCAAAGATTTCTTTAGCCAAAGCATCATCTTTCATTGCTGCATCGTATACATCTTTAGATGTAATCTGATCCGGATCCAAGTCGCGAAGTAAGCTGTCGTCTTTACGGATTTCCAAGAATTCACGAGCTGTACGAGCTACACCTGTTGCAGATGCATACGCTTCCAAACAACCTTGACGACCGCAACCACAAGGACGACCATTGTTGCGGCGCATGATTACGTGGCCTAATTCGCCTGCGAAACCATCATGGCCGTAAACCAAGTTACCACCGATAACGATACCGCTACCAACACCTGTTCCCAATGTAATCACGATGAAATCTTTCATACCGCGAGCAGCACCGTAAGTCATTTCACCGATAGCAGCTGCATTTGCATCGTTTGTTAAAGCAACCGGTACACCTACTTTTTCGCTGATCAACTGTGCCAATGGAACTTTGTTTTTCCATGGAAGGTTTGGAGCAAATTCGATACAACCGTTGAAGAAGTTACCGTTAGGAGCTCCTACGCCGATACCTTTAATCATTTCAGTACCACCGGCTTGGTCAATTACTGACATCAAACCATTTGCCAAAGCAGTTACATAATCGTCAATTTCAATATACTTTCCTGTCTTGATAGAACCGCTATACAAAATAGATCCTCTTGCGTCAACTACGCCGAAAACAGTATTGGTACCACCTATATCAATACCTACTACATAAGGCTTCTCCATGATTTTATATTTTAGATTAATAATGAATATCGTTTATAGTTAGCAAATATAAGATGAATCTGTCAAGTCGCAATGATTTTATTCAAAAAAAAACTGGATTTGACGTGATTTCTTCCTCTAAAAGCTTAATGTATAATTTTTGTTGGTGCCTTGCGAACAATGCTTTTCTTGACATTCAACGGCAATGTAGCCTTTATATCCTCAACAGATGCCCCGATAGAGAGGGTATAGTCGCCTGCGTCTGTTACCCAACTCATGATTGATTCATCGAATGAAGCCAAGTCTGGGATGGAGAACGTCATGGACACTGTTGTTGTCTCACCCGGTTGCAATAGTTTAGTCTTTGCAAATGCTTTTAGTTCGCGCAACGGTTTTTCCAACTTGCCTTTAGGTGCTGTGCTGTAAAGCTGGACAGCTTCTTTGCCTGCGACCTTTCCGGTGTTGGTCACATCAACTGTAACGGTACATGTGTTTTTGGATTTTTTCAACTTCGCATTACCATATTCAAATGTGGTGTATGATAAGCCATAACCAAATGGATATGCTACCGGTTTGTTGAATGTGTTGAAATGGCGGTAACCCACATAGATGTCCTCTTCGTATAGGGTATAGCCCAAATCTTTCTTTGCTAAAACCTCTTTGCCTGGTCTTAATAATTCATCCCAGCTGAATTTCCAATGCTGAGGGAAGTTCTTGGATGATGGTATGTCATAATAATCGATGGCCAATGTCATCGGTAATTTCCCTGATGGGTTTACCTTTCCTGTTAAGATGTCAGCAACAGCATCACCACCTTCTTGTCCCGGTTGCCATGCCATAACGATACCGTCAACATCATTTGCCCATGAAGCGATGTCCATTGCACCACCTGTATTTAAGACAACAATGACTTTCTTTCCTTGAGCGTGGAATATTTTGCTTACGTTAGCAATTAATTCTCGTTCCCCACGAGTTAACAGATAATCGCCTTCTTCGTTTTCACGGTCTAAAGCTTCTCCGGCATTGCGGGAAATTGTGATAATTGCTTTGCTACAGTCTTTTGCGCGGTGTGCAATGAAAAAATCTTCCACGATTGCTTCTTGTGGTCTTTTGAATCCGAAGAACCAGTTTTTCCAATTAGGAATGTTGGTTTCTTTCAATTGGATTTCTTGAGCAGTCAGATATTTGTTGTAGAAATCATTAACAATCGGATGTGTGTTTACCTGTGCATTCTTTAATCCTTGGATCATATTGATAACGTATGGTTTGTTTACGTCTGCAGATCCTAAACCGTTAGCGTAAAAGTAATATGAACCTACGCCAAACAACGCTATCGTATCCTCTTTGACTAAAGGTAACGCATTTTCTTCATTCTTTAATAGAACGATACCTTCTACTGCAGCATCTCTTGATACTTTGGCATGTGCTTTCAAGTCCGGATTCAAAGATGCTTTATATTTCTTGAATGTAGGAGTTTGAAGTATATATCGTAATACATTCTTGACATTTCTGTCTACATCTGCCATTGATAAGGTACCGTTTTGAACTCCTTCGATGATCTCTTTGGTTTGTCTGGGTTCACCGCCCATCATTAGGTCATTACCAGCATGGATGCGGGTAACGGTTTCTTTAGGACTTCCCCAGTCAGTTACAACGATACCTTTGAATCCCCACTCGTCACGAAGAAGAGTTGTCAACAATAGATAACTTTCTTGGGTATGTTCACCGTTTAAACTGTTGTATGAAGACATGACCGACCAAGGGTTGGATTCTTTTACCGCAATCTCAAAATTTTTTAGGTAGATTTCTCTTAATGCTCTTTGGGAGATACGGGCGTCATTGAACATACGCATGGATTGTTGGCTGTTGGCTGCAAAGTGTTTGATGGTTGCACCACCCCCTTTAGATTGCAAACCTCTTACCATTGCAGCTGTCATTTTACCTGATAAATAGGGGTCTTCTGAATAGTATTCAAAGTTTCGACCACATAAAGGATTACGCTGAATATTAAGAGCCGGTGCTAATAATACATCATACCCATATTCAACAAGTTCGTCACCCATTGCTTCACCTACTTTTTCCAATACTTCTGTATCCCATGTAGATGCGAGCAATGTCGCAGTAGGGAAACCGGTACAATAACGACGCTTGTCTGTACCCGGAATGATGGTATCCACACGTACACCGGAAGGTCCGTCTACCATATAGGTGGAAGGAATACCGAAACGTTCAATTGGAGCTGTTGTTCCAGCTGCGGTAGCAATGATGTTTGCTCCGGAATTAGAGACCTGATAGCCGACAAGTAAAGTTGCTTTTTCTTCCAATGTCATAGCTGCTACAATCTTATTGATAGGGTCTTTTCCTAATTGCGGCAGTTTTTGTGCTTGTATGCCTATAGAAAAAAGGGCAAAAAGAGCTATGAATGTCTTTTTCATGATTGTATTATAAATTGATTTGTAATTGTTCCATCATTATTCCTGTTTTACGGCGTGCATCAGCTACGTCTAAACCACGTGCCAACAATACGGCCATGCGGCGATGTCCGTGAACTTCCGGTTTACCAAAGAAACGCATCTGTGTATCCGGTTGTTCTAACACCTTGTCTAAATTTCCTAAAGAAAGTTTGTCGCTATCACCTTCAACAACGACAGCGCGGGATGCTCCTGCTCCGTGGAATGCAATGTTTGGAATAGGTAAGCCTAATACGGCACGGGCATGTAGGGCAAACTGAGATAGATCTTGGGTAATCATGGTTACCATACCTGTATCATGTGGACGAGGAGATACTTCGCTAAAAATAACCTCGTCTCCTTTAATGAATAGTTCGACGCCAAATATACCACGACCACCTAATGCTTCTGTGATTTTTCCAGCTATTTCACGTGCCTTTTCCTTTGCAACAGGACTCATGGCTTGTGGTTGCCAAGATTCGCGGTAGTCACCATCTACCTGTACGTGTCCTACAGGTTCCAAGAAAGAGGTGCCACCGATGTGGCGTACTGTTAATTGGGTGATTTCGTAATCGAAATTTACAAATCCTTCTACGATAACTTTACCGGCTCCGGCACGTCCACCTTCTTGGGCATATTGCCAAGCCTTCTCTATATCTTCTTCTTTGCGGATGACACTTTGACCATGTCCGCTTGAACTCATGATCGGTTTGACAACACAAGGCATACCGATTGTTTGTACTGCATCCTTGAACTCCTCTTCGGTTTCAGCAAAACGGTAGGGGGAGGTTGGTAAACCTAACTCTTCGGCTGCCAAACGACGGATACCTTCACGGTTCATGGTCAACCAAGTTGCACGTGCTGTAGGAATTACATGGAAACCCTCTTCTTCCAACGCCATCAATGTTTTTGTAGCGATAGCCTCTACTTCCGGTACAATATAATCTGGTTTTTCTTTTTCGACAATTTCTCTAAGAGCTTCTCCATCCAACATGGAAATGACGTATGAACGATGAGCAACCTGCATGGCCGGCGCATCCGGATATTTATCCAATGCAATGACCTCTACGCCATATCGCTGCAATTCGATTACAAACTCTTTTCCTAATTCTCCTGAACCACAAAGTAATACTTTGGTTGCGGTTGCAGATTTTGGTGTTCCTATTGTTACCATAGTATTATAATTATATATTATTGATTCTGTTTGATATATTTTAAGACAAAGATACAATAAAGAAACGAAAGTGAGTGAAGAACAAGAAAAAGAATATAATCAGTTGGTGATTTAGCTTTGTTTGATAGAGGATGTAATGCTATTAAAGAAGGTCCTCAATGAACAACAGTGTCATAAATCCCAAAAGCAAAGCATAGGTGGCCGCTTTATGATGACCATGCGAATGGGTTTCCGGAATCATTTCGTCACTGACGACATACAACATACAACCTCCTGCAAACGCAAGCATTACCGGCAACATTATTTGGGAAATGGCTCCTAATGCATAACCTAACCAAATGCCTACAATCTCTAACAGTCCAATGAACAAAGCTATACCGATTGTTCGCCATTTACTGACCCCTGAAAGTAACAAGGGGGTGATGATAACCATGGCCTCGGGCACGTTCTGAATGGACAACCCAACCGTAACAGACCAGGCATTTGAAATGTTTTCCATATTGAAACCGACACCTGCAGCAATCCCTTCCGGTAATTTATGAATGGCTATGGCTAATACAAATAGTATGACTTTGTTTAAACGATCATTGCTTTTGTGTGCTTCCGGATCTAAACCGGTGATGGTATGTAGGTGAGGTGTAAACAAATCCAACAGATTTAGAAAAAAAGCACCGCAGAGAACACCCATTAATACTAACCACCAATTTTTTTCTCCCGCCCCATCCATAGCAGGAACTATCAAACCGATAATGGCAGCGGCCAACATTACCCCGGCGCAATATCCCATCATCGTATCATGCCACTTATGAGGAATCTTTTTTATCCAAAAACCCAACAAGGCTCCTATAAGTGTTGATCCTGCTAACCCGATAGCACTAATCCAGATTGAATTCATGACTAATATCTAATGATTCGATGCAAATATATATTTTATCTGTTGATTCTCTATCTTAAATACATCTAATTTTTATTCTTATCTATTTACAGAGTAATTACATCCGATGTAATCCAAATTAAGTCCGAGGAAAATCGTAGTTAAGTCGGATGTAATTGTAAGTCCAGATAATCTATTTCTTTGTTAATGTTTGATAATTATTAGTACTATGTGATACATGGTATTATTTTGATGCATATATTTGTATCGAAGAAAGAAAAAAGTTAACGATATGATGTAACGATTTTTCGGATTATTCGTCTAATAGATAAAATACATTATATAAAATGATTCATTTAGAAGGAATAAATAAAACCTATTTTAATGGTGCTCCTTTACATGTTTTGAAAGGAATTGATTTGGATATAGAAAAGGGTGAGATGGTCTCCATTATGGGAGCATCGGGTTCCGGAAAATCAACTTTGTTGAATATTTTAGGAATATTGGATACGTATGATACTGGAACTTATCTGTTAAATGGGCAATTGATTCGAGATTTGAGTGAAACTAAAGCCGCTGAATTACGAAATCGGATGATTGGATTCATCTTTCAATCATTTAATTTGATTTCTTTCAAGAATGCCATGGAAAATGTGGCTTTACCTCTCTATTATCAAGGTGTTAGTCGAAAGAAACGAAATGCTATGGCGTTGGAATATTTGGATATGGTCGGATTGAAGGATTGGGCTAAGCATATGCCAAATGAGATGTCAGGTGGACAGAAACAGCGTGTGGCAATTGCCCGTGCTTTGATAGCCAAACCGCAAGTCATATTGGCAGACGAACCGACCGGTGCATTGGATAGTAAAACAACTGTGGAAGTTATGGAGTTACTCCGTAAAGTGAATAAAGAGGGGTTGACAATGGTGATTGTTACACATGAACCTTCGGTAGCAGAAGCGACTGATCGGATTGTTCGCGTAAAAGACGGATTGATTGAAACCATAGAGAAGGGATTGGGATATGTTTGATTTTGATAACTTTCGGGAAATCTGGAGTACGATTAAGAAAAACAAACTTCGTACGTTTTTGACCGGATTTTCGGTGGCATGGGGTATTTTTATGTTGATTGTACTATTAGGTGCCGGGAATGGTTTGAAAAATGGTATCATGTCAAACTTCCGTAACATTGGTTATAATCGGGTGGAAACATGGACACGTTATACAAGCAAACCCTATCAAGGTATGCAGATTAATCGGAAAATCCGCTATAAAGATGAAGATTTGAAATTTATCCCCCTTCAGAATCCAGAAGTCGATTTGATTACTGCTGTTATTTATCGAAGTGATACGCTCTCTTATGGAGAAGAGTATAATGCCTATTCTTTGCAAGGGGTACATCCGGATAAGGCAAAGATGGATAATATAGAGATTCCGATAGGAAACGGACGTTTTATCAATGAGATGGATGAAAGAGAAAGACGAAAAGTCATCGTACTCAGTCCCCGTATGAAAGAGGTGCTTTTCAAAGGAAAGAATCCTTTGGGTGAATATGTAAAGGCCGGAGAGATCGTTTTTCAGGTTGTTGGGGTTTATCAAGGGGAGGAGAGTAATTATGATGCACCGGCTTATATCCCTTTCCATACAGCACAAATGCTTTATAAAAGAGGTTTTGGTTTTGCTGATATAATTTTTACGGTGAAAGGTATCTCTACCCAAGAAGAATATGATGCGTTTGAAAAACGTTTCCGTAGGCAGATTGGAGTAAGACATAAGTTTGATCCGGAAGATCTTCGGGCACTTGGTATGTGGAGCTCTTTGGAAGAGGTGATGATGCTGAATGGAATGCTGAATGGGATTACACTTTTTATATGGATTATCGGTATTGGAACGTTAACTGCCGGAATTGTAGGGGTCAGTAATATCATGTTGATTACCGTACGGGAGCGAACCAAAGAATTTGGTATCCGCAAAGCGATCGGAGCAACACCTTTTTCTATATTGAAGTTGATCATTGTAGAATCGATTTTGATTACCGCTGTTTTTGGCTATTTGGGAATGATTCTGGGGATTGGCTTGACGGAGGGTGTCAATACTTTAATGGAGATGGCAAATGTGGGTAAAGAGGTGTCACGAGATGATATGAGCATTTTCCTAAATCCGACCGTAAATTTAAGTATAGCATTATCTGCAACAGCGTTGATTGTTGTGGCAGGTGTGTTAGCCGGTTATTTCCCGGCTCGGAAAGCCGTTCAGATTACAGCTATTGAAGCAATGAGAAATGAAGCGTAAAAGTATAAATTATAATAGATAGTGTATGTTTCTGTTTGATGTAGATCGTTGGGTGGAAATTTGGGTAACGATTACTCGAAATAAAACACGTAGTCTCTTAACCTGCTTTGGTGTCTTCTGGGGAATTTTGATGTTAGTCGTCTTGTTAGGTTCAGGTAACGGACTTAAAAATGGAATCATGAAAAATGTTGAGGGCTTTTCTACTAATTCAGCTTTCTTTTTTTCAGAACGAACCGGTGAACCTTATAAAGGATACAAGAAAGGTCGTTATTGGCAAATGCGTAACCGAGATTTGGAAGCCATTCAACAACGGGTGAAAGGGGTTCGTTTTCTTTCACCGATGATTATGCAATGGGGTGGACAAAACAATGTGGTCAAAGGACAGAAATCCGGTACTTATAATGTACGGGGTGTTTATTCGCAGTACTTTCAAATAGAGACTCCGAATCTCTTGGCTGGTCGTTTGTTAAATGAAATAGATATGCTTGATAAACGGAAAGTTTGTGTAATTGGAAGTAGTGTAAGAGAAGATCTTTTCGGACAAGAGGAAGATCCAATCGGACAATATATTCGTGTGAATGGAATATATTATCAGGTAGTTGGAGTTATTGATCCAAAAGCAAAAGGAATTAATATTGGAGGAAGGGTGGATCAAAGTATCATGACTCCTTTTAAGACACTTCAGCAGACCTCTAACCAAGGAGATAAGTTTTGGTTTCTTTGCGCAACGGCAGACAATAATTATCCCTGTGATAAGATGGTAGAAGATATTAAAGATGTGTTACGTAGCCAGAATGAAATTTCTCCTACAGATGAACAAGCTATTAGTAGTATTACGATTGCCAAACAGTTTGAGACTTTTGAACTTTTATTTACCGGAATCAATGCTTTGGTTTGGTTGGTTGGCATCGGAACTCTTTTAGCCGGAGTAATCGGGGTAAGTAATATCATGATGGTAACAGTCAGGGAACGCACCCGTGAGATAGGAGTACGTCGGGCTATCGGGGCAAAGCCTTTTGATATTATCTCGCAAATTATGAGTGAGAGTCTTTTACTTACCTCTATTGCCGGATTATTAGGATTGAGTACAGGTGTCTTTTTATTAGATATAGTGAATAAGGCTTTGATGAATGGAAATTCAGAGGATATTTTCTTTTCAGATGTGGGTATTCATATAGGAACGGCTGTGACAGCTACTTTCATTCTGTTGATTTCAGGTCTGTTGGCAGGTTTGATTCCGTCTTGGCGTGCCATGCAGATTAAAGCCATAGATGCGATAAGAGAAGAATAAATGTTGATTAATAATAAAATAAGATAGATATGAAAAATCGTAACATGAAGAAGCTCATGCGAATCTTCTTTTTAGGATTGGTAGGGGCTGCCGTTTTAGGTACTTTCTATTTTTTATGGAAGAAAGCACAACCGGTAATTACCGTTTATGAGTTAGTGACTCCCTCGCGAGATACGATTGAAACAAAAACAGTGGCAACCGGAAAAGTTGAACCACGTGACGAGGTGTTGATAAAACCGCAAATGTCGGGTATTATCTCGGAAGTGGTAAAGGAGGCCGGACAGATGGTGAAGGAGGGTGAAATTATAGCCCGAATCAAGGTAATCCCGGAAATGGTACAATTAAACAGTGCGGATTCACGTGTGAGAGTGGCACAAATCAGTTTGGAACAGGTGAGTGCTTCTTATAAGAGGGATAAAGACCTATATCAAAAAGGAGTGATTTCAAAAGAGGAATATGAAACCTCTTTAGCTAATTATAAAAAGGCAGAGGAAGAGGCAGAGAATGCACAAGATGCACTTGAAATTATTCGGGAGGGAATATCTAAACGCTCCACTGCGACTAGTACCACTCAAGTACGTTCTACGATTACAGGTATGATATTAGATGTTCCGGTTAAAGTGGGTAACTCTGTCATTCAATCCAATACGTTTAATGATGGAACGACCATTGCTACTGTGGCAGATATGAATAATATGATTTTTAAAGGAAAGGTGGATGAGACTGAGGTAGGACGTATTCATGAAGGAATGCCTATCAAGTTGATCGTAGGAGCAATGGAAGGACGCTCTTTTGATGCGGTTTTGGAATATGTGGCACCGAAAGGTGTTGAAGAAAATGGGGCTGTATTGTTTGAGATAAAGGCGGCTGTTCACATGCCGGAGGATGCTTTTATCCGTGCCGGATACAGTGCGAATGCTGAAATTGTTTTGAAGCGGGCAGAAGATGTCTTGTCTGTGCCTGAGAGCTGTGTGGAGTTTAGTGGTGATTCCTCCTTTGTACAGGTAATCAAACAGGAACAACCAGAACAGGTTTTTGAAAGAAGAGTAGTTCAGGTTGGTCTTTCTGACGGAATAAAAATCGAGATTAAAGAGGGGTTGACTATGGATGAAAAAATCCGTGGTGCAATTAAACAATCGGAATCATGAGGAAACAAAAAATATTAATAACTCTCTTGTCCTTCTCAATGATATTTGTAAAGGCACAAGAATCTCCAAAGCCATGGAGCTTGGAGGATTGTATTCGTTATGCAATCGAACATAATATTGATTTGAAACAACGGGAACAGGAACAGGAAAACAGGGAGGTCGCTTTACATACCAGTAAACATAGTTGGTTGCCCAGTTTGAATGCGAATGTAGGACAGAATTTTGATTTTGGACGTTCCCCTTCTAAGACAGGGGTGATTGTTGATCAAAATTCAGCCAATACCTCTGCCTCCATTAATCTGAGTATGCCGATATTCGATGGCTTTCAAATCCCGAATGACATAGCAGCAAAAAAGTTGGATTTGAAGGCGGCTATTGAAACTTTGAATAAGGCAAAGGAGGATTTGGCTATCAATGTGGCCTCTTTCTATTTACAGGTTTTATATAATAAAGAGGTAAAGAAGATCGCTGAACTACAGGTGGCATTGAGCCGGGAACAGGTTTCTAAAACGGAGGTTTTAGTAAATACAGGAAAAGTTCCATTATCACAGTTGTATGATATCAAGGCACAACTAGCAAATGATGAGGTAACGTTGACAGAGGCTCAGAACAATGTTCAGTTGGCTTTGCTTGATTTGGCTCAAAGCCTTGAATTAGAACGGGATGGAGAGCAGTTTGACATCCTTGTCCCGGAAATAGGAAATGCAGTAGAGCAATACATGGGAAGTATTTTGCCACCGGATCTTATTTATAAACAAGCAATAACGATTAAACCGCAGATTAAAGAACAAGCCTATCTTTTGGAGAGCCAAAAGAAGATGTTAAAAGTGGCACAAGCCGGTTATTATCCAAAATTGAATTTTGGAGCCAGTTATAGTAACGGATATTACCACTATTCGGGGGAGGGAGATTATGCCAACCTGCCTTTTGGTGACCAACTGAAAAACAATGCGCGTAAAACAATCGGTTTCAGTTTGAGTATCCCTTTGTTTAACCGTTTCCAAGTTCGGAATAGTGTCCGTTCGGCACGTATCGGTATCCGTAACCGGGAATTGTTGATGGAGAATACTAAGAAGGCATTATATAAAGAGATTCAGCAAGCCTATTATAATGCAACGGCTGCACAGTCTAAGTATCTTGCATCGGATAAATCTGTAGAAGCGAATAAAGAGGCTTTCTCCTATGCTGAAGAACGTTATGTAGCCGGAAAAAGTACGGTATTTGAGTTTAATGAGGCTAAAACAAAATATGCACAGAGTTTATCTGAGCAAGCACAAGCAAAATACAATTTTATATTTCGTGCCAAAATCTTGGACTTTTATAATGGAACTTCTATTTCATTATAACATATAGTTAGACACATCTTATTTGTAGAAAAGGGAAATCTCCGTGATGGAAATTTCCCTTTGGTTTGTTTATATGAAATTACTCTTTAAATTTGTATAATTTTTGAATGTAATCAGTTTATTATGAAAAAGAAATCAATGTTTTTAGCAGTGCTAACATCAGCATGGCTTGGTTTAGTAACTTCCTGTACAGGAGAACGATCGTATGAAGTTTATTCGCCAGACAACCAGTTAAAAGTGATGATCCAACCACAAGAAGATGGTTTTTTGACCTATTCTTTTACCGCTAACGGAACAGAGTTAATCCGAGAATCTGCTTTAGGGTTTAAATTACAGTCTCAGGAGGTTGTACCTACTGCCGGATGGAAAATTGAGAATGTGTCAGATAGACAGGTTCGTGAAGATTGGAAACCTCTTTGGGGTAAACGTTCTGTAGTGAAAGACCATTTTAATGAATTAATTTTTGATTTGTCGAACCCTTCCGGAAAACCGGATCGGATGCAGTTGCTTGTCCGTAGTTATGATGATGGAATCGCTTTCCGTTATCAAATCTTGGGAGAGTCTGGTGAGGCTGTTGATGTTGATTCAGAACAGACTTCTTTTAACTTTGTCGGTGATTATACTGCTTGGTTTTATAACAAGGAAAATCATAATATCGGTCCGGAAAAACTATCTGAAACAGACTCTATTCGTTTGCCAATTATGATAGTACAGGCTGGTGAAGAACAGTTCATGGCAATTCACGAAGCAGATTTGGTAAGTGGTGAACCTCTATTGTTACAATCAAAGGAGGGAGAAACTCTTTTCTCTGTAGCTTCTAAGCCTCAAACATTGAAGCCGGGTTATACTTCTGCCTGGCGTGTGATTATGTATGGAGAAAAACCAGGAGATTTGGTGGATTCTCATTTGATTGAACTTTTGAATCCGGAACCAGATCCCGCATACGATTTTGCTTCTTGGGTTAAGCCGGGAATGGCTGTTTGGGACTGGCGTATCGATGGTGCTATATGGGAAGGTTTCAAATATACGATGTCTTATCCTTCATGGGTGCGTATGGTGGATTTTGCAGCTGAAGCCGGATTTAAATATTTAGTATTGGATGCCAACTGGTATGGACCGGAATTTGAAGCAGAATCAGATCCGACCAAAGGAGACAAAGCAAAAGATGTACGACGTATTATTGCGTATGGTAAAGAGAAAGGTATAGGTATTTGGCTTTACTTGAATGATGTAGGTGGACGGAAATTCCCGATTGAAGAGACATTGAAGCAATATGGTGAATGGGGTGCTGCCGGTGTGAAATATGGTTTTATGAAAGGATCTCAAGAAGAGAAGAACTTACGTACACAGATGATTACGGAACTTTGTGCTAAGAATCATTTGTTGGTAAACTATCATGATAATCCGATTCACCCGTATGGACAGGCTCGTACTTGGCCGAATGCCATTACTCGTGAATATTGTCAAGCACAATTGGATGCACATAAGGTCTTTTATCCGAAGACTTTTGTTACTTCTGTTTTTGTGAACATGGTTGCGGGTCCGATTGATATGAATAATGGTATGTTTGATTTGCGTCAAGGACACACAACACGTGTTGATGAGAGCCAACCGGTTCCTTCTACTGTTGTGGCGGAAGCTGCTCGTACGTTGATTACCTATTCGGGAGTGACAATCATGCCGGATATCCCTGAATATTATCGTAAATATCCTCCATTATTGAAATTTTTGTCTGCACAAAAGCAGCCTTGGAAAGAGAGTCGTACGTTGGCTGGCGAAATCGGTGAGTATATTGTGATGATGCGAGAAACAGATGAAGCTTATTTGGTAGGTGTGGCTACCAATGAGTCTGAACGTATAGTCGAAATTCCTTTGGATTTCTTGCCAAATGGAGATTTTCAAGTGGATATTGTAGAGGATGCAGATGATGCACATTACTTGACAAATCGTGAATGTTTGAAAACATCTCAGAAAAAGGTGAACAATCAAAGCCAATTGTCGGTTCGCTTAGCTCCGGGTGGTGGTGCATGCTTGATCTTTAAGAAATAAAAAGATAAGAAATAAAATAGCGACTGTCAGATTCTCTCGAACGGGCAGTCGCTTGAAAAACGTTTGTTGGTTATTATTGTTTGTGAAAAATGAAATATTTCTACTAATCATGTTGTTATTGTAAGCAGAACTTCTTAACAACTATGCAAAGTTAATGAAAAAAAGAAGAAATAAAATAAGCTGTCTTTTTAGGGACAGCTTATATAAAAATGTTTATGTGAGAATTAACGGATAAAGAGTAATTCCCTGTATTTGGGAAGTGGCCACATCTTGTTGTCTACCATTAATTCTAGTTCGTCAATATGGTTTCGTATATCATTTAGATATGGGATGACTGTATCATGGTAAGCGATGGCCCTGCTTCTCAAGTCGGTTATGCGGTTCGCTTTCTTTCGTGCTTCAATCATTTCATCAGTCATACGGGTGACAGCATTGACATGTAAAGAAATCTTACGAACCAAACGGCGAGGTTCTGCCGACAGATCCTCATATTCTTCCGGAGCAAAAGTGTCTTTTAGCTTGGTAATGTTGCTAAGTAAAAGTGACTGGTAATGTAGAACAACCGGAATAATATGGTTCAAAGAGAGATCGCCTAATACACGGGCTTCAATCTGTACCTTTTTAATATAGATTTCCCATTTTACCTCATTTCGAGCCTCCAATTCTTTTTGGCTTAATACGCCTGTTTCCTCAAACATCTGGATGACTTCCGGTTTTAAGTAAGCATCATATTGGATAGGTACGCAATTTTCACAATCCAAACCACGATGTGCCGCTTCTTCCTTCCATTCATCTCCGTAGCCATTACCATCAAAACGAATAGGCTTGGATTCTTTGATATACGCTTTCAATACTTCAAAGATTGCAACCTCTTTGCTTTTTCCTTTTGCTCGTAACTCCTCCACATCTTGTTTGAACTGGCGAAGTTGGTAAGCTACGGCAGAGTTTAATGCCAACATGGCTGAACCACAGTTCGCTGAAGAACCTAATGCTCGGAATTCAAAACGGTTTCCTGTAAAGGCAAAAGGAGAGGTTCGGTTTCTATCCGTATTGTCCAATAGCAGTTCGGGGATTTGTCCGAAACCTAAATGTAACCGTTTTTTGTCATCCACTTCAATCGCATCCTCGATTGAGCTATTTTCAAAACGGTCTAATATTTCGGAGATTTGTGTGCCTAAGAAAGAAGAGATGATGGCCGGTGGTGCTTCGTTTGCCCCTAAACGATAGGCATTAGAGGCTGAGGCAATACTTGCCTTTAGCAATGCATTGTATTTATAAACCGCCATCAAAGAGTTGACAACGAAAGTGATGAACCGCAAGTTGTCTTTTCGGTCTTTACCCGGGGAGAAAAGGTTGATGCCCGTATCTGTTCCCATAGACCAGTTGCAATGCTTACCCGAACCATTTACGCCCATAAACGGTTTTTCATGTAGCAATACTCGGAAGTTATGTCGGTTGGATACCCGTTTCATTACAGACATAAGCAATTGGTTGTGGTCATTTGCCAAGTTACATTCCTCATAAATAGGAGCCAACTCGAACTGGTTAGGCGCAACTTCGTTATGGCGGGTCTTCACCGGGATACCTAATTTATAACATTCGACTTCCAAGTCTTTCATGAATTCCTGCACACGTGAAGGAATTGCACCGAAATAGTGGTCGTCTAATTGCTGATTTTTGGCGCTTTCGTGTCCGACCAATGTCCGCTCAGTCAATGAAAGGTCTGGGCGAGCTGCATACAAATCTTCATCGACCAAAAAATATTCCTGTTCCCAACCCAAATAGGTGGTAATCTTTTGTACATCTTCATTAAAGTAGAGGCAAACCTCTTTGGCTGCTTTATTTAAAGCTTCGATAGAACGAATAAGAGGCGTTTTGTAGTCCAACGCTTCACCGGTGTATGCAATGAAAACTGTCGGAATACATAACGTGTCGTCCACGATGAAGGCAGGAGAAGAGGGATCCCATGCCGAATAACCGCGAGCTTCAAAAGTATTACGTAGTCCTCCGTTCGGGAAACTTGACGCATCAGGTTCCTGTTGAGCTAGCAATTTGCCGCTAAACTCTTCGATCATGCCGCCGTTACCATCATGCTCCACAAAGGCATCATGCTTTTCTGCCGTACCATCGGTTAAAGGTTGGAACCAGTGTGTATAGTGTGTCACACCCTTTTCCAACGCCCACATACGCATACCGGCTGCCACATGGTTAGCTATTTCACGATCGATAGGAGTCCCGTTGTCAATGGATTGGGTTAAAGCTTTAAATGTCTCTTTTGAGAGATATTTTTGCATAGCTTTACGGTTGAAAACATTCTCTCCGTAATACTCTGATACTTTTTGATTGGGAGTTATGGCTTCCACTGCCTTTCGGTGGGACGCTTTCTCCACTGCGTTAAAACGCGAGATTGACATACCGTTTGTTTTTTTGTTATTTCGGCTGCAAATTTAGTGGAAAACTTTTTTGTTTATATACTTGTAGTGAAAAAACATCCCTGCCCATTTGTGTTTGATAGGATGGGCAGGGGGTGTTATATCAATAGGCATCCGTTCAGATGCAGATGCCCATTGGTTAAAATACTTTTCGTGATGGATTAGAAGAGGCTCCAAGCAACGGTTAAACCGGCCATTACAATGGCAACCATACTCATCAGCTTGATCAAAATGTTCAAACTTGGACCAGCGGTATCTTTGAATGGATCACCTACAGTATCGCCTACTACGTTTGCTTTGTGGGCATCACTTCCTTTACCTCCAAAATTACCCTCTTCTACATATTTCTTAGCATTGTCCCATGCACCGCCGGCATTTGCCATGAAGACCGCCAATACGAAACCTGTGCTAAGTCCGCCAATCAACAAGCCGACCACTCCGGTAACTCCAAAGATCAAACCTGTCAGGATCGGAGCGATAATTGCCAATACAGAAGGAACAACCATCTCTTTTTGTGCACCTCTTGTAGAAATTTCTACGCAACGAGCATAGTCAGGTTCTGCTTTGCCTGCTAATATTCCGGGGATTTCACGGAATTGGCGGCGAACCTCTTCTACCATGTGGGCAGCTGCACGACCTACGGCATTCATCGTCAATCCGCAGAACATGAATGCCATCATGGAACCGATAAACATTCCGGCCAACACTTTCGGGTTCATCAATGTCACATCATAATAAACCATGAAGTCAGAGAAAGAGGCTTTGGATATATCAATAACTTTTCCGTCTGCAAATTCCAATGCCGTTTTTCCCAAGCGGAGCAATCCGATCTTAATCTCTTCGACGTATGAAGCGAGCAATGCCAAACCGGTTAATGCGGCAGAACCAATCGCAAAACCTTTACCGGTTGCAGCAGTTGTGTTACCTAAAGAATCAAGTGCATCGGTACGTTTACGAACCTCTTTACCTAAACCAGACATTTCTGCGTTACCGCCTGCGTTGTCGGCTATCGGGCCATAAGCGTCTGTAGCCAAGGTGATACCCAATGTTGATAGCATACCTACCGCGGCAATACCGATACCATATAATCCCATGCCAATGTTATTGAAATCAAATCCGGAAGCGAAAAGGAAAGAGCTGATGATACCTACTACAACTGCCAATACCGGTACGGCAGTGGAAAGCATACCCAATCCCAATCCGGAGATGATAACGGTTGCCGGTCCTGTAAGTCCGGCTTCTGATACTTTCTTTGTTGGTTTGAATGATTGGGAGGTGTAGTATTCGGTAGATTGCCCGATAACGATACCTACTAATAACCCGATCACGACGGAACAACCAATCCAGAACCAATTGTCCATACCTAATAGATAGAGGATACCGAATGTAGAGATAGCGATTAGTACAGAACTTAAGTTTGTACCAATAGCCAATGCTTTCAATAATTGGCGAATATTGGCATTCTCTTCCGTACGAACGGCAAAGATACCGATAATGGATAGCAGGATACCTACAGCGGCAATCAACATCGGAGCGATGACCGCTTTGTACTGGAGTTCGATACTGCCGGTTGAGACAAAGGCTGCTGCGCCCAAAGCGGCAGTTGCTAAGATGGAACCGCAATAGGATTCGTATAGGTCGGCTCCCATACCGGCTACGTCACCGACATTGTCGCCGACATTGTCGGCAATAGTTGCAGGGTTTCGTGGATCATCTTCCGGGATACCGGCTTCTACTTTTCCGACCAAGTCCGCTCCGACATCAGCAGCTTTGGTATAGATACCGCCACCTACACGGGCAAACAGGGCTTGCGTAGAGGCTCCCATTCCGAATGTCAACATAGTGGTTGTGATGATGGTCAGTTTATGGGTGGCGTCCATGGTATCGGCAGGAATACATACATTTAATAATATATACCAGAAAGAGATGTCCAATAACCCTAATCCGACAACCACCAATCCCATGACGGCTCCACTGCGGAAAGCAACTTGTAGGCCGCTGTTCAGTGAGTTACGGGCTGCGTTGGCTGTACGGGCAGAAGCGTAAGTGGCTGTCTTCATCCCTAAAAAACCGGCAAGCCCGGAGAAGAAACCTCCAGTCAAGAAAGCAATTGGCACCCATTCGTTTTGGACACCAAAACCGTATGCCATAATGGAAAACAGTATAACCAATGCAACAAATACAGAGGTGACAACCTTATATTGTTGTTTGAGATAAGACATGGCGCCTTTACGCACATGATTGGCAATTTTTGCCATTAACTCGGTTCCCTCACTCTCTTTCATCATTTGCTTGAAGAAGAACCAAGCAAATGTCAAGGCCAAGATGGAGGCCGCCGGTACAATCCAAAAGATAGGTGTAATCATAATAATTAGATTTAAGTGAATATAGAATTAATAGAACTGAGAACGTTGTCCCAGTGTGTTTTAACCTCTCCGTAAAAGTAATAAATTTATATGGCCAGGAAAAGTTTTTGGGAAATAATAATGTTTCATTCAACAAAAAACAGCATATTTGTCACGAAATAAATAATATTAGTTGATAAATTGGAATGAAACAAATGGATAAAATGGTCATTTATCAAGTTTTTCCTCGTTGGTTTGGAAATTTAAATACATCCCTGATAAACAATGGAACGAAAGCAGAAAACGGTGTGGGCAAGTTCTCTGATTTTACCCCGCTGGCTTTGAGGAAAATCAAAGAATTAGGCATTACACATGTTTGGTATACCGGTGTCATAGAGCATGCGACTAAGACTGATTATTCGACTTACGGGATTCGTAAAGATCATGCGGCTGTGGTTAAGGGAAATGCAGGTTCTCCTTATGCAATTAAGGATTATTATGATATAGACCCTGATCTGGCAGATAATGTGTATGCACGAATGGATGAGTTTGAAGCATTGGTCAAAAGAACACATGAAGCCGGCTTGAAGGTGATTATTGATTTTGTCCCGAATCATGTAGCGCGTGAATATCATTCGGATGCGAAGGAATCTTATATCGACGACTTAGGCCAGAAAGATGATATCACGAAGGCTTTTGATCCGGATAATAACTTCTACTATATACCGGGTAGCACTCTTACTTTGCCCTTTGGTGCACAGCAAGAAGATTTTGATTACGGTGAATTCCCGGCCAAAGTAACCGGAAATGACTGTTTTGGCGC
Organism: Parabacteroides distasonis; assembly: GCA_015060925.1. Lineage (GTDB taxonomy): Bacteria > Bacteroidota > Bacteroidia > Bacteroidales > Tannerellaceae > Parabacteroides > Parabacteroides distasonis_B. The sequence goes on from SUXM01000016.1 coordinate 27,838, forward strand.
ATATCCCAGCCAAAATGATTGGTATGAAACGGTCAAACTGAACTATGGTGTTGATTATTTGAATGGAAGAAGTAAACATTTTGATCCGATTCCGAACACCTGGAACAAGATGTTGGATATCTTGACTTTTTGGGCAAGCAAAGGGGTAGACGGCTTTCGTTGTGACATGGCTGAAATGGTACCGGTCGAATTTTGGGGGTGGGTAATCCCGAAAGTGAAACAGATGTATAATGTGTGTTTCATTGCGGAAGTATATAACCCTGCGGAATATCGTAATTATATATGGAACGGACATTTTGATTATCTGTATGATAAGGTTGGGTTGTATGATACGGTACGTGCCGTGATGTGTAATCAAACTTCGGCAAGTCATATCTCTAATTGTTGGCAGTCAGTAGATGGTATTCAGCAAAATATGTTGAATTTCCTTGAAAACCATGACGAACAGCGTGTCGCTTCCCGGTTCTTTGCTGGGGATGCACGACCAGGTGTGCCGGGTATGATTATCTCTGCGTTGATGAATACTAACCCGGTGATGATTTACAGCGGACAGGAATTGGGTGAGCCGGGCATGGATGAAGAGGGCTTCAGTGGGTGTGACGGTCGCACGACTATTTTTGATTATTGGGGTTTGGAGAGCTTGCGGAACTGGAATAACAATGGGGCGTTTGACGGTGGTAAATTGACTGCTGAACAACTTCAATTGAGAGAAACCTATGGTAAGATTTTAAATATAGCCAAGTCGGAGCAGGTTGTGGCTAATGGGGTATTCTATGATTTGATGTATGCTAATCAGGATAACCCTTATTTTAATTCGCATCGTCAGTTTGCCTTTATGCGTAAATATCGGAATGAGGTCTTGTTGGTCGTTGTGAACTTTGATAAGGCCGAACAAACGGTGCGTGTCAGAGTGCCGGATGAAGTATTCCGGGTGTTGGGATTTGAAGAAAACAAGGCTGCGGTATTGACCGATTTGATGACCGGTGAAGAGACAATCAGTACGTTGACAATAGCATGGCCTTACCAGGTGACGATTCCGGCGTATTCGGGTCGTATCTTGAAATTTAGCTATTAATATCCGGTTTTATGAGTTATGATTCATGGGTTATAATGTCAATGGTAAGCTATTATGCTGAAATAATTCATAATTATAACTCATAATTCATAACTCTTTTGTACTTTTGCACACATAACAATCATTTACTTAAGATAAATATTCGGAATAATGAGTGCACAAACTCCTTTCTTGGTGTTTTCGGGAACAAACTCCCGCTATCTTGCAGAGAAAATTTGCAAAAGTCTTAATTGTCCGTTGGGACAGATGAATATCCAACATTTTGCAGATGGAGAATTCTCTGTGTCTTATGAAGAAACAATCCGTGGTCGCGATGTATTCTTGGTACAATCAACATTCCCTAACTCAGATAATTTGATGGAGCTTCTTCTTATGGTGGATGCTGCAAAGCGTGCTTCTGCACATTCGATCATTGCGGTTATCCCCTATTTCGGTTGGGCTCGTCAAGATAGAAAGGATAAACCTCGTGTTTCCATTGGTGCTAAGTTGATTGCTGATATGTTGAGTACGGCAGGTGTGAACCGTGTGATTACAATGGACTTGCATGCTGATCAGATTCAGGGTTTCTTTGATATCCCGGTTGACCACTTGTATGCTTCCACTGTATTCTTGGAACATATCAAATCTACTTTCCCGTTGGAAAATTTATGTATTGCTACTCCGGACGTGGGAGGTACAAAACGTGCAAGTACCTATTCTAAATATTTAGGTGTTCCGATGGTAATTTGTCATAAATCACGCTTGCGTGCCAATGAAGTTGCAGAAATGCGTATCATCGGTGAAGTGGAAGGTTTGGACGTGTTGTTGGTTGATGACATGGTGGATACAGCTGGTACTATTACCAAGGCAGCCAACTTGATGTTGGAAAATGGTGCGAGATCTGTACGTGCGATTGCCAGCCACGCAGTGATGTCTGATCCGGCTTCTTCACGTGTTGACCAGTCTGCGTTGACAGAAATCATCTTTACAGACTCTATCCCTTATGCGAAGAAGTGTGAGAAGGTGAAAGTACTTTCTATCGCAGATATGTTTGCTGAAGCAATTCGTCGTGTATGTAGCGATGAGTCAATCAGTACGTTGTATGCCATTTGATAAAAGGTAAGATATAAGATAAAAAGGTCGTCATTTTGAATGGCGACCTTTTTTATTTTTTGATAAGATTATTATTTATATACCTTTGATCTATCGGATGTTAAACTATCAACTCTTTAATATGAAAATCAATTGTTCCAATCAATATGCCAACTAAATGTATAATACTGTTGTTTCTTTTGTTTGTTGCATGTACATTCTCCCAAGAGAATGCAGTCAGTGGTTATCTAAAAGTTTCAGCCTATGAAACTTTTTGTTTCTCACTTGAAACTCCGAGTTTCATAGGCTGAAACTTTCTGGTTTGATGCCTACTCCCTTTATTTGTTTTCGTCGATGATCATACCGCTTCCGAGGCAAAGGTGATGGTCTTTGTCGTAAACCACACCATATTGGCCGGGGGCAATCCCTTGAATCTTATGGTCGGACTCGATGCGATAGAGGTCACCGATACGGCGGATACGTCCCGGAGTAAATTCCGGAGTATGGCGTATTTTGAATGTAATCTCTTTTTCATCAGTGAATTCACCCCAAGGATCTTCGGTGATGAAGTCAAAACCTTGCATATTGATAATCTTGCCGTATTGTGTTTCCGGATCATATCCGTTGGAAACATAAATGATGTTTCTACGAATATCTTTCTTGATAACGAACCAAGGTCCACCACTTAGCCCTAATCCTTTTCGTTGGCCGATCGTATGAAACCAATAGCCGTTGTGTTTACCCAATACTTTACCGGTTTCTAATTCAATGATTTTTCCGGTACGTTTTCCTAAATAACGTTCAATGAATTCGTTGTAATTAATTTTTCCTAAGAAACAGATACCTTGGCTGTCTTTCCGCTTGGCGCTGGGTAATTTCTGTTGTTCGGCAATGGCACGCACTTCACTTTTCATCAAGTGGCCTATTGGAAACATCAGCTTTTGAATTTGTAAACGGGTGATTTGTCCGAGGAAGTCTGTTTGGTCTTTGACCGGATCTTTCGCTGTAGAAAGCCAAACTTTTCCATCTATTTCTGTGGTTGTGGCATAATGACCGGTAGCAATCTTATCAAAATCTTTCCCCCATTTCTCCTCAAAGCAACCAAATTTGATGTATTTATTGCACATCATATCCGGGTTAGGGGTAAGACCTCGTTTGACAGAGTTGATCGTATAACTTACGACGCGATCCCAATATTCATCATGCAAAGAGACAATCTCAAACCGGCAACCATATTTCTTGGCGATGTAGGTTGTGATTTCAATATCTTCCTCTGCCGGACAGTCAATATAGCCATCTTTATCCTCCATACCGATACGGATGTAGAAAATGGTCGGATCATATCCGGCCTCTTTTAACTGATGGACTACGACAGAACTGTCAACTCCTCCTGAAACTAATGCTGCAATTTCCATATTTTTTATTTACTGGATGAACGCAACAAAGGTACTGCAAATTTTTTAATTAAAATATGAGGGAGGCATGGGAGGCTTATACTTAATTATTCTTACTTTTGTATGTTTAGTTAATTTAAAGAAAAAAGTTATGAAAATTCGTCAGTTAATCTTTGCTGTGGTAGTTTTGTTTGCTTCCGCTCAAGTATATGCACAAGAAAAACAGGTGCAAAATCAATGGTTTGGAAAGAAAGTCGCCTATTTAGGTGATTCTATCACAGATGAAAGACATGTTGGGACAACAAAGAATTATTGGGAATTTCTATATGAGCTATTGGGTATTGAACATTTGGTTTATGGCATAAATGGTCATCAATGGAATGATGTGTTGGGGCAGGCTGAAAAGTTGAAAGCAGAACGAGGAGATGATGTAGATGCTATTTTTATTTTTGCAGGGACGAATGACTTTTATGGAAATGTCCCTTTAGGTGAATGGTATACCGTAAAATATGATTCGGTAGAGGTATCTGGGCCGAAGAAAGAGGTCCGCCGTAGAAGATATTTCCAGATGGAAGAGGCTACATTCCGTGGAAGAATCAATCAGGTGATGTCCTATTTGAAAACCAATTATCCGACAAAACAGGTGATTCTGTTGACTCCTATTCATCGTGCGTATGCTAAATTTGGACAGAAGAACATTCAACCGGAGGAATCTTATCCGAATGCTATAGGTTTGTATATTGACGAATATGTGGAGGCTATAAAGGAAGCAGCTAATGTATGGGCTGTTCCTGTGATTGATTTGAATAGCATTTGTGGATTGTTCCCTACATACGATTCTCATACCCGTTATTTCGCTAATGAGGAAAAAGATCGTTTGCATCCTAATGCCGAAGGGCATTATCGTATGGCAAAGGCTTTAATGTATCAATTGTTGGCTTTTCCGGCAGATTTTGAGTATAAATAATTGTGTTTGAAAAGTTTGAAATAGATATTTTTAATGTGAGTAAATAATATTTTTATTATGAAAAAAATAATCTTATCGTTTATGACGGCAATGGCTATGACAGCATGTACGGGAGAGAAGGCAGAGCAGGCAGTTTCTGATGATTTCAACTATGTGGTTGATCAGTTTGCTGATTTGCAAATCCTTCGTTATCAAGTCCCAGGTTTTGAGTCTCTATCTTTGAATCAAAAACAATTAATCTATCATTTGTCGGAAGCGGCTTTGATGGGACGTGACATTTTATTTGATCAGAATTGTAGATATAACTTACCAATTCGTCGTTCTTTAGAGGCTATTTATAATCATTACAAAGGAGATCGGAATGATTCGCAGTTTGTAGCATTGGAAACCTATTTGAAACGGGTTTGGTTTGCGAATGGTATCCATCATCATTATGCGGAAGATAAGTTTATTCCGGGTTTCACACCTGAGTTTTTCAAAAATTGTATTTTGCAGGTTGAGGCATCACAACTTCCACTACGTGAGGGACAGACCGTAGAACAGTTCATTGCAGAAATCAGTCCGATTATCTTTGATGCCAATGTTATGGCTAAACGTACGGTTCAGAGTGGAGATGCTGATTTGATTCAAGCCTCTGCCAATAATTATTATGGTAAAGGTGTGACACAGAAAGAGGCAGAAACATTCTATGCCAAAATGAAGATGGGTAAAGATACCATTTCGCCAATTTCTTATGGATTGAACAGCCGTTTGGTAAAAGAAAATGGTAAGTTGATGGAAAAAGTATGGAAAGTCGGTGGTGTTTATTCGGCAGCTATTGAAAAGATTGTGTCAGAATTGCAAAAGGCTGTTCCATTTGCTGAAAATGAGGCTCAGAAGGCTATCATTGAAAAACTGATAGAATATTACCAAACCGGAGATTTGAAAACGTTTGATGCTTATTCTATTTTATGGGTAAAAGATACGACCTCTGATGTTGATTTTGTGAACGGATTTATTGAAACATATGGTGATCCGTTTGGCATGAAGGCAAGTTGGGAATCTGTCGTAAACTTTATCAATAAGGAGGCTACCAAGCGTACCAAAGTGATAAGTGATAATGCACAGTGGTTTGAAGACCATTCTCCGATGGATAAACGTTTCAAAAAAGAAACAGTTAAAGGAGTTAGCGCGAAGGTTATTACTGTTGCTATGTTAGGTGGTGACTGTTATCCGGCTACACCGATTGGTATAAACTTGCCGAATGCTGATTGGATTCGTCGTGATCATGGTTCTAAATCTGTAACTATCGAAAATATTACTGAGGCTTATGATAAAGCGTCACAAGGAAATGGCTTTGGTGAAGAGTTTGTTTGGAGTGATGTAGAACGTGAAGGATTGAAAAAATATGGATTCTTAACAGATAATCTACATACAGATTTGCATGAGTGTTTAGGACATGGTTCTGGTAAATTGTTACAAGGAACAGATCCGGAAGCTTTGAAAGCGTATGGCTCTACTTTGGAAGAGGCGCGTGCAGACCTGTTTGGTTTGTATTATTTGGCTGATGACAAAATGGTGGAATTAGGCCTTGTACCGGATGGTGAAGCTTATAAAACGGAATATTATAAGTATATGATGAATGGCTTGATGACACAGTTGGTTCGTGTAGAGTTAGGTAAAGATGTTGAAGAAGCACACATGCGTAACCGTCAGTTAATTGCGAAATGGGCTTATGAAAAAGGTAAAGCGGATAACGTGGTTGAACTAAAGAAACGTGATGGTAAAACATTCGTTGTGGTGAATGATTATGCGAAATTACGTGACTTGTTCGGTACTTTATTGGCTGAAGTTCAACGTATCAAGAGTGAAGGTGATTTTGCTGCCGGAAAGAAAATGGTAGAAGAGTATGCTGTAAAGGTTGATAAAGAGTTACATGCAGAAGTATTAGAACGATATGCAAAATTGAATTTGGCTCCTTACAAAGGTTTTGTCAATCCGGTGATGAAAGAGGTGAAGAATGATAAGGGTGAAGTTACGGATATTGTATTGGATTATACTGAAGGGTATATCGAACAGATGCAACGTTATAGCCGTGATTATTCTTTCTTACCTTCTTACAATTAAAAGATAAGTTTATGCAAGAGCTGATTAGAGATATACGGAAGCGTTTACGCCTGGCTATGAATGGGGTTATCTCTACAAGTATGCGTGAGAAGGGGATGAACTATAAATTGATATTTGGTGTCCCTTTCCCAGAATTGAAACAGATCGCACAAGACTACAAAGAACAGGCTTCTGCCGATTTGGCAGAAGCTATGTGGAAAGAAGATGTACGAGAGTTGAAGATTTTGGCCACAATGTTGTATCCTTACGAACAGTTCACGCATGCTAAAGTAGAAGAATGGGTGAGTGCCGTACCATATATGGAAATAGCAGAACAGTTGGCGCGTAATTTATTATGTAAGATAGAGGAACCGGATGAGGCGGCTACTCATTTATTGTATAACCGAAAGGATGTTTATGCTCGAACAGTCGCATTCTTGGTCTTTGTCAATCTGTTTATCTCTAATAGAGAAATAGGAGCCTCGCATTTTAATTTGTTTTGGGTAGAGGCCATACGTTCTCTTGCCAGTGTCTCTTTTGGGGCGACATGGTTTGAAAAACAGGCGGCACTAAATGCTTTGAAGTGGTATGGTAAGCAATCAGAAGAACAGGCATTTCGAGTCCTAAAGGAATTAGGGCATTTCGAGAGTTCTGATATCCCCGAACAGCAGGAATTTTATAATGATTTAAAATTTGAATTTGAATATTCTCATTAAAACTTTGCGTTTAAAATAAATGCGTTAACTTTGTCAATTGTGTGGAATCATGACTTGAAAGATGGATTCAAAAAAAAGATACACGGAGATGCGGGAACAATTAACTCGTTATCTTGCAGAAAAAAAACTTCGGAAGACGGAAGAACGATATGCTATTTTAGATTGTATATTTCAGATTTCGGGACATTTTGATATGTGTATGTTGCATCAGCGATTGGAAGAGTTGGGATTTCATGTAAGTCGAGCTACTGTGTATAATACATTGGATGTGTTAGAAGATTGTGGTTTGATTTTACGGCATCAGTTTATGACGCAAGCTGTACAATATGAATTGAGATCTTTAGCAGAGACGCATGCTCATTTGATTTGTACCAAATGTGGATCTGTTCGTGAGTTGAAAGAGGGGATGGTGAAAGATAGTATTGACGCTTTAAAAATTGCTCGTTTTCATCCAGAATATCATGCGTTATATATTTATGGAATATGTGGCAAATGTAAGAAGCGTTATCTGCGGAAATAATAAGAGTATTAACTGTCTATAAAATAAAGAAATGAAAGTAGATGTTTTATTAGGATTGCAATGGGGTGACGAAGGCAAAGGTAAAGTGGTCGATGTGTTAACTCCGAATTACGATGTGATTTCTCGTTTTCAGGGAGGACCCAATGCAGGACATACGTTGGAATTTAATGGAGAAAAATATGTATTGCGCTCCATCCCTTCGGGTATTTTCCAAGGAGGGAAAATTAACGTTATCGGAAATGGCGTAGTCTTAGATCCGTTATTGTTCCAACAAGAAGCTGAAGCTCTTGCTGCGAGTGGACATGATTTGACCAAACAACTTTATATATCAAAGAAAGCTCATTTGATTTTACCAACCCATCGTGTTTTGGATGCAGCATATGAAGCGGCTAAGGGTGCGGGTAAAATTGGTACAACAGGTAAAGGTATAGGCCCGACTTATACGGATAAAATCAGTCGTAATGGTTTACGTGTTGGTGATTTGTTATATAATTTTGAAGAAAAATATGCAGCAGCCAAGGCGAGACATGAAGCTATCTTGCGTTCTTTGAATTATGAGTATGATATAACAGAGTTGGAAGCTCAATGGTTGAAGGCTTTGGAATATTTGAAACAGTTCAATTTGATTGATAGCGAACATGTAATCAATAACTATTTGAAAGCAGGCAAGTCAGTGTTGGCTGAAGGTGCTCAAGGTACTTTGTTGGATATAGACTTTGGCTCTTATCCATTTGTGACCTCTTCTAATACAGTTTGTGCTGGATGCTGTACCGGTTTGGGTATATCTCCGCGTAATGTAGGTGAAGTGTTTGGTATCTTTAAAGCTTATTGTACGCGTGTAGGTAGTGGTCCTTTTCCTACAGAATTATTTGATGAAACAGGAGATAAGATTCGTCAGATTGGTCATGAGTATGGTGCTGTGACAGGACGTGAACGTCGTTGTGGTTGGATAGACTTAGTGGCTTTGAAATATGCAATCATGATTAATGGCGTGACACAATTGATTATGATGAAGAGTGATGTGTTGGATGGTTTTGAAACAGTTAAAGCTTGTGTTGCTTATAATATTGACGGAAAAGAAACTACTGAGTTCCCATTTGAAATCAATGACACCATTCAGCCTGTATATGTAGAAATGCCGGGTTGGAATGTAGATATGACTAAAATGCAGAGTGAGGATGAGTTCCCTGAAGAGTTCAATGCTTATATTGCATTTTTGGAAGAAGAATTGGAAGTTCCTATTAAGATTGTCTCTGTAGGTCCTGACCGTGCGCAAACAATTGTCAGATATACGGAAGAATAAAAAAAAATAATCATACAAAATGGCAGAAGAATCATGCGAAAGGTGGGTTCTTCTGCCATTTTTTGTTTGGCAAGCTTTTTGTTTTATATGATAAGAATTTAAAAATGTATAGAATATGAGTATGTATTGGGTGATATTTATTGGCTTTACTCTTTTAAGCATGTTGGTCTCTTCACGACTACAGCGTAAATTTGAGAAGTATTCAAAAGTTCCGATGCCGAATGGCATGACTGGAAAAGAGGTGGCAGAAAAAATGTTGCGTGATAATGGCATTTATGATGTAAAGGTTATTTCAACACCTGGACATTTGACTGACCACTATAATCCGGCTAATCAAACTGTAAATTTAAGTGAATCGGTTTACTATAGCAATAGTATAGCTGCAGCAGCAGTGGCGGCTCATGAATGCGGACACGCTGTGCAACACGCAACAGCTTATGCTCCGTTGAAGATGCGTTCAGCGTTGGTTCCAGTGGTAAGTTTTGCTTCAAATATTGTGCAATGGGTTATTTTAGGGGGGCTGTTTTTGTTGCATTCTTTCCCACAGTTGATGTTGTTCGGTATAGTGTTGTTTGCTACTACAACGTTGTTTAGTTTTGTGACTTTACCTGTAGAAATCAATGCTAGTCAGCGTGCGTTGGCTTGGTTAAGCAACGCCGGTATTACGAATGTTTATACACATGATAAAGCGGAAGACGCTTTACGATCTGCTGCTTATACTTATGTAGTGGCGGCTTTAGGCTCTTTAGCTTCATTATTGTATTACATAATGTTATTTTTGGGAGCAAGAGAACGGGAATAAGCCTAAAAAAGGCTTATTCCGTTACTAATTGGAAAGGACCGTCTGGTGCTCCTGTCCATTTATAAAGTTTCGCAGTACAGCTTTGTTCCGGTTTGCTTGATGAGTGAGAAATATAAAAATAACCATTTCCTAAAGGACAAAGCCCTGTTACTCCGAATTTGAAATGCCATCCGTAAGTTCCTGTTTTCTCATCATAAATGCCTTGAGGAGCTAAAGCAATCGTTTTTTGTATCATCTTCCCTTCGTATCCTTTTAGTTGTGTTTTCTTTGCCGGTTTGCTCCAGTCAAACATGAAAAATGAATAGTTGGGAAACTCTTTTTTCTTTCCTTTATATACGGCTGCTAAAGTGTTTCCAGTTGATGGGTCATATGCTAAATTTTGAATACCCCAATCTGTATTTCCGGTATAAACAAAATAAAGATCCTTACATTTGGATGGACCATGTTGGTGCATATTCTCTTGAAATAAAGGATTCTCATATTTACTCCATTTAGTTACATCGTAAGCACGTATGACCTGATAGTCATTATCACTGCGTTTTAGATCGTTATAAATGCCACATGATACGTAAAGGAACATTTTACCCTCTTTTTTACCTACTTCCGGAGCAAAAGTGATACCATCAATACCGGAACAACCATAACGATGTTTTACCTTTTCTCCTTTATGGGTAACAGTGGCTTCAAAATCGTCTACAACCTCCTTTAAATAAACACTAGTCATTACACCATCCTTTTCTGCACTCATATTTGGACGAGTTATTTTGTCAGGGTCAAAGATGACTACATAAAAAGCATTTCCCTGTTTAGCCGCTTTTTCTCCAGCAATACCTTTTCCTATGGCATCATTCTTATATTCCAAAGAACCATAAATACGTCCGTCTGCCGGGTTCATTGTTAAACATCCAAGATGTCCGGTTAATCCATCAACACTACCGATCAGATTTCCTTTTAAATCCATTTTGATAAGTTTGGTCGTAAAAGAGAAGTAGATATATCCTTTTTCTTTATCTATTGTTATGCCTTGCACATGATACTTGCCCTGTAACCCGGTATAGACTGTTAAAGGAAATGGGGCTTTATCATTACTTGGTGTTGTGGCATAAATGATGTTACTCCAGATAAGTAACATGCTCATCAATAGGATAGTTTTTTTTAGATTGTTCGTTTTCATGATATGAATCTTTTAGTTTATAGAACAAAATTAGTTCTTATTTCTGAAAATACATTAACTTTGTCGATCTTAATTTAGAACTTATGGATAAGGTATCGGAAAACCCTTTAAAAAACCGAGATAACAGTTACACCTCTTTGATGGTCGTAACAGCATTGTTTGTAACGTTATATCTTGTCTCCAATGTGATGGCAGTCAAGGTTATCAGTATCTTTGGCTTTATCTATTTTGATGCTGGAACCATTACATTTCCGTTTGCCTATATGTTAGGAGATGTTTTAACGGAGTTATGGGGGTATCGAACTGCAAAAAAGGTTATTTGGATTACATTTTTATGTAATATACTTTTGGTTTGTTGTACCCAGATAGGGGTGTGGCTTCCTTCTCCTGATTATCTCTCGGAAACAACAGATTCTTATAATCATATTTTCACTTATGTCCCTCGTATCGTGTTGGCATCTTTGGTTGGCTTCTTGTTAGGAGAGTTATCTAATGCATGGCTGATGGAAAAGATAAAGATAAAGATGAAAGGGCGTTATCTTTGGGTTCGTACCATTAGTAGTTCGATTGTCGGTTATCTGTTTGATACTTTACCTTTCGTGCTAATCGCATTTGCCGGAGTGGTCTCAACGCATGATTTGTTGATGATGATTCTTTTTCAGTATTTTGCTAAATTGTTGATTGAAGCTACTTTGGGTACACCGATGGCTTATATGGCAATTCATTGGATCAAACGCTTTGTTAAGATTTAAAGAATGGATAGATATGCAGTAATTGATACCAAGATGCCTCGTGAATTTGTTTTGTTGCAAGGGACAGGTTGTCGTTGGAAGAGATGCGCTTTTTGTGATTATCATGCGGATGTAAGCACTAATCCTTTTGAAGTAAATCGCCCAGTGTTGGAAAGGGTAACAGGTGTTTATGGGGTACTGGATGTGATTAATTCCGGATCCGGAATAGAGTTGGATGAGCAGACGATTACGGAGCTCAAACGGGTTGTAGAAGAGAAGAAGATACATACCCTGTGGTTTGAAATGCATTATATGTATCGTTTTCGTTTGGAAGAGTTTGCCAAACAGTTCCCGGCAACTCAGGTCAAGTTCCGCTGTGGTATTGAGACTTTTGATCCGGTCTTGCGTCAGAGGTGGAATAAAGGTGTACCTCCATCTGTTGGCCCTCAAGATGTGGCTCGTTATTTTCAGGGAGTATGTTTGCTTTGTGGTACGCAGGGAGAAAGTAAAGAGCGGATATTGAAAGATATTGCAGAAGCAAAAAAATATTTTGAATACTTCAGTATCAACCTGTTTTGTGACAATACTACCACAGTAAAGCGAGATGAACAACTTGTCGTATGGTTCAAAGAGGAGGTCTATCCCCATATAAAAGAGGAGCCGAAGATTGAAATCCTGATTAATAATGTAGATTTAGGAGTCGGGTAATCAAGAATAGTAAGACTTACCGATATTTATTTATATCTTTGCCAGTCAAAATAAAAGAAAAGAATATGCAAAAACCGTCTATCCCAAAGGGAACAAGAGATTTTTCGCCGGAAGAGATGGCGAAACGTAATTATATATTCAATACGATTCGTGAAGTTTATCATTTGTATGGTTTTCAGCAGATAGAAACCCCAGCCATGGAAAATCTGTCTACGTTGATGGGTAAATATGGAGAAGAAGGAGATAAACTTTTGTTTAAGATTTTAAACTCAGGAGACTGTTTTTCCGGTCTCACGGAGGTGGAATTATTAGAGCGAAATGCCGTAAAATTTGGCTTGAAAGCTTGTGAAAAGGGGTTACGTTATGACTTGACTGTTCCTTTTGCCCGTTTTGTCGTTCAACATCGTAATGAGATCACGTTTCCTTTTAAGCGATACCAGATACAACCGGTTTGGCGTGCCGATCGTCCTCAGAAAGGCCGTTACCGTGAGTTCTATCAATGTGATGGGGATGTGGTTGGTTCCAATTCATTGGTGAATGAAGTGGAGTTGATTCAGATAATGGACGAAGTGTTCCGTCGTTTTGGAATCCGTGTTTGTATTAAGATGAATAACCGTAAGATCTTGTCCGGCATAGCTGAGGTTATCGGGGAGGCTGATAAGATTGTAGATATTACGGTTGCTATTGATAAGTTGGATAAGATCGGACTGGATCATGTAAATGAAGAACTTCGTTCAAAAGGTTTGTCGGAAGAGGCTATTACACGTTTGCAACCTATCATTATGTTAAAAGGTTCAAATCGTGAAAAGATAGCAGTCTTGAAACAGGTATTAGGTAGTTCTGATACAGCCATGAAAGGGGTTGCAGAATTGGAATTTATCTTAGACCGTATCGAAAAGCTTACATTGAATGCAGAGTTGGAACTGGATTTGACATTGGCGCGTGGTTTGAATTATTATACAGGTGCGATATTTGAGGTAAAAGCATTGGATGTGCAAATCGGAAGTATTACCGGTGGCGGACGATATGACAATTTGACAGGCGTGTTTGGTATGGATGGGGTTTCCGGTGTCGGAATCTCATTCGGGGCTGATCGAATCTTTGACGTATTGAACCAGTTGGATTTGTATCCGGCTGATTCATTACAGACAACTCAGTTGTTGTTCGTGAACTTTGGAGAGAAAGAGGAAAACTATTTGTTCCCGTTGATCGCCAAAGTGCGTGCAGCCGGTATCCGTACAGAGTTATATCCGGAATCAGCTAAGATGAAAAAGCAGATGGGATATGCGGATACAAAGAAGATTCCTTATGTGGCGATTGTCGGTGAAAACGAAATGAATGAGGGTAAGATCAATTTAAAGAATATGTTGACGGGAGAACAGGAACTTGTGACCGTTGAAGAGTTGATTGAACGATTTTAAATAGGAATAAAGGTTTCACTTTTGAACTTCTTTATGCAATAAATGTTGTAATGAAGAAGTTCTTTTGTGTAAAAGAAGGCATATATGTCAGATATTTGGGCCTGTTTATTGGCAGAATATGATAAAATGTCAGTATTTTTAGGGTAATTTATTTTGGCATAATATTCGTATAAGAACTATACGTATGGTAACTAAGAATATAATATTATTAACTAAATAAATCGATAAAAACAATGAACATTAAACCATTAGCAGATAGAGTGCTGATTAAGCCGGCTGCAGCAGAAGAAAAGACACTTGGCGGAATCATTATTCCAGATTCAGCAAAAGAAAAACCTTTAAAAGGTGAAGTTGTTGCCGTAGGTAACGGAACAAAGGATGAAGAAATGGTTGTAAAGAATGGTGACACTGTATTGTATGGTAAGTATGCAGGTACAGAAATCGAGTTGGAAGGTGAAAAATTCTTGATTATGCGCCAGTCTGATATTTTAGCAATTATCTAATTATAAATAAGAATAAAAATAAAGGTATATAATACTATGGCAAAAGAAATTAAATACGATATGGATGCCCGCGACCTTTTGAAAAAAGGGGTAGACGAATTGGCGAATGCTGTAAAAGTAACATTAGGCCCGAAAGGTCGTAATGTGATCATCGAAAAGAAGTTTGGTGCTCCTCACATTACAAAAGACGGTGTAACAGTTGCTAAAGAGATTGAATTGGCTTGCCCGTTTGAAAATATGGGTGCTCAATTGGTAAAAGAGGTTGCTTCTAAAACGAATGATAATGCTGGTGACGGTACTACTACTGCAACTGTATTGGCACAATCTATTATCGGTGTTGGTTTGAAGAACGTAACAGCCGGAGCTAACCCGATGGATTTGAAACGTGGTATCGACAAAGCGGTAGTTAAAGTAGTTGAAAGCATTGCAGCACAAGCAGAAGAGGTGGGTGATAAGTTTGAAAAGATCGAACATGTTGCTAAAATCTCTGCAAATGGTGATGATGCAATCGGTAAATTGATTGCTGAAGCAATGCAGAAAGTGAAAAAAGAAGGTGTTATTACAGTTGAAGAAGCTAAAGGCACTGAAACAACTGTTGATGTTGTAGAAGGTATGCAGTTTGACCGTGGTTACATCTCTCCGTATTTCGTGACTAATACAGAAAAGATGGAATGTGAAATGGAAAACCCATACATCTTGATCTATGAAAAGAAAATTTCTGTATTGAAAGATCTTCTTCCTATTCTTGAACCAACAGTACAGAGCGGTCGTCCTTTGTTGATCATTGCAGAAGATATTGATAGCGAAGCGTTGGCAACTTTGGTTGTAAACCGTTTGCGTGGTTCTTTGAAGATATGTGCTGTTAAGGCTCCGGGATTTGGTGACCGTCGTAAAGCAATGTTGGAAGATATCGCTGTGCTAACAGGAGGTATCGTGATCTCTGAAGAAAAGGGATTGAAGTTAGAAGGTGCTACAATGGATATGTTAGGTACTGCTGAAAAGATTACAGTAGATAAAGATACAACAACGATTGTAAACGGTGCAGGTGATAAGGATGCTATCCAGGCTCGTATCGGTCAGATCAAGATGCAGATTGAAAATACGACATCTGACTATGATAAAGAAAAACTTCAGGAACGTTTGGCTAAGATGGCCGGTGGTGTAGCTGTATTATATGTAGGTGCTCCATCTGAAGTTGAAATGAAGGAAAAGAAAGACCGTGTGGATGATGCTTTGCACGCAACTCGTGCTGCTATTGAAGAAGGTACTGTTCCTGGTGGTGGTGTTGCTTATATCCGTGCAATTGCCTCTTTGGAAGGTTTGAAGGGTGAAAACGAAGATGAAACAACCGGTATTGAAATCGTAAAACGTGCCATCGAAGAACCTTTGCGTCAGATTGTTGCTAACGCTGGTAAAGAGGGTGCAGTTGTTGTTCAGAAAGTAAAAGAGGGTGAAGGTGACTTCGGTTACAATGCTCGTGCAGACAGATATGAAAATTTGTGTGCTGCAGGAGTAATCGACCCGGCTAAGGTAACTCGTGTAGCTTTGGAAAATGCGGCTTCTATTGCCGGTATGTTCTTGACTACAGAATGTGTGATTGCAGACAAGAAAGAAGAAACTCCTGCAGCTCCTGCTATGAACCCGGGTATGGGTGGCATGGGTGGTATGATGTAATTCTTCCACAAGTAACATAAAGGAAACCTGTTCTTTTTTTAAAAAGAACAGGTTTTTTTATTTTTTATAGATTCTGATTAAACTTTTTCAATGGTTTATAGTCTATCTATTAATCCTTGGAAGAAAAGTGAGGATGACAGTTTTTATAATTACCCCAAATTAGCTGGTGAGGATGCAACAATATAGAGAAGAGGAGATCGTGAAACAATTACGCGATACGGAGTCACAACGTGATGCTTTTGCGCAGGTTGTTCATTTTTATGGGGAAAAGTTATATTGGCAAATCCGAAAGATGGTCTTATGCCATGATGATGCGAATGATTTGTTGCAGAATACGTTTATGAAGGCATGGACCAATATTGATTATTTCCGGGGGGAGGCGAAATTATCTACTTGGTTGTATAAAATAGCGGTGAATGAGTGTATCACATTCTTATCGCGCCAGCGGGCACAGAACAACATCTCAATGGGTGATACAGATGTGTTTATGTTGGAACGATTGAAAGGAGATGATTTTTTTGATGGGGATGCCGTGCAGCTCAAGTTGCAAGAAGCTATACTGTTGTTGCCTGAAAAACAACGGCTCGTTTTTAATATGAAGTACTTTGATGATATGAAGTATGAGGATATGTCCGAGATTTTGGGTACTTCGGTAGGCGCGTTGAAAGCATCCTATCATCATGCAGTAAAAAAAATAGAGGAGTTTTTAACAAAAGACATTTAAACCTTTTAGATTATTGATAGTCTAAGAAAAAAAAGAGAGATGGTATGAAAACAGAACAGAACAATCTTGACCATTTAAAAGGGAAGAATCCTTTTATGACCCCGAAAGGGTATATGGAGGGATTGACTGTGAATATCATGAGTCAATTACCAGAAAAAGCTTCCGGTCGAAAGGCTAAAGAGGTCTCATTGATGGATCGAGTTCGCCCTTGGTTGTATTTGGCTGCGGTCTTTGCAGGGTTGGGACTGTTTTTCAGGGTACTTGTGGGTCCCGTTGCTGTAAATGAAGAGGATGCATTGCTCGTTCAAACAGAAGTGGCTCCCAATTTGATTCCTTCCTTGTTCTCTGAAGAGGAGGATTATTTGGAATATTTGGAAGATCAATATGTTGAGAGTCTTTTAGAAGAAGAATTTGTGGATGAAGAGTGATTTTTTAAGAATTCTTTATAAAGAAAGTTTGTATGAAAAAGATATTATTTGTTTTATTTGCAACACTATTCTCTTTTAATGGATTTGTTTGGGGCGAAAACCAAAAAAGGAGTTTTGATAAGGAAACGTACTTAGCTAAACGAAGTGCTTTTATTACGGCTGAGATGGGGTTGACTCCGGAAGAGGCTACAGCTTTTATCCCTTTATGTAATGAATTGCATGAGAAAATGTATGAGGTAGGTCGTAAATGCCGCAAACTATCAAGAGAGTTGAAGCGGAATGAAAATGCGAGTGATGCTGAGTATTTGAGAGCCATTGACGAGGCGATAGAGGTTGACTTGAAGGTGGCGGAATTAGAGAGAGAGTATTATAAGAAATTTAAAGCGATTTTACCTCCCAAGAAATTGTATAAGTACAGGAATGCGGAGATGAAATACGCAAAGAGTTACATGAAAGATCATAAGAGAGATAAAGATAAAGGCAAAAAGAAATAAGTTAAATATCATTATTTGTGTTTTTTGTTTAGATTTAGTTTTGGCGTTTAAGTAAGGGAGGGGCAACGATGTGAATCGTTCCCCTTTTGTTTTATAACCCTTTGGATTTGGCTTCGTCCCAAATCTGATCCATTTCTTCTAATGACATATCCTTCAATGATTTTCCCTTTTTGATGGTATGCTCTTCCAAGTAATTGAAGCGGCGGATGAACTTTTGGTTGGTACGTTCCAAAGCATTATCCGGATTGATCTTGTAAAGACGGGCTGCATTGATCAGACTGAAGAACAGATCTCCAAACTCCGCTTCCATTTTGTCGGCATCCATCTTGTCGATTTCTGTTTTTAATTCAGTAAATTCTTCATGGACTTTATCCCATACTTGCTCCCGTTGTTCCCAGTCAAAACCGACATTCCGGGCTTTATCCTGGATGCGGTGAGCTTTGACGATGGAAGGAAGTGAAGAGGGGACACCTTCCAGCACCGTTTTGTTTCCTCCTTTTTCTTTTAGTTTGAGTTGTTCCCAGCTCTGTTCCACTTTGCCTGCTGTTTCCGCCTTTGCATCTCCAAATACATGGGGGTGGCGGTAGATCAGCTTTTGGCAAAGGCTGTCACATACCTCTTTGATGTCAAATGCCTCTTTCTCTTCTCCTATTTTGGCATAGAAAACAATGTGTAAAAGCAGGTCTCCCAATTCTTTTTTGATGTTATAATTGTCATTTTTCATGATGGCATCGCATAGTTCGTAGGTCTCTTCAATGGTATTGGAACGAAGACTCTCATTGGTCTGTTTGCGATCCCACGGGCACTTCTCGCGTAGTTCATCCATTACATCAAGGAGTTTGCCGAATGCCTCTATTTTTTCTTCTCTTGTTGCCATGTCGTTTATTTTAAATGATGATAAAAGAAAGTGTCAATATGCCAAGACCTTTGCTTTGGAGGATGGCATATTGACACATAGTCTATTGGTGAATCAATTTATTTCTGTTCTTTAAATACTTTCAATCCATTTTGTAGGAACTGAATGTATTGAGGGACATCTTCGTTGAATGCGTAAGATGGGCCGAGAGGTTCACCCTCTTCGTTTAACAAAACATAGAACGGCTGTGCATTTGCGCCGAATTTGCTTCGTTGCAAGTAGCTCCATTTATCCCCGATTGTTTTTAATTTACGGGTCTTGCCATGCTCTTCGATGGTGATCGGTTGTGGCAATTTGGTCTTGTCGTCCACGATAAGTGTGATAAGCACATAATCATTTTCCAAGATCTGTTTGACTTTCGGATCTGTCCAAACAGATGCCTCCATCTTACGGCAGTTGACACATCCGAATCCGGAGAAGTCGATGATGACCGGTTTGTTTACCTTCTTGGCGTATGCCATACCGGCTTCATAATCATCAAAAGTGGCATGAACTTCGCTGTCATACAGATTGAAATCCTGCGTATATAAAGGAGGAGCGAAAGCACTGATCGCCTTCAAAGGAGCACCCCAAAGTCCCGGTATCATGTAGATGGCAAAGCTGAAAGAGATGATTGCCATGAACAGGCGAGGAACTGAAACGTATGGCAGGTCGCTGTCATGTGCAAATTTAATCTTACCTAACAGATAACATCCCAATAATGCAAAAATAGCAATCCATAGAACGATGAATACCTCACGGTCTAACAGACGCCAACCGTAAGCCAAGTCGGCAACCGAAAGGAATTTAAGAGCCAATGCCAATTCCAAGAAACCCAATACCACTTTGACAGAGTTCAACCAGCCTCCTGATTTAGGCATACTTTGTAGCATATTCGGGAAGATGGCGAAAAGACTGAACGGGATAGATAGAGCCAAAGCAAAGCCAAACATACCGATAGCCGGTCCGACTGCTGTTCCCATAGAGGCAGCTTGAACCAAAAGTGTTCCGATAATCGGGCCTGTACAAGAGAAAGATACCAATACCAAAGTAAATGACATGAAGAAGATACTGATGATACCGGTTGTAGAATCCGCTTTTGTATCCAACTTATTCGTCCAAGAAGAGGGTAATACCATTTCAAAAGCACCGAAGAATGAGATGGCGAATACAACCAACAATAAGAAGAAGATGATATTGAAGATTGCATTCGTGGAAAGGTCATTCAGCGCACTTGCACCGAATATACCGGTGATCAATAATCCCATAACCAAATAGATGACGATGATAGAAACACCGTATGTCATTGCATCGCGAATGGCTTTTTTACGATCTTTGGTACGTTTCAAGAAGAAGCTGACGGTCATCGGAATCATCGGCCATACGCATGGAGTCAATAAGGCTACCAAACCACCCAAGAAACCGGCAAAGAAGATAAATAACCAAGAGGTATCAGTTGCTGTAACGGTTGTGTCACCAAAAGCTTTCAACTTGTCAATGACCGGTGTCCATAGGTCTGAACGATTAGTCAATTCACCGGATACGATGGCAGGAGTGCTGGCCGCCTTCTCTGTATGTATTTTTTCAGGAGTAGAGGCAGTTGGAACTTCCTTGTTTTCAGCCAAAGCTTCTTCTGTTGCAACTGGTTCAGGGGTGTTGGTCGTTACTGCTGTTGTTGCACTTATTTGGCTCTTGTTGAATGCAAACTCTACACGCTCAGGAGGGAGGCAGGTCTCGTCGTTGCAAGCCATAAACTCCACTTCACCGGCTGCCTCAAACTTGGCAGGATCAGTTACCTTAATCTTTTGGGTGAAGGATACGGTTCCCGGATACCATCGTAACTCCATGGCAAACAGTTCGTCATACACGACAGTCGGTTTGATGGAAGAGATAGGTTTGCCTACAAGTTCAGCACCTTTTAAAGTCTCAAAGTTAAAAGAGGTAGAGACTGGGCCGCCTTCCGGCAGATTCTGGTCATACAGATGCCAACCCTCCTCTGCTGTTGCAGTAAAAA
Organism: Parabacteroides distasonis; assembly: GCA_015060925.1. Lineage (GTDB taxonomy): Bacteria > Bacteroidota > Bacteroidia > Bacteroidales > Tannerellaceae > Parabacteroides > Parabacteroides distasonis_B. The sequence continues at coordinate 48,537 of SUXM01000016.1, forward strand.
CAATCGATTTCTCAGCCGTGTTGGAATCGTCTAACTTGAACGTCCATGTGACCGGCTGGTGGATTTGTGCCTGTATGCCGATTGCGACAAGAACAAGCGTCAAGATACTAATTAACTTCTTCATATATTATCTGTTTTTTCTATTTGCTACTGAAGTGAATTTGTCCGGTATGCGTGTCTCGAAGCGCATCTCTTCGCCGGTGGTCGGATGGATGAAGAACAGCCGTTGTGCATGAAGCATCAAACGGCCTGCGGGGTCAGTCTCCGCACCATACTTGTAATCACCGGCTATCGAATGGCCGATGGATTGCATCTGCACACGAATCTGGTTACGGCGTCCGGTCTCTAAGTCCAATGCCAAAAGCGAGTAGGCGCCGTTGCTTGATAACACCTGGTAACGGGTGATCGACTCTTTTCCATCTCCTTCGGTGGTTACATAAACTTGCATGTGTTCGTTCTCAACTAAATTGGAGACAAGCAGATCTGAATCCTTTTCGGGTCTGCCCTCCACTACTGCCACATAGGTACGGGCGGTAATAGCAGTGTTCCAATTGTTTTGTAATGCTTTTTGTACCTCCGGGTTCTTGGCGAACATCATCAACCCCGACGTATCCCGGTCCAATCGATGAAGCAGGAATATCTTGTTGCGAGGATTGGTCTTCTTGACATAGTCGCTGAGCAGGTGGTAGGCTGTACGTTCTCTGACCCGTTTGTTTGCTACGGAAAGTAATCCCTCCTTCTTGTTGACAACAATAAGGTCATCATCTTCCCAAATGATGGTCAAAAGCGGATTGTTGAATTCCACTTTCCCTCGTTCATAGCTGATCAGCACCTCATCACCCGGTTCGAGCGGGGTATTGAACTGGGAAGTAGCCCTTCCGTTCACATAAATCTGTCCGCGGGAAAGCAAAGCTTTTACGGAACTTTTACTCTGTTGGTTTAAAATACTGAAAAGAAAAGGGAGCAATGTGTTTGCCTCTTTCACTGTAAGTTTTCTGCCGCGAGGAGCTGTGTTTTTTCCGGCTCCTCCATATACTGTTTGTTTCGTCATATCCTAATATTATATATAGTTTACAAAGATATTGGCTTTCAATCAATAGTGCAAGTGAAAAACTCCATTTTAAGATTCCTTTTTCTTATTCCGAATTACCTCCGATGTATTTCAGATTACATCGGAGGTAATTGACAATTACATCGGAGGTAATGGAGGGGTACATTAATATACTGTTAATTTTGAAAATCCAGATTTCTCTATTCGAGTATTTTACGCTATATTTGCCCGTTAAAAATAATGTAGATAAAATAAGAACGAAATAGATATGGAAATTGCAAGTAAGTACAACCCCGCTGATGTTGAGGGGAAGTGGTATCAGTATTGGTTAGACAATGGACTTTTTAAGTCGAAACCCGACGGTCGTGAACCCTACACAGTCGTTATTCCTCCACCTAATGTGACAGGTGTACTTCACATGGGACACATGCTTAACAATACCATTCAGGATATTTTAGTTCGTAGGGCACGTATGCAAGGTAAAAATGCTTGTTGGGTACCGGGTACTGACCATGCTTCTATTGCTACGGAAGCAAAGGTTGTTAACCGTTTGGCTCAACAGGGCATCAAGAAAACAGATCTTACTCGTGAAGAATTTTTGAAACATGCGTGGGAATGGAAAGAAGAACATGGTGGTATCATCCTAAAACAGTTGCGCAAGTTAGGTGCTTCTTGTGATTGGGATCGCACAGCATTTACCATGGATGAACTTCGTTCGGAAAGTGTAATCAGGGTGTTTGTAGACCTATATAAGAAAGGGTTGATTTACCGTGGTGTACGAATGGTGAACTGGGATCCAAAGGCTTTGACAGCTCTTTCAGATGAAGAGGTTATTTATAAAGAAGAACATAGCAAATTGTTCTACTTACGTTATAAAGTTGAAGGAGATCCGGAAGGACGTTATGCGGTGGTGGCTACTACTCGCCCGGAAACAATCATGGGAGATACTGCAATGTGTATCAATCCGAACGACCCGAAGAACACTTGGTTGAAGGGTAAGAAGGTGATTGTTCCGTTGGTGAATCGTGCGATTCCTGTAATCGAAGATGATTATGTGGATATTGAGTTTGGTACAGGTTGTTTAAAGGTGACTCCGGCGCATGATGTGAATGACTACATGTTGGGTGAAAAATACAATTTGCTTTCGATAGATATCTTTAACGATAACGGAACAATCAGCGAAGCCGGTGGTTTGTATGTTGGTATGGATCGTTTTGATGTACGCGAACAGATTGAAAAAGATTTGGCAGCTGCTGATTTGTTGGAAAAGGTTGAAGCTTACGAAAATAAGGTGGGTTTTTCTGAACGTACCAATGTGGCAATTGAACCGAAATTGTCTATGCAGTGGTTCTTGAAGATGGAACATTTGGCTCAGATTGCATTGGAGCCGGTAATGAAAGATGATATTAAATTCTATCCTGCTAAGTTTAAGAATACATATCGCCATTGGATGGAAAATATCAAGGATTGGTGTATCAGCCGTCAATTATGGTGGGGACATCGAATTCCTGCTTATTTCTTACCGGAAGGTGGATATGTAGTGGCTGAAACTGCAGAGAAAGCCTTGGAAATGGCGAAAGAAAAGACCGGTAATGCTTCTTTGACAATGGCTGATTTGCGTCAAGATGAAGATGTATTGGATACATGGTTTTCTTCTTGGTTGTGGCCGGTTTCTTTGTTTAATGGTATCAATGATCCGGATAATGAAGAGATCAACTACTATTATCCGACGAGTGATTTGGTGACAGGCCCGGATATCATCTTCTTCTGGGTGGCTCGTATGATCATGGCCGGTTATGAATATCGTGGAAACATGCCGTTTAAGAATGTTTATTTTACCGGTATCGTACGTGATAAGTTGGGTCGTAAGATGTCCAAGTCGTTAGGTAATTCTCCGGATCCATTGGAATTGATTGAGAAGTATGGTGCGGATGGTGTACGTATGGGATTGATGATGGCTGCTCCTGCCGGTAATGATATTCCTTTTGATGATGCGTTGTGTGAACAAGGACGTAACTTTAATAATAAAATCTGGAATGCTTTTCGATTGATCAAAGGTTGGGAAGTTGATGAAACGATTACACAACCGGAAGCTTCTGCAACAGCTGTGAAGTGGTTTAAGATGCAATTGGATAAGACGATTGCTGAAATGGATGATTTATTCAGTAAGTATCGTTTGAGTGAGGCTATGACAGCTGTCTATAAACTTTTCTGGGATGAGTTCTCTTCTTGGTATTTGGAAATGATTAAGCCGGGTTATCAACAACCTGTTGATAAGTCAACCTATTTATCAACACTTGGATTTTTCGATGTCTTGTTGCGCTTGTTGCATCCATTTATGCCGTTTATTACTGAGGAGTTATGGCAGGCATTGGAACCACGTAAAAAGGGTGAAAGTTTGATGGTCGCTTTGATCCCGGAAGTGACATCTGTTGATAACTTTTATTTGGAAGGATTTGAAATCGTGAAAGAAATTGTCGGCGGTGTTCGTACAATTCGTCTTCAGAAAAATATCCCGAATAAGGAAACTTTGGAATTACAAGTGTTGGGTGAGCATAATGACTCGTTTAACGCGGTAATTACTAAAATGTGTAACCTCTCTTCTTTGACTAAGACTGAGGAAAAGGCTGCCGGTTCTGCCTCTTTCTTGGTGCGTACTACTGAATATGCTGTTCCTTTAGGAAATATGATTAATGTGGAAGAGGAGTTGGCTAAATTACAGGAAGAGTTGAAATATCAACAAGGTTTCTTGGCTTCAGTTTTGAAGAAGTTAAGCAATGAAAATTTTGTAAGCAAAGCTCCGGCCAAAGTAATCGAGATGGAACGTAAAAAACAAGCTGATGCTGAAAGTAAGATCAAATCAATTGAAGAAAGTATTGCAGCGTTGAAAAAGTGATCTTTAAAGTAAGGCGATAATTCAATTTAGAAAAAAGATGTTTGTCCTAAAAGAGTAGGATAAACATCTTTTTTTCTTTATAGCTTGTGTTGGGCTCATTAAAAAAGTCTATATTTGTAGAAAATAGCTTATAACGAATAGAATATCATGGAAAAATCGAGAAGAAATTTTTTTAAGACGAGTTTGGCAGGCATGGCCTTTATGGGTACGGTAGGAATAAGTAATGCTGGATGTACGGTTGCTTCTCCTGTTAAAGATAAACCTGTAAATCCTTTTCATTTAGGAATGGCAGGTTATACGTTTGTGAATTTTGATTTGGAAACGACATTAAAGACTTTGCAACGTTTAGATGTTCATTACCTTTGTATAAAAGACTTTCATTTGCCATTCGATAGTACAGATGAGCAAATTAAAGCTTTTCATGAAAAATGCGCCTCTTATGGTGTGACGGGGTATGCTGTTGGTCCTATCTACATGAAAACAGAAGAGGCTATTGATAAAGGTTTTGAGTATGCCAAAAGAGTAGGGGTAAAAACCATTGTTGGGGTTCCCAATTATGAACTTCTTCCTTATGTGGATAAGAAAGTCAAAGAATATGGTTTCAATTATGCCATCCATTTGCATGGACCTGATATTGAATTATTCCCGGATGCTACAGATGCATGGGAACATACGAAAGATTTAGATCCTCGTATTGGTATGTGTTTGGATATTGGTCATGATTTGCGTAACGGTTGTGATCCGGTAGCTGATTTGAAAAAATATCATACGCGTGTGTTTGATATGCATATCAAAGATGTGACGGAGGCTTCTAAAGCAGGTAAGGGTATAGAAATAGGACGTGGAAAGATTGATTTCCCAGCATTGGTTCGTATGATGCGTGAAGTGAACTATACCGGTGTGTGTAGTTTGGAATTTGAGAAGGATATGAAAGATCCATTTTTAGGAATTGCTGAATCTATCGGTTATTTCAAAGCAGTGAGTGAACTTGCGTAAAAAAAGTGATGAAGAAGAAGTTAGGATTGTGTTTATTTGTTGTATGGTTATTGTCTGCATGCAGTACAGTTGAGTATATAGGGATTGAAACCTTTAATCCGGCAGAGGTAACTTTTCCGAGGAATGTAAAGAAAGTGTTGATAGTGAACAATGCGTTACCTCAGCCAGATAGTCTTGGTTATATCTATAAACTGTATGGTGTTATTCAAGATACGGCTCGGATAGATGCTGACAGTGCTTTGTTTGATGCTTGTCATTCGTTGGGAAAAACTATAGCGGAGGAGTCTTTCTTTAAAGATGTATTGCTGTTTCATGAAGGGACACGGTTGGATACCCGTTATATGGATGATAATAAATTGACAGGAGCTAATGTCAATCGTTTATGCAGAGAGACCGGTACAGATGCTATCATTTCTTTTGATCGTTTGCTCTTTAAAGTTGATAAGAATGTTTTTTCGTTATCCGGAGGGTATGTGGCAGGTGAGGTTCAAGTGCATGTAGAGGGTGTTATGCGTAGTTATCTGCCTGGTCGAGAGAATCCGTTAGCTACTATATGTGTAGGTGATAGCCTGTTTTGGTCGGAAGGCGCAGAAAATATGACATTATTAGCACAATATTTGCCGACAGCTAATGAGGCTATACGTGCGGTGGCAGATTATATAGGAAATAAATTAGCTCCCAATTTTATCCCTCACTGGGATAAAGAAACTCGTTGGATTTATAAGAGTGAGGGAGCTCGTTGGAAAGAAGCAACCGCTTATGCTATGTCTGATAATTGGGAACAGGCTGCTACTCGTTGGCAAATGATTTACGACACTTCTTCTAAATGGAAAGAACAAGCAAGGGCAGCTTCTAATTTAGCTCTGTATCATGAGATGAGGACTGAATTGGAAGAGGCGTATGACTGGGCATTGAAATCTTATACGTTTTTCAAAGAGCATGTCGGAGAAGATGAGAGTCAGACTGGTATGCAACAGTTGTATGTTGATGCATTGCGAAAGCGTATTCAGTCAAATTTAAAACTGAATACGCAATTTGAATAAGAATCGTTCTTTTTCTCTGAATTATTATTATTTTTGGCGAACGTTTGAAAAAGTTTTAAGGATATGAGTGCAAATAATGCAAAAGTTCAAGCTGTCATTGAGTCAACTTTTAATTTAGCTATAAAAAAGTTGGTAGCTAAGGATACAGGAAATAGCTATAGTGATTTATATGTACAGGTTGATGCAGAGAGTGGGGAATTACAAATCTATGACGAAAGCGAATCGTTGGTAGAGAAGACAATTATTTTTGATTGGGTAAATGCAAAGAATGATAATAAACAGTTCATTCAACAGGTTATAGCTACATTGAAAGCGGTGTTAGCAGTGTTGGTTACAAAGAATGTTTTTGAGAACTCCTGTTTTTTGAAACCTTTTTCTGTTAGTTTGACAAATGATGATTTCTCTGTTATTGAAGAACTTCTTTTCTTGGATGATGAGAATCTGCTTTTGGATGATCCTTTGTTGAAAGATTTAGATGCTGATTTGGATGATTTCTTGACAAAACTTCTTTCAGATGTCAAATAACTTGTTAAATTTGCACCCGCATAAAAGAAAATTGTTGCCGAAATGGCTCAGTTGGTAGAGCAATTCATTCGTAATGAATAGGTCACGGGTTCGAGTCCCGTTTTCGGCTCTTTTTAAAGAAAGGCTGTCTCAAAATTGAAGTGGGATGGCCTTTAATTTTAAGACATTAACAGAATATTGCAAAGTCATGCGGGTTTTAAAGACAAACCTAACCTATAACATTGTTTACTTATATATCATTAAAAAATCAAGCACTCCCCGTCCTCTTTTCTATAACAGTAAAATTGTTTGTAATATTATAAATAGATTGACTAAATTTGCGGAAACAAATGGGTATTAGTGGTTGTCTTTAATGGGGCTGGCTACTTATAAATGCTAAAATGAGTTTATGGTATATCCAATAATGTAATAGGTTACTAATCTGAGAATTAACTATTAATTAATTTTTATATTTTATGCGAGAATTATTTAAGTATTTAGTTTTATCGGTATTGGCATTAAATGTGATTTCATGCGATGATAACGACAATTATCCAACACCATCCGATGGAGACAATGATATTTGGGGTACAACCTACTCTCATTCTAATTTGGGTGCATATCCGGATATATACTCCAAATATTGGGTTTATGCCTACGATATATCTAAGAATCCCAACATTGGGTTACGCATTACTGGTGTTTATCCTCAAGCTCGCTTTTTTAGTTTTTCTGTTTATAATGACTTGAAGGGTGAAGTTATTGATGGTCTTGACGATGTGAATGTGTCTCCTGATGACGGTTATGTAAACCCTTATAATACTACGACTAATAGTACCGACAATAAGTTTACAATATATCTTCTAAAAGAGGGTACAAACCTATCATTGCTTCCAAATGTAAAGGAAGAGAATGTGTGTTATTTTAATGATGATGTAGAGTGTGTTAGTATTTGTTTGCGCCAATATCTTGGAGAAGGTGAATATGGTGGCGTAGAACTTCCTACAATTGAAGGTGTAAATCTGACCACAGGTACTATTGTTGATGCCCCTAAAGCTGTGACATCGAAAGCCACCATTATGAAAGATGGCAATTTTGTACCGCTTGAGTCTGATCAATTAACGGAAGTTCCATTCCTTTTGTCACCGCGTGGAGATTATTTCCCGAATAATTCTACTGATTATTTATATTGTCGCACACAGTTGACTACAGATCAAGTCCTCACATTCAGTTTTATCCCGGCACCTATACCTACATGTGTAGAGGAATATCAAAGTGCAAAAACTCGATATTGGTCAATATGCATAGGTTCGGTGATGAACACATACTCTTATTGTTCTTTCTATGATCGGATGTTGGAGTACAAAGATGGAGAAAAGATTACTGTTGCTGTAATTTCTGTCAATAATGCCAAACTCGCAGAGGTTAAGAAAGCCATGCAGAATATCCCTTATAGTTATCTATTAGAATGGGATGAAGAGCGCCTTGACAACCAAGGAAGAAAGATTAGTAATATAATCACTGTGTTATATCGCAATATTCTCCCTGATAAGACTTGGCAATATTCTATGAGCACTATGATTCCTACTCCCTATGGCGATCCATACAACAGTATTACCAATCCGGACAAGCAGATGGCACACAAGGCCTTAGGTGACTACGGTCCTTTAGGTATAAAATATGCAACCGATGAATTCTTGCAGACATATAAGTAAATTATAGCCATACAAGCTAAACGAGGTTGTATATTTTCGGTCTGTTATTTTTTTAATGAATGAATGTAGGTTTCATTTTCTGAGAATGCCTGTTTGCCATTGGTGCGGTAGATGGGCATTTTTCTTTCCCTTATTTTGAAAATTGTGTGGTGACAGTTTGTTTAAAAGAGAAAAAGAAAAATCGCTAACAGTTTGATTATTTAACTATTAGCGATTTTCTTAGTGGTGCCACCAGGAATCGAACCGGGGACACAAGGATTTTCAGTCCTTTGCTCTACCAACTGAGCTATGGCACCGTTTTGTTTTACGAGTGCAAAGATATATACTTTTTTTTATTTAGCAATAGATAGAGCAAAAAAACTTGTTTTTTATTGTTTTAGTGAATTCCAGCCTTGAGCTTTTAATTCCACTTCGCCTCCGTCTCGGCCTACTAAAAAGTTACCAAATTCCTGTTTGGTAATATGTCCTATGACTTTAATCCCTTCTATTTCTGATATCTTATCATGCTCTGTTAAAGGAACAGTAAATAATAGTTCGTAATCTTCCCCTCCATTAAGGGCTGCTGTAATTAAATTCATATTAAATTGTTCTGCCATTGTTGCTGTTTGATAATCAATAGGGATACGGTCTTCATAAATGCGGCATCCTACTTGGCTTTCTTGAGAAAGGTGAAGTAGCTCTGATGATAATCCATCTGAAATATCCATCATAGAGGTGGGAGTTATATCGGCATTCCTAAGCATTTGGATGATGTCTTTTCGTGCTTCTGGCTTAAGCTGTCGTTCTAATAAATACTCTTTGCCTGTAAAGTCTGGCGTGAAATCTTTTTCTCCTTTGAATATTCTCTTTTCGCGCTCTAATAATTGAAGTCCCATGTAGGCGGCTCCTAAATCACCGGAAACGCAAATGAGGTCTGTCTCTTTTGCTCCGCTTCGGAGTACTATTCTTTCTTTGTCTCCTTCTCCTATACAAGTAATACTGATACACAGTCCTGTTAAGGATGCAGAAGTGTCTCCTCCTACAATATCAACATTATAAACTTCACATGCTAATTTTATACCTGCGTAAAATTCTTCTAAATCTTCCACTGAAAAACGTTTGGATATACCTAAAGAAATCGTTATTTGTTTAGGTTGCCCATTCATGGCATAGATGTCCGAAAAGTTTACAACAGCAGATTTATATCCTAAATGTTTGAGGGGGACATAGGTTAGATCAAAGTGTATTCCTTCTAATAATAAATCAGTAGTAACGAGGACTTGCTTGTCTTTATACGACAATATGGCAGCGTCATCTCCAATACCTTTTATTGTACTGTTGTGTTTAATCTCAATTTTTTCAGTTAGATGACGGATAAGACCAAACTCTCCTAATGTAGATATTTCTGTTCTATTGCTCATTTTTTAGTAGATAAAATGTGACTTTTTTGAACTGCAATAATATGTTTTTTTATTGTTTCTTCAAAATATTTACTATCCTGAAATTCAATCGTAATAGGTTGATAGTAAAGAACTGCTTTCCAATTTTTAGGAATTAAAGGGTTGTCTTTTAATCGGGCAGCATCTTTTTCTGTAACTAAAATGATTCTGTTGGTAGAATTCATTTGTTGGAATATTGTATCCAACTTCTTGAAATCAGATTTAGAAAAATGATGATGGTCGGGAAAAATCTCTATCTGTAGCTTAGGTATAAGCTTGCTAATCTCTTGGATGAATGGTTCGGGGTTGGCGATACCTGTGATGAGAAGAGTCTCTTTGTTATAGAGATTGGCAGGGGCTGTGAGTTCTGTTTCTTCGGGAAAAACAGGTCTGATTTGCTTGTATGCAATACTTGTGAAAAATAAAAGTTGATGTGCTTTTAAATTCATGTTATTTTCAATGATCCGGAAATCAATAGGTTTGATTGTTTTTTCGCATTTGGTGACTATTACAATGTCTGCTCGATGTATGTTACCCGCTGGTTCGCGTAAGTGACCAACAGGAAGTAATTTATCTATATAAAATAAGCGGTGGAAATCGCTAAGGACGATTGATAAAGATGGCTGTACGTAACGATGTTGGTAGGCATCATCTAAAAGAATGATGTCTGGTCTTTGTTCTAAAGGTAATGATAATAAGTTTTGGATACCTCTTCGGCGGTTAGAGTCTACTGCTATTAAAACGTTTGGATATTTACATTTCATTTGGAATGGTTCGTCTCCTATGTCGAAATAGGTACTTTGAGGGGTTGCTAAAAAAAAACCTGATGTTTTTCTTTTATAGCCTCGGCTGAGTACAGCTATACGATATTTGTCCATTAATAATTGGATGATATATTCTGTGTGCGGAGTTTTTCCGGTACCTCCTACTGATAAATTACCTATAGAAATGATAGGGATAGGATATTGTTTAGAAGGTAAAATACCCCAATCAAAAAGAAGATTCCGTATCCAAATTGCAATCCCGTATAAAAGGGATAGGGGGATTAATAGGTTGTGAAATTTTATTTTATTGTATGTAGACATGTTTTATTATTATATTTATGTGTGATGAAAGGACAAAGATAGTGAAATTTGTTGTATTAAAGGTTATGTAAGGCAAACTGTCTTGTGGAAGAAGTGAAATCGGATTGGACGTAAAATTTTAGTTTTTAAATATCAGATACTGAGAGTATATGGGGGAGAGAGTCTTTTGGTTAATAAAAAAAGGATCGAAAACATTTGGTAGATATGTTTTATAGCATTACTTTTGCACCCGCAATCGAGCGAGATGTGCGGTGTTGAGGTGTTGGTTAATGATTTTGAAAAAAAATATTTCAGAAAAATTTGCAGAATAAAAAATAGTTATTACCTTTGCACCCGCAATCAAGGAAACGAGGTTGCGAAAAAAGAAAGAGTTCTTTGAAAGAGAATTACATATCAACAAGTAGTACAAGAGCGTTAGAAGTATAAGACGAAACCGTCAAGGACAATAATAAGTACGAGATTCTGGGCGAAGATAAAAAAGA
>SUXM01000040.1 GCA_015060925.1 Parabacteroides distasonis
AAGGCGAACAGGTAATCATTAATTAATAATATAAAGTATAAAATTAAAGTTCTATCCTGCCGATCCCCCTGTGAAGGGCGATTGCAGGCACAAAACAAGCGGTGAGGATTCGTCCCCACCGCTTATTTTTTTGTTTATAAATAAATGTTTACCTTTACCCTCATAACTTTTAATCAACTATTATGAAAAAAGGATTGGCGATATGGGTGTTGTTGTGGGTGACTTTGACTGGTTATGCACAATTTACCATGAATGGACGGATGTGTCCGGAATTATCAGTGAATGGAGAGGTGGTACTTACAGCTCCGGAAGAGGGATTGTGGGGAGTCGCTGCCGGTTGGAGCAAGGATTGGCCGACGGATTGGCAATATGCGAATCCGGACAGTACGATGCAGTCGGGTGCTTGGACGGTGGTATATGGTAGCTTGGATTTCCCGAATGGTAAGTTGTTGTTACGTGACTCTTATCGGATGCGGGCAAATGGCTTGCTGCAATGTGTACGCCGTTTTGAATGGAAAGGAAAAGAGACTTTACGGAATATTACTTTGTCAGCTCGCTTGCGTATGAAAGGTACGCACTTGATGCCTTTCATGCCGGGTATCCTCTATTATGGAAACAAGATGGGCGCCAAGGTGGATCCGAATATTATTCCGGTCTATGAGGGCAAAGCCGGTGAGTTTGCTATCTTTGAAGATCATCGTTATCCGATGCCGTTTGTGATGTTGGAAGACGCAAAAAACAAGCGGGCAGCGGCGGTACATGTAACGCCAAGTCCGGTCAGAGGGGCAGTCTTGCAAGATCAGTGGTGGTCGTTTGGGGTGGAGACACAAGAACATTGGACCGATTTCGTGTTGTATAGCGGACCGATTGGCTATAATCGTCAGCATAGTATAGCGAAAGCATTGCAGAAGACCCCGATGCGCTATGCCAATACCTATATCAATATGGAACCGAACCAGGTAATCGAGAAGGAGTTTTGTGTGGAGCTCTATCCGATTGAAGAGGAGGGAAGTGGTTTCCAACGTCCGGTCTATACCTCGTTGGATCTGCATAAACCGTATGATGTGGAGCGTTATCCTACCTTTGATGAGATTATCGAGGGTAAATACCGTCAGGCAAAGTTGCGCTGGACGGATCAGGGTGAGGTGAAAGGGTTTAATATGTATGACCCGATTAAACGAACCGAGATTGTGATGGGATGGTGCGGGCAGGCTGATTCGCCCGGTTTTGCTTTGCAACGGTTGGCCAAGAAGGTGAATGATCCGGAGTTGCCGAATATGGTGCAGCAGTCGTTAGATTTCTTGACGACCTATCCGATGGCAGATAAAGAGGGGCTATTTCGTACCGAGTATCGTTTGAGAGATGGAATCTTCAAGGCCGGAGATCATGTCTCTTGCGGACAGGCGATGTACAACATGGCTAAAGCGATTGAAGCGGGACGTAAGAACAGGCAATATGACACCTCTAAATGGGAAGTTTTCTTGAAGAAGGTGTCGGATGCGCAGGCGGAACGTATCTTAAGCGATGCATGGAATCCTTATTCGACAGCGGAAGGGTTTTATGTAGCTCCTTTGGCTATTGCGGCAAAGTTATTCAAGAATGATACTTATAAACAGGCAGCGATGAAGGCGGCACAACTGTTTGCCGATCGTCATTTGAAGATGAATCCGGGTTGTTATTGGGGTGGAACATTGGATGCTACTTGTGAAGATAAGGAGGGAGCATGGGCGGCCTTCCAAGGCTTCTTGGAATTATACGAACGCTTTGGTGAAGAGAAATGTTTGAAATGGGCGAAGCATGCGATGGATGTCTGTTTGAGTTATGTGGTTGTCTGGGATATCCCTACGCCTGCCGGTCGTTTGGCAGACCATCACTTCAAGTCAACCGGTTGGACGGTAGTTTCTCCTCAGAACCAACATATTGATGTGTACGGTGTTTTGTTTGCTCCGGAGGTGTATAAGATGGGAATCCACCTAAAGGATGAACGGCTGAAGAGATTGGCAAAAGTGATGTACCGCTCTTGTTATCAGTTGGTCGATGCCTTTGGTAGCCAAGGTGAACAGTTGTCACAGACCAATTTTGCTCAGCAGGGTGATATGAGTAATGTACACAAATTGCGTGGTTTTTATTCGGAGGGTTGGACGGTCTTTTGGATCACTGCCCACTATTTGAATGCGGCGGCACGTTTTATTGAAATAGGTGTTGAACCTTAAAATAGAAACTGAGGCGGATAGGTACTTTATCTATCCGCTTTTTTATATCCATAAAAGATCACTCATGATCCCATCAGAAATAAAGATACCCTCCTTGGAAAGGGTAAGGGTGTCATGCTGTTGGAGTAGTAACCCCTTTTGAAGGTAAGACTTTGCCTGTTGGTTGAGATAGCTTAGTTTATCCTCTCCAAATAAAGTTCGGATATCGTTTAGTCGAATCCCCCACATCGTACGCAGACCGGTGATGATAAAATCATTGTATCGGGTGTGGATGTCTAACTCCTCAATCTCTATTTCGGGGGATTGTTCGTTTATACCTTTTATATAAAGAGGTAAGGAGGATACATTCCATTGCCGGCTGTGCCTGTTGTAAGAATGGGCGGAAGGACCGATCCCTAAGTAGGGTTTCCCTGTCCAATAGGAGCTGTTGTGTTGCGAAAAACATCCCGGACGGGCAAAGTTGGATATTTCGTAATGGAGATACCCGGCCTCGGTGAGCCTGTCAATCAATGTGGAGAAGAGTGTGACACTTAGTTCTTCCTCTACCGGAGTGATTTTCCCCGCTTCCAGTAATTTATATAGGGCTGTCCCCTCTTCGTAGATTAGGTGGTAGGCTGATATGTGAGGGATTTGGAGCCGGATGGCCTCTTCCAAATTACTTTCCCATTCTTCCAATGTTTGTCCGGGTAATCCGTATATCAAATCGATGCTGATGTTCGTTATTCCTTGTTCTTGACATAGGGCCACGGCCTGTTTGGCTTGTTGGCTGTTATGTCGGCGGTTTAGGAAACGGAGGTCTTTCTCTTGGAAACTTTGCACGCCCATGCTGATCCGATTGAAAGGTAGTGTGCGGATGGATTTGATATAATCAGCTGTCATATCGTCTGGGTTTGCTTCAAGTGTGATCTCTTGACAGGATGTTGTGTCAAATAATTGATAGATGGTTTCAAAAATCAATTCAAAATCAGCGGCTGTCAATTGGGAAGGGGTTCCACCTCCGAAGTAGATAGTTTCGATTGGTTCGCCTTCTATATAGAGCTGTCGTTGCTTCATCTCTTCGATGATTGCTCGGATATATGCTTCTTTATATCTCATGTCGGTATTGGAGAAAAAATCGCAGTATAGACAACGTTTTGCACAAAAAGGAATATGTATATATAAACCGGCCATGAACAAACTTTTTTATGACAAAGGTAGATAAAATTCTATTAAAGAGAAGATTATCTATCTTTTAATCTGTAGATTATTTCAATAATGCTGCATAACATGGTTTAAAAACAGATTCATTATAATTGGTTATCTCATTGACAATGCGTACTTTGCGGCTCCGTTTAAAAATGACGGATTTTTTTTATTGTTAAATATAAATTTATAACATTGATATCATGAAAGTATACCAAACGAATGAAATTAAGAACATCTCTATCTTGGGAAGTTCAGGCTCTGGGAAAACCACTCTCGCAGAAGCGATGCTTTACGAGGGTGGAGTGATTAAACGTCGCGGTACTGTAGAAGCAGGAAATACTGTCAGCGATTATTTTCCGGTTGAGAAAGAGTATGGCTACTCTGTGTTCTCGACCGTTTTCAGTGTTGAGTGGCAAGGCAGAAAATTGAACTTTATTGACTGTCCGGGTTCTGAAGACTTTATCGGTGGTGCCGTTTCTGCATTGAATGTAACCGATACTGCTTTGATGGTGTTGAACGCTCAATACGGTGTGGAAGTGGGTACAATCAACCAGTTCCGTTATACAGAGCAATTTCATAAACCGGTTATCTTTGTTGTAAACCAGTTGGATAATGATAAGGCTGATTATGATGGTACAATCGCTCAATTGCGTGATCAATGGGGTGGTAAGATTGTGCCTATTCAATATCCGGTCTCTACCGGTGCCTCTTTCAATGCGGTTGTGGACGTATTGAAGATGAAGATGTATCGTTGGAAACCGGAAGGTGGTGTTCCTGATGTATTGGAAATTCCAGAAGAAGAAATGGATAAAGCAATGGAACTTCACAAAGCATTGGTTGAAGCTGCTGCAGAACATGATGATGTTTTGATGGAAAAATTCTTCGAAGAAGGTACATTGAGTGAAGATGATATGCGTGCAGGTATCCGTGCAGGTTTGGTGACTCGTGGTATGTTCCCTGTTTTCTGTGTATGTGCAGGTCGTGATATGTGTGTGCGCCGTACGTTGGAATTCTTGGGTAATGTAGTTCCTTGTACAGATAAGATGCCTCGCCCGATTACAACTACAGGTCTTGAAGTAACTCCTGAATCTGATGGCCCGGCAAGCTTATTCTTCTTTAAGACAACTGTAGAGCCGCATATTGGTCAGGTTTCTTATTTCAAAGTTATTTCCGGTAAGGTAAAAGAAGGTGATGACTTGTTGAATGCAGACCGTGGTTCAAAAGAACGTATCGCTCAGTTGTTCTCTGTTGCAGGACAGACTCGTAGTGCTGTAACTGAAATGGTGGCAGGTGATATTGGTGCAACTGTTAAATTGAAAGATGTTCGTCGTGGTAACACATTGAACGGTAAAGGTTGTGATTATCGTTTTGACTTCATCAAATATCCGGATCCAAAATATCGTCGTGCCGTTAAACCGGTGAACGAAGCGGATGCAGAAAAGATGATGGAAATCTTGATGCGTATGCGTGAAGAGGATCCAACATGGGTAATCGAACAGTCTAAGGAATTGAAACAGACTATTATCTCCGGTCAGGGTGAATTCCACCTTCGTACATTGAAATGGAGAATTGAAAATAATGATAAGTTGCCTATTGAATACTTCGAACCAAAGATCCCATATCGTGAAACTATTACAAAGGCGGCTCGTGCAGACTATCGTCATAAGAAACAATCCGGTGGTGCTGGTCAGTTTGGCGAAGTTCATTTGATCGTTGAACCTTATTATGAAGGTATGCCGGCTCCTGATTCTTATCGTTTCGGTGGTCAGGAATATAAGATCAGTGTTCGTGATACACAAACTGTAGAATTGGATTGGGGTGGTAAATTGGTATTTGTAAATAGTATCGTGGGTGGTGCTATCGATGCTCGTTTCTTACCTGCTATCTTAAAAGGTATCATGGGACGTATGGAACAGGGTCCGTTGACTGGTTCTTATGCACGTGATGTACGTATCATTGTTTATGATGGAAAGATGCACCCGGTAGATAGTAATGAAATCTCTTTCATGTTGGCTGGACGTAATGCATTTAGTGCTGCGTTTAAAGAAGCCGGTCCAAAGATTTTGGAACCTGTTTATGATGTGGAAGTTTCTGTTCCTGCAGATTATTTAGGAGATGTAATGAGTGACTTGCAAGGTCGTCGTGCTTTGATCATGGGTATGAATAGTGAAAAGGGTTATGAAAAGCTATTGGCAAAAGTTCCTTTGAAAGAAATGTCAACCTATTCTACTTCATTAAGCTCTATCACCGGTGGACGTGCTTCATTTACGATGAAGTTTGCAAGCTATGAATTGGTACCGTCTGATGTACAAGATAAGTTGTTGAAAGCTTACGAAGCAAGTCAATCAGAAGACTAATCAGTATTCATATAAAAAATGTAAAGGCCATTCTTTTTTAAGGGTGGCCTTTATTGTTGAGTAAATATGTTTTATAGCAGAAAGTGCGAAAAACCTAAACTTATAATTGCTTTTTTTATGATTTGTTTGTTTATTTGCGCTTGCTATAGGATAGATGTCTTTTTGAGACTTGTATAAAGCTTGTTTTTAGGAAAATCGTTTAACCTAAATAATTTGTGATTTAAATTTAGTATTATGAGAAATCGAATTCTATTCGTGCTATGTTTCCTATTTGTGGGAATTTCAGCATTTGCCCAAGTTTCGATCTCGGGAAAGGTAGTCGATAACACAGGTTTCGAACTACCGGGAGTGAATGTTGTTGTCAAGGGTACAACCGTTGGTACAATGACATTAGGTGATGGTACTTACGTTTTGTCTGATGTTCCGGGCGGAAGTAAGGCAGTTATTGAATTCTCTTACATCGGTTTCAAACCGATAGAGGTAGTGGTAGGCAACCAGAAGGTTATTAACGTAACCATGGTTGAAGATTCTGAACAATTGGAAGAAGTTGTAGTCGTAGCTTACGGTACACAGAAGAAAAAGGACTTGACCGGTTCTATCTCTTCTATCGATTCCAAAATTTTAACAACTCAGAGTACCTCTTCTGCAACTAAAGCGTTGGAAGGTGCTATCCCTGGTTTGCAGGTTTCTGCTGTTGACGGTCAGCCGGGTTTTGACGGTGGTATCCGTGTACGTGGTATCGGTTCAACTAATGCGGATGCTGCGAATGCGTTGATCGTAATCGATGGTGTTCCTGTTACATACGCAGATGGTGCTGACCCATTGTCAACATTGAACTCTTCAGATATCGAAAACATCACAGTCTTGAAGGATGCTGCTTCTACTGCTCTTTACGGTTCTCGTGGTGCGAACGGTGTTGTATTGGTAACAACCAAGAAAGGTAAACAGGGTACAGCTCAGGTATCATTCAGCGGCCGTTGGGGTTGGAACTCTATCGGTAACTTTAACTTCGGCGCTATCGACAATGCAGCTGATTACTATGAATATGCATGGAAATCTGTTTACAACTCTTATCGTTACGGTGTGAATGGTACAGGTAATCCGGGTGTTGATGCCAATGGTAATCTTTATACCAATGTGAAGAATCCGAACTATTCTCATGAACAGGCTGCTGAATTTGCCAGCCAGCACTTGTTTAACTACATCGGTAGTGAAACAACTTTCGGTCGTAACAATTTGGGTAACTACATGGCTTACAATGTGCCGGGTGCTATCTATACTCCGGACGGTGGTGCGAAGCCAAGTGCTACCATGACCGGTGCTTATTTGGTTGGTACAGATGGTAAGATCAATCCGAATGCTATTCTTCTTTATGAAGATTCTTATGCTGATGAACTATTGAAGACCGGTTTCCGTCAACAATATGACGTAAGTGTAAACGGTGGTAGCGAAAAGGTTAAATATTTCGCATCATTGGGTTATTTGTCAGATCCTTCTTTCATTGAAAACTCTAAGTTCAGTCGTTACAGCGGTCGTGCAAGTGTGGATGCAGATGTATTCTCTTGGTTCAAAATGGGTGCTCAGATGTCTTATGCAAAAACTAACACTCAGTCAATGGCATTGACTTACGGTCGTTCAGATGCGGGTTCTAACCAAGGTAACGTGATGCGTTTCATCAACGGTCACTCTCCAATCGTTCCTGTATATGCATACGATGCAAATGGTAATTATATCTATAACTCTGTAACAGGTACAAACCATCACTTCTTGGCTGGTACAACTTATTCTCCTCTTGGCCCGACAGACCAGAACTACGGTGCAACCGATATCATCTATTCTCAGGCTAACGACAAACGTATGGACTCCAAAGATGCTTGGACTAGCCGTGTATATGGTGAAATTTCTTTCTTGAAAGATTTCAAATTGCGTGGAACATTAGGTTTCGACCAGAACTTGATCGACCGTACCCGTTACACTCAGTCATTGGTAGGTCGTGATAAAAATAAAGGTGGTTATTCTAAGTATAGCATGAATTACCAGAACTTGAACTCTCAGGTGATGTTGAGCTACAACAAATCTATCAAAGATCACAACATCGACGCGATGGCTCTTCATGAGTTCAATAAGTTTACTGTTAAGAATGTTCAATATGGTACTGCATACGAATTCTTGCCGGGCTTTATCAGTCCTTACAATTTCGTAGGTAAATATACAGGTGCTTATGGTATGGCTACTCCGAGTGCAAGTGAACAAACTGAAGTAATGGAATCTTACTTGGGTCGTGTGAACTATGACTATAAGAGCAAATACTATGCATCAGCATCAGTACGTGCCGACGGTTCTTCTAAGTTCAAAAAAGATAAATGGGGTGTATTCTGGTCAGTAGGTGGTGGTTGGAGATTCACTGCTGAAGAATTTATGAAAGATACAGAAAGCTGGTTGGATAACGGTAAACTTCGTGCAAGTTACGGTGTGATCGGTAACGCTTCAGGTGTAGGCCGTTACAGTGGTTACAGAACTTGGTCTGTAGGTACTCAATATACTCAGACATCTGGTGGTACAGGTACTCCGAACGGTGTTTGGACCGTAGGTATGGGTGGTATGGTTAACGATAAGTTGACATGGGAAGAAACTCAGACTTGGGACGTTGGTTTGGACTTGTCATTCTTGAACAGCCGTTTGACAGCTACATTGGACTTCTACAACCGTTTGACAAC
>SUXM01000017.1 GCA_015060925.1 Parabacteroides distasonis
ACTCCGCATTTGCCTTGCCCTTGTTGAACGACTTGCGTTCACCCTCCAAAGAGGCTATACGCTTTTCCAACTTCGCCTTTTCAAGCAGGTCGGTATTGCCTGACAGAATAGCCATATACTCCGAGATGTTCATGCCTGATTTCTCGTCCATAGCACCAATGATCGTTAAATAACGGGAAGAAATAATGGTAGCAGTTTACCAATGGTTGTTCAAGAATAGACCATATCGAATGTTTCTATTTAATGTAAAATAAAAGAAAATAGTTTAGGATTATTTGATAAATTATTATATTTGAACTCGTTAAAAATTTAATATTAAAAACCCATGAATCGGCGTGATTTTATACATTTATGTGGGGGTGTGATACTTGCTGCTGAATTGCCTAATTTTGTTAGGGCAGAAGTAAAACGGCCTGTCAATAAGTTGAACCCATTACAAATTAAAGAAATTAAAATCTCAGTTGGAGCATCTACTCCTTTTTCAGCGTTACATATATCAGATACGCATATAGCACGTGTCGATAATCGGGATATTGAAAGAAAAATCAAACTTGCTTCTAAACGGTCAAAGTTGTTCCCTTGGGGAGAACATTACTTTGAAGAGGCTATAAGTTATGCAAAAGAACATGATATGCTTCTTTTACACACAGGAGACCTGATAGACTTTGTCAGTGAAGCCAATTTGGATTTTATAGCAGCCCATTTTAAGTCTGCTGATTGGTTTACTTCTGCCGGTAATCATGAGTATTCGCAATTTGTTGGAGAGGCTAAAGAGGATGAAGCTTATAAAGCTGAAAGTTTTTCTAAAGTACAAGAGGCTTATCCCAATGATTTAGTTTTATCTTCTCGAATTGTGAATGGAGTCAATTTGGTTTCTATCGATGATGTTTATTATTATTTTACAGAAAAACAACATGAATTGATGGAGTTAGAGGTTCAAAAAGGACTGCCTATAGTGATGCTATGTCATGTCCCATTGTACACTCCAAAACAATGTACATATAGTTTGAAATATAACAAAGGAATTGCAGGATATATGACCGGTGCTCCAATTGAAATAACATCAACATACGAACATGATCCTAATTTACCACCGGAAAAACAATGGCGTAATCGGACTGTTCAACAAAAAGCAGATAAAGTCACTCTTGATTTTATTGCTTGGTTGAAAGAACAAAAATTATTGAAAGGTATTCTTTGTGGTCATTGCCATTATTTCTTTGAGGAACGATTTTCGCCTACTGCGATTCAATATTCGGTTGGGGCAACCTATAATGGAGAAGCCCATGTCGTACATTTTGTATAGTGAACATTTTTTAAGATAAATACAAATTAATAATAAATCTAATACCAAAGGTTATGAATGACATTTTAGAACAAATTGCATTATGTGTGGAGAACGGTAAAATAAATCAA
This sequence comes from Parabacteroides distasonis, assembly GCA_015060925.1. Taxonomy (GTDB): domain Bacteria; phylum Bacteroidota; class Bacteroidia; order Bacteroidales; family Tannerellaceae; genus Parabacteroides; species Parabacteroides distasonis_B. The sequence goes on from SUXM01000017.1 coordinate 1,417, forward strand.
AAGTCACCCTATCCACCAACAATGAAAGGACAGTTAGGAGCAGATGAACTTACTCTGCAGGCATTGGAAGAGGGGATAAACCCATCGGATGTTTTATCTAAAGGTTTGATTGTTGGAATGGGACGTATTGGCGTGAAATTCCGTGAAGGAAAGGTTTTTGTTCCACAAGTGTTGATGAGTGCAAAGGCAATGAATGGTGCTATGGCACATTTGAAGAAATATTTCATGGATGGTTCTGTACAACGAAAAGGAAAACTGATTATTGGAACAGTAGAAGGTGATTTGCATGACATTGGTAAAAACTTGGTATGTATGATTGCCGAAGGAAATGGCTATGAAGTGATTGATTTGGGAGTGGATGTCCCTGCTGAAAAATTTATTGAAGCGATTAAACTTCATCCGGGAGCATTTGTTGGTATGTCTGCTTTACTTACAACAACAATGGCTAACATGGAAAAAATAAATAAACAGATTAAAGCTGAATTCCCGGAAACTATTACATGTGTAGGCGGTGCACCTTTAAATAATGAGTTTGCACAAAAAATTGGTGCGGATTATTATACAGACGAGCCACAAGCATTGGTTGATATTTTTGATAAATTGGTTGGATAAAACGGGATGATATGAATGTAGATAATTGGATAAATGACATTTTACATGCACGTGAACGTTTCACTGTGCCAATTATGACCCATCCCGGTATTGAAATGATTGGTGCGACAGTCAAAGAGGTGGTTCAATGTGGAGAGAAACATGCACAGGCTATTTATGAATTGAGCAAAAAATATCCATCAAAGGCAGCTACTGTGATTATGGATCTTACAGTGGAAGCTGAAGCTTTTGGAAGTTCTATTGAATTTCCCGAGAATGATATGCCACATATTTTGGGGAGTTTAGTTGATGCGAGCAATGTTGAAGCATTACAAATACCTCCAATGTCGGCCGGAAGAATTCCTGAATATATACTGGCTAATAAGAGGGCTGTAGAAATGATTTCGGATAAACCTGTTTTTGCAGGTGTTATTGGCCCTTTTTCGTTAGCGGGAAGATTATACGGCATGTCAGAGATTATGGTTGATTGTTATTTGGAACCAGATGCTATCACATTGTTACTTGAAAAATGTACACAGTTCATTGAAAACTATTGTTTAGAATTGAAGAAAACAGGATGCCTTGGAGTGATCATGGCTGAACCTGCTGCCGGATTATTATCTAACGAGGATTGTATGCAATTCTCTTCCGTATATATAAAGAATATCATAGAAAAGGTGCAAGATGAATCTTTTATGGTAGTCTTGCATAATTGTGGTAATACCGGTCAATGTACGGAGGCTATGATAGCTACAGGTGCTAAAGCTTATCATTTTGGGAATGCTGTATCTATGATAGAGGTATTGAAACAGTGTCCGAATGATACTTTGGTTATGGGAAATATTGATCCAGTAGGAGTTCTTCGTATGATGTCTCCTAATGAGGTCGAAAAAGAGGTCTCTACACTATTGGAACAAACAACAGAGTATCCGAATTTCGTATTATCGACAGGATGTGATGTCCCACCTTGTGTACCTGAAGAAAACATAGAGGCCTATTATCATGCCTTATCGATGTACAATAGTTGAGCATAAAGATTCCATGAAGGATAGAGTTATATATTATAATCCGACTATTCAAGAAATAAACCTTCAATCTGAAGATATTTTTGATATGCTCCATGAAGAGGATCGTTCTCCGGAGAATCCAATTGTATGTGAGGTGATGGACGTTTTAGGGCAAGTCCCAGAAATCGCAGATATTAGAGGAGGATATATTATTTTTGAGGAGATAGAAAGATACTCTGAAACAGGAGAGATACGAATAGCAGGACAAACCATTAAGACTTCCCGGAAGATTTGTCGATTCATGGAAGGGGCTGAAAAAATAGCTGTTTTTATTTGTACTGCCGGACAAGGATTTACAGACTATTCCAATAAATATAATAAAGAAGGGGAGTATCTGAAAGGATATATTACGGACACAATGGGAAGTGTGGTTGTAGAAAAAGCGATGGATTACATTCAATCCGAACTTGAAAAAAGAATGGAGCAAGAGGGTTTTAAAATAACCAATCGGTATAGTCCCGGATATTGCAATTGGTCTGTAGATGATCAAAAAAAACTTTTTTCATTACTTCCGGATCATGTCTGTGATATTTCACTTTCGTCCAGCTGTTTGATGACTCCCATCAAATCGGTAAGTGGAATTATCGGTATCGGAAAAGATGTCCAAAAAAACAGTTATTCCTGTGATATTTGTAACAATCAAACTTGTATATACAGGAAGGTGAAAAATAAAAATATTCAACATTAAACGATTAATAAATATGAATAAGATGACTCCAAAAGAACGTATTTGGGCTACGATCAATCGACAGCCTATAGATCGATTACCGATTGATTTATGGTGTTCTCCGGAAGTACTTGATTCTTTACGAAAATATACTTCGTTAGATGACGAAATGGCTGTCTACAATAAGTTAGGTTTAGATAAAATTGTTTGGATTTTTCCAGGATATGGTGGCCGTTATTTTGATCCAAACGATAGTGGAGAAATCACAATGTGGGGTGTTCCGACTCGAATGGTAAAAGCTGGCTTGGCCACTTATCAAGAGTATATAAATCCTCCTATAGCTGATTATATGGATCCTTCCGAATTGGCAGACTATCATTCTTGGCCGGATCCTAATAAGTTTGATTATGAAGGGGCAAAGGCATTGGCTAAAAAGGCTCGTTCTTGGGATTTTGCCACTATAGGACCTTGGATTTCACACTTTGAAATCTATTGCCAAATGCGAGGCTTGGAAAATGCCTTGATGGATACTTTGGCTTTCCCGGATTTTTTGGATGCGACAATTGAACGTATTGATGCTATTCAAACAATTATGCTGGAAAAAATGCTCAAAGAGTTGAATGAAGATATAGATATCGTGTTCATTAGTGATGATATGGGTATGCAAGATAGCATGCTTATTTCTTTAGAATCATGGGAAACTCATTTTAAACAGAGATTAAAAAATTGGTGTGATTTAATTCATAGTTATGGAAAAAAAGTTCTATATCATACAGATGGAGCAGTTCTTCCTTTGATACCAGGATTGATAGAATGTGGTGTAGATATTTTGAACCCTATACAGCATGTTTGTCCGGGAATGGATAGAACTAAACTAAAAGAACAATTTGGTAAGGATCTTATTTTCCATGGAGGAGTTGAGAATCAACGTATTTTACCAATGGGAACAGTAGATGAAGTCATTGAAGAAACACGAAAGTGTCTTGATACTTTAGGTAAAGATGGTGGTTATATCTGTTGTTCGTGTCATAATGCACAAGCGGGTACACCTGTAGAAAACATTTTAGCCATGATAGATACAGTAAAAAACGATAGAAGATAATACGGTAGAAAAATAGTATTTGTAAAAAGAGGTCATTTATTATGATCTCTTTTTTTATTTGATCAGGCAGTATGGAATAATATCAGAAAAATGATTATATTTGTGATATAAAAAGAATCTAAGCATGGAGCGATATTTAATTATAAAGACAAGAGATGAGTTGTTACGAATCAAAATAGGCCAAATACTTTATTTTGAAGCAGATCGTAATTATACAAAATTACTATTGTCAAATGGAATCTTATTTACTTTTGCTATAAATATAGGTAAAATTGAAGAATTGTTGGAAAAGCAGGTTGCAGGTTCCAAGCATATTTTGATGCGTGTAGGTAAGAGCCATATTATCAATAAGAATCATATTTTACAAATTAATCTACCTAAGCAAAAATTACTTTTGCTTACTTTGGATGGTAAACCGCGAGAATTAGTAATATCTAAAGAACCTTTGAAGGTATTAAAGGATGCGTTAGAAAAGGAAATGGAAAAGAACGAATAAAAAATAGACCAATGATAATCAGGATTGGGAAAGCAATAGATAATGATTTTGTAATTAATGATCCTCATGTGAGTCGTTATCATGCCAAATTAATACACAATGAAGAAGGTTGGTTGTTAGAAGATTTGAGTTCTACTAATGGAACTTTTGTCAATGGTAGCCAAATTGTAAGAAAATATGTGACACCTGGCGATAAAATTACATTAGGAGATAGTTATGAATTAAATCTTTCAGAGGTACAAAAATTCAATAATGATTATAGTGAAGAGTTTGATAAACTAAAAGATGTATATGAGAATTATACCCAGGCAAAAGTGAAGATTCAATCATCTAACCAGTTTAAGACAAGATTAATTCAAACACTTCCATTTGTAATACCAGGTATAATAGGTGTTATAGTTGGTTTTTTAGGGAAAGGAAGCATGGCGTTATTGGTGTTAAGTTTGATAATAACAATATGTGCTCCAACGATTGGAATTTATTTAGCAGCCAAACAATCGGCAAAGATTCCGATATTATTGCAAGATTTAACCAACCAGTTTAAAATTGATTATGTATGTCCTAAATGTGGAACCTTTTTAGGAGAAGTTCCTTGGGAATCTTTACGAAATCGAAAACAATGCCCGGTATCTTCTTGTAAGGCAAAGTGGATGAGTGAATAATAGTTTTTATATACTGAAAGTATTACTTTCGTACAATAACCCTAAGTGTTGGATTATAAGACATTAATTTTAGGACAGGTATTAAACTCTTTATTTACTTTTGCATTCAGAAATATAAACTTTAATCATTATGCAAGCAGGGGATTACACATTCGTGACGTTGGACAGCGACGACGTAATTTTGTCGGACGCTGTGATTGTGGATGTGGACGGTGAGAATGATTTGTCGGATATTGTAATGATAGATGAAGAGGGTTATAACTCTGATTTTATTACATTATCAGACGATACAATTATGTTATCTGATGCAGATGTCTTAGATACATATTCTACTGAAATTGATGGATCTGATATTTCATTTTTGATATGATATCCGTTAAATGTCCACATTGCAATGTTGGTTTAAAAGTAGACGAGGGGAAGCTTCCCCTCGGAATTACTTCCTTCAATTGTCCGAAGTGTAAACAACCGATCCCTGTTTCTTTTTTGCATAAAGAAGAAGCAGAAACAACTTTAGTACATACTCCTCTAATTGAAAACACAGGGAAATTATCCATAATCCCTAATGAAGAGACAGATGAACAGATATTCCTTTTGCAAGAGGGTGTATATGTGATTGGAAGGGAATCTAAAACTTCTAAAGCAACAATTTGTATAAAGACGATGGATAAATCCATGAGTCGTGAGCACATCCGTATTGAAGTAAAAAAAGATTCTAAAGGTGGATATAAACACTATCTTTCTGACAATAATAGTAAGAATCAGACGTTATATAATAGCAATTACTTAAGAAAAGGCGAGGTTGTGGTATTGAGTGACAATGATGAAATCATGTTAGGTCGTACAACCCTTCGTTTTAATCTATAAAAGAGTTTTGTTATGAGTATAACAATCAGCAAACCTTGGGCAATAAGTGAGAAAGGAGGTAGATTGAATAATGAGGATTCTATCTATCCACAACCAGAAGTTTCTCATACGAATCAAAGACTTTTTTTAGTCTGTGACGGTGTCGGTGGTGCTGAAAGAGGAGAAGTAGCCAGTTCGTTGGCATGCGAATCTTTTCAAACATATTTTCATACATTCTCAGAAAAAGAGCCTACAAAAGAATTTATAGATAAGGCTGTAGGTTATGTTGAGACCCGTTTTGACGAATACATCTTGACTCATCCTTCTGCCAAAGGTATGGCTACCACTTTGACGATGGCTTATATTGGAGTAAATGGTATTACATTAGCTCATATAGGTGATAGTCGGATTTATCATTTTAGGAACGGTAAAATCTTATATCAAACAGAAGATCATTCATTAGTTAATAACCTTATTAAATTAGGACGAATTACGTCAGAAGAGGCTAAAAAACATCCACAGAGACATGTCATCACCCGTGCAATTCAAGGTTCAAAGTATGCTACAGAATCAGATGTAGTCTTTTTAAAGGATATTCAAGCGGGAGATTTTATTTTTATGTGTTCAGATGGAGTGTTAGAACATTTAACAAATGAAGATTTATCAGCCATTTTTGCATCAAATAATACTGAATCCATTAAAGATGAAATCATGACATCTTGTTCAGGTAGAACAAAAGATAACTATTCATTTTATATCATACCTATACAAAATGTGTTTAATTCAGCAGGTTTAAAGCAAAATATTCTTTCTTTCCTTTATTCTTTTATTTAAATGACGTAATTTTGGCAGATTAAAATAATAGTTATGAATTTGCCAAACGGACATACCCTTCAAAATGGAAAATATCGGATATCCCATGCCATTGGGCAGGGAGGGTTTGGTATCACTTATAAAGGCGTTTGGTATACGGAGGTAAAAGGTGCATTGGGTACTGTACAAACAGAAGTCCCCATCTGTATAAAAGAGTACTTTTTTAAAGACTATTGTTATAGAGACCCTGATTCTTTTGCTGTTAAAGTCCATTCTGAGACCGGGAAAACTCTTTTTCATAAATTCAAAGAGAAGTTAATCAAGGAGGCTAAGATCCTATCTGAAGTTCATCATCCTCATATTGTGAATGTATTGGAGGTTTTTGAGGAACATCATACAGCATACATTGCTATGGAGTATATTCCGGGATGTTCACTTAAATACATGATGGAAAAAGAGGGTGTATTACCGGAAGAAAAAGTTCTTAGATATATCCATCAGATAGGAGAAGCGCTTGATTTTGTTCATGACAAAAACATCCTGCATTTAGATATTAAACCGAGTAATATCCTTATTGATACTACAGGAAATGCTCGTCTAATAGATTTTGGTGTAAGTAAAAGGTATGACATAGAGCAACAGGAAACTAGTACTACCTTGTTGACTTTATCAAAAGGATTTGCATCTATCGAACAATACGATGATGAAGGAATACTAAACTTCTCTCCATGTCCGGATATCTATTCATTGGGTGCAACAATGTATAATTTACTAACAGGGAAAATACCTACAGAGTCTATTTTACGTGCAACCCGTCCTTTATCAGCTCCTTCTGAATTTAATAAGAATATATCTTCTAAAACAGAAGCTGCAATCATAAAAGCGATGCAAATTATTCCGGAGGATCGTTTCCAAACGATCAAGGAGATGTTGGCTTCATTGGATATTCCAACGGAAGAAGTGTATGAAAATAGATGGAAAGAGGGATATAGCCAAGAAGATGATGATGAAACAACTATTTTAGGGACAGAGGAATCGGCTTCTCTTAATGAAGAAGACGATGATGTCACAATTGTAAAAGGAGAGGAAAGTCAGGATAATATAGTTGTTCCGAATAAAAAGAAAAAGGGTCTTTGGTTTATTAGTTTGATAGTGGGATTCTCTCTCTTTTTTATCTGGATAAAAAAGGATAACAAGAACACATCCAATACAAATCAGGATTTTATAGCAGAGATAAAGGAAGTCAAAGATTCTATCAATAATTTTACTCTTGACACAATGCAAATTGAAAAAAAGAAAGATTCGATTAATGTATTGCATAAAGAAAAAGAGATAATAGTAGAAAAGAAACAAACGGAGAAAGAATTTAAAGAAAATAATATACCCGTAGTTAAGGAAGAATTAAAAAAAGAGAAAGAGCAAAAAGCTCAAGAAGAAAAGGCTTCTGAAGAGGTTATACAATGGGAATATTCCCAATTGGTCGCTTCCGGAAAAAGTAAGATGGAGCAATCTAATTTTGATGAAGCCCAAAAGGATTTCAATAAAGCAAAAGAATTAAAGATAACGGAAGAGGTTATTCGTCTTTTGATTCTTTGTGGAGAGAAAGAGGCAGAGAAAAAATTAGCTGATCGAAAGGCTCAATATGAAATGAAGAAAAGTTTTGGTAATTACACTATCGTAAGAAAGAAAGCGACTCAATTATATGGGGCTATTGATGTAGAAGCAAATGAGAAAATACCATGTAAATATTTGAATGTAGGTATAGCAGAAAACGGACGAGCATTTGAACGTCAAGATGGTTTATATGATATTTTCAACAATGAAGGAGTTTTAATCAAGGAAGGAGCAACATATTATTAATTTATCCATGAATAAACTTAAGTTTTTAATATACATTATGATTATGCTTCCTGTATGTCTACAGGCACAGCAAAAGGCGGAGTATAATATGAAAGGGGACGAGGCGATGAAACGCCTTGATTACAGTGATGCCAGAATGTGGTATGAAGAAGGGGTTGTTCAATGTGATTCTTATAGCATTGGTCAATTAACAACCATTTGGTTATCCAATCTGCAAATGCGAGCATCCATGAGAAGTTTGATGAATAAATGTCTGAATTGTTTGAATGTGATGGCCAATGAAAATGATACGACCTCAATGTCTAGATTAATCACCTATTATACAGAAGGTATAGGAACTCCTAAAAATGAAGAGTTGGCTCAATACTGGTATGAACAATTGGAGCAATCTCGTAAACCAAAGGAATTAGATATAACGACATCTCCTACGGTTTCAACTCGACCTAAGGAACCCATGAAATTCTTTATAGGTTATTCCTATTCCAACGAAGCTCCTGTTGGACTTACGGTAGGAGGTGTTAAATCCCGTTTAGGTTGGTATATTCGTTTCAGAACTAATCTAAAGTTTAATGATTACGAGGGCGAATGTAAAGGAGATGGGCAGATGGTAGGAACAGTTCCAGGAGGGCCTTTTATCCGTTTCACAAATAAGCAAAAGGTCAATAATTACGCTGGTGTTGCCGGTATCATTTTTAAATGTACCTCTTGGTTATATACTTCAGTAGGTGTGGGATATGGAAATCGTGAACTACTTTGTGAATATAAATCCATTGATGCGGTAGATCATAACAAAGAGACAAGCCATTGGTGCAAGCACGTTGATTATTCTTATACAGGCTTGGCCGGAGATTTGGATGTTATGGTTAAATTAGGATCTGTATATGTGAGTGCAGGTTGTAACACATTAAACTTCAAATATGTTGATTTGAATGCTGGTGTAGGTCTATTCTTCTAAATTTAGTATTGTATGAAACGTTTATATAAAATCTTATTTGTGTTTATGTCTTTGTGGTTATCTAATTGTATTGATGATCCGGTCATGAATACGCAGTTACAAAATGGTATCGCTCCGGAGGTCTCTGAAACATCATTAGTAACGAAAGGGGCATCAACCATGACATTAAAAGCCCATATCATAAAAGAGAATGGTTCTCAAATTAAAGAATGTGGAATATGTTGGAGTCATATGTCAGAAAATTTACCACAGACAAACATCTATCAGAAACGATATAAGAAGTCATCTATCATAGAAAATAAAGAGTTTCAAGTTTCTTTAACTGATTTGGATGACGATACTGATTATTATGTTTATGCATATGCCATCAATGAAAGTGATACAGCCTATTCTTCTGTAGGAGTGTATAAGACTGTCTTAGGAGTAGGGGAAGTCTATACTTGTCCGATAGACAGTCTGCATATCAAAGCAACCTCTGTGATTGTTAGTGGTAAAATCAAAGACAGGGGAGAGGGGATTGAACAATTAGGGTTCTATTTGTCAGAGGATAACAACAAGCCTTCAGATAAAGATTCTATGATTTTGTATAAAGGAGATAATATACAGGAAATAGATTCTTTCAGCTGTCAGATTACGAATATCAAACCAAGTACCAAATATTATGTACGTTCATTTGCGACCAACCCATATGGAGAGTTCTCATTTAATGTAGATTCTTTCACAACGACAGATGGTAAACCACGGTTAGGAATTCTTTCATTAGATAGTGTAAACTTCACATTTGCAGATTTTTCTGCGTGGTTGAAGAGTGAAGGTGATTCTTCCTTAACTGCATTTGGGTTCTGTTGGGGAACTATGGATGAACCAACCATAGAAGAAGCCGATACCATCCAATGTTCAGACATGGTAGAAAACAAATTCAGTGGACGGATAACAAGTTTGGAACCGAACAAAAAATATGTAGTCAAAGCCTATGCGACCAATATCTTTGGAACAGTTTATAGTGATAAAGAAAGCTTTTATCCCAAGAGCCAACTACCATCTGTCACTATGTATCCGATTCATGAAGATTCCGTTCAAAATGGATCTGCAGTTATCATAGGAATGTTACAAAACGAAGGCATGTCACCTGTTAGATCTATTGGATTCTGTTGGTCTACAACCAATAATAATCCTACAATTCTAGGACAGGATTGTTCATTTGAAGATATAGAGTTAGATAAATTAGAAGATAAGAAGTATACGTACACATTAACTAACTTAAAGGGAGGAACAACTTATTATGTGAATACCTATGCCGTAAATGGAAGTGGTACTCAATATAGTGATGTGCAGTCGTTTACAACTCCACCTGTCTTAGTTGATAAGCAAATTTATCAAGGTACAAGACGTGTTTATTCTGCCGGATTTTCAGTGAATGAACAAGCCTTTATAGTCGGAGGAGATTTAGGAAGCGAACGAACCAATGAGGTTTATGAATATAATTTAGATTTGGATGAATGGAGTTTGTCTGCACCGTATGCAGAAGCTTATTCCCAAATGGCTACAAGTGTAAGCAATGGTAGTGCTTTCGTTATGGGAGGAACTGATAATTCTTTATATGCAACTGAATGTCAACAGTATATATCTTCATCTAATATATGGATACCTTTAGTCTCATTGCCTGAAGGAAAAGGACGCTATGATGCCATTAGTTTTGTATATAAAGATTTTCTTTATCTGTTAGGAGGAATTACCCGTGCAGGTTATTCACGTGAATTATGGAAATATACTGGGGATGAATGGAAAATGATGAATGAGAATTTTCCTGTCAACCAGCAAAGAGGTATTGTTTTAGTGGCGAATGACACCGTATATGCCGGATTAGGAAATAATGCAGGTTTAAGGAAAGGATTCTGGATGTCAACAGACAGTTTGATCGTATGGGAAGATGTACCAGGTACATTACCTTATAATATAGGAAATATCTCAGCAGCTGTCCATTATACAAATGAACAATGGAACAGTTTCTTCATGATTGATAACAACGGGAAGATTTGGGAATATAATTTATCTGATAAAGAATGGATTGAGCATCAGACGACCTTGAAACGCATGAATAATTATCACATGTTTATTCTAAAAGGTAAAATTTATATCTTAGGTCAAGATCGTTTTGAAAGTAACTTCTTTATGATGTATGATCCTGTATGGGATCCACGAAAAAAATAGGTAAATATAAATGCCCGTATATAACTTCACAGTTACATACGGGCCAAACAAATAACAAACTCTACTTATATGAAAAAACAAATACTACTCATTTCTTTATTCATATAACAACGATCATACAGGATTGTTTACCATGTAGAGATAATTTTTATCTAAAAAATATAATTACGATTATGTTAAATAAGTTTGTCTATGATCTGTTTTCCTAATGCAAAAATAAATTTGGGGCTAAATATCGTGAGTAAACGCCCTGATGGTTATCATAACATAGAAACAATTTTTTACCCTATTCCTGTAAAGGATGCTTTGGAGGTCGTGAATGCGGAAGTATTTTCGTTTAATCAGACAGGTATCTTGATTGATGCTCCGATTGAAAAAAATTTGGTTGTAAAAGCTTTGAATGTGCTGAAGAACAAAAAATATGAAATTCCAGAGTTGGAAGTTCACTTGTTAAAAGCAATCCCTTTTGGTGCAGGTTTAGGCGGTGGATCAGCTGATGCAGCGTTTATGTTGAAGCTTGTGAATGATTATGCCAAGTTAGGTTTGTCATTGGATGAATTGGAGACAATAGCTGCCTCTATTGGTGCTGATTGCCCATTTTTTATACAGAACAAGCCTGTCTTTGCAACAGGTACAGGCAATATATTTGAGCCGGTAGAATTATCGTTGGATTCCTATTATTTATGTTTGGTCAAACCGGATGTAGCAGTCTCAACCCCTGAAGCTTACTCAATGGTCACTCCGAAATATCCGGATGTATCTTTGAAAGAGATTATAAAGAAACCTGTTTCGACATGGAAAGATTGGATGCTTAATGATTTTGAAGAGAGTGTGTTTCCTAAATACCCCATTATCAAAGAGATAAAAGAGACCTTGTATAAGCAAGGCGCTGTTTATGCCTCTATGTCTGGATCTGGTTCATCCGTATTTGGTTTATTTGAGAAAGAGACCGACCTTAAACATCTGTTTACTAACTGTTTTGTTTGGGAGGGTTCCATGCGATGAGCAGTTACTCTTATAAAATGGACGCCTGGTTACCTACTACGAAGAAAGAGGTTGACGCTCGTGGATGGGATTATATAGATGTGATACTCTTCACAGGAGATGCTTATGTAGATCATCCATCATTTGGGGCGGCAGTTATTGGAAGGACACTTGAAGCCTTAGGATTACGGGTGGCGATAGTCCCCCAACCTGATTGGCGAGGAGACTATCGGGACTTTAAGAAGTTGGGAGCCCCTCGCCTCTTCTTTGGTGTTTCAGCCGGTGCCATGGATTCGATGATTAACCATTACACTGCCAACAAGCGTCTGCGGAGTGATGATGCCTACACTCCAGATCGTCGTGCAGGCATGCGTCCTGATTACCCCAGCATTGTCTATACAAAAATACTCAAAGAATTATATCCGGACATTCCGGTGGTATTAGGCGGTATTGAAGCCTCACTTCGGCGTCTTACCCACTATGACTATTGGCAGGACAAACTATTGCCTGGAATTTTAAAGGAAAGTCCGGCAGACCTTCTGATTTATGGGATGGGAGAACTTCCTTTGAAAGAATTGGTTGCTCGTTTACAGAATGGTATCCCCTTCCATCAAATTCGGGACATCAGACAGACCGCTTACCTTGCTGACGAAGTGGAGATTCAGCCGGAGGATGTACAGCTCTTCTCGCATGAAGAATGTTTGCGTGACAAGTTGAAACAGGCGAAGAACTTCAAACATATAGAGGAAGAATCCAACAAACAACAGGCATCCCGTATCTTACAACGGGTTGGGAAGCAAACGATTGTGGTCAATCCCCCATTCCCTCCGATGACAGAAGAAGAGATCGATGCTTCGTTTGACCTGCCTTATACCCGATTACCTCACCCTAAGTATAAAGGGAAGGTTATCCCCGCATTTGAGATGATCAAATTTTCAGTCAATGTCCATCGGGGATGTTTTGGAGGCTGTGCCTTTTGTACCATCTCTGCCCACCAAGGTAAGTTTATCGCCTCCCGAAGTAAGCAATCCATCCTAAAAGAGGTCAAGCAAATCATCAATATGCCTGACTTTAAAGGTTATTTAAGTGATTTGGGAGGTCCTTCTGCCAATATGTACCAGATGAAAGGAAAGAATCCGGAAATCTGTGCCAAATGTAAGAAACCCTCCTGCATCTCCCCTTCCGTATGTAAGAACTTACAGGCAGACCATACCCCTCTGTTGGAGGTTTATAAAGAGGTTGACCACCTGCCGGAGATTAAGCGTTCCTTCATCGGCAGTGGTGTACGTTATGACCTCCTCCTACATCGGTATGAAGATAACAAATTGAATAAAGCAGCACAGAGCTATACCGAAGAGTTGATTGCCCGCCATGTGTCGGGACGGCTGAAAGTGGCACCAGAACATACCGAAGAGGGTGTATTGAAGATGATGCGTAAACCCCCATTTGAACAGTTTGGGCAGTTCAAGAAAATCTTTGACCGCATAAATAGTCAATATGGTTTGAACCAACAGCTTATCCCCTATTTTATCTCCAGCCATCCGGGATGTACGGAGGCTGATATGGCTCAGTTAGCGATCCAGACAAAGCGCTTGCATTTCCAATTGGAGCAGGTACAAGATTTCACCCCTACTCCCATGACGTTGGCGACCGAGATGTATTATACCGGTTACCATCCCTATACTTTGGAAAAGGTCTATACCGCCCGCAGTAAAGAACAGAAGTTAGCACAACGACAGTTCTTCTTTTGGTATAAATCGGAATATCGCCGCCAGATCATGCAGGCATTGCAACGAATGGGACGAAAGGATTTGGTCAATAAACTATTTGGCAAATAAGAAAGGGGCAACCGGATTAACATCCAATTGCCCCTTCCCTGTTTTTCTATACTTGTCAATCTTTTACGGCAATAATTTCAATTTCAACCAAACCGTTTTTAGGCAACGTTTTCACAGCCACAGCCGAACGAGCCGGGAATGTGCCGGTGAATTGTTGTGCATACACCTCATTCATCACTGCGAAGTCAGCCATATCTGCCAAGAACACAGTAGTCTTCACTACATTATCAATAGTCAAACCGGCTTCAGCCAAAATAGCATGGATGTTTTTGAAAGCCTGTTCAGTCTGTTCTTTTACACCACCTTCTACAAAATTACCGGTTGAAGGATCCAATCCTAATTGACCGGAAGCGAAAAGCATATTACCTGCCTGTATAGCCTGGCTATAAGGACCAATGGCTGCAGGAGCATTGTTAGTTGCAATAACTTTTTTCATGTTGTATGTAATCCTTTATAAAATTAATAGTAGACTCTTATTTCATCCGATGTATTTTGATTTACATCGGAGGTAACTTAAACTTACATCGGAGTTATTCCTGCATACGCTGACGTACCACCTCATAAATCAAAATGGAAGAGGCGACAGAAACATTCAAGGAGCCGATCGTACCGAACTGAGGAATCTTTACCATACTGTCACAGATACGCAAATTGTCCATCGACACACCTGTATCCTCTGCACCCATCACGATGGCTACCGGCCCTTCATATCGGATGGAAGTATAGTTTTCATACGCCTTTTCGCTGGCCGCATATACCTTTACCCCTGATTCTTGAAGGAAACGAATTGCTTGGTTGATACTTTTCTCTTTACATACCGGCAAGACATGTAATGCCCCCGCAGATGTTTTGATCGCATCGGCATTGACCGTCACGCTTCCTTTGGATGGGATGACGATCGCATCCACTCCGGCACATTCGCATGTACGAGCGATCGCACCAAAATTACGAACATCAGTGATACCGTCCAACAAGACGATGAAAGGATTCTTACCCTGTTCGTAAAGAAAAGGGATAATATCTTCCAGGCGTTGGTAGGAAACAGCAGGAATAAAAGCGATGACACCTTGGTGGTTCTTACGGGTTAGGCGATCCAACCGTTCGGCCGGCACACGTTGAACAGGTATATCACGACCTTTCAACACACTGAATAGCTCCCGAGACAGTTCCCCTTGCAATTCACGTTTGACCAAAATCTTATCAATCTCTTTATCAGCCTGTATTGCTTCTATCACGGCACGAATGCCAAACACCATTTCGTTTTCTTTCATCTCAGTCTTATTTTATGGAGCAAAGATACAACATAGAAGCGAAAGTGAGTGCGAAACGGGGAAAGAATGTTGTCTGTTTGCGATTTAACAGTGTTTGCCAAGATGTTGCAGTGCCATCAAATACCAATAAAAAGCCAGGAAATGACAGATTTCGTTACTATCCCGTTACTTTGATCCTTGACTTATCCATAAGACCCTGCTTGCTGTATTTCGACAGCACAATGAAGATTATGCCAAGCAAGTGGGCAAGATGAAAAGCCAACGCAGTTATTGGAAATACTGTACCGTATATAAGCATTTGGAAGAATTCATCAAGCATCGCTACAAGGTAAGTGATATAGCCTTGTGTGAGCTGTATCCTGCATTTATTACCGACTTCGAGTTGTTCCTTCGTACCGAGAAGAACCATTGTACCAACACCGTATGGTCGTATATGATGCCGTTCCGCAGTATCATATATACAGCCATCAACAACGGTTGGTTACAATGCGACCCGTTTTATGCTTATCGTATTACAAAGGAAGAAACCAAACGAGGATTCCTAACCAAAGAAGAAATTACAATGCTAATCAATGGAACTTTCAAGAAGAAGAATTACGAGCTGATTAGAGACCTCTTTATTTTCTGTTGTTTCAGCGGATTGAGTTGGAGGGATATGTATAATCTCACCACCGACCATTTGCAGACATCATTCGACGGGCACTTATGGATTAAGACCAACCGACAAAAGACGGGAACTGAAACAAATATCCGATTGCTCGATACCGCCAAACATATTATCGAGAAGTATCAAGGAATGGCTGAGGGTAATAAACTGTTGCCCGTACCCTGCTATGCCAATTGCCGACATGGAATAAAAGCAGTGGCTAAGTTATGCGGAATCAACAAGAACGCAACAACTATTTGCTTATCCAACGGAGTACCCATTGAAACGCTGTCAAAATTGATGGGACATACAAGCATACGCAGCACTCAAATCTATGCAAAGATTACAGCCGAGAAGGTAAGCAATGCCATCTGATAACCACTAAAAACGAAAACACAATGAAAGCTGAAAGAAACATCATAACAATGGATGAATACGGTAAAATCATAATTCCTAATATCTCCAACATTTGGATGAGTATAAACGAATTAATAGACCTATTCGATATCACATACCCTACTTTGACCAACATAAAGCCATATACAAAATCGGTATTCTCAAAGAACACGAAGTGCAAAGGAGTATCAATCATCCTATGGAATAAGCATAGATGTTTATGCACTCCCGATGATTATTGCTCTATCCTTTCGATTGAATACATTGGGAGCATACAAGGTAAGAGAGTGTGTAATGAACAAACTCACAACCAAGCTTGCTGACCTGCCGGCTATACGACAGGCACACATGCGGGCTATATAGCCTTATTGCCCACGAGTTTGACAAACCGCCATATTGCTTGCCTATGGCTATGGCAATCCCTCCATTTACAAGCCACGAATAGGAACTTTGGACTTGTATACAGCAAGGTATGTTTTGAGTAACTCAAAACCTTTCGGGTTACTCCCGAAAACCTTGCCGCATTCCGCGAATATCTTCCTCCGAAGTCGGAAGAATTAGTAAGTTGGGAATTTTTCTTGGCTATTATTCTTTTATTCCCGATAAAATAAATACATTTGCGTTAAATTCAATAGATTGATTATAATGGAGGATATAAATCGTCTTAAAATAGTGCTTGTAGAAAAGAAACGTACAGGCAAATGGTTGGCAGAGCAATTAGGGAAAAATCCGTCAACCGTATCTAAATGGTGTTCAAATGTGGCTCAACCGGATTTGGCTACACTTGTGAAGATTGCAACCTTATTGGAGGTTGATGTGCAGGATTTGTTAGTCTCTTTAAAATAAAATGGCATGGACAAAAGTAATATCAAAGAACTTCTTTCATTACTGGAGTTTGAACAAGACAATAACGTTTACACTAAGAGATACACGAATGTAAGTGAGCCATTAAAGGTAGATATTAGTGGTGACGGGCACATTTATTACAGAGAATGTGGAATTACTGTCGGCCGTGAAACAACATGTAATCTCTTAGAACCAGAGAATCTTGTTGTGTTACACTGCGTAGACCGCCTTTTGTGGAAAGGTTATAGTCCTTGCCATATAGAATTGGAGCCTGCGTGGAAACTAGGGCATAGTGCAAAAGGTGGTTATGCGGACGTTTGGATAAGAACGTTTAAAAACGGAGGATTCGATGGATCTAACGAAGACAAGGAATCTCTATTAATAATAGAATGTAAGACGTGGGGACGAGAGTTTGATGGAGCATGGAACGACACAAAAGAGGATGGTGCTCAATTATTCAGCTATTATCAACAAGAACGTGCGACAAAATTTCTTTGTCTTTACACTGCTGATATTTTAGACGGAAAGATAGAACAGAACTACCATCTTATTAACGTTCAAGATAATGAGGAAAAACTTGCAAACGAGGATTCCGACAGAAGTTATAAAGATGCAACAAACAATAAACAGCTTTATAGTGTATGGCATGAAACCTATCATGACGATTATTCTACACGAGGACTTTTTGAAGAGGATATAGAGCCTTACAGAATAGGAAAGAGTAAGTATACAATCAGAGACTTAAAATCTGTAGATAACGATGCCATCCAAAAGAAATACAATGAATTCGCTTTGATATTACGCCAACATAATGTGGGAGGACATGAAAATGCCTTTGACAAGTTGGTGAATCTTTTTCTTGCTAAAGTTGTTGATGAAACCAACAACCCCGATGATTTAAGCTTTTATTGGAAAGGAGCTGCATACGATGACTATTATCGACTGCAAGATAGATTGCAAAAACTTTATCGTGATGGCATGAAGCGTTTTCTGAATGAAGACGTAACTTATATTGAAAACAGTGAAATAGAAAAGGCATTCCGTAGATTCAAGAATGATCCTGATGCAACCAAGAAAACCATTATTGGATACTTTCGTGCTTTAAAGTTCTTCTCTGATAATGATTTTTCATTTATCAGTGTGCACAACAAGAAACTTTTCGAACAAAATGCAGCTATTTTGCTCAAAGTGGTCAAGATGCTGCAAGACATTAAACTGAAGGATTCAGACCAGAACCAGTTGTTGGGTGATTTATTTGAAGGCTTCTTGAATAAAGGTGTCAAGCAGAGTGAGGGCCAGTTCTTTACTCCTATGCCAATAGTGCGTTTTCTCGTTTCTTCTTTGCCCTTAGAACAGATTATAAAGAACTGCGAAGATATACCGTCTGCTATTGATTATGCTTGTGGTGCTGGTCATTTCTTGACAGAGTATGCTGTACAAATAAAAGATTATGTAAAAAAATATCGTCCTTCTATACCACTGAATGAGTTTTATGCTCACATTACTGGCATAGAAAAAGAGTACCGCCTATCAAAGGTGTCAAAAGTATCTGCTTTTATGTATGGTCATGATGAAACAAAGATAATCTATTCAGATGCACTTATTCCAAATGACAATGTGAAAGGAGGGACATACGATGTGTTGATTGCCAACCCACCTTATTCTGTCAAAGGCTTCTTAGAGACATTAACAGAAACACAACGAAAGCAATATTCGCTTTTCAACGATAACCTCAATATAGCCAAAAACAATGCAATAGAGATATTCTTTATCGAACGTGCTGCCCAATTGTTGAAAGCCGGTGGTGTGGCTGGTATTATTTTGCCTGTTTCTGTTTTGAATAAGGGTGGCATATACGCAAAAGCTCGTGAAATCATTCTTCAGCAATTCGACATAGTGGCATTGGTTGAATTTGGTAGTGGTACATTTGGTAAGACAGGAACTAATACCATCACGATGTTTTTGCGAAGGAAAGAAACTAATACTCCTGATGCTGAGCATTATAAAAACAGAGTGGATTGTTGGTTCTGTAATTATGAGAACTGTGAATCCAATGAAATTTATGATGACATAGACTTACTAAGAACATATTGTGATTATTGTGGATTTGAATGGGAGGACTATCGTGCTTTCTTGGCTGGAAGTATGACTGATAAATTCTTGGAACATGAAACTATACAAGCCTATCATACATCATTCTTTGGCAATCAACGTAATGCTATGAAAGGCGTTTGTGACCAAGCAAAGGAAATAAGAACTAAATTTATCAGTCGTCAAAAAACTCAAGCTTATAAAAGATTGCCCGAAGAAGAAAAGAAAAAACAGGCAGCAAAGGCTTTCTTGCAGTTCATCATTGCCATTGAAAAAGAAAAAGTTTACTATTTCATTTTGGCTAAGACAACTCCGAATCCTGTGGTTATAGTGAAATCGCCATCAGGAACAGCAAATATGAAACGATTCCTCGGGTATGAGTGGAGCGACAGCAAAGGAAATGAAGGCATTAAGTATCTAAATGTAGCAAAACAAAATTTGGATGATGATGAAGGCAATGGTGAGGATGATGACACACTACATCAGATTGAAGGAATAAAAGGTATTCAGACGCCCTTATTCAACCCTCAGAATCTGGAAGATAGTTTAAAGATTAATACTATTATAAGGCAGAACTTTACGGAGTCCGAAATATCTATTCCTGATGAGTTGATGGATTATGTTGAGGTTTATAATTTACTTGACTTAATCGATTTTAATAGAACCGAGTTTACGAAAGTAATAAAGACAACACCTGTGCTATCTTACCCACAGATTGAAAGTAAATATCCGTTAGAGAGGATAGGCGTAATAGCTCCATATGTTTCCGAAAAGGTGGCATATTCTAACATATTACCTTCAAGTTATGTGACAACAGCTAATATGTTGCAAAATCGTGCAGGCATAATTCCATACGAAGATACTCCAGAAATTGGCAATGTAACTAAGTATCAGAGAGGCGATATACTCATTTCCAATATTAGACCTTATCTTAAGAAAATTTGGTTTGCCGACCGTGAAGGAGGTTGTTCTAATGATGTCTTAGTATTCAGAAATTCGAAAACTTTTGACTATTTGTCTGAATATCTGTTTGAAATCCTTTCTTCTGATATATTCTTTAACTACATGATGGTAGGAAAAACTGGACTAAAGATGCCACGTGGAGATAAAAAGGTTATTCCTAACTTCTTAATACCCAAAGCTCCATGTAAAGATGTTCAAAGAAAAATCGTCGAAGAATGTCAAAAACAGAATAAAAATTATAGCGAGGCTTCGTTACTCATAATTGAAGTTGAGAAAAAAAGACAGGAATTGTTGCGTCAATCTCAAATGAAGGCTCACACTTCTATTAATCTCAGCCGTACTGATTTGTTCGAGATATTAATAGGTCGCCGTGTTTTAAAATCAGAGATTGTGAAAGATGGATTATATGATGTCTATAGTGCAAATGTGTTTGAATCATTTGGAAAGACCAATCACTCCGTGCTTTCAGATTTCTCAAGACCTTCTATACTATGGGGTATTGATGGAGATTGGATGGTAGGTTTTCAAAAAGCAGAAGAGCCTTTTAATCCTACTGACCATTGTGGCGTTATTAGAGTATTAGATGAAACCATTGTTAATCCGAAATATTTGGTTTATCCTCTCCTTAAAGCTGGTGAGGCAGAACGTTTCTCTCGTTCTAATCGTGCGTCAACAGAAAGAGTGAAGTCACTCTCTATTATGTTGCCTGATATTGACGTTCAGAATGAAATAGTTCGACAATTATTGCTTATGGAAAAAGAGATTGAAGAACTGAGACAAAATATGTATGAGTGTACGATAAAGAAACAAGAAATATTGGATAAATATCTCAAATAATGCTAACAAGATTTTCATTGAATTAATTAAAAGTACATCCAATATAAAACATACTATGGATGAAATATCAGTTTTAAAAGGGAATAGCATTGAACTGCATTATTGGTTTAATGACAATAGTCATACAATGAATGCAATCGTACTCAACAAATGTGAATACGAATTTCTTGGTATTATTAAAGTGCAATTTATTATGGAACAATACATTACCGCCGGCTTAATAGGCTCGTTAGTTACAATAATAATACAAGCCATCATTAATGTTATCTCTGATAGAGTTAAGCATAAACGCGAACTACGTACTATGGTCTTTCAACGTAAATTGGAGGTAGTTGAGAAAGCTATGTCGTGGTATCAAGAAACGCTTGATATGTATTATATGCTTCAAACTGCATTAAAAGAGTATGACAAAGATTGTAATCCTATTACAGTACAAAAAATACAAGTGGCTTGTATGAAGTCTAACAAGCTATTTCAAGAAACAGAAAGCCGGTTGAATTCCATTTACTTGTACTATGATTTTTCTGACATAGAAAAGAAATATCATGGAAGAGAATCTATGGATTGCATAAACAAATTACTTACTCTTGTTGCTGAAATAGGGCACAAGATAGCAACAGTTGAACCGTCTGAATTTGCAGAACAATTATGTGCGGCATTGCATGAGCAAAGAGTAAAAGCCTCTCATATGTTGGCCGATGCCATAGATAACCAGGTGCTCATAATAGCGGAGATTGGGCAGAAATTAAGAACTGAGTACAAGGATTATTTGAAATAAACGAAATATTGTATGAAACGAATAAAAATATTCATAAGTAGTGTTCAAAGTGAGTTTGCCGAAGAACGAGCTATGCTTTGCCATTATATCCGAACAGATGTTCTGTTGGGTAAATTCTTTGAGCCATTTATATTTGAAGAAGTTCCGGCTAATGAATATCCGACAAGCCACGTTTATTTGAAAGAGGTGGAAGTTTGCGATATTTATTTAGGACTGTATGGCAATCTATATGGATATGAGGATGAGGAGGGTGTTTCTCCGACAGAACGCGAGTATGATTTGGCTGCAACACTTCATAAAAGCCGTTTAATATACATCAAGAGCATTGGAGAGGAGAAAAGACATCCGAAAGAGACTGCTTTAATCCTAAAAGTCGAACGAGATATTGTACGTAAAACCTTTGTGGATATTGATGGGTTGCGAACTTCTGTATATGCTTCATTAATCCGCTATTTGGAGGAAAAGGAATATATCCGCTGGCGACCGTTCGATGCATCTAATGACAATGGAGCAACATTGGAGGATTTGGACGAGGATAAGATGAAGAATTTTATCCACATGGCACGCTCAAAGCGTAATTTCCCTCTTCCTGTTGAAACATCGCCAGTATCATTGC
Source organism: Parabacteroides distasonis (assembly GCA_015060925.1). Lineage (GTDB taxonomy): Bacteria > Bacteroidota > Bacteroidia > Bacteroidales > Tannerellaceae > Parabacteroides > Parabacteroides distasonis_B. Next base: position 23,953 of record SUXM01000017.1, read on the forward strand.
TTACACATCTTGATTTAATCGATGACAAAGGGAGATTGGCGAATGCGGCAGTTCTACTGTTTGGAAAGAAACCACAAAAATACTTCATTACATCTGAAGTTAAATGTGTGCAATTCTATGGAAATATTGTGGAAAAGCCAATGCCCGCATATCAGATATATAGAGGCGATGTGTTTGAACTTGTTGACCAAGCCACGAGTTTTGTAATGAGCCGTATCAATAATTGGGTCGGAACACGTGCTGAAGGAGAGAAAGCGGATATACCAACACGTCCCGAATTGCCTATTGATGCTGTCAAAGAAGCCATAGTAAATGCTGTATGTCATAGAGATTATACAAGTAAAGCTAGTGTTCAGGTGATGTTGTTTCGTGACAGATTAGAGGTTTGGAATCCTGGCACATTGCCATATGGATTGACAGTACAGAAGTTGCATGGTCCTCATAAATCTTTACCTGCTAATCCGCTACTTGCCGACCCAATGTATTGGAATGGTTATATTGAAAAGGTGGGTACAGGAACAGAAGACATCATTAACAAATGCCGTGAATATGGATTGAAGACTCCAGAATTCTATCAAGAAGAAGATTTTAGAGTTGTCATTTGGCGTGCTGATAACGAAGGAAGCGTTCCAAAGCGTTCCAATGATGATCCAAAGGCGTTCCAAAGCGTTCCAACGGAAGAGGAAAAACTATTGGAGGCAATAAAAGAAACTCCGTCAATTTCAAGAGCTGAACTTTCTAAACGATTAAAAATCAGTGAACGTCAAGTTAGAAAGATAACAGACCAATTGCGAGAAAAAGGTGTATTGATTCGTGAAGGCGGAAACTCTGGAAAATGGATTATTAATAGGACATAGTTTAAGAAGTAGCCAAACTATTTGCTCATTCAATAAGTTTGACTACTTTTATATCTGAGTTGTTTGACAAAGCATAAAGCAGAAAATTGGTGCAATCCCTAAGTCGCTAAATCGTTACCAACAACTTTCTACCATAGCATTCGTTATTTGTGTATCAATTAGATACGGAATAATTGATTATCTATTGGCAAAGATACAAAGGAATCTTATCTATCTGCGATTTGTATGTTCTTTGCTTGAGCGATTGTTACTTTTTCGATCTTTATTATCTTTTCTGTCACCTTTCTCTCTACTCGAATTAGGATGTTTCTTATCATATTTATCCTTTTGAGATTTATTTTTGTATGTATGATTCGGTGACTTATTATTTCCAGGTTTATTCCCATGTTGTGGTTTCCCTGCCTGATAATTCTGCTTTTTATTCGGAGACTTCGGTGTCTTATAAGAATACAAAGGCTTATGAGGTTTGGGATTCCAGTAATGACTTTCGTAATGATGACAGATCGCAGAGGGACGATAATTAGGAAAACGCGGATTGTTGAACCATCCTTTCCAATCATGGATACGTGTTGGGGTTTCTCTCACATAACGTACATATAAATTAAACTGTGATGGAGATAGGACACGTTGTAATTTACGATCACGTTCCATACGTAATTTATAAATCTTTTCAGCGGCCTTATCCCAATAACGATAATTTTTGCGTGCCTCACGTTCAATCTTTTGGCCATACTTATGAATGATTTTATGATACTCAGCTGCCTGTCGGCTTGTCATACGAATGGCCTTTTCCATCCAATGGCAATTCTCACAATAAGGTTCATTCCAACCAAAATTAATCCAAAATTGCGCATGTCCATATACACTGCCAAATAGGATCATCACCAATAAAATACTCCATCTTTTCATAATATTAATTGTTAATTTAACATTTGAGTTGATTTAACAATAAGACATTTCGATGATGAAAAGGTTTAAATCCTATAAGCTTAATAAATCTTTAGCGTTGGCAATGGAGGCCTCTGACAAGGTCGATCCGCTTAACATACGGGCAATCTCATGGATTCGATCTTCTTGATTCAACGGCTTGATACGAGTCACAGTGCTCTTTTCCGTATCTTCCTTATAAACATAAAAGTGCTCTTCCCCTTTTGCCGCGATTTGAGGCAGATGTGTGATGGCAAAAACCTGCATCTTAAAGCCCAAACTTTGCATGATATTCCCCATTTTATCGGCAATATCACCCGATACACCGGTATCTATTTCGTCAAAGATGATAACAGGCAATGCCGTAAAATCGGCTATCATAGCCTTTATACACAACATCAAGCGGGAGATTTCACCACCGGAAGCTATTTGTGCTACCGGTTGCAGGGCTGCGCTCTTGTTTGCTGAAAATAAGAACTGAATATCATCGATTCCATCGTTATCGGGTTCTGGTTTCGTCTTAAAATCTATGCTAAAACGGGTATTAGGCATACCTAACGGAGTGATCATACGAATCAGTTGGAGAGTCATCGCCTTAGCTGCGATTTGACGTTGTTCGCTCAATATAGTTGCCTGTTGAAGTAGATCTTGATATGATCCTTTCAATTGTACGTTTAATTCCTCGATTTGCTCGTCAAACGAGTCAATCTCCTTGAGTTGTTCACTGTATTGATTTTGGATATCAAGTAGTTCTTTAACAGAACTTACACGATGTTTTTGCTGTAAAGTATAGATAATATTAAGTCGTTCATTGACCCAATCCATACGATCCGGATTAAACTCTATATCCTCTTTCAATACCTCAGTCTCGGAAGCCAAATCATTCAGGTCTATGTAAGCCGAACGTAACCTCTCGGCAATATCTTTGGCCTTGCCATAATAACGTTCCAAACCTTCAGCGGTGGAAAGGGCTTCTTTGATCAGTTGGACAACACTTTGCTCCTCTCCATCCAATAATTGATTGATTTTATATAACGAACCTTTTATCTCTTCTGCATGCGCCAAAGTTTCTAATTCCTGTTCCAACTCCTCTTGTTCCCCTTCGACAAGGCGAGCTTCAACCAACTGTTCCAGCTGGAAACGGATATAATCTTCTTCTTGCCTGTTATGAACCGCCTTTTCGGTTAGAGCCTTTAACTCTCTTTTTAAAGACTGGTAACGGCTGTATTCCTTATGGTAAGGGTATAACAAGACTTCATTTTTAGCCATGACATCCAACACATTCATCTGGAAGCGATTATCCCCCAACAATAGGTTTTGATGCTGTGAATGGATATCGATCAGGCGGCTTCCCAGCTCTTTCATCACACTCAATGAGACGGGCGAATCATTGATAAAAGCACGGGATTTACCTGAAGCATACAGTTCACGCCTAAGAATACATGTCTCAGCATCATACTCCAAATCTTGGTCAAGGAAAAATCCCTTTAATTTATAGGAAGAGATATTGAAAGTTGCCTCAATAACACATTTCTCCGCCCCACTCTTGATACTTTTCCCATCCGCACGTTGTCCGAGTACCAACGACAAAGCTCCTAATATAATAGATTTACCAGCACCTGTCTCACCGGTTATCACAGAAAAACCTTGATTGAATTTGATATCCAAACAATCAATTAAAACGAAGTTCCGTATGAATAAAGATGTAATCATTGCTGTTTGTTTTTTACTTTTTAAGGGATTCCATGCGAGTTGTCAAGGCTGGGTAAAGGTTTGATAACATTTTATATCCTTCTTGTTTTTCTTGTGAGGTCGCTTTTGAATAGACAAGCACGATTTCATCCAACTTGGCATCGGCAACCATCTGAAGGGCTGCCGAGGTCGGACGGGCGCTCTTTATCTGTTCCAGTACCGGAATCAATCCGATGATGGTCGTGCGTCCCCGATCCGGGTTTGCCGCCATTTCATCGAGCCCTTTGCGGTGATAAGTGTACCACATCTCCCTAAACATATCAGACGTGTTATCTGTCATGGCAGTCACCAAGGCATGTCTGTTACGGTCATTTTCAAAAGCCTTCCAACCAGTCCATGCACTTTGAGCCTGAGCCAAACTCACGATCTGCTGGGCTTGTTGCCAAAATGCAGCCCCTCCCTTTGGAGCAAAACTGTCGAAATCAAGTGCCAGGATGGTATAAATATAAAAGACAATAGTTGCAGTTAGGTTGCTATTCAGCACGTTTTCCGTATATTCCAACGGTTCAAACTCGGTATAATCAAAAGAGAGTTCCGTATCCCTGTAATTCAACAATGTAGTCGTATAGGTTGAATTATAAACTGGACGGCGCGCTTGTATCTGTATCTCCCCTTTGAAACTGTTGTCCGATACCATCTCATTGATGATAAGTGTCATCGAACAATCAATCCGTTCGTTGATGGCAAAGGTGGCATCTGTCCATTTTTTGTTGTTGACAAACTCCGTAAGTGCCGTTTGCAAAGTTGTGAAAACCTGTTTGTTGGTCGACTGTACCTTGTCACTGTTGATGGTGATACGTGCATTCAGCTCCTGCGCTTGGCTTTCCCAAGAGGAGAGCAGGCAGAACAGCACCACACATAACCAACTTATTCTCTTTTTCATTTCAAACGTGATGCTAAATGGTTGACAATATCTTCTGCCACCTCCTGTTTGCTCTTTAACGGATAGGCAATCTTTTTCCCCTCACGATCTATGATGGTGATCTTATTGGTATCGCAACGGAAACCAGCTCCGGCATCACGCAACGAATTAAGCACGATGAAATCGAGGTTTTTACGTTTCAGTTTGTCTACAGCATGAGCTACTTCATTGTTTGTCTCCAATGCAAATCCCAACAAAAGTTGCTTATCCTGCTTAATAGCTCCTAAAGAGGCTGCAATATCTTTGTTGGGGACAAGACGGAGGGTTATCTCCCCCTCTTTCTCCCGCTTAATCTTATCGGTAGCCTGCGTATCCGGGCGGTAATCGGCTACTGCTGCACATAGAATGGCTGCATCTGCCTCCGGAAAGGCATTCATGGCTGCCTTATACATCTCTTCAGCTGATTCGACATCGATTCGCTTGATATTCGGATGCATAGCCTTTAAGGAGACCGGACCGGCAATCAAGGTCACCTCCGCTCCTTGTTGGGCACAAGTTTCTGCCAACGCAAATCCCATCTTGCCGGAAGAGTAGTTCCCAATGAAACGGACAGGGTCAATCTTTTCGTAGGTCGGTCCTGCTGTTATGACAATCTTTTTTTTTTCAAGTTGGCAGCGTGATGCAAAAAAATCCTCCAAAACAGCCACGATCTTATCCGGCTCTTCCATGCGTCCCTTACCCACCAAATGACTGGCCAACTCGCCCGAAGCCGGTTCGATGATACGGTTCCCGAATGAGCGCAAACGATCCAAGTTTTGTTGGGTCGAAGGATGGGCAAACATATCCAAGTCCATAGCCGGAGCCACAAAAACAGGTGCCTTACACGATAGGTAGGTCGTAATCAACATGTTGTCAGCGATACCATTAGCCATTTTACCGATGGTAGAGGCTGTTGCAGGGGCTATCAACATCGCATCTGCCCATAACCCCAAATCCACATGGCTGTTCCATGTACCATCCCTGTTGGAGAAAAACTCGCTGATCACCGGATGGCAACTCAATGTCGAAAGAGTAAGCGGTGTGATAAATTCCTTTCCAGCAGGTGTGATAACCACTTGTACCTCTGCCCCTTTCTTTACCAAAGCACGTATCAAGTAGGCTGCTTTGTAAGCAGCAATACTACCAGTGATCCCTAATATGATATGTTTGTTCTTTAAAATTTCTCCCATTCTATTCTTATCTTTTTAGAGACGCAAAGACATGATCTCACGAGCCACCCGGCTGTCGATGTTATGGTGTTCCCCTAATTTCCAGCCCTGTTTGTCAACAAGCGCGGCCAAATTATCCAAGTCTTTTTCGGTGATTCCATACTCTCCCAAACGGGTTTTCAATCCCATTCGGCGGAAGAACTCTTCGCAATCCTTGACGGTTTGACGGGCCTTTTCCTCTTCCGTACCCTCTTGGATACCGAAAACCACCTCGCCCATGCGAGCCAATTTGACCTGTTTTTCTTTGAACATATAGGTCATGACCCCTGGAAGAAGAACGGCCAATGTTTGGGCATGGTCAAGACCGAATTGGGCTGTCAAGGCATATCCCATGCGGTGGGAAGCCCAATCTTGTGGCACGCCCTGTCCGATCCACACGTTTAATGCATTGGTAGCCGCCCACATCAAGTTGGCACGAATATCGTAATCCATAGGATTATCCAACACCTTCACGCCCTCTTCGTAGATGACACGCATCAAGCCTTCCGAAAAGGCATCCTGCACCTTAGCATTGACCGGATAGGTCAAGTATTGTTCGACTACATGGATAAATGAATCGACTACCCCGTTTGCCACTTGTCTGGCAGGCAACGAATAGGTTACCTCCGGATCCAAAATAGAAAATTGAGGGAAGACATGCGGAGAGGCAAAATTGAGCTTCTCACAAGTCGAAACACGTGAAATCACCGCCCGTTCATTCATTTCAGAACCGGTAGCAGCCAATGTCAACACCGTACCTAACGGCAATGCTTTTTCTATCTTTCCCCCTTTGGAAAGGATATCCCAAGGTTCTCCAGAGAAGCAGGTTGCCGCTGCGATAAATTTGGTGGCATCAATGACCGAGCCACCTCCTACAGCCAAAAGGAAATTGATTTGTTGGCTTTTAACAACCTCTACAGCCTGCATGCAGGTTTCATAATGCGGATTGGCTTCTATGCCCCCAAACTCGATCAAATCGACATTATCCAACGCCTCTATCACCTGTTGATAAACACCATTCTGTTTAATGCTACCGCCTCCATAAACCATCATTACTTTACTCCCTGCTGGAATTAATGCGGATAGACGGGCTATCGAACCTTTCCCGAAAACAATCTTTACTGGGTTGCCAAATTCAAAATTATTCATTTGTCTTATTTGGAATTAAAATCTCTCAATTTGATTTCCGTCAACATCTTCTTCGTGTTTAACGTGAAATCACCATTCATAATCCACGCATAATAGCCGGGGTCGCTTTTCAGCACCTCTTTGACCAAGCGTCCTTTATATTTACCGAAATTGACCACCTCTTCTCCTTTTTCATTATAGACCATGCGCCCTGCAAAGTCCACATTGTTATTGAAAGATGAATATTTGGAAAGGAAGTCAATATCATTCTGTAAATCCGGATAACGGTCTAACTGCGCCTTCAACACCTCGTATGTCGCCATTGTATCGGCTTCGGCCGTATGGGCGTTGTCCAGATCCTTGTTGCAATAAAATTTGTAAGCAGCAGACAATGTCCGCTGTTCCATCTTATGGTAGATAGTTTGCACATCCACGAACTTGCGTCTGTTCAAGTCGATATCCACCCCTGCACGAATAAACTCTTCCGCCAAAAGGGGGATGTCAAACCGGTTCGAGTTGAAACCTGCCAAATCACACCCCTCAATCTGGGCGGCTAACGACTTGGCAATCTCCTTGAACGTCGGACAATCTTTCACATCTTCATCCGTAATACCATGTACGGCTGTCGCTTCTGCCGGTATCGGCATTCCCGGATTAATCCTGCGAGTCTTGCTCTCCTCTTTGCCATTCGGATAGACCTTGACAAAAGAGATTTCCACAATCCGATCTTTCGCTATGTTAATACCCGTCGTTTCCAAATCAAAGAAAACCAACGGGTTTTTCAGGTTTAATTGCATTTCTTACTGGTTAATCATTTAACATCATTGGCATCAACAACATCAGCAGATTTTCGTTCTCTTCGTTTTCAGAAGGGACAATCACCCCTGCACGTGAAGGATCAGCCAACTCTAGCACCACCTCTTCCGAATGGATGTTATTCAATATTTCAATCAGGAAGGTCGCTTTGAAACCGATTTTCAACTCCACACCTTCATAACTGCACATGATCTTTTCTTCGGCAGAGGTAGAGAAATCAATATCTTGGGCTGAAACAACCATCATGTTCTCTTTCAAGTGAAGTTTAACCAAGCTGATGGCCTGGTTGGAGAACAATGAAACGCGCTTCAACGCTGTCATGATGGCTATGCGGTCTATAGTCACTTTGAATGGGTTTTCCTGTGGGATCACACTGTTGTAGTTCGGGTAACGCCCTTCAATCAAACGGGAGATCATCTCGAAGTTGGCACAATGGACATATACGTTGTTGTCGTCAAATCGGATCTGGATGGTACCCTCCTCTTTAGCTAAAAGTCCTTTCAACAGGTTGGCTGATTTCTTAGGCAGGATAAAAGATGCTCTACAGGGTGATTGAACCGCTGTGTTACAAAAGCGTACCAACTTATGACCATCAGATGCCACAAATGTCAAATCATCAGTGTGTATATCGAAATAGATCCCATTCATGACCGGACGAAGTTCATCGTCAGCTGTGGCAAACAGCGAGCGGCTGATGCCGTTTAGTAATATTTGAGCATCCAAATGGATTGAAACTGCATTGTCTCCTAAGGGCTTTTGCGAAGGATAGGTATCGCCCTTTTGACCGATGAAATTGTATTTGCCATTCTGGAAACGGATAAAAATCTCCAAATTCTCATCGTTTATGTCGAATGTGAGCGGCTGTTCCGGCAACTCTTTCAACGGGTCGATCAAAATCTTGGCTGACACAGCAAAAAGGCCTCCGCCCTGTGCGTTCATGACCTCGACTGAGGTGACCAGGCGTGTTTCAGCATCGGATGCTGTTATTGTCAGCATATTCTCTTCCAACTGAAAAAGGAAACTATCTAATATGGGCAACGAATTTTTGGAAGCTATTACTTTACTGATAGACTGCAAACGTGATAACAACGCAGTGCTGGATACATCAAATCTCATGGTTTCAAACAGTTTTTGTTACTTTATTTTATCTTACAAAGATAGTCTTTTTTCCAGATTCCCTACGGTATGTGGATAAAAAAAGAGGTTTTTTCTCTCAAAAAGAAAAAACCTCTTTAACATATACAATTTAAGCTATCCTTTATTTCGCAAAATAATCTTTTACAGCTTCATTTGGAACCATTTCTTCCTGGAAGATGTAAGCACCAGTTTTCGGGGACTTAACCATCTTGATTACTTTAGAATAGGTACGACCGTCACCTTTCTTAAATGTTGCAACCGCTTTTTTTGCCATTGTTTAATCTCCTCTTACTTAATTTCTTTGTGTAACGTCATCTTCTTCAGGATAGGATTGTATTTCATAAGTTCCAATCTCTGAGTAGTATTTTTTCTATTCTTAGTTGTAATATAACGAGATGTTCCCGGCATACCACTTTCTTTATGTTCAGTGCATTCCAAAATAACCTGAACTCTGTTACCTTTTGCTTTCTTTGCCATTTCTTATTTCCTCCTCAATTAAGCGTTTAAATAACCCTTTTCAGCAGCTCTTCTGATTGCTGCATCCAAACCAAGTTTATTAATAGTACGCAAGCCTGCGGCTGAAATGTTCAGGCTAACCCAACAATCTTGTTCTACCCAATAGAACTTTTTAGTAAACAGGTTCACATTAAACTTACGTTTCGTTCTTCTTTTAGAGTGAGAAACGTTGTTGCCAACCATTGCTTTCTTTCCGGTAATTTGACAAATTTTCGACATTGCTCAATTTTCTTTAAATATATTACAAAAATGAGTCAACTCCTGCTATGTGTCTTCCCTTTTTGAACTGCATCACGAACAAAAACAAAGATTCTAATAGAGTTTCTCTTTCTTTACGGGGCACAAAGGTAGGAATTATTTTTATATAAACAAATAGTTCCCTGTAGAAATATTTTATTTTTTTGCATGTAACCAAAATTACTCCTGTTTTTAACTTAGGAAATATGTTCAGATGTTATCGGGATTAAGGTGTGTGTTTGTTCTACACTTTACAAAAATCCGGAAAGACCATGCGGAAATTACGGTCTGATTATTAATGTCAAAAACTTGCAACCCCCTGACCTCTTGTCGCATCTTCGCTTCGTGGAGCTGAAGTGATGGCCACAGGATGGAATCAAAACTGCCGAAGTCCGACAGCTTTATAATATCGGGCAAGGGATACCTTTTGTTGATGCCATGCTTGAATTAGACTGCTGAACGATTGAATCCACGCTAATTGGGCAGAGAGCACATCAACAATAGGGAGTTTTCCCTCCGTATAACTGAAGGTGTTGAGTGCAAGATTCTCCTCTGCTATGCGGCAAGCCTCTTCTGCGATGTGAATCTGCTTTGTGTCTTCCTTAAGGCTTGTCCAGGCTTGGGAAACCTCCAACGTGATTTGGTCACGGGTCATCTCCAATGCATATCCCCGGCTGTACAACAGGGCTTTTTGAGAATGGATCTCTTTCATACGGGCACCCCAGCGAAACAACGGGATTTGCAATGTGGCAACCAAAGCGGGAGACCAGATTTGCCCGGTTCCTTTCATATTCAATGACGGTGTCCCCCAGTTCACCTGGAACCCGACAGACAAGGTGGGGTTATAGGGGGCTTTTGACAGCTTGATCTTCCGCTTTTGGTAAGCAACCTCCAAAAGAGAAATACGGTATTCCTGCCTATTCTCCCAAGCCTGTTCTATGCCTACTAAGGCAGGCAACGGCAACTCCCGGGTAATAGGGTCGTGGAGTATCAAAGAGGTAGATGGGGGAAAACCCATCAAGACATTCATGTTTTGCCTTGCCATTTCATACGCTTTGGCGGTAGCACTTTCCTCCAACTCCGCCTCTTTCAGCCTGGCTCGTACCTGCAACAGGTCTGTCTTGCTGATCTGACCTTCTTCAAAACGGGTTGCCAAAACCTGCTCCAAGTTCTTGATAATACAGACATATTGTTGCATCACCTCATGTAATCCTTTTTGGGCTGCGGCAGACCAATAGTTTAAATCAGCGGCATATAAGACATTATCGGTTGCCAACGATTCCTCGGCAAGAGTGATTTCACCCTGTATCTGCAAGGCTTTGTATTGATGATAAATGCCTCCTCCGGCATAGAGAGGTTGTGACACTGATGCTCCTAAACTGTAACTATTGCGATCCAACTCGGCAGATTGCCCTGTCCCGAAATCAAAGGCATACGAATGAAGGCGATATTGATAGTTTCCTGAGAAATCGAAAGCTGGAAAAAAAGCAGTTTTAGCCACACGGATTGCCTCAAGCATGGCATGACGCTCTTCTGTTCGCTGTTTTATTTGGCGGCTGTATGTCAAGACTTGTTGTTTAAAATTACGGACTGTTATCCCGTTTTCTTCTGCTTGCAACAACAGAGAAAAGATAAGCATGATACCGGTGAAACCTATTATTCTCATATTTATTCAGATTTGATGTGAAAGAAAACACAGTAAGTGACGGGCAGTATAAAGATTGTCAGAATAGTGGAGACAAACAGCCCTCCCATAATGGTGGCAGCCATACCTGCAAACATCGCATCGCTTAAAAGTGGCAACATACCCAAAATGGTAGTACCCGAAGCCATGGTGACAGGCACGATACGGCTTTTAGTGGCCTCTATGACAGCCTGTAAAGGAGACACCCCTTGACGAAGCTGTAAGCCTATCTCATCGACCAAGACGATCGCGTTTTTGATGTTCATACCAATCAGCCCCAACAACCCCAACATCGCAAAAAAATCAAGTGATTTGCCAAATATTAGTAATCCCAGGACAACCCCGATAAAGATGAGCGGAAGCATACACATGATCAAGATCGGTTTTCGGTAATAACGCGGAAACAACAACAATAACGTCAAATAGATAAGACCAAACATCAACGGAATGTTTGCCGCAATCGCCCTATTCCCTTTGTCCTGTTCGGACTGTTCACCAAAATAGTGCAGACGGTATCCTTGCGGCAACTCTACCTCTTTATTGATCGTTTCCCAAAGTTGACTGAAGGCGGCCATCGTATTGGCTCCTCGTTTGGGTTCACACTGCATCAGCATGTATCGCTGGCGGTTGTATCGTTTAATCACACTGTAGGTGTAGTTCAATGTGAAATTATCTATCACCTGCTCTACTCTGATCGACCCTCCTTTGATACTGTAAACCGGCAACGAACGGATATCGTTCAAGCGCAAGGAGTCACGATCTGCATCTTTTAAAAGGATAGGCATAAAAAGGTCGTCTTCTCGGTATTCACCTAACGGAACCCCGTTGGTGGCTGCACGAAGCGAATAGGCCATCTGTTGGCGGGTAATCCCTAACCGTAACCCCTTCTCCTGTGAAAAGAGCGGTTCCCATACGGGAATCTTATTTCCCCAGCTGTTGCGTATCTCCATCACTGATGGATTACGGTATGCGACCTCTTTGGCCTGTAGGGTCAGTTTGGCTAAAGTATCCACTTCATCACCGATGAACCCTATCTCAATAGCTGCATCCGGTACAGGAGAAAGAGCAAACAGCGAAGAACGGGTCAATATGTCAGGATAGTTTGCTACCATATAATGGTAAAACTTCCGCTCCTCCTCTTTGACTGTCTGAGGATCTTTGAGTTCAATCAAGACATTGGCGAAATTGGGTTTAGGTCCTACCGATGAACTGGCTAAATAATAACGGACAGGAGACCCACCCAATGTAAAAGAATAGGATTGTACCTGCTCATTCTTTTGAAGGTATCTCTCAATTTGTTTCACCTCCCGTTCCACCTCCCCTATTCCGTATCCTTCAGGGAAAAGTAGATCGGCTCTGAAATAGGGTTTGTTCATGATCGGGAAGAAACTTTGGGGCATGATACTCATGACGAACAGGGCGATAAACAGGGTGGCCACAACCGAAACCAATGTCAGATAACGATGCCTGATCAATCCTGCCAACAAGGTCTCAAAGCGGTGGTACAGCTTCGAGTTATATGGGTTCTTGCCCGTTCCTGATTGGTGTTCTTTGAGAATGAAATTGCCAAAGGTTGTCGTCTGTGTCAAAGCTAATATCCAACTCAAACTCAAGGATACTGCTAATACGATGAAAAGAGGTTTGACAATCTCGGCTACAGATGCGGGCGCCAGGTACATAGGCAAAAAAGAACAGACGGCGATGAAGGTTGCTCCAAGGAGTGCCCATTGGGGTTTAGTCGCTCCTTCAATTAAAGCCCGGTAACGTGACAGTCCTCGTTGGATGCCCACTTGGGCATTGTCTGTCACCACAATCGCATTGTCGACCAACATACCCATGGCGATAATAAAGGCAGCCAAAGAGGTTCGGTTCAACCCTATGCCGGCTATCAGCATGACTAACAATGTTCCCCCTACGGAAAAGAGCAAGGAACTACCGACCAGTACCCCGGCACGTGCTCCCATGACCAAAAAAATCACAGCAATGACAATCACCAATGATTCGATTAGGTTCAAGATAAAACCGTTGTTAGCCTCCTCTGCAATACGGTTCTCCGGATAGATAGTCGCCAGCTCCATACCGATGGGCAAAAGCCCTTCCATCTCTTGCAGGTGATCAGCCACCACATTCCCTACTGCTACCACATCATCATGCTTGCCTGTTGCCACCCCTATGCCAATCGCCCGTTTACCATTAACACGCATCAGTTGTGAAGGCGGGTCTGTGTATCCCTTCTCTATAGTCGCAATATCCCCTAAACGCACCTCTCCTCCATCTTTGGTCACGATCAGCTGTTCACGAATATCCGCAATACTTTTATAAGTCCCTTTGGCATGGACACGTAACGAATAGCGATCGGTCATGATCTCCCCGGTATTGACCAGCAGGTTTTGTGTCTGTAACACCTGTTGGATCGCATTGGGGTCTATCCCTAAATTGGACAGCTTAGGGATGGATATCCATATATTGACTTCTTGCGACTGTTCTCCAAAAAGGAAAACCTTCTGTACCCCTTGAATAGGGTTCAGCCGGATCTTTATCTTTTGTGCCCAATCCCGCATCTCTTCATAAGAAAAACCTTCATCGGCTGTCAAGGCATAGTAGATGCCGAAGACATCTCCAAAATCATCATTGACCTGAATGGCTGATGCCCCGGCAGGCAGACGGGGTTGTATGTTGGCAACTTTCCTGCGTAATTCATCCCATTTGATCGGCATCGAACCTGGAGACAGGGTTGGCTTCAGCTCGATGGAGATCTTGGACAACCCGAAATAGGACTCCGACTTGATCTGTGAGACATCAGCCATTGATTGGATCTCTCGTTCGATAGGTTCGGTGATGAGCTTCTCTACCTCGACTGGTGTCGCTCCGGGGTATCGGGTCACTAAAACAGCCTGTTTGATAATAAAGGGGGAATCCTCCTTCTTTGGCAGTTTGAAGAAAGCATAAATCCCTCCTATCAAAGCTATAGCCAAAAAGAAATAAATGACTTTTCTGTTTTCCAAAGAATAAGTTGGTATGTTCATGATGCTTGTCTTAATCGGTTAATACTTTGACCAGCTGTCCGTTTGTCAGACGGGTTGCCCCTGCAGATACGACCCGTTCACCCGCTTGCAAAGATTCAACTACTACCACATCCTCTTTTCCTATCAGCTCACCAATACGGATCGGGCGACGTTCTACAGTTTGGTCGCCTGCTTGATAGACATACACATAGCAAGTATCACTGACTTCGCTGGCGACAACTGCCGATAGCGGGATATAGACTGCCCCTTTCGGATAATTGGCATGATCGACAAGGAGAGTAACCTGGCAAGAAAAACCAACGGTTATCTTGTATTTCTTCAAATCAAACCGAGGGTCATCGATCGTTAAAAAGACCGGGACACCCGACCCATCTGGAGAGGCTTCAACATACTCCTTGATCTTGGCTTTGAACCGTATTTCCTTGTAATTGTCAAAGGTTACGTAAAGGGTATAAGGAAAGGTAAAATAGGGTATATTACTTTCCGGCATGGTAAACTGAACCTGTAACTTAAGAGGGTTGATCAGGTTAACGATCCCCTGTCCGGCTTGTACCTTTTGGTAATTCTCGACATATTTCTTTTGGATGAACCCATTAAAAGGAGCTCTCAGCTTGGTCTGCTCCAATTGGCTTTGGGCATATTCAAATGCGGCCTTGGCATTACTGTAAGAGGCTTGGATTGTTTCATATTCTTGTACGGATATAGCCTGTTTGGCAAGCAGTCGTTCCGCACGTTGTAGCTGTGCCTCGGCTGTTTGGTAGGAGGATTTCTTCGCCTCATAATCCCATTTGAAATCTTGTGGGTCAATCTCTGCCACGACCTGTCCGGCTTGAACCTTTTGCCCCTCCTCTACATTCATTGAGATGAGCGGGCCGGACATCTTAAAAGCTAAGTCACTGAATTGGTCGGGCACAACAATTCCGCTGAAAGATTTCTCAATAGTGTTTAGAGAGAGTGCCTCGGTCAGCTTAACCGGTCGTGTGCCGGTCTCCTGTATGAAAGGCTGGCTGCAAGACAAGCAGGTTGCCAAAGCCATAATGGGGATTACTGTTTGATTCATAATAATGCCATTTGTATTTGATTACTATGAATACCCATAAAAAAGCGTGTTGTACTTGGATGGGTATCACCCTTACAACACGCTTATGAATGATTTTGTTCGATGTTTCAAAACGACCAGCTATCCCAATCGACCGCCTTTTCCATAAAATCTTCGGCCGAGTCCGGTATGGATGGGAAGAAGTCGATACCGGTTACTTCTTCTACGCTATCTATCGAAACAGCCATCCGTTTATCCAACTTTCCTTTGTAGTTTCGGTTCTCAAAAATAAATCCGATACCCTTGTATTCCTTCCCGGTATGGTAACAAATGACTTTATAGAAAGCCTTAGGTACTGCTACCCGGTTCTTCCCTATATGTTTCATGTCTTCTGTGATTACCGGACCTGTCACGATCAAGATTGAACCATTATCCTTTGCCCACATACGGCACTGGATCTCCAAATCGTTCCATACCCCACGGTTCAAGTCTGTATTTTGTGGACAGATATTACTGAGGTAAAAGCTTTCATACATGGCTTTCATCGACCAGCGCATATCACCCGCCGGAGCTAAATGCCCCCGGTCATAACCTGAACGGGTATAATCTTCATTCATGGCGGTGGCACCCTTCACATCCGGATCGGAAACAAACTTATTGGAACGTTCAACCTGCCTGTTTTCCACCTCGGCTTCAGTGAGTTGGTAAGCAACCCAATTGGCTATTCGATAGTCGGAGTTATAGGAGACCGTATAACCTTCATGCTCGATAATCTGTTCCTTTCGTTTGGCTTTTAACTGGGGTATCTCCATCTTTGCCGGTATCTTTACCGATTTGGATGATGTCTCCAAAGATGATATCTCTTTCATCAACTTCTGCGAGGAATCAGCTAATTTCTTTATCTGTTTGTTTTGAGAGATGAGAGGAGTCGCTTGCTCTTTGATCTCTTCAGCCTGTTTCTTTACCTCCTCTTTCATGGAAGGCGACAATAGGTCGGATGCATACATCACACCTATCAACAAAGCAAAAGCGACAGCAATACCGATTAATGCGTGTTTTACAAAGGATACTATATTATGGAGTTTGTTCTTCGTTTTTTTACTTGACTTCTTGGTCGTTCTTTTTTTTGCCATGTTTTTCGTAAATTGTTTTTAGGGTTCATTTATCTAATCCATAGCAAAGATATAACTTATTTATAACATCAATCCCTTTCATCCTTAAATTACAAAAAAATTACCTCCGACTTAAGTTGAGATTACCTCCGATGTAATACGAATTACATCGGAGGTAGTTGGAAATAGGTTGGTATATGACAAAAAAAAGAGGTACCATTTTTATGATACCTCTTTTTCATTTTGTGACCTGGGAGGGGCTCGAACCCTCGACCCAATGATTAAGAGTCATTTGCTCTACCAACTGAGCTACCAAGTCTTACATTCATTTCTGAATTGCGGGTGCAAATGTATATAGTATTTTTCTAACTTGCAAATAAATTTGACCTTTTTTGTTTTATAAGAAAAATAATGTTAAATAAAGGTTACCTTTTTAATCCCTTTTAGAATATAAATGTCTATAAAAGTTAAGATTATATCCATGAGGATAAGATTAATATAGTAAACATCCTATTTAGATGGTATTTTGCTTGCAGATATCAAAAAAAATAACGAATATTACTCGATTTATTAATACAATTATTTTTATTTAATTAAATACTCTATTAATATGCGAAAAATTTCTTTTATGCTTATGTCGCTCATGGTTGCGATGTCAAGCTATGCAGAAAAAAAGCCACTGGATCATTCGGTTTATGATTCATGGAAAAGATTAGACGCCGTTTCCGTTCCTCGCAACGGTGACGTGTTAATGTACACTATTGCACCACAAGAAGGTGACGTGGAATTAGTGATTGAAAACATCCGCAACGGTCAAAAAATCACAGTTCCCAGAGCAACACGTGCAGTTCTCAATGAAGATGGAACAAAGGTATTGGCTGTCATTAAACCTTTCTTTAGTCAGACAAGAGAAGCCAAAATCAAAAAAACAAAGAAAGAAGATATGCCAAAAGATTCATTGGCTATCATTGATGTGAAGACTGGCAATGTAGAAAAGTATGCTAACTATAAGTCACATGCTACTCCTATGAAATGGTCTTCACTTGTCGCTTTTGAATTGGCTCCTGCCAAGGATAAAGACAAAGCAAAAGATGACAAGAAGGCTGAAGGTGAAAAGAAACCGGAAAACCAATTATTCATCATGGATGTTCAAACTGCAAAGATTGATACTATCAACAATGTCAAATCTTACAAATTCAATGTAGATGGAAGCTTGTTGGCTTATGTAGTTGAACCTGCAAAGAAAGATTCTTTAGGAAAAGCTGGTATCTTCCTTTATGACGCTGCAACTGGTAAATGCAAGGAGATCATGCAAGGTAAAAAGGGTTCTAAGTTTGAAGCTCCTACATTTAGCGAATCGGGTACAATGGCTTTCTATGCCAACACCGATACAGCAAAGGCTGCCAAGAATAACAACAACATCTATTTGTATGACCTTCAGACTGGAAACTTGAAGTTGGCTGCACATAATAAGATGAGAGGCATGAAAGAGGGTTGGATCGTCAGTACAAACGCTACATTGAGTTTCAGTGAAGATGGAAAACGTTTGTTCTTTGGTACAGCTCCCAAACCATTGGAAAAAGACACTACATTAGTTGATTTCGAGCAGCCACAACTTGATATTTGGTCATGGCATGAAGATTATCTGCAAACAACTCAGTTACTAACAAGAAGCCGTGATGAAAAACGTACATATACTGCTTACATCAACACCTCTTTGACTGAACCTTTCGTACAGTTGGGTACATTGGATGTTCCTATGGTGAATGTTCCAGATAGAAGAAAAGCTGATTGGGTATTGGTTGGTAATGATAAGAAATATCGTATCCAGTCACAATGGGACTATGGACGTACAGTGGACATCTATTTGATGAACGTAAAGGATGGTTCTCAAAAATTATTGAAAGAAAATGTACGCATGGGTGGTTTCTCTTATTCACATGATGCAAAATATGCAGTAGCGTATGATAGAGAAAAAGAAGACTGGTTCCTATTTACATTGGCTACAGGAGAAATGGTTAACTTGACTGAAAACATGGAAGTTGGTTTTGCCAACGATGAACATGATACACCAAGTTTGCCTAATGCTTATAGCGGTGTATCTTGGTTTGAAGACAATCAAACTTTCTTAATCAGAGACAAATTTGATTACTGGTTGTTCGATGTTAAAAATCCGACTTCTCCTAAAATGTTTACTGATGGTTATGGACGTAAAAATAACACTCAGTTAAGTATTACCAATTTAGTTGAAGATTCTGAAAAGATTGCTCGTTCATTGTTTGGAGGTTCAACTAAAATGAAAAAGAACCAACCTATTTACTTCACTACATTCAACCGTACTACAAAAGAAAATGGTTTTGTTATCAAAGATCTTTCTAAGAAGAAAGCTGAAGTGAAGAAAATTTTTGAAGGCCCTTATACTTTTAATAACGTTAACTACTCTAAAGCTGGTAAAGGTAAAAAGGCTGCATTTGTTTATGTACGTGGTAACTTTGAAGAAGGTAACAATACATTTGCTACCTATGACAACTTCAAAACTCAAAAACAGTTGACTGACATCAACCCACAACAACGTGAATACAACTGGGGTACAGTGGAACTTGTGAACTGGCGCACTGAAGACGACATTTTCTGTGAAGGTCTTCTTTACAAACCGGAAAACTTTGATCCAAACAAGAAATATCCGGTAATGGTTTATTTCTATGAAAAGAATGCATTTACCATGTATCGTAGTATAGTTCCGGCTCCGAGCCGTTCTATCATTAATATCCCGTACTTTGTAAGTAACGAATATGTGGTGTTTGTTCCAGACATTTATTATACAACAGGTCATCCGGGACAGAGTGCTATGCGTTCCATCATGCCGGGTGTGGAAATGTTGGAAAAGACTTATCCATGGATCGATGGTGAACACATGGCTATCCAAGGACAAAGTTGGGGTGGTTACCAAGTTGCTTATATGATTACACAAACTAACAAGTTTAAAGCTGCCGGTGCGGGTGCTCCTGTATCTAATATGACAAGTGCTTATGGTGGTATCCGTTGGGGTACAGGTATAACTCGTCAGGCACAGTATGAACAAGGACAAAGCCGTATCGGTCAGAACTTGTGGGAAGCATTTGACTTGTATTATGAAAACTCTCCGCTATTCTTTGCTCCAAAAGTAGAAACACCTCTTCTTATCATGCATAATGACAAGGATGGTGCAGTGCCCTGGTATCAAGGTATTGAATATTTTGTAGGTCTTCGTCGTTTGGGTAAAGTCGTATGGATGCTTCAATATAATAACGAACAACACAACCTTGTTGAAAGAAGAAACAGTAGAGACTTAAGCATCCGTCTTTCTCAATTCTTCGACCACTACTTGAAAGGGGCTCCAATGCCTTCATGGATGAAAAACGGTCGTCCAGCTATCAAGAAGGGTATTGATTTGGGATATGACTTAATCGAAGAATAAAAAACACAAATTAATATTCTATGAAGAATCAATTTTATCCGCTTATGCTATTAGCATCTGCATTATGTGCGTGCTCGGGCAGCCAACAGGCTGGCCCCGAGCCCATAATTACCAAGAGCGAAATCCAGGTAGAAAACGGACAGTTCACTCCTGAGATTATGCACCGTTTAGGTAAGGTGGGAGATCCGCAAGTTTCACCCAATTATTCTAAAATTCTTTACGGAGTAACTTACACCAGTATTGAACAAAATAAAGGTAATCGTGAGCTTTACTTGATGAATGTGGATGGTTCAGATAATGTGAAAATCACCAATTCACCTAAGAGCGAATCAAATGCTCGTTGGTTGGATGATTCAAGCATCATCTACATGAGAGGTGGCAAACTTTATACAGCAACTCTTGAAGGTGCTACATTGAAGAATGAAACAGAAGTAAAAGGTATCGAAGGTATCGAAGGTTTTGAAGTTTCACCTACAGGTGACAAAATTATGTTTATAAAGAGTATAAAGGCTGCTCAAAAACCGACAGATGTATATCCGGACCTTGATAAATCTTCAGGTAGAACATATACAGATTTGATGTATCGTCATTGGGATCATTTCGTGGAAGAAGTTCCTCATACTTACGTAGCATCTTTCAATGGCTCTCAAATTACAGGTATCACCGATATCCTGGCAGGTGATGTTGCTAATCCAGAAACTGAAGATAAGAAGTTTGAATTGCCTACCCTTCCATTCGGTGGCATGGAACAACTTTCTTGGAGCCCTGACGGTAAATACATCGCCTACTCTTGCCGTAAGGTTGCAGGTCGTGACTATGCTTTCTCTACTAATACTGATATTTATTTATATAATGTAGAGACTGGTGCAACTCAAAATATCAGTAAAGGTATGATGGGTTATGATACTGAACCTCTTTTCTCTCCGGATGGCAAGCAACTTGCTTTTGTCAGCATGGAAAGAGATGGATACGAAGCAGACAAGAGACGATTGTTTGTAGTCGATATGGGAAAAGTTCTTGCAAACTTGGACAGCAAAGATTTTAAGCTTTTCATGAAAGAACTTACTACCGACTATAAGTATAATGTAGAGGCTATCACATGGTCACCAAAGAGTGATAAGATTTATTTCAACTCTTGTGTGAATGCTTTAACTGCTCTCTTTTCTGTTGATTTGAACAAAAAAGTAGGTCTTCCTATCGAAGATAATGAAGGAACAGGTTCACTTCCTACTTCTTATGGAGATGGTATCCGTCGTATCACCTCCAGTGATGCGTTGTATGACTTTGGAGGTGTATCTATCATCCCGAACGAAATCGGTGAAGTAGAATCATTGATTACTACAAACACTTGCATGATGCGTCCGGCTGAAGTTGTTAAAGTGAATCCGACTACAGGGGAATTCCAAGAATTGACTACAGAAAACAAGGCTACAATCGATAAGTTGGACACTCCGCTGGTAGAACAACGTTGGATGACAACTGTAGATGGTAAGAAGATGCATACTTGGATTCTCTATCCTCCTCACTTTGATAAGAGCAAGAAATATCCAGCTATCCTTATGTGCTTAGGTGGTCCGCAAGGAACTATCAGCCAAGGTTTCTCTACTCGTTGGAACTACCGTTTGATGGCTTCTCAAGGTTACATTGTTATCTTACCTAACCGCCGCGGTACTACTGCTTTTGGTCAGCCTTGGTGTGAACAGATTTCTAAAGATTACATGGGCTTGAATATGCAGGATTACTTGTTGGCTGTAGATAACATGAAGAAAGAACCTTATGTTGGTAAAGTGGCTGCAACTGGTGCAAGTTACGGTGGTTTCTCTGTTTATTACTTAGCAGGTATTCACCAGAACCGTTTCTCTGCTTTAATTGCTCATGCAGGTATCTTTAACCAAGAACACATGTACATGATGACTGAAGAATTATGGTTCCCGACATTTGATAATGGTGGTGCTCCTTGGGATGACACTCCACAGACAAAACGTCACTACAGTAATTCAGCTCATAAACTTGTGAAGAACTGGAATACTCCTATTCTTGTGACTCATGGTGAAATGGACTATCGTGTTCCTGTAGATCAAGGTATGGCAGCTTTCAATGCGGCTCGCATGATGGGTATAGATAGTAAGTTACTCCTATTCCCTGAAGAAAACCATTGGATTTTGAAACCTCAAAACTCTATCCATTGGAACAGAGAGTTCTTTGCATGGTTAGATAAATATTGTAAAGAATAAAAAAAGGTTTCTTCGTTGAATAAAAAAAGGCTGTCTCAAGTTCATTTTGAGACAGCCTTTTTAAATATTATATGGTTATATTGTTATTTGACTAATGTGATGTAAGGGGTTTCCTTTAATATATCGCTATTAGTAATCTGTTCAGCAGTCTGATATTGACTATAATCTATCAATACTCCATCCTTATCTAAGTCCCAAAGTTTTTGTCCATTCACAAACACTTCATCAATCAGTTGATATTCTCCATCTATGTAATGTATCTCTCCGTTTTTATCATAAAAAGGCCGTTTCCCCTTTTCATGCTTAATCACTTTCCCTTTTATAAGAAGTGTATCAGTAGTAATTGTATGATCTGTCATCTCCCATTTAAGAACAGCCATACTCTCCATGTTTTCATCAAAATTCATCCAACCACGCAAAGAAATTTCTGTCCCAAGATTGGAAGGAATAGAATACAGTTTATATTGTTTATATTTATCAGGAACATCTATATATTTGGGGTCATCATCATTGTATGTTTTTACCAATAAATCAAAATGTTCCTGACTAACAAGAGAAGCCCCATGAAGTCCTTCTGAAAATTTAACCCTATATAAAGAATCTAAAAGTAAAGAACCAGTCTGCTCTATTACATAAGCGTTGATCTTTTCATTACATTCATCCATCCACGTATGAAAGAATGGGACAGTTGCATTATTCCCCCACCAAAAAATTTCGTTATCATTCTCCGATAAACTTTTAAAAGGAGTTATCTCTAAAAGAGTTGCAAAAACTCGATAAGTATTATCCCGATCAAAAAGATCATTTCCTTCTTTATCCACCACAGAGATGTTTATATTATAATGAGGATAAAATTCTAACACTTTATAAGAATCTTCTTCATTACACGCAGCAAACAAAACAAGCATTCCTATAGAAAGAAATAATAAAAGACTTTTTTTCATAACTGTATCTGTTAAATATTAAACCTAATAAAGATATAGATGCATAAAGATAGAAAAACGCTGCAACAAAACGCTACTTTTTTCAAAAAAGGAAGTGTTTTGTCTTTTGTTGTAAATTCAATAATCAGGATAGAAAACAACCGATTTTATCTCCCTGCCCAGGGAGATAAAATTACATCGGAGGTAATCGAGATTACATCCGACCTATTTCAGATTACATCGGATGTAATGGAAAGGTCACTTTATATAGAAAAAACAAAAAAAGGATGAGCATGAATTCTACATTCAATGCCCATCCTTTTTTTATGTTTTGCCTATCTGTTTAGAAAAACAATGCTAATTATTGAATTGTTACCACTGCTTTTTGTTTCACATCTTTCTGTGGCAAGTTTACACGTACTTTATGGTCATCTCCGTATGTCCAATCTGTTACAGCTGTATTATTTACCATTACTTTAGAAGGACGTTGTGCAGATTCAATTTCCAACTTATAAGTTCTTGACATATACATGCCTTTGTAAGAACCTTTAACCGGAAGAACAGAGAATTCGACCTTCTGTCCATTCTTCTTACATTCAAAACGAGTTTCAGCAATACCACCATCTTCGTATGCATACGTTTCACCATCATCTTCATACATAATATAAGAAGTTGTTGATGCTTCTTTCGGATATACCTTTACTGTTAATGTATCTAACGGTTTTTGACCGATGTACTGCATATCCGGTTGGAATGGGATGATAGCACCTTCACGAACGAATAACAAACCTGCACGATTGTCAGGATATTGATGCTCAATTTCTCTACCTCCTGAAATTTTTTCACCTGTCCAATAGTCATACCAGTTTCCTTTTGGCAAATAGATAGAGTTGCTGAAGATACTTAGCAATAAGTTTTCACCAAACATATACTGATAGATCATATCATCACACTTGCGATCATCCGGGAACATCAACGGCATAGAGCGAACAATAGGCATACCTGTTTGTCCACCTTCCAATGCAGCAGAATAGATATATGGCATCAAAGAGTAACGTAGTTTTACGTAATCACGATAAATACTTTTTACATCTTCTGGGAAGTAGAACGGATGGAACAATGCATACCAGCTGTTTACCTGTACCCAAGGCAAGAATAAACCAAAGTGTAAGCCTGGCATTTCCAAATCACCATTTGCAACCCAAAGTACGTCACAAGAGGTATTCATAAATCCGCTCATACCCAAGTTCAATTGGTCAAACAAAGCAGTACGGTCTCCACCATTGTCACCACTTGTAGAGGCTCCCCAATGTTGTGTTCCAGCCCAACCTGCAGTATAGTGATGCCAAGTACGACGGCCAAGGTGACCACGAGTCATCAAGTTCATCTGCTTCGGAAGCAAAATCTGGTTCAAGTTATGCATTTCTTTATCTGTACGACCATTGTAATATTCACGAGTCGGATGTTCATCAATCGTACGAGCCGGGTCTAATTTGAAACCATCCACACCATTATCAAGAAATGGTTTTAAGTGATCCATCCAATGTTCTTCACCTGATGTCGGTTTACCTGCTGCTGCAGCCAACTTATCTTCTTCCGGTAAACTTAAATCATATTCTTCACACAACCATAAACCTAAGTGGAAGCCCATCTTATGTAAACGGTTCAACAATAGGTGATGATGTTCTTTCTTTGGATAAGTATCAGCTTCCCAATATCCTTCCGGAGAGAATAATTTGTAATTCCATTTTTTCTTAGTTGAGAAGTCATAACGTTTTTCCATCCACTGAGGTTCCAACCAAAGCAAGTCACAAGGAATACCTTCTTGACGGAAGCTACGAGCATCATTCAAAATATCAAATTGGTCTTCCAACATATTCGGTCCGAAACAGAAACCATACGCCCATTTAGGTAACACGTATGGACGTCCTGTAATCAATGTAAAGTGGTTAATGATATCTTTCATTGAATTACCAAACATCAAATAGAAGTCTGATTCATCTGTTGTGTTATAGATAGAGAAGATATCAGATTGGAAACTTCCTATATCAAAAAAGTTCTTACGAGTAGTGTTATTATAAACACCCCAGTTTTCAGAACTAATCATTACCGGCATTGGGATTTCAGTATGCTGATAAGTAGTCCACATACGAAGTAATTCTCCACGATGCTGGATGTGTTCACGGCTGGTACTACCACCACCATAGAAACGTTCACCCTCTTTCAAAGAAATATTGATGATGCTGGCTTTTGAATATTCACCTGTTTCAGCCATATCTTTTATGTTACCCTTGTTGGTATCATCACCGATGATTGCCGCTCCATTGGTAGCCACCTTCAAACTCTCATATTTCTTGTTGATCACTTCACCTAAGTTAGTACATAAAGGATCTTTCCCTGTTACATGAATTACCTTATCTATAATAACTTTACCATTCTTGTCAGAAACAGTGATTGCACCTGTCTTTTTATCAACAACAAACTTGTATTTGCTTGTGCTTACCTCAAATTGTTGTTTAGAATCTTTGGTAGTTGCGGAGACATTTTTCCAATCAGTTTTGATGATGCCATAACGTTCCATCAACGATTCTTCTAATGCTTGGCGTGGAGTAATACGTACACGGAAAATACCATCTGTACAAACCGCCACATTCATGTACAAACCGTTCTTCAAACGGATGTCATACGCCTGTTTTTCTTTAACAGTATAAGCAAATGCTGACTGTATAAAGAACAAGCTCAACAATAAAAAATAGATTTTCTTCATGATATAAAAATTATAAAATTTGATTTTATGCAAATAAAACATAAGTTATGACTGCTATTTTGTTTTATCTGTCACAACAATTGTATGTTTTCCAGCTTCTAACCGTTTCACTCTGTTTTCTGCTACTTGAACTTCTGCAGTCGTACCTTCTGGTACAGTCAATTGAAGTTGTACCCGACTTCCTTTTTTCTTTGCACAAACTTCAATTAAACCATATTTTGTATCTACACTACCAGAAACCTCTTTCAAATAACCCATCTGTGGAGCTACGCGGAAGACGCGGAACCCTGGTTCAAGAGGTTCAATACCACACAACTTTTGACCAAACAAGATAATAGGAGCTCCGGTCCATGCATGATTAACAGATGAGCCTTCCAAAGTAAAATGTTCTCCTAAAGTAGTTAATCCTTCAGTCATAGTAATTGGATAGCGCTGTTTCATTCGATCCAAAGCCATAGAAGGTTTACCCATTTGGAAGATAGCTTCCAACACATACTTTTCCATAAAAGGCTGGGCATGTTGTTCCTTTTCCAAAACTTTACAGATGGCCGGATACTTATCTGGAGATGCTAAACCTGAAATAACTGCTAAAGCTTGTGCACGGTCGTCTGTTTCTTCTGTATAATCAGCCGAACGATAAGCTGTACCATTCCAATAACGTTTGTTATAACTATCATACATGCGTTTCATTATAGCATCTATCATTTTTACATCTTCAGTCTTTCCTAACTGAGCTGCAAACACACGTTCACCCTTTAGAGCCAAATAATACCAACAGGGAAGCACTGCATTTTTATCTTTATTCTTTCCTGCATCAATCCAATCCCATCCCCCTTTACGATAGATAGGCAGACCTTCTTCGTCTAATTTCCATGTTTCATGCAGATAACGTTTCACTCGATCATAGACTACCGGAATAAAGCTACTGTCTCCACTGTAGAAGTATTGGTTATGGAAACCATACCATCCTACAGATGCCAACATCTGTGCCGGTAATTCAGAGAAATAGTTCCCTGCAGGTACTGGAGCAGAGATGGAACCATCCGGCTTTTGCCAATTCATCAACTCGTGGATACCTTTCACTGCCAACTGATGAGAAGAAGGAGACAATGCATAGAACGCCTCTCCTAACTCGTTAACTTCATCTCCCCACCATTGACCACGCTCACGATCCGGACAATCCAAATAGGTATCACGCATACAAACATATAAGGTACGAACTGCTCTATCCCAGAATTCATTGAAGAACTCATCATTACAATGGAACTTACCGGAAAACTCTGTATCATATCCTGTTTCACGGAACTTCACATCCAAAACCTTTACTCCTTCCGGAATAAAATAATAAACATAGTGTCCATTAATCCATCCATAACATTCAAACTCTTGTACACCTTCACGAGTGATGTACTCAGCACGAAGGCTATAACTATCCCCTATCTGGTATTGATCGGTCTGCATATTGATCAATTTACCAGCTGGAGCTTCCACTTTCAAATAAGGAGTAACATGACAGTTATAAGGCAAACGACAAATCAAAGTATCTCCCGATTGGCGAGTACTTACATATTCACGTAAACCATAATTCTTCCATAACGGAATCGGACGCTTTACCAATTTTCCAAACGGTGGTTGTCCTGGCAACATCGGTAATTCCAATGCTCCACCAATACGTTTAGGATATCCACCCATATTCCAATCGATGAAATCTTTACGCGCATCAAAACGGATATTACTTTCAGCCATACGATAATTTGGGTGAGGTGCTTCTGTATCTTGGAAAGAATGATGAACAGAAGCTTCCCATGTCCTATCTGAAATCAATTCAAATTCTGGAGAGATTGCCTCAAACAAAACAGCAGCCATACCACTGTTTATGTGACTGAAACCATTACGACCAAAATGCCATAACAAAATAGCAACATGATTTTCTCCCTCTTTCAAATAAGGAGCAATTTCCACTTCATCAAAATATGAGTCTCCATACGAAGGGCCACGCTTCAAACCTCCTTCAAAAACTACCAACTCCTTATTGATCCACAACCAATACTTGGTATCAGCAGCAATACGAGCGATTAATGTTTTAGGTACTTTCTCTACATTTACCTTTTTACGAAAAGCAAGCCAGGTATTAGTCTTACTCTGTGTCTCTGATTTGGAAATCCATTTAGCTTTCCATTGATGTTCTACAGCTTGCAAGGAGATTGTTGTACCTAACAAACCACATAACCAAACTAAAAAAACAAATGTCTTTTTCATATTTATAATTAATTTTCTTTTGTCTGTTTATTTTAAAAGTATATCCATCTTATGCATACCAGCAGGAAGAACTTTTGTTTTATTTTTACCTACTTTCACTTCTGCCTGCGTTCCTTCAGGAATCACCAAGTTCATTGCCGCTTTATTTCCCTTCTTTTTCAAAGAAATCCGTATCATTCCATAATGGGTTTCCAAAGAAGCTGATGCCTCTTTCAAACTACCTAACTGAGGGGACACTTTAAACGAGCGGAATCCTGGAGAGGTTGGTTCAATACCACAAACCTTTTGACTTAATAAAGTCAAAGGTCCTCCACTCCATGCGTGGTTAATGGTTCCTCCACCAAACCCTTCTGAACCGATTCCCCATCCTTCAAATAGAGTTGTATAATCTTTATATCCTAACATTTTAGCATAACGATTCTTCATACGTTCCAAAGCAAATTCAGGTTCGTTCATCATAAATAATGATTCTAGAACATATTTTTCCATATAAGGACTCGCATGATACTCCTTCTTCAATACTTTAACCAATGCCGGATATTTATCAGCAGAAGCTAAACCTGAAACAACAGCCATCGCCTGTGAACGGTCGTCAGTCTCTCCGGTATAATTTGCAGAACGATAAGCCGAACCAGTCCAATAGACTGCATCAAAAGTTTCAGCCAACTGATCCATCATCTTGGTAATCATCTCTACATCTTCAGTTTTACCCAAAATCTTTGCAAACTCCCTTTCTCCTTTCAATGCCAAATAATACCAACTACTAGTTAATACACCCATATCAATGTTTGTACCCCAGTCTCCCCAACTCCATTGTCCATTACGAATGATAGGTTGACCTTTTTCATCTACCTGCCATACTTCATGCAAATAGCGGTGCATTCTGTCGTAAATATCTGCAATAAAACTACTATCTCCACTGTAATAATATTGCGTATAGAAGCCATACCAGCTGACAGATGCCAACATCTGCAAAGGTAATTCGGAACGGTATGTTCCAGAAGGCATTGGAGAAAAAATCGAGCCATCAGCCCGCTGCCAATTCATCAATTCATAGATACCTTTCAATGCTAACTTATGGCTGGAAGGAGATAGAGCATAAAAAGCCTCTCCTAATTCATTCACTTCATCTCCCCACCACTGTGCACGTTCACGATCTGGGCAGTCCATATAAGTATCACGCATAGTTATATATAAGGTACGCGCAGAACGTTTCCATAGCTCATTATAAAATGGATCATTACATTCAAAAGAACCGGTAAATTCTGTATCATATCCGGTTTCTCTAAACTTTAAATCCAGCACCTTCACCCCTTCCGGTATAACATACCAAATTTCATGACCATTCATCCAACCATAATTCTCATATTCTTGTACTCCTTCACGAGTGATATATTCGGCACGAACATTCAACTCAGAACCTCCTTTATAGTTATCTGTCTGTATTTTTATCATCTTTCCAGCTGACGCTTCTACTTTCAAATAAGGAGTTACCTGTGCATTATAAGGCAAACGGCAAAATAAAGTATCCCCAGATGTACGTTGTGAGATATAAGACTTCAATCCATAATTTTTCCACTGAGGAATCGGACGTTTCACTAATTTCCCAAAAGGCGCACTTCCTGCATCACAAATGGGAGCTATTCCTTTTAATTTTTTACTTTTATACCCAGCTTGGTTCCATCCTTTCTCTTCCAATCGGGCATCAAAACGAATATTGCTTTCAGACAATCGATAGTTAGGATAAGGTGCATCAGTATTTTGATAAGCTTTGTATGGGAATCCTCTCCAACTTCTATCTGTTATAATCTCTACGCCATCACCTATCGCTTCGAAAAGCAATCCGGCCGAACCACTGCTGAGATGGCTAAATCCATTTTTCCCAAAATACCAAACCAATAAAGCGATAGTATTCTCTCCCTGTTTTAAATAAGGAGCAATTTCCACTTCGTCATAATAGGTATCACCTAATGAAGGACCACGTTTTAATCCTCCTTCGAAAACAACCATCTCACCGTTTATCCATAACCAATACTTACTGTCTGCTGCAATATTGGCCAATAAAGTTTTAGGCACTTGATTGATATCTACCACTTTTCGGTAAACTATCCAACTATTTGTTTCACTGGTACAGCCTGATGGCACAATCCAGCTTGCTTTCCAATCTGATTTAGCTCCTACAGATACAAAAGAAGCTATTAGAAATAATAAAACAAAAACATTTTTTCTCATGATATTACTTAATTTTTCTTGTACTATTGTATAACCTTAATTTCGTCAGGGACTTCAATTTGTGAATGGATCTTACCACCTGCCCCCTTTTCATGACGAACTTTAATGATACCCAAAGGAGTAGGATACGTTCCTTCCACCCAATCTAAGTTTCCCAAATGAGGTTTAATCGAAACTGTTTTGAATCCGGGATCTACAGGGGCTATCCCTAACACATGGCGACTCAACCAATAGGTCGGCCCTGAAGCCCAACCATGACATAAACTATGCCTAAACCCTTGATAACAATAAGCACCATAATCTCCATGAATGTCCTTTTTTCCTTCTGGCACAATTGCATCTATAGGAGCAGCATTGGGCAACCATTCCATATTAAAATCCTCCCAAAATGTAGTGGCTCCCAAATCAAGCATAGCTCCCCAATAATCCTTGATTATTTGCATGGCTCCTTCATAATTACCGGCATAAGCCATTGCCTCCAACATATAAAAGCCGAAGAAAGTTGAGAATCCATGAGCTCCATTATAGGAAAGATAATCCTTGTTCGCTTGATGTTTATCCATCAATCCTGTTAAAGCCATTAGAGCTGCAGCCTGCTTTTGTCCCGGTGCATCATGAGCTAAAGATGATTCTAAAAAGGCCTTGCTTGCTTGAGGTGCAGCCTTAATCAGTCGTTTAGCAGATATTGCACATTCATTTGCCAAATTGGGTTCTCCAAGATCTTTACATAAGACCTCTCCCGCTTGCATGGCCCAAATCATAAAAGCTTGTAATCCAGCTTGAATAGCCGGCTTATTCTCACTGGAAGGCCAATCTAAGAAACGACCACCGGTCAACTTCTCGACCCCCTTTTCATCAATACATGAAATAAGTTGCTTTAATAATCCAACGATGTAAGTTTTTTGTTCAGTTAAATAGGTTAAATTTCCATGATGACGATACCAATCATACTGAATCAATAACCAAGAGATAGAATAAGCACTATAAGTATTCATCCAATTGGGAAGTGGTGTTATATCACGGGCAAAGTCCAAAGATTTAGGGACTACTTCATTGAAACCAAAAACGGCATTGATCGTCATTACCTCCGGATACATATCCCCTATCCAAACCAAACGATCACGTTTAATTCCATCCCACAGGAAATCTTGCATATTCAAATGTACCGTATAAGCTCCTGTTTGCCAAATCTTATTCAACCGATCGTCATTACAACGAAAAGAACCTTTATAAGGAATATCACGATAAGAAGAGATCGCTCGAATTTCTTTTATATGCAATTCAGTAGAATCATCCAACAAATCAATCCGTGCAAAACGAAAACCGGAATTACCAACTTCCATCACTCCTAACCAAGGAAGGCTAATTTCAAAATCGCGCATCGCATGATCGTTCGTAGCTCCGTTTCTTCCGTCTATTTCACACATTGCTTCACTGACTGATTCTCCAAATCGTACACGAATACGAATAGGAGCATGTGACTTTGGCATTCCTGTTACAATCTGCAAACCTCCTTGTAGTTCTTTGCCAAAATCAAGAAGAATAGCCGGATGTTCTTTATCTGTACTTTTAATCTTACAGATATATTTATTGACCAGATCAGATTGTCCATTTCCCTCCCTAAGAAGATGTTCAACTCCTTGAACTAAATGACCATCTTGTTGCCAAACTATACGAGTTGGTGGAATATACTCACGAACTCGCACATCTCTTTGTTGAGCTAATAGGTTATTTGTTATAAAAATAAGAGAAATGAGCGTAATAAATTTCATCATGCTATTTATTAAAGTCAAAATAATAGTGTATGCATAGAACATATAAGAAGTTGTTTCCCCTCTACAAGAAAGGGGAAACAACTTCTTATTGAATTTATTACTTATAAACCAAATGCTGTCACCAAATCATCTAACTGTTTGTCTGTCATACCTTCCGGTTCTGAACCAGCTAAACGAGCGCTGAAATAGATTTGAGCAGATTTGCTTAATGTATCGATTGCATCGAAACATTCGATTAAGTCTTCACCAACGGCCAAGATTCCATGTTTTTCCCAGAATACAACATCATGTTTATCCAACTGCTTGATAGTTGCACGTGCCAAATCTAATGTACCAGGAATTTCATAAGGAACAATACCTACACCCTTCGGTACGATAACACGACATTCAGGTATCATGCTCCAAAGTGTACGAGTAATCACTTCTGAATCCAAGAACGGTTTGCAATGAGTCATACCGATTAAGTCTGTCGGATGAGTATGAAGAACGACCTTGTTATCACGACCTAAGCTACGTACATAGTTGTGCATCAACAAGTGTGATGGTAATTCAGATGTAGGAATAATACGTTGTTCTGCAATGATGTCATAGCTCTTTCCATCTGCAGCGACACGAATGATTGAACCATTTCCAAACGGATCTTGAGCTACATAACGCATACGTTTGCCTGTTCCTGTTACATAGAAGATATGACCTGCTAATTCAGTCATTGCTTCTTCCAACACGATAGCTTCACCTAATGCCGGTAATGCCTTTTCTTCGGCTGTCAACAACTCTGTTACATTTACAGATATATTACCTCCATTGCGTTCCGCCCAACCTTTTTCCCATAG
>SUXM01000018.1 GCA_015060925.1 Parabacteroides distasonis
CGGATATTGTTCCAAATACTGTCCGGTTACTAAAAAAGGGGTAAAGACCAGAATCGGTTGTGTCGCTATAGGGATGGGACAAGCAATGACCGTTTTTCAACACCCTGCCCGCCCGAAGGGATACAAACTTTATGGGACAGAAGATGTGGGAACAATTGAACTGAATTTTGATGAAGAACCGGCTTATAATTGGGAAAATATATTATCCGGAGCAAATGCCAATGATGAGGCTGCCCGTTTTCTTTACCATTGTGGTGTATCATTAAAGATGATGTTTGGTGCTGATTTTTCAGGAGCTTATTCAAGCTATATACCGGATGCTTTGGTAAAACATTTTTCTTATTCATCTGATTCTATCAGATATTTAATGATGAACTATAAAACAGAAGAAGGTCTTTGGAGTGGGTATGATCTTAAAACTTGGAAGGATCTCATTGTAAATGAGTTAAAACAGAAACGTCCTGTTATTTATGTAATATATAATTTATTTCATGTGATTAATATAGATGGTTATGATGGAGTGGATGCTTTCCATTATAATTGGGGTTGGGGTGGTGTATCTAATATGTATTATACATTTGAAAGTGAAATAGGTACGGAAAGAGAAATACTTAATGATGAAATGATTATCGGATTAGTTCCCGATACGCAGTCTTCCACCGATATTCAATCGGTAGCTCAATCTTTAGAAGCCCCGCTTCAGGTGGTGGGTTCTCTACTTCGTTTGAAATCCCCGGAAAAGGGTATCTGTCGGGTGTATGATTTATCGGGGACATTGCTTCAAACTGCTCCGGTGGTGGCAGGAGATAATGAAATTCCTTTAAAAACCAAAGGACTTTGTATCCTCTCTGTCGATTGCAACGGCAAAGTAGCCTCCCACAAAATCCATGTGAAAGGAGTAAATAAAACGAAATACCTTCTTGGGTTACGGATAAAGGATTTATTTGTCAAATGGATTTGGAGTATTATCTTTGAAGTCGCTATGAGAATATAAATTCTTTGTTTGTTATGCTTGAACTTGATAAACGGTCTATTATGTATCTGCCGGGTGTAGGCCCTAAGAAAGCAGAAATTTTACGTAAGGAGATAGATGTATCTTCTTATGAAGATCTGTTGTATTATTTCCCGTATAAATACATTGATCGTAGCCGTTTTTATAAGGTGGCAGAGATAAATGGGGATATGCCTTATATTCAATTGAGAGGTCGGATCCTGTTTTTTGATACGTTGGGGGAGGGACGAACCAGGCGGTTAATAGGTAAATTTACGGATGGGACAGGTACGATTGATTTGGTTTGGTTTAAGGGAATCAGTTATGTGACTGAGAAGATCAAAGTGGGTGTGGATTATATTGTTTTTGGGAAACCTACGGAGTTTGGTCATATTTACAATATGGCACATCCGGATATTGATCCGATAGACCAGGTAGATCAAGTGGCTAATGGATTGACCCCTTTTTATTCGACTACAGAAAGAATGAAAAAGGCTTTTCTTAATTCCCGGGCGATACAAAATTTGCAATATAGTTTACTGAGTAGTTTAAATTGGATGTTACCGGAAACTCTTCCGGATTATTTGTTGAATCGGGTTCAGATGATGCCTTTCCAAGAGGCAGTCCGGAATATCCATTTCCCGGAATCGGTTGATAAGTTGCGGAAAGCACAACTACGTTTGAAGTTTGACGAGCTGTTTTTTATTCAGTTAAATATACTTCGCACGGCTAATTTAAGAAAGATGAAATTGAAAGGAATTGTGTTCCCTTCTGTCGGGGATACGTTTAATACTTTCTATAAAGAATATCTGCCTTTTGAATTGACCAACGCACAAAAACGGGTTGTGCGTGAGATTCGAGCCGATATGGGGAGTGGCCACCAGATGAATCGTTTGTTGCAAGGTGATGTGGGAAGTGGAAAAACTTTGGTCGCATTACTTGCCATGCTTTTGGCAGTGGATAACCATTGCCAAGCGTGCATGATGGCTCCTACTGAGATTTTGGCTAACCAGCATTATGTTACCGTGATGGGTTTTCTGAAAGATATGGATATCCGGGTGGCTTTGTTGACTGGTTCGACCAAGAAGAGAGAGCGTAGTCAGATACTACCGGCTATAGCCAATGGGGAGATTCAGATAGTTATAGGTACGCATGCCTTAATAGAGGAAACCGTTATGTTTGCATCTCTTGGTTTGGCGATTATAGACGAACAGCATCGTTTTGGAGTGGAGCAACGCTCACGTTTGTGGATGAAGAACAGAACTGTACCTCATGTGCTGGTAATGACAGCTACGCCAATTCCACGTACATTGGCGATGACTTTGTATGGTGATTTGGACGTTTCGGTGATTGATGAACTGCCTCCGGGGCGTAAACCTGTACAAACCGTTCATCGGTATGACAACAAAAAGGCACAGCTATATGATTTCCTGCGGAAAGAGATTCAATTAGGTAGGCAGGTTTATGTAGTGTATCCTTTGATAGAAGGAAGTGAAAAACTTGATTATAAAAATTTGGAAGAGGGTTTTGAAACCTTTAAAGAGGTCTTTCCTGAATACCGGGTTTGTATGGTTCATGGGAAAATGAAGGCTGCAGATAAAGAACAAGAGATGCAGAAATTTATTTCCGGTGAGGCACAAATTTTGATGGCGACAACAGTCATTGAGGTCGGAGTTAATGTCCCGAATGCTTCTGTTATGGTTATTGAAAGTGCCGAACGGTTTGGATTGTCTCAGTTACACCAACTTCGTGGACGGGTAGGGCGTGGAGCTGAACAATCTTATTGTATTCTTGTCTCCTCCTATAAACTAAGTAATGAGACTCGCAAACGGTTAGAAATTATGGTTCATAGCAATAATGGTTTTGAGATTGCTGAAGCGGATTTGCGTTTACGAGGGCATGGTGATTTGGAAGGTACCCGTCAGAGCGGTGAAGGTATAGATCTTAAGATTGCAAATTTGGCGGCAGATGGGCAGATCTTGCAGTATGCACGAGATATGGCACGGGATATTTTGAACGAAGACCCCGAATTATTGTCTGAACCTAACCGTATATTGAACGAAAGGCTTAAAAATCTTTTCGCGAAGAAGGTAAACTGGGGTATGATTAGCTAATATGTTGTAAAACATAGTAAGTGGTTAAGTTGTTGTTATTCAATAGAAATAGGTGCGTTATTTAGTTTGCTTTACTTTTCTTCTATATTTTTTTTCATAATGGATTTTGTCAACAGCATCAAAATCCCGAACTTTGACAAGGTTAATTAGATATTAAGGTATTCTGTGTCATGAAATACTTCATGATTTTTGTTTGAAATTAAAGATATAATGAAGATACAAACAGCATTAATTATTTGTTGTACCACATTTTTAGCATCATTTATCGGGGTTAACGCTCAGAAAAGCAATGAAACGCAGGGCCAGGTTGTGCTTATCAAGAAGATGGATCAGCAAACCACAGAGCTAATGGCTGGAAGGGTCGGTATTCGGAAGAATATGGAACTAAAGGAGTTGGCTGTGCTTGAAGAAAAGAAATTGTTGGCGGAAGAGGATCTAATGTTTCCTGCTGATGAGTTGTATGCTTCGCATTGGGAAAATAAGTGGGTAGACCCTTTTCAAGGGAAGGCGAGAGCTTTAATAACCTTTCCCGATTCCTTTCAGATCGATTGCTCATCTTTTGTTTATCCGATCGCGATCGATTCTATGGCGCGTGTGACCTCCAAATATGGCCCTCGCCGTCGTCGTATGCATAAAGGTATAGATTTGAAAGTGTTAAAAGGGGATACGATTCGCTCTGCTTTTGATGGGAAAGTGCGAATTAAGGCTTATGAACGAAGAGGTTATGGTTATTATGTTGTAATCCGCCATCCGAATGGATTGGAGACAATTTATGGTCATTTGTCCAAGATATTAGTACAAGAAAATCAAATTGTACGTGCTGGTGAAACGATTGGTTTGGGTGGAAATACGGGACGTTCGACAGGGTCTCACCTCCATTTTGAAACTCGTTTTTTAGGGCAGGCAATTAATCCGGCAGAGATTATTGATTTTGAGAATGGAGTCCCTCATCAAGATCAGTATGTGTTCCGTAATATTAAGATCAGAGGACGTAAAAGTAATATTTACACCTCCTCTACGAATCAGATGGTTTACCATCGTGTCAAATCTGGAGATACGCTGGGTAAGATTGCCCGAATGTATGGAACTTCTGTGGCTGAATTGTGTAGCTTGAATGGGATAAAGTCTACTTCTGTTTTGCGTGTAGGACAGTCAATCCGTTGTAGTGCAGGTATAGAAGTTGCAACTCCTGCTAAGAAGAGCAAGTCCAAAGTATCGCCAGCCAAAACAATAAAAGTAAAAGCGGATGCTGCAGCTGTCGCTTCTGTTTCCCAAGAAGCGAATACGGCAAGTAAGCCTGTATATCATCGGGTGAAGTCGGGTGATACATTAGGGGCTATTGCTTCAAAATATGGAACGACTGTAGAAAAACTTTGTGAACTGAACGGGATTAAAAGGACTACCATTTTACGATTAGGACGTTCACTTCGCTGTTCATAATAATATTTTAATGTGATATTAGTAAAGCCGGCTGTTTTTATAGTCGGCTTTTTTATTCTTATGGATTTTATGTATATTTGTACCTATGTAAAATCATAAGAACTTATGGCAAATACGAAGGAACAATTTGATAAAGTCATTGCGCTGTGTCGTGAATTATTTGGTAAGAAATTGGAAGACTACGGTCCCTCATGGCGTATAATGCGTCCACAATCGATAACCGATCAGATTTTTATTAAAGCCAATCGGATTCGCAGCCTTGAAATAAAAGGGGTAAGTATGGTCAATGAGGGTATCCGCCCAGAATTCATGGCAATAGTGAATTATGGAGTCATTGGTTTGATTCAATTAGCTAAGGGTTTTGCTGATACGACTGATATTAGTAAAGAAGAAGCATTGGCTTTATATGATAAATATATAACAGAGACAAAAGAACTAATGTATGCAAAGAACCATGATTATGATGAGGCATGGAGAGGAATGCGAATAAGTTCTTATACCGATTTGATATTGATGAAATTGTATCGAACCAAACAAATTGAAAGCCATGATGGGAAAACGCTTGTTTCTGAGGGAGTAGATGCAAACTATATGGATATGATTAATTATGCTCTGTTTGGCTTGATTAAGCTTGAGTTTGGTGATGAATGAAATAAAAAAAGATACAATTATAAAGATTATAACTGAGTTTTGCCGTCTGTTGATAGGAGTAGTGTTTATCTTCTCCGGTTTTGTTAAGGCGGTGGATCCAATGGGTGGGGCCATTAAGATTAGTGAATATCTGACCTCTTTTGGTTTGGAAAGCCTGGAGGCTTTTTCTGTTTTGATCTCATTTAATCTTTCTGCTATTGAGTTTACGTTGGGAGTGTGTATGCTTTTAGGGGCATATCGGAGATATACAGCTTTTTTTGCTCTTCTTTTTATGGCATTTATGACTCCTCTTACTTTATATTTGGCTCTCTTTGATCCGGTATCAGATTGTGGATGTTTTGGTGATGCTTTAATCCTTAGTAATTGGGAAACGTTCTTTAAGAATGTGGCTCTTCTTGTTGCTACAATTATTACCTTTAGTTATAATCAACGTTTGTTGCCTTTTTATACTTATAGGGTCTATTGGTTTGTCGCTTTATATGCGTATCTTATATCATCAGGTTTTGCTTATTATAATTATAATCATTTACCTGTCATTGATTTCAGACCTTATAAAATTGGAGCAAATATTTCTCAGTTGATGGAAATACCGGAAGGGGCTCCGGAAGATGAATATAAATATTCTTTTGTTTATGAGAAGGAGGGAATAAAAAAGGAATTCTCTTTGGAGGATTATCCTGCAAATGATAGCAGCTGGATTTTTGTGGAGTCAAAATCTGAATTGGTGAAAAAAGGTTACCAACCGTTGGTGAGTGATTTTTCTCTGTATGATTTAGATGGAGAAGATGTGACGGTTTCTCTTCTTAATGAACAGGAGTTGGTTCTCTTATTGATTGCTCCTAAATTGGAAGATGCAGATGATGAGCAGATGGATGCTATAAATGATATGTATGATTATGCTTTGGAAAAGAAGATTCCTTTTTATTGTGTAACGGGTTCTTCTTTGGATGCTATGGATTATTGGCAGATACATACAGGAGCGGAATATCCTTTCTTGATGGCAGATGAAGTGTTGCTTAAGACGATAATTCGTTCTAATCCTGGATTAGTATTATTAGAAAAGGGCACTATTCGAGAAAAATGGCATTATCATGATATCCCGGCAGAAGAGCAAATAGAAGGTGAAATTATGCGATGTTTGGATGGAAATCATATAAAAAGTAAAGAAGATGGTTTCCTTGTGTCCAACTTATTAACTTTTGCAGTACCTTTGCTGTTGGTTTGGATTTATGATTGGATTCGTTTCAAACGCAGGCGTAAAGAAGAATAACATTTATTATATAATTAAATTATTAAGTCATGAGAAAGAATATGGTTGCAGGAAACTGGAAGATGAACACTACTCTTTCAGAAGGTCTTGCTTTAGCAAAAGGTTTAGACGAAGCTCTTAAAGGTAAAACTCCTAATTGTGACGTAGTTATTGGTACTCCGTTTACTCATTTGGCAAGTGTGGCTGCTGCTATTGACACTAATAAGATTGGTGTAGCTGCAGAAAACTGTGCAGATAAGGAAAAAGGTGCTTATACAGGTGAAGTATCTGCTGCTATGGTTGCCTCTACAGGTGCTAAATATGTTATCTTAGGTCATTCTGAAAGACGTGCATATTATGGTGAAACACCTGAAATCTTGAAAACAAAAGTTGAGTTGGCTTTGGCTAATGGTTTGACTCCGATTTTCTGTATTGGTGAGGTTTTGGAAGAAAGAGAAGCAGGAAAACATTTTGAAGTAGTGGATGCTCAAGTTCAGGGTTCTTTATTTGATTTGTCTGCTGAAGATTTTGCTAAGATTGTTTTAGCTTATGAACCAGTATGGGCTATTGGTACAGGTAAAACTGCAACAGCTGAACAAGCTGAAGAAATCCATGCTCATATTCGTGCTACTTTGGCTGCTAAATATGGTGAAGAAATAGCTGAAAACTGCACTATCCTTTACGGTGGTAGCTGTAATGCTGGTAATGCAAAAGAATTGTTCTCTAAACCAAATGTAGATGGAGGTTTGATTGGTGGTGCATCTTTGGCTGTTGACAAATTCATGCCTATTATCGAAGCTTTTGATAAATAATTAAATAAAAGAGGGTGGCTCTTGAGCTACCCTTTATTCTAAAAAACTATGAAGCATTTATCCGGTATCTTTTTATCCTTTTTATTTGGATTCTCTTCTTTATCGGCTCAGACAGTATTTGATAGACCCATAGAAACTATATTTGATACTTGGCAAAAGAAAGAGCCGGGAAAAGGGATAATAGTGGTTAATCAGCCAGAAGCTCTCCGTAAGATGGTCGGTAAACGTTTATTTGGTGAAGGAGTAGAGGTGACTGACAGTACTGCTTTTTTGAAGATACAAGGTTATCGTACGCAAGTCTTTTCTGGGAATAATCAACGTAAGTCAAAGGATGAGGCTTTTCAGAAAGAAAAAGAGATTAAAGAACTATTTCCGGACGTGCCGGCGTATGTGACTTATAATGCCCCTTTTTGGCGTTTACGTGTAGGAGATTTTCGTTCGCATGAGGAAGCTTATCATATGCAACGTCTTTTGATGGAAGCTTTTCCTAAGTATAGTAAAGAAATGTATATTGTAAGGGAAGAGGTAAATATCCCATTGGAATTAAAATGAAAGAGATGGTAGAAGAAAGAGTTTTACAGGCTCGTGAAGAGTTGGCTGACCATTATAAATGTGTTATTGATTTGCTTGGTGAAGATGTGGAGCGTGAGGGTTTGTTGAAAACTCCGTATCGTGTAGCTAAAGCTATGCAGTTTTTGACGAAAGGTTATCAAGAAGATCCAGCGGCTGTACTTAGGAGTGCAATGTTTCAAGAAGAGGATTATAAACAGATGGTTATTGTAAAAGATATCGATTTCTTCTCTTTATGTGAACATCATATGTTGCCTTTTTTTGGGAAAGCTCATGTCGCTTATATCCCTAAGAAATATATTACAGGTTTAAGTAAGATTCCTCGTGTTGTTGATATTTTTGCCCGTCGTCTTCAGATTCAAGAACGTTTGACGATGCAAATCAAGGATTGTATCCAGCAAACATTGGATCCATTAGGAGTAATGGTTGTTATTGAAGCACAACATATGTGTATGCAAATGCGTGGCGTAGAAAAGCAGAATTCATTAACAACCACTTCTGACTTTACTGGCTTTTTTCAACAGGCAAAGACGCGTGAAGAGTTTATGAATCTTATTAAGAATAATAGATAAAGATGTTAGCCGGAAGTTTTTCTCCGGCTTTTTGCTTTAAAATACCAAAATATAGGCTCTATATTGGGTTTCCTTAGTTACAGGACATAAAGAAAGATATCCTTCTTTTATTTTCCCATTGATGATTTCAAGAGGATAAGCTTTTTTCATGAAACAATGATGTTTGTAAGCTTCGCCTGTTTTATTTTCGTAAGTAATGTGCATATCTCCACGTGCATTGTCTGAA
The DNA here is from genome assembly GCA_015060925.1 of Parabacteroides distasonis. Classification (GTDB taxonomy): domain Bacteria; phylum Bacteroidota; class Bacteroidia; order Bacteroidales; family Tannerellaceae; genus Parabacteroides; species Parabacteroides distasonis_B. The sequence goes on from SUXM01000018.1 coordinate 8,626, forward strand.
AGATATTTTTGGCTGATTCTCAGAGCAACCATTCCCATGGTGTATCGCATGTTAATTTCGATGCAGGGATGGATTGCTAAATGGCCATCTTTAGTATGGAAAACTAACATATCTACTCCTAAATATCCTACGTAAATAGAACCATATAGTTTTTTTAGACTTATTTGTACGGCTTCTTTGATTTGTTGAAAAGATTCTCCAAAATGCTCTATAAAAAAACTTTCCAAATAGTGTTGATTTCCTAACTTATTGCCTGCATAAACACCTTTTTTATTTGCTCCAAAAACAGATAATCCTTCGTAAAAAACTTCCCCTTTACCATTTGAGTAGAATTCCATAGCGAAGTCTTGTTGTTTGTCCAATGCAGGTTCAATACTTATGCTGCCTTGTTTTTTTAAAACTCCCTCAATCCATATTCTATCTTTGGTTGTTAGTTTGCGTTCATAAAGCCAATACAATCCTCTGCCAGAAGAAGAAAAAGGTGCTTTTAATATAAATGGAGCATTTTGTAACATTAGGTATTTTTCAATTTCTCTTAACTCTTTACATATCTTGGCAGGGGTGGGTAAAGGTATGGTATTAGGAATAATTTCTCGGATGAGTTTTAAACATTGAACGGCAGTCTCACGACTCGTTAATTGGATATACTCATTCCTCCATTCTGGAATAGAAATTTGTAAATTGTACTTCTTTTGGAGTTTTTTAAAAAAATGGATACTGTGTGGTGATAATCCCCAGGGTAAAGCTTTTAATATAGGTAACTCTTCCCTTCCTTTTCTTTCTAATATTTCACGGGAAAGGATGGTGGCAAAAGGTTTAAATTCTTTGGGTAATAAGGATATGAATCGGGGAGAGACAATCTCTTCTGTATAAACAAAATCTTCTGGTTGGGCATACCAAATAGGTAGATATGCTAATTCTTTAATCATTCTTTGTACATTACTTGGAGGTGTATAGTTGGGTACTCCTTGCAAGATGGCAGTTTCATGTCCAGGGTTGAAGATATGTAGTTGGTAATTCATAATCTCTAAAGATAAAGAAGCCATCTTAAAAAGATGGCTTCTTTTGTTTATTATTCAAGGTTTTCATCAATGGCTTCGATTTTCTTAATAGTCAATGCCATTTCGTCTTTTAATTTCTCAATTTTACGTTCCATTTCTTTAAATAAACCGCCTCCTCCTTTTGACGATACACTTAAGAACCCAATATTATTTTCATATGTCTGAAGTTCATTTTTCATACGTTCATACATACGCATCAGCTTTTCTCGTTCGTTAAAGAGTTTGCCTTTTCCCTTTTCTCCATTTCCTAAATCGTTGAGATTATTTCGGAAAGCTTGCATTTTACGATCACTTTGGTCTACTCTAAGGCGATCAAATTGGCTATCGACAGCTTCGTGATATTCTTTGTAGATTTTATCTTTTTCTTTAAAAGGTACGTGTCCAATATTATTCCATTCAGCCATATAACCCTTTAAAATTGAAATCGCATCATTATGATTAGACTCATTTATCGCATTGATTTTTTCAATCAAGGCTTTCTTTGCGGTTAAATTGTTTTGCTCCACATTCTTTTGAGAAGACATGTTTTTGTTTTTCTGTTCAAAGAAGTAGTCACAAGCAGATATGAAGCGTTTCCATACTGTGTCAGAATGCTTGCGAGCAACAGCGCCAATCGTTTTCCATTCTTTCTGTAATGCAATTAATTTCTCAGAGGTATTCTTCCAATCTGTACTATCTTTAAGAGCCTCAGCTTTTTCGCATAAAGCTTTCTTTAAAGCGAGATTCTTTTCCATTTCCTCTTTGATATTCTTGTAGAATTCGTTTTTGCGATTAAAGTAGGCGTCACAAGCAGCACGGAAACGTTCAAATATTTTTATATTAGATTTCTTCGGAGCAAAACCAATCGTTTTCCATTTTTCTTGTAAGGAGAGAATTTCCTTGTTTTTTTCGTCCCAGTCTTTAAACGATTTTAATGCTGAAAAATCAATACCTTCTATCTGCTCACATATAGCAGTTTTTGCTTCCAGATTATCTTGTTCTTTAGATTTTAATAATTCAAAATGTTCTTGGTGCCGTTTGTTGACAATAGAAGAAGCAGCTTTGAAACGAGCCCAAAGAGTTTCACGTAAGTCTTTAGCTACAGGCCCAATTTCGCGCCATTGTTGATGTAGTTTTTGTAATTGATGAAAGGCTGAAACTACATCAGCTTCTGTTTGAAGCTTTTCTACGGTTTCACAAAGAACTGTTTTTAATTCAAGATTTTTCTTAAAATCATAATCCCGGAATTGATTATTAATCTTAATTAAATCATAAAACTTTTCACTATAAACTTGGTAATTTTTCCATAAATCATTAACATGTTCTTGAGGTACAACTTTGATCTCCTTCCATTTTTGTTGGATTTCTTTGAATTCATTATATAGTTTGTTGAAATCCTCTTGACTTTCTGTTAAAGCTTTTAGTTGGTCTATTAACTGAAGTTTTAAAGCATAATTTGTCGCTTTAATTTGTTCTTCTTCAGCAAGGATAGCTGCTCGTTTTTCCTTATATATAGTTAATAACTCTTTTAGCTTATATTCGCAATTGTCTTCAGGAGCGACAAAATCCTGTTCCTCCCCACCTTTTTCAAGGAAGATCTTTTTAGATTCCTCTATCTCATTTCGATGGATTTTGTAATAGGCTTGTTTTAACGCTTCAACCTCATTGCGGGTAGTTTCTGAAAATGTTTCAACTAAATGGGCCAATTTGTCCAAAATTTCTTCTTTAGATAATTGACCAGTTGATATACAAACATTTTCTTTTGTCGCAGATTCTACTTTAATAGAGTCCATTACTACTTCTTCTGCCATGTTTTCCGGTGTTGTAGCCGGAACTTTAGTTTCTTCCAATTTACCTTCTTTTTCGATTGGTAAATTAGTTTCCTGAGAGTCCTTCATATTCAATCACATTTAAGATAAAGACAATGTGCCCTTATCAAATTACAAATTAAAGTAAATATTTTGGGATTATGATATTTTCTTGAAGAAATATTTTAAAGTCTCATGGATTTTCTTTTTTTATTTTGATAAAAACTTTTGAATTGAATATAGTTGAATGTAGGTAAATAGACAATGGATTTTTCTATCTTTGCCAATTAAAAAAACAATTATTGAATTGGAGTTATGGGGAATTTTTTTAAATCGCTTTTCTTCTCTTCTCAAGAGACATCAGAAGTTGAAATACATAAAAATGATCGAAAGAAGTTTGATGTATTAAAATATGATGGAATTCGTGCTTTAAGAATTGGAAAATTGGCTTATGCTATTAAATGCCTGGTTGAAGCATTAGAATTGCAGGAGGATTTTGAAGCGCGAACCTATTTAGTTACAGCTTATACTTCTGCTCATAAGTTGGAAGAAGCGATGGTAGAGTTAGACCGATTGGTAGAATTGGATCCCAGTCATATCCAAACGCGTTTGTCAAGAATTAATTTGCTTTTTATGTTAGATCGGGAAGGTGAGGTGGAAGCGGATTGTCGTGAGATAATAAAATTGGAAGAAACGAATTATTTGGCCTGGTATTTAATGGGTAAGGCGAAATATATATTAAACAATCCATTAGGGGCTATTGCTGATTTGACGAAGGCTATTGCATTAAAAGATGATTTTGTGGATGCCTATTGGATGCGTGCTCAGGTCTTATTGGTAATGAGGCAAGTCTCAGAGGCACTTCTTGATGTAGAAAAGGCTATTCAACTTAATCCTGAGGAAGAGAACTTATATTTGTTGCGTGGGCGTATTCGATTGGTTTTAGATGATAAGGAAGCTGCACTTGTGGATTTTCAAAATGTATTGGATTTAAATCCTTATAACGAAGAAGCAGGATTGTCTATAGGTCAGTTATTAATTGATCAGGAACGTTTGGATGAAGCAATTCATTTTTTTGATGAGTTAATAGAGTTAAAGCCTGAATTTGCAAAAGCTTATGCTGAGCGTGGACGAGCTAAAAACAAGAAAGGAGATAAAGTTGGTGCATTTGAAGATTTAAAGAAATCTATCGAATTAAACCCGGTTGGAGATGAAGCGCAACGGTTAGAGGGCGTACATTCAAACTTTGATAACCTGTATAAAGGTGGATTTTTTTAAGTCAACTCTTTGTTTATTAAAAAAAAAACTCTATCTTTGCAGCCCAAATTGGTATGAATGATAATAAATAAAAATATATAGAAAGATGAAAAGAACATTCCAACCGTCCAATCGTAAAAGAAAGAACAAGCACGGCTTTCGTTCTAGAATGGCTACAGCTAATGGCCGTAGAGTATTAGCTGCTCGTCGTGCAAAAGGTAGAGCAAAATTAACAGTTTCTGACGAATACAACGGATAATTGTTCCGTTAGAAGAAATTTATAAGGAAAGTAAAGGTTTTTCTATAAAAAGCCTTTACTTTCTTTGTTTTAACAGCTTTGTTTTCTATTTTTGAAACCAATAGCAAAAGAAGAGAGATATGAATGGCTTTTTAATTAAAATAATAAAGAATCCATACGTCTTAAATTTATTTTTGGCTGTATTTATAGCTTGTGGTTTGGTATATGGAACATTGAAATGGTTGGAATCATATACTCGGCATAATATAGCTGTAGTTGTGCCTGATGTGAAAGGTTTAGATATAGAGGATGCTGCTGAATTTTTTAAGAATAGTAATTTGCGATATAATATTATAGACTCGGTTTATGCGAAAGATGTTAGGCCAGGAGCTGTAGTTGAACTGGTTCCAATGGCAGGGTCAAAAGTAAAGGAGGGGCGCATTGTTTTCGTGACCGTAAATGCATTTACTTCCCAGATGGCAATCATTCCAGAAATAGAGGCTCTCTCTTTTAGACAAGCTTATGCTACTTTACGAGCATGTGGTTTTGAAAAAGTAGAAGTTGAATATATCCCGGGAGGATATAAAGATGAAGCAATTGCTGTAGAATTAGATGGACGCGTTTTGAAACAAGGAGAACATATTCCATTGACTTCTTTGTTGGTATTGAAAGTAAGTGGAGGTGATGATATGCCTGTTGACTCATTAGAGGTTTTAGGTTCAGAGATTCCTGTTGAATCCTTGAATAGTGAAGTAGAAAACTGGTTTTAGCGATGGATGAGTTTTTGGACGAAATGGATGATGAACAGGTGGATGACCTGCTACAGCCAGAAGAGGGAGAGTCGCCTCGGTTGTATGAACATTTCCGCTTCGTAGCTGAGCGTGGGCAATCTCTTTTACGTGTAGATAAATTTCTTGTTGACCGTATGATGGGAGCGACAAGAAATCGTATTCAGTCTGCGGCACAAGCGGGATGTATTATGGCTAACGGTAAACCTGTTAAAAGTAATTACCGTGTAAAGCCGGAGGATGTGGTGACTATTATGATGACTCGGCCTCCTCGTTCTTTTGAAATCATTCCTGAAAATATCCCTATTAAAATTATTTATGAAGACGAAGATTTGCTGGTTGTAGACAAACCGGCAGGTTTAGTCGTACATCCTGGCCATGGTAACTATACCGGTACTTTGGTTAATGCTTTAGCTTGGTATTTGAGAGATGATCCAACTTATGACCCTAATGATCCAGCTTTAGGACTTGTACATCGGATAGATAAAGATACTTCCGGATTACTTGTCATCGCAAAGAAACCTGAAGCTAAGTCCAATCTTAGTTTACAGTTTTTTAATAAGACGACCAAGCGTGAGTATCGAGCATTGGTTTGGGGAAATGTTCGTGAGGATGAGGGAAGAATAGAAGGAAATATCGCTCGAAATCCACGTGATCGAATGCAGATGACTGTTTTTCCGGAGGGAGATCAAGGGAAGACAGCGGTTACGCATTATTCTGTCTTAGAACGTTTAGGTTATGTGACCTTAGTAAGATGTCGTTTGGAGACAGGGCGTACGCACCAAATACGTGTACATATGAAATATATTGGGCACATTCTGTTTAATGATGAACGGTATGGGGGTCATGATATATTAAAGGGAAATACGACATCTAAATATAAACAGTTTGTGGAAAACTGTTTTGCTATTTGTCCGCGACAGGCACTTCATGCTAAAACGTTGGGTTTTATCCATCCAACAACGGGGGAAGAGATGTTTTTTGATTCTGAAATCCCTGCAGATATGACTGCTTTGATAGATAAATGGCGAGTATATGCAAACTCAAAAGATTTATAAAAATGAAAAGAAATATAGCCATAGTTGCCGGAGGTGATTCTTCTGAAATTGTTATTTCTTTAAAAAGTGCAGAAGGAATTTACTCTTTTCTTGATAAAAACAAATATAATGTATATATTGCCCTCCTAAAAGGTGGTGAGTGGGTTGTGAAACTGCTTAATGGAGAACAAGCTCCTATTAATAAAAATGATTTTAGTTTTTGTGAGAAGGGGGAAATTAAGCGGTTTGATTTTGCTTATATCACGATTCATGGAACACCGGGAGAGGATGGACGTTTACAAGGATATTTTGATATGATTGGAATGCCATATTCTTCATGTGGTATGTTTGTAAGTGCGTTAACGTTTAATAAATTTGCATGCAATCATTATTTAAAAGGTTTTGGTGTAAATATTGCAGAATCTATCCATCTTTTTAAAGGACAATCTGTTACTGATGATGAAGTGGTTGATCGTTTGGGGTTGCCAGTATTTGTTAAACCAAATGATGGAGGAAGTAGTTTCGGGGTAACAAAAGTAAAGAATGTTTCAGATATACAACCTGCTATAGCGAAAGCTTTTAGTGAGGGGAAAGAAGTAGTTTTGGAAAGTTTTATAGAAGGAACCGAGGTGACATGCGGTTGTTATAAGACTTCGGATAAAGAGGTCGTATTTCCTGTCACTGAAGTTGTTACAGATAATGAATTCTTTGATTTTGATGCGAAGTACAACGGGCAAGTTCAAGAAATTACACCGGCTCGTATTTCTGCAGAACTGACAGAAAAGGTGCAGCGTGAAACATTGAGAATTTATGACATATTGGGAGCGAAAGGGTTAATACGTGTGGATTATATTATTACAGCGGAAGGAATACCTATGTTGCTTGAGATAAATACAACTCCTGGTATGACTGTAACTAGTTTTATACCTCAACAGGTACGTGCTGCCGGTTTGGATATAAAAGAGGTTATGACAGACATTATTGAAAATGAGTTTAATTAATTGAGAATGGGCTATAATTTGACTATAGGAGAAAATATATGTCAAAGCCTGTATATCAATTATCAAATATAAAAATATGGAAGTTCCAACTAATTTTGACGAGATTCGTCCATACAATAATGATGAAGTAAAGGATGCGATTGAGTCATTAACTAAAGATGCTGATTTTGAACGGGCGTATCGTTATATTCAGCCGAATGTTGATTGGAAAGCGTTTTCTGATCTAATGCGTACCTATGAAACAAAGGAAGATTTTAAATCTAATTTGGTTTATAAATTTGTAACGGAATTGGCAAAAAAGACCACTTTTTCTTTGACTTTTTCAGGACGAAGCCGATTGCCGGAAGATAAGAAACCTTGTACTTTTATTTCTAACCATCGCGATATAGTGTTAGATCCTTCGTTTCTAAACATTATGTTGTATGATGTCGGTTATGGGATGACTCAGGTCGCTATTGGTAATAACTTATTGATTCGTCCATGGATCAAGACAATTGTACGCCTAATTAATAGTTTTATTGTGAAACGTAATGTGCCGGTACGCCAAATGTTGGAAGTAAGTAAAGAACTTTCTGCTTATATCCGTCACACAATCACAGAAACGAAAGACTCCATTTGGATAGCACAACGTGAAGGCCGTGCCAAAGATTCAAATGATAGAACACAAGGTAGTATCTTGAAGATGTTGAATATGAGTGGGGAGAAAGATATGATTTCAAACTTAATGGATTTAAATATCGTCCCAGTTTCTATTTCTTATGAATATGATCCTTGTGATTATCTGAAAGCGAAAGAATTTCAACAAAAGCGAGATGATTCAAACTTCACCAAAAGCCAACGTGATGATTTACTGAGCATGGAGACAGGGCTTTTATGTAATAAAGGTCGTGTTCATTTCTCAGTTGGTACCCCAATTAATGAGGAATTGGTGAAATTGGATCCTTCTACAATGGAAAAGAATGAGTTGGTTTGCACAATTGCCAGCCTTATTGATAAGGAAATTTTCAAGCGTTATCACTTTTATCCTTGTAACTATATTGCATATGATATGTTGACAAGAACCAATCGTTTCAGTGATTATTATAGCTTAAAGGATAAGCAGCATTTTGAAAAATATCTGCAAGGGCAATTGGATAAGATTGTGCTTTTGAATAAAGATGAGGATTTCTTGCGTACAAAGATTTTGGAAATGTACACAAACCCTTTGAAGAATCATTTATCTATTTTAGAATAAAGATTTTTATTAAGATAATTTCTCTCCCCTTAGAGCTGCAGTGCTTTAAGGGGATTTTTTATTGGAGTTATCTTTCTTTTATCAATGACTGAGAAATGGATGCTCATGCGATGAAAATTCCTTAGGCATGAAAATTTTGTTCCTTGACCAGGAAATTTTAATCCAGTCTCGTTCTTTTTGGAAAGCCAGGCTTTATCTTAGAAAGGATAGCCGATTGCTAAATGGATTCCGGTGCCGTCTCTGAATTTGGGAATGTTATAGTAACCTTTCTTCCCTGTATCATAGGGAACATGTAAACCGATACCCCAATCTAAACGGATTACCAAAAAAGAGAGGTCGTAACGTAGACCGATACCTGTTCCTAATGCCAAATCTTTCCAAAAACGTCCCCATTTTAATTGTCCTCCTGGACGGTTTTCATCTTCTCGAATCAGCCAAACGTTGCCTGCATCTAAAAAGGCTGCACCAAATAAATCCCCTAAGATAGGAAAACGGTATTCCAAGTTAGCCTCAAATTTAATGTCTCCAGTTTGATCCAAGTAGCCGTATTGTGAATCGGTCGGTCGAAAACTTCCCGGTCCGATGCTGCGAATCGTAAAAGCCCGGATACTATTGGCTCCTCCTATATAGAACTGTTCGCTGTAAGGTGTTGTTGTGGCGTTTCCGTAGCTATAGGCCACTCCGGCCATGAGTCTTCCGACTAAATGTTGTTTTTCACCTAAATTATAATTATACCGAATCTCACTTGTCGCTTTGATAAATTGTGCGAATCTGTTGCCGAAAAGTTTTTTGTCTTGTTGGTTAAAACCTTTTCCTGTGGCTGCATATATCGCATCAATGATAAGTCCTGCTTGCGTGATGGAAGATTGCCACCATAAATGATTCTTTTTGGTGGTGATAGGAGAATCGTCGTAAGTGTATGTATATCCAATGGCTGGTATGAACTGGTTTTCCAAACTTTGTCTTAATGCGGGGTTAACCGTAACTATGGAATCAAATTCCGCAGTTGTCCGTTGTAAAAGGGAATAGGTTAGTTTGAATGGGGTTATGGAGTGGTGGCTGGTCGCTGATGGCTGGTATTCGTATGCCGCACTTCCTCCAAATGCCAACATCTTGAAGAATTTTGCACGGTTCAGTTGGTCGATGTAGATGCGGAAAGCTGTGCTGGAAGGATAATCCAAATCTCTTTTGAAAAGTTTCGGGAATAGGATTTGTGGATAAGTTAATGTTCCGCTTACTCCTAATTCCCAACTGTTGATAGCGGAACTACTACCGGTTACCCTTTTCCCTGTTTGCCATTCGTATGAACCTCGAAGACTGACTCCAAAGGTCTCTCCACCCCCGAAAATGTTTCGTTTGGTCACACTGAACACCGCTCCCGGACCGGTTTGGTTATTACTCTTTGTTGTGATATTTAATTCTAGTTCGCCGTCTAAAGGCAAATCATAAACCGTGTTGATTTGTAGGTTTAAAGTGTCGCACCGGCGTGAAGAATCTTTGGGTGTGTATTGCATTTCGGAGTAACGGAAAATACCTAAGTTTGCAAAGTTGGTTTGCGTTTTTTCTTGAAGTTCTTGCGAATAGATGTCACCGGTATGTAGTCTCAGTTGGTTGTACAAGACGTTTGGGCGTACACGTAACTTCCCTTCGTAAAAGATGGTTATATCTTTATAATGGATAGAATCAGTCGGTATCTCATTGTTGTAACCATTAAGAAAAACAGATATGTTCCCGACTTTCCAAGGACGTAGGACGTTGCGAGGTAATCCGGGTTGGGTTGAGACACGAAGAGCTACTTTGCCAGGTTGTAAAAGGGTATCTGCTTGATAAGAGATAAATTCGGGACGAAAATAATAATAACCATTGTTTCTAAGTAACGAGGCTATCCGTTGTCGTTCGGCTTCTAACTGCACGACATTGAAGTTGTCCCCTTTTTTTATGAGACGATTGTCATAGGTGTGTTGTAATAATGTATCAATCCGGTGGCGTAAACGCACATAGGCGATGCTGTCATATGTATAGGCTTTATTCATCTCTATCCGATAGTTGATCTTTGCCTTTTTAGGATCTTTAGGATCTGTCTCTACATCGTAAGATGTCGAACCTTTGAAGTAGCCATATTCACGTAAAAGATTTGCGGCAACCTGGGTACGAACATTCGGGTTGACTGTATTGATTAATACAGGCTTGGCAGCTAACTTGTCAAATATCCACTTGCTCATTTTCCCTTTTTTGTTAACAAATGCGTTGTAAACCCACAAGCCGAAAGGAAATGGTATTCGAATAGAAGAACTACCTAACAACGCATTGTTAGGGGGATATGAGAGAGCCGCTTCTATTTCAGTCAGTGCCTCTTTTCCTTCATTGCTCTTGTCTTCATTAACTATTTCAAGTTTATGGATACCTGTATATAGAACTTCTCCTTCTGGCAAGTTCTTTGTTGTAGAACAAGATGCCAATAGGATTATAAAAAAGAGTAGGCTATATATATTTGATTTCATTTTTCCTTTTTTTCTTCTTTGTCTTCCGTTACCGGTTTCACTTTATTTCTCTTAAAAATAAAAAGTTCACGTAGGCGAAGCATTTTTTTACGTAATACGATACCTGCTCCGGTTTCTATGATCTCTCCCTCTAATAAACTCTCATAATTTTTGTTATGGAAGAGTTTGATATAGCGAGTTCCGCTGTTGTCCAAACGGTATTCAATGGATACATTGTCTATGAATTGTTGAGATTGCCCGGTGTTGACATCTTTACCGGTGGAAACTCGTCCTCCTAAAATGATACTAATTTTATCATTATAGAATCGTTTGGCAAACCGGAAAGAGAAGTCCGTACGTTGACCACCTGCCCCGGAACCGTTTTGGTCGTACTGTTCCATCCCTAAGCTGATGTCAACGGATTTTAGAGCACTGCCGGCAATGTTGTTGATCTCGTTTTGTAGGAAACTGTTTAAAGCGGCACCCATATTCAGATTGGATTTCTTATTACTGTTTCCTGCTTCGTTAATATTCAGATACATTCCCGTAACCAACATAGTAACTGCTATTTGTGATTGTTGCTCTTCTCCCATCCTGTTTAATTCCTGTTGCATACTTTGATCTTCGGGCGCGGATAAGATAAACCGCAGATCCAAGTTTTCCAAAGTTTGCTTAATAGCGACTCCCACATTGAATGTCACTTGTCTGGTACTGCCATCTTCTTGAGAAACAGAAGCTCTGACCCTCTCCGTTGCGGTCAGATTTAAAGTGGGATTCATAGCGTCTCCGTTCCATTGGACATAACTACCTTCTTGTATGTTGAATTCTTTTAAAGGTATGATTGGTATCGCATATTTGACCATTCCACCGGTAAGCATATAACGGCCATTCAGTACCATATCTCCTTGTTTAGTGTATTGGAAGGAAAGATCTCCTCCACCTTCCAATTCAATACGACTGGATTGATCTGGAGTGATATCTGCATTGATTCGAACAGATTGGTCGATACGAATAGTCATCAACATATCCAAACCTCCAATCGGAAGCGGGGTCTCTAGACGTTTGTGTTGGACATGCAAAGTATCGGAGAAGTCTGTGAATGTAACAAGCCCTGTTAATCGGTCTTGAGTTGTAAGAGATGATTCCGGCATTACGTATGTCACATCTGTTCCTCCTAACAGTTGCAGATCTCCTCGCATAGTAAGGGATTCTAATGGCCCTTTTACGGTAGAGTTTAAGTTGACAAAGAGTTTGCCATAAACCATGCTCTCTTTGTTTTGTTTGGCATTGAGGAGTTCCATTTCTTGAGCTGTCAACTTTAAGTCGGCAATCATTAAAGATGGATTATGTATATCAATTGTCCCATCTATGATGAATGGATTCTTGCCAGATGTATGTATTTGATAATTGTTGAAGTCAATGAAATTATCTTTGACCTCGACAGGTTGCTGATCTAAATATATAGCTGTTCCAGCTGCGGAAACATATACGGAGGAACTGTCCATTTGGATAAAACCATTGATGGTTGGAGAGGTCGGGTTGCCTATGATTGATAATTCACCTTGCAATAGACCATTAAGTTTGGCCATATTGTCCGGGATAAAAGGATTCATCATTTCTAAAGGTAAATTCGTAATGTTTAAGTTCCCTTCTAAATAACTGTTATTGTTGGTGTTATAATAAGCGTTGATTGCTGTTATTTCGTTTTGGTCACGGAATAGGTGCATGTCAACTTGATGTTCCGATTTGCTTATTGGTAAATAGACCGTATTAAACATCAATTCGCCCACCCGTTTTTCATTATAGAACAAACTGTCGATGTGTGAATCTGCGACTATCATAAAACTGCTATCCGAAGGGACATAACGTAGGTCTGCACTGAACATCCCTTTCATCATAGGCATATTGGGAAAACCTTTAGAGATAAGATCTAAATCAATTTGACTTAATTCAACCAATATCTCTTTTTGTTCATCGTCTTCATTTAAAGAGTGGATCCAAAGGGATGCATTACTTTCACCCATTAAATGGATATCACCGGTTATGTTTTTAAGGTTACGATATAAAATATAGTTGTCCGTATTTAGTTTGAAGGGTCTGAATGCCAAGATTGGATTATAAGGAAAGAGATGTAAACGCAATCCCTCTTTCTCTTTGTCAAGACGGGCTCCTAATAAGATTCCAATATCCCCATTACCATTGTAGTAACGAAGTTCTGTCTGAATAGATTTATCTCCGATTACTCCTTGAATGTTAGCAGAGAAAGGAAGTTGTTTCCGATAGGCTGTTTTGATAGCTTGTGCTTTATAAATCAATCCTGCAGAATCTTGATTGATATTTAAAAGGATTGAATCAATCCGTGTTGTATCCTGCATAAGGTTTAATAGATTTGCATTGAAAAAAATACCTTTCTCCGGAGAGGTTTTAGCTGCAATGTTCAACTGGTCAAAGGTCAATTTATATTGTTGCAGTATGTTATAAATAGGATTTTCTTTAAGAGCGTTAATCTTTAAATCAAGAACCGGAAGTAACGGACGTACGGCTGAAATATTAAAAGTTGAATCTTGGGTAAATTGTTGGGTTAACAGGTTATTTGCTTGAGAGAATTTTTCAATGATCGTCTCAATATCATGATTCCCTTTTAATGACAAGTTAAAATCTCCGGCTTGAAATTTGACAAAGGTAGAGTCTTTGTTACTTTTGGCCTTTAATGAGAGAGATTTAGGATAATATGTTTGGTTTGGGACAAAAAACTTCCATTGGTTAAGATTTAAGTCTAACAGGTTATTTTTCCCCATATCAGTTTCAGCTTTTGCCAATAGATGGAATGAGGAAGACAATGAGTCACTCATCAGATGCATCCCATAAAAGTCGAAATTTTTCACATTAGCTTTTAGTGTAGCTTGAGTCTTTTCTTTGTACAGTGTTCCCTCTAATGATAAGTCCATGTCGGCTAAAGGATAATGACTGATGAGGTTTACTTGTAATAGATGGTTTCTGAGTGAACCATTTAATTGAATATCGGATACGGAATAGGCTCCGTACCGGATATTGGAAACTTCTCCTTTAATATGGGTTGACGTAGTTGATTGGAATGGATCTAAACCTTCTCCGTCTACCTTGATAGATGCTGTTAAAAAGGAGAGAGAGTCTTGTGGTAAGAAGTGGGTTGGGTTAAGGCTGTCTACCAATAAGTGTACATTATAACTCTTTTTTTGGGGATGATAATAAGCATTAAGCTGTACTTTCCCTAATTCCTCCGTGATGGTAAGATTTGTTTGGTAAGCTTGATCCTTTAAACTTGCTTCCCCCTCTATATGGATTTTGGGAAACTGATAACGACTCCGTTCTTTAGGTGAAAGCATACCTGATATGAAATCTACATTTTCTGTATGTGCGTTTAATTGAAATTGAGCAGAACGATGGAGGCTATCGGAGACAGCTTTGATATCACCTGTGATACCTATTTTAAAGGCGGTGGGTAGTTCCCCCTTGAATGTGTTTAATTGCAAGGAAGAGAGATTTCCTCCAATATGTGTTGATACATATAATGAAGTATCCGGATAGGCTTGTTTGAAACTCTCAGGAAATGTTCCCATCAATGTGAACAAATCCTCTTTCCCGATAGATGCCATTAAAGTCGATTGAATATCTCCTTGAGGTTGGTCACTCAATGTGCTCCAAGGTATTCTTGCTTGTACTTGAAGGTTGGAATGAGGTGTTTTTAGTTCTAATTGGGGGATTTGAAGCATTTGGGTATTGCTTATGATCGTTCCGGTTATTGTTTGGATTGATAGGCCAGACCGTTCTTTTGCTGAAAATGTATGAAATTTGGTATGTATGTCTTTCCCTCCATAATATATAGAATCCAATTGGACTTGTATCTCTGAAAGTCTAATATGGGAAGGGTCAAAGCCTGATATAGGAGAGGTATTATTTCCATCATAAGCTATGGATGAATTTGATATGGAAAGTTGGTCTGCCTTATAATGGTCTGTCTCAAAATCAACTAAACCATTAATTAAACCAGCTTGCTGGATATAAGTACTGAAGTGTAAAGAATCATCCGGTATTTGCATTGCAAAAGCGATGTGATCCAAATGAATTTGGTCTAATTCTATAGACCAGTTGGTTGAGCTTGAAGTTGTATCTGCTTCAGCTGACTTTTTGATAATTAATGTGATAGCCGTATCTGAAAGATCAATTTGATTTAAATTGGCTATCTCTTTATTTAGATTGATATGGTCTGCTTGTGCATGAATTTGACCTAAAGTCCCTTTGATGACCATACCTTTAATAAAGTCTTTAGAATCTATTTTCCCTCCATGTAAAGAGAATGTATTTATTACAATCTCCCTTTTGAGTAAGGGAAGTAATGATACGTCAACTTGGAACTTATCTACAGAGAGGAGGGTGTCTGATGCTTGGATGATATTTACTTTATATATGTTTAGGTTTAAAGGGAAAGACAAACGGATTTGTCCGATACCGATATGCATACCAGTTGTTTCACTGATCTGTTGAGTAACTAACTTCACAGCGAAGTTTTGGAGGGGTGGTATATAGAGAAGGATAGATATTAGCAATAATAAAGCAAAAGGTATTAGGCATGCCAATCCTATCCATTTAGTTCGATTTTCCATCAGTAATTATCTCTTCGTTATAAGATAACGTTTAAATCATCTGTTTTGTTTGTTTTTTTTCTAAACAAAAATAGAGAATAATATGTAAAGAAAGAAATGATATACATAAAACATAACTATGCTGTATCCAAAACATAGTTATGTTTTATGTAAAATAGTGAGTTATTACAAGCTACTACCTCCCATTATGTCTAACAATTCATTCGTGATGGCTTGCTGACGTGTTTTATTGTATTGAAGAGTAAGCTCTTGAATCAAGTCATTGGCATTGTCATTTGCCGTCTGCATAGCCATCATGCGGGCTGCATGTTCTGCTGTTACTGTATCTAACAAGATTGTATAAATGGTCAGGTTGAGGTACTTTGGAAGAAGAAGAGCCAATAATTCTTCTTTTGAGGGTTCTAATAGGTAGTCAATATTCCATCCTGTATTAGGGACGGTAACCTCTGGGAATGTTATAGGTAGATAGATTTGATGTGTCAAGATTTGTGTCGCCATGTTTTTAAAATGGTGGTAAAGTATATCTACTTGGTCTACCTGTTCAGAGGTATATAGTTGGATGATATATTGTGCTAACTCCTTTGCTCCATCAAAAGAGGGTTTTTCTCCCACATGA
Organism: Parabacteroides distasonis; assembly: GCA_015060925.1. Taxonomy (GTDB): domain Bacteria; phylum Bacteroidota; class Bacteroidia; order Bacteroidales; family Tannerellaceae; genus Parabacteroides; species Parabacteroides distasonis_B. Next base: position 24,768 of record SUXM01000018.1, read on the forward strand.
AGAAAAGTATCTTTGAAGGAGTAACCTTCTTTACGAAGTTCATTCGCTATCTTTTTCCCAACAGGATAAAGTTGTACCTTGATTCGTTCTGCTTTGTATTTTTGAAGACGGGCAGCCAATTCTTTCCAAACGTTGGCATTAAAAGTTCCACATAAACCACTGCTTGAAGAGAAAGCTATGATTGCCACTTCTTTTACCTCTCGTTTGGTGGTAAAAGGGGAGGTAAGTTCATGTTGGGTTTCCAATAGCCCATTCAAAATAGAAGAGAGTTTATTTGCATATAAAAGTGTATGTTCTGCTAAAGCCTGCGTATGATGAAGCTTAGCAGAGGATACCATTTTCATGGCAGATGTAATCTTCTGCGTGTTTCGGATAGAGGCAAGACGAACTTTTATTTCCTTTAAAGATGCCATACACTAATACTTCTGTTAATAAATTAACTGTTTTGCAGTCTCTTTCAATATCCCTTGAATATTGTCATTTATAACACCCTGTTTGAGAATGTCCAATACATCTCTTTGATGGGAGGTATGTAATTCTTTTAAAAAGGCTTTTTCAAAATCATGAACCTTTTCCAATGGAACATCTTTTAACAAGCCTTGCGTGCCACAGTAAAGAATCGCAATTTGTTCTTCTACAGGCATCGGGCTGTACTGAGGTTGTATCAATAACTGAGTGTTTTTTTGCCCTTTATCGATCGTAAAAGCAGTCACAGCATCCATCTCTCCTCCGAATTTAGAAAAAGATTCTAACTCTCTAAATTGTGCTTGGTCAATTTTTAAAGTACCTGCTACTTTCTTCATAGCTTTAAGTTGTGCATTACCTCCTACGCGTGAAACAGAAATCCCGACATTGATAGCCGGCCGATTCCCTTGGTTGAACAAATCGGTTTCAAGAAATATTTGTCCATCTGTAATGGAGATTACGTTAGTAGGAATATAGGCAGAAACGTCCCCAGCTTGTGTTTCAATGATTGGCAAGGCTGTTAATGAACCGCCGCCTTTCACTTTATCCTTTAAACTATCGGGAAGGTCATTCATTTGTCGTGCAACCTCCGGTTGGTTGATGATTTTTGCTGCTCTTTCTAATAGGCGTGAATGTAAATAGAATATATCTCCAGGATAAGCTTCTCGACCGGACGGACGACGAAGGATTAAAGATACTTCTCGGTAGGCAACTGCCTGTTTGGACAGGTCATCATAAATAACTAAAGCATGACGGCCGGTATCCCGAAAATATTCTCCGATAGCAGCTCCAGCAAAAGGCGCAAAGTATTGCATAGCTGCCGGGTCAGAAGCTGTAGCACTAACAACGATGGTGTAATTCATTGCTCCTTTTTCTTGTAAGGTATTGACCAAGGCTGCAACGGTAGAACCCTTTTGCCCAATAGCCACATAGATGCAATAAACAGGATTCCCTGCTTCGTAATTGCTACGTTGATTGATAATAGTGTCTATAGCTATAGAGGTTTTGCCGGTTTGCCGGTCACCAATGATTAACTCACGTTGGCCACGTCCGATAGGAATCATAGCATCCACAGCCTTAATACCTGTCTGTAAAGGTTCGTTTACCGGTTGACGGAAGATAACTCCGGGTGCTTTTCGTTCCAATGGCATTTCACAAGTCTCACCGATAATATCTCCTTTCCCATCAATCGGGTTACCGAGAGGATTGATGACACGGCCAATCATCCCTTCGCTTACATTGATAGATGCTATTCGTCCGGTTCGTTTTACCACATCTCCTTCTTTGACTTGATCTGTTGACCCTAACAATACTGCTCCTACATTATCCTCTTCCAAGTTCATGACAATTGCTTCCAATCCGTTGTCGAATTGAAGAAGTTCGTTGGCCTCTGCTTTGTCAAGTCCATATATACGAGCAACCCCATCACTAACTTGAAGGACAGTTCCGACCTCTTCCATTCGAATATTGGTACTGATCCCTTCCAATTGTTGACGAAGGATTGCTGAAACCTCACTTACTTTTATCTGATCTGTCATATTTTTCTTTTTTATCTATTTTCAAGCAACCGGTTATGGATTTCTTTTAATTGGGTTGCGTAACTTGCATCTATCCGTATATTCCCTATTCTCAGACGAAATCCTCCAATTAATTCAGGTTGTGTAATCCCTGAAAATTCGACTGTACAACCGGTCTCCTCCTTTAATTTGTCTTGAATGTGTTGCTTGACTTTGTCACATACCGGGACTGCTGTACAGAATTGGACACGCGTGATTCGTTTATCTTGCCTGTATAAGTGGATGTAATTATGTGTCATAAAAGGAAGATACTCTTCTCTTTTTTGTAGTAAAACCAGCTTAATGAAACGTTTGTATAGCTCTGAGACCTCTATTCCTCCGGCTGCAATTAATAACTTGGCTTTTTCATTCTCGGATATGATAGGATTACCAAGTGCAACTTTTAGTTTAGGTTCTAACGAAAAGCTTTGAGATAACATTTTCATGTCTTTATATACCCGATCCTCTTCTCTGTTCTCTTTTGCTAAAGAATACAGTGCTTTTGCATATCGGGAAGAGATTGTTCCTGCTTCCATGGATTATGACTTACAAAACGAAATTTCATCCAGCAACTTGTCTATGACCTGTTGTTGAACATTGTCACGATTGATTTTCTCTCTGATAACTTTTTCCGCAATGGAGATGGAAAGATCTGCGATTTCAGAGCGAACGTCACGAATAGCTCTTTCTTTCTCCTCATGGATACGCCGGGTAGCCTCTTCTATTTGTAAGAGAGTCTCGGCTTTGGCTTTTTGTCGAGCCTCCTCTATGATTTGTTCTTTCTCGGCATAAGCCTCTTTCAACATAGAGCTTTGCTGTTCTTTTGCTTCCGCCAATATTTTTGCAGCTTCTACTTGGATATTTGCAAGTTGTTCGTTGGCTTGGCGTGCCGCTTCTATAGAGTTGTCAATATATTCTTTTCGATCCTCAATGGCTTTGACTATAATCGGGAAGCCATATTTGGAAAGAATGATAAAGACAATACCAAACGAAAGAACCATCCAAAAGAGAAGTCCTGAGTCAGGTGTAAATAGTGACATAAGCAGTTCTTTTTATTGGAACAAAGCCAAGAAACAAACAACAATAGCAAATAGAGCAACCCCTTCGATAAGGGCACCCATAATCAACATGGAGGTACGAATTTCTCCGGCTGCAGCCGGTTGGCGGCTGATAGATTCAACAGCGCTTTTACCGATTAAACCGATTCCTAAACCTGCACCGATGGCAGCTAATGCTGCTCCAAGTGTTGCTCCTAACTTTGTTAAGCCTGCTCCGGCTGCTGCTTGTAATAAAATAGCTGATAACATATTTTTAAGTTTTAATGATTAGTCTTGATAATGAATTAATGATGTGTTTTTGATTGTCCAATGAAACTGGCAGACAACATGGTAAATATATATGCCTGTAAGCAGGCTACCAGTAGTTCCATGCAGTTCATGAATACACAGAAGAAGACGGATACGATAGTCATCCCTGTGTTGATGATAAGACCCATTGATGCTGTGATAAACACCAAACAGGTGAGGGCTAAGATGATAGAATGTCCTGCCATGATATTGGCAAACAGACGAATCATCAATGCGATTGGTTTCGTGAAGATACCGATAAATTCCACAAATGGCATGATAGGAATTGGTAATTTGAGATAAATCGGCGTATTAGGCCAAAATATCTCTTTCCAATAGGCCTTTGGTGCAAACAGATTGATTGCGATAAAAGTACAAGTCGCCAAGGCCAATGTGATAGTTATATTTCCTGTTATATTAGCTCCGCCAGGGAACACAGGGACAATTCCTAACAAGTTGTTAATTAATATGAAAAAGAAAACTGTCAGAAGATAGGAAGAATAGGATTGATAATGCTTGTCTCCTATGGATGCTTTGATGACGCTTTCTTGGATATAAGATACAACTGTTTCAATAATACCTACAAAACCTTTAGGAACTTGGTTCGGGTGTTTGGTATACCAGTGGGCTGTACGTAGGACGATAAATACCAAAAGGCCACAAGCAATGAATAAACCAATGACGTTTTTGGTCAATGAGAGGTCGAGAGGCCGTACCTCTTCACCTTGGCTGTTTTTTTCAACAACCTTACCTGCATAATCTCCATCAGAAGCAATGTAATAGTTTTGATAAATATGTCCATGAGCTAAACGGTTGGAAAGAAACATATCCCATCCCTGTTCTTGACTTCTGACAAGAATAGGAAGAGGTATCTCTATATGTTTTCCATTCCATTCCGTTATATGCCAAGAATAGGCATCTTGAATGTGCGAGAAAACAATATCTTGGACATCCACTTCACCCTCTTTAGATGTCGCTTTTGCTGGTATGAAGCAGCAGAAGCAGAACCACCCAATAGCCCAAATGATTCTTTTATTGATTAAGCATTTCATCTCTTTCTCTTTTTTCTCTCTTCATCCGTTTCTTGTCAAATAGATAAATAATGTATGTTTCAAGGATAAGGTAAATGAAATAGAAAAGCATGATTGTTACCCCAAACATCATCATATCTTCTTTGATTACGGCTACGTATATCCATAAGAAAATAATGGCAAGTGTAAATCGGGTAAGACGTATGAGCATGAATGTCGATACTGCAACCTCACCATTTTCCCTTTTTACCCGATCGAGGAAGTAGGCCATAGCCATGGCTGTCAGCCAATAAAAGAGAGGTATGGTAGGATACCATTTAAAGTATAATTCAGGCCAAACAGTATGCAACACTATGCCATAAATTACTCCAACAACTACATTGATAGAGGTTACCAATGCCATTAATTTTATTTTTAACCATCCTGTCATATATACATATACTTAAATTATTCAATACATACGGATATCTCATCGTTTTTGATCTCAACGAAACCATTATGAATAGATAATTCCATTTGTTTCCCTCCTTGCTCGTAATAGATAGATCCTTCTTCAAGGGCTGCTATTAAAGGTGCATGTAGAGGCAATACTTCAAATGATCCGAAGACTCCAGGTAAAGAGATGCGGTTGACCTCTCCTGTGAAAAGATTCCCTTTTGGTGATACGATTGATAGTTTCATACCTCTTTAATGAGCCTGTTCTGCTAAAAGTTTTGCTTTTTTGATCACATCTTCAATCGTTCCTACATTTAGGAATGCCTGTTCGGGTATATGGTCTGTTTCCCCATCCATAATCATCTTAAACCCTCGGATTGTATCTTCGATGGAAACCATGACACCTGGTACACCTGTAAACTGTTCTGCAACCGAAAAAGGTTGGGATAAGAAACGTTGTACACGACGTGCGCGGTTTACGGTTTGACGGTCTTCGTCTGAAAGTTCTTCCATGCCCAAGATTGAGATAATATCTTGTAACTCTTTATTACGTTGAAGAATCTGTTTTACTCTTTGGGCTGTTTCGTAATGCTCTTTCCCTACGATTAGTGGATCTAAAATTCGGGAGGTGGAGTCCAATGGGTCAACAGCCGGATAGATACCTAATTCTGCAATTTTACGGCTCAGTACGGTTGTCGCATCCAAATGGGTGAAAGTCGTAGCCGGTGCTGGGTCGGTTAAATCATCAGCTGGGACGTAGACTGCTTGAACGGAGGTGATGGAACCTTTTTTGGTAGAGGTAATACGTTCCTGCATTGCGCCCATCTCGGTTGCTAATGTTGGTTGGTAACCTACAGCAGAAGGCATACGTCCTAATAGGGCAGATACTTCTGAACCGGCTTGAGTAAATCGGAAGATATTATCGATAAAGAAGAGGATGTCTTTACTTTCTCCATCGGCAGATAGGTCACGGAAAGATTCAGCAATGGTCAATCCGGATAGAGCTACGGAAGAACGTGCCCCTGGCGGTTCATTCATCTGTCCAAAAACCAAAGTCGCTTGTGATTTAGCCAATTCATTGTAATCTATTTTTGATAAATCCCAATTCCCCTCTTCCATACTTTTTTTAAAGGCATCTCCATAACGGATGACACCGGATTCAATCATCTCACGTAACAGGTCGTTCCCCTCACGTGTACGTTCCCCTACTCCGGCGAAAACAGAAAAGCCATTGTTCTTCTTGGCTATATTGTTGATTAGTTCCATGATAAGAACAGTCTTACCGACACCTGCACCTCCAAACAAACCGATTTTTCCCCCTTTGGCATACGGTTCTAAAAGGTCAATCACTTTGATACCTGTATATAAGACCTCTTGTGTAGTGGTCAAATCTTCAAATTTGGGTGGCTTACGATGAATAGGAAGAGCTCCGGCTTGATCCAATTCAGCCATTCCATCTATGGGATTACCTGTTACATTCATCAAACGTCCTTTGACTTGATCTCCTATAGGCATTGTAATAGGAGAACCGTATGAAATAGCTTCCATCCCTCTTTGCAGACCATCTGTGGTATCCATTGCTACGGTACGAACGGTGTTCTCGCCAATGTGTTGTTGGACTTCAACTATCAGTTTCTTTCCATTGGCACGATTGATCTCCATCGCATCATGGATGCGAGGTAACACTTTCTTCTCTTCATCGCTGTTCTCAAAATGGATATCTACTACCGGGCCAATCACTTGCGAGATGCGGCCTTTTATTATTTCTCCCATAGATTTACGCTTATTCTCTAATATATTTTATTGCAATATTACAAAAATATGTAATAATATGATATTGAAAATATGTTTTTTTGAAACTTTTTTTACTTAGTTAAACATTTGGCCTTTTTAAGTGGATAAAAAGAACAAGATTGTTCTTGAATTGGAATGATGATAGGATAGGTTGTGGAAAATATCTCCGATGTAAAACTAAATAGGTCGGATGTAATTGGTAATTACATCGGAGGTAATTTTTGTTTCATATGTATCTGTTTTGTTTATAAAAAATAAGAAAAGTTTTCGTGAAATAATTTTTCTCTATATATTTGCAACGAAGAATTATGGTGTAATTGTTTTGCGTCCGCAGACAGTTAGTAAAAGGGAATCCGGTGGAAGTCCGGAGCTGTACCCGTAGCTGTAAGTCCTATAACTCTTTCGGTAATTCTTATTGCCACTGAATATAAATGAATGTTCGTTTGTATTTGGGAAGGTCGCTGGAAAGGGGGGATGAGCCAGAAAACCTGCCATGATTTGTTTAATTTAGTCTCTCGGGTAAAGAGATTGATGAATCTGGAGTTATTATGCAAAATTTAGAGTTTAGACGGCTGTTAGGCCTTTTAACTGTCTGGCTGTTTTCATTGGGTGCGTTGTATGCACAGGGTATAGATACAACCAAAATACACCAACTGTCCGGAGTTGAGGTGGTGGGTAAGGTTCGTTCTTTCATTACGCGGGAGGGGGCTCCTCTTCAAGTACTGGATCAAGCGAGTTTTGAACGCTTAGGGTTGCAAGACCTGTCGGAGGTAGTTAAGCGATTCTCTGGAGTGACGGTTCAAGACTATGGTGGGATAGGAGGACTAAAGACTGTTTCGGTAAGGAGTTTGGGTGCCAAACATACGGCAGTCAGTTATGATGGCGTGACGGTAACGGATGCTCAAAATGGGCAGATAGATATCAGTCGTTTCTCGTTAGATAATGTTGATAGGATTTCTTTATCCATAGGTCAATCGGATGAAATATTCCAGACGGCACGATTGTTTGCTTCGGCAGGAGTGTTGAATATAAAAAGCAGTCGGCCGGATTTCACTCTTCGCCCTTTCCATCTGAAGGCACAAATTAAAACCGGTTCGTTTGGATTAGTCAATCCCTATTTGCGTTATGAGCAGCGATTGGGAAAATGTTGGGCATTGAGTGGACAATTTGATTGGCAACGTGCAGATGGGAATTATAACTACTCTGTTCAGAATGAGCAAACGGAGGAGAAGGGGAAACGAAAGAATAGTGATATAAAAGCTTTACGTACAGAATTGAACCTGTATGGAAACTTGGGTAAAGGGGGTGAGCTTTCTTTAAAAGGTTATTATTATGATTCGGAGAGGGGGTTACCGGGCTCTATCATTTTGTATAATGATTATAGAAAAGAACGCCTTTGGGATCGAAACTATTTTTTTCAAGGACATTACAAGAAGCAATTTGGTTCATGTTTCTCTTTTCAAGCACAAGCAAAGTACAATTATGCATGGAACCGCTATGTAGATTATAATAATAGTTACGCATCGGGCGAACAGGAAGACCGGCATACACAAAGGGAGTACTACCTTTCTGTAGGAACATTATATAGACCGTTTGAACATCTTTTCTTTTCTTTAAATACGGACTTTTTCGTCAATACATTGAAAAATAATTTCCCAGATTGTCCATTCCCGATCCGCTATACCTCCTTGTCGGTATTAGCGGCTCAATATAAGAACAGTCGGTTGACAGCCACGGCCAGTTTGCTGAATACCTTTATTACGGAACGAGTAGAGGCAGGAGACGTACCTACTGATCGGAAGCGGCTTTCACCTGGAGTCAGTTTATCTTGGCGTATATGGGAAGACCATAATGTGCGGGTACGGGCTTCATATAAAGATATGTTTCGTGTGCCGACCTTTAATGACCTTTATTATTTAAGGGTAGGGAATACTCGCTTGAAGCCGGAAAAAGCCATGCAGTATAATGTCGGACTGACTTGGAGTGGACAATTGTCATATCTATTTTCTTACTTGAATGTGACGGTTGATGGTTATTATAACCGGGTAAAAGATAAGATCGTAGCGCTTCCTACCTTATATGTTTGGAAGATGATGAATTTTGGGGAGGCTTCTATCGGAGGGATTGATGCTAATCTTTCCGTGGAGATTAGCTGTTCGTCAAATATGCAATTGATGTTGCAAGGTAATTATACTTGGCAGCATGCGGTTGATGTCACCGACCCTTCTGCTAAAAACTATAAACATCAGATACCTTATACACCGAAGCATGCAGGTTCTGCCTCTATTTCCTTATTAAATAAATGGGTAAATGTTTCTTATCTGTTGACATGTGCGGGTGATCGGTATGCCCTACCTCAAAACATAGAGGATAACCGGATTGTTCGGTACGTGGAACAGACTATTTCAGTCAATAAGGAATTCCCTTTGGGAAATTGCAAGTTGCGTATTCAGGGAGAACTGTTGAATCTTGGAAATGTGAATTATGAGATAATTAAATATTATCCTATGCCGGGACGTTCGTTCCGGATTTTGGTTGCATGTAACTTTTAAAATATTATAATCATGAAAAAATGTAATTGGTTTATTAAGTCTGTGCTATGTACATGTTTGGGGGTATCATTGGTCGCTTGTAATGAGGAGGATCCTGTGCCAGAAGAACCGACTCCTGATACAGAACAGTCGGCGACAGGTGTTTATTTTTTGAATGCAGGTAATTGGAAAAGCAATAATGCAACTTTGGACTATTATAATCCGGAGACAGGTGTTTTGTCGCCTAAGGTTTTTGTTTCGTTGAATGGACGAGGACTGGGAGATACAGCGAATGATATGGTCATTTATGGTTCAAAGATGTATATCGTGGTGAATATGTCTGGAACAATAGAGGTGACAGATTTGTTTGGTAAATCTATTAAGACGATTAGCCCAAAGGATGAAGCAGGTGAACCACAATTGCCTCGTATGGCTACTGCTGCTCAAGGGAAAGTTTTTGTTTCTTTGTATGACGGGCATGTGGCTTGTATTGATACAACCTCGTTGGATATTGTGAAGAAAGTAAAGGTCGGGGCGAATCCGGAAGGTCTTTGTGAATTGAATGGTAAATTGTATGTAGCTAATTCGGGAGGATATAACCCGATTCCTGATTCAACCTTATCAGTAGTTGATTTGAATACCTTGGCTGTGGAGAGAGAACTGCTTGTAACTTGTAATCCTAAAATTGTACAGAAGGATGAATCTGGGAATTTGTATGTTTTGTCGTTAGGTAATTATGCGGATATAAAGAATACGTTGCAACGGGTAGATGTAGCAACCGGAAAATGGGAAAAGATTGCGACGAATGATGCTATTTACTCAACAGTTTATAAAAATAAAATCTATTTCTATAGTGCTAAACAGGAAAATTGGGTGGTAACAGATTATGATTTTAAGGTCTATGATGCAATAAAGAAGGAGATACAGACCAATGGTTTTATTACAGATGGTACAATTGTTGATAATACCTATTGTATGAGTGTTGATCCTGTTTCTGGGAATGTCTATATTGGGACATCGGATTATGTGAATACGGGTGATATGTATGTTTTCTCGCCGGTAGGGAAATTACTTGATAAATTGAGTGTCTCCGGATTGAACCCAATGGGAGCCTATTTTCAGATGTATAAATAGATGAAACTGATATTGAGATACTGGATTGGGATTCTTTACCTGTTTGGGATGATTGCCTGTTCGCATTTGCCTCAAACATCTACTCAGGAATGTTCTTCTTCTGATACGATCCGTTATGCTAAAGGTTTTACGGTTCAACGTTTTGAAAAGTATATATCGGTTGAGGTACATGACCCATGGGATAGTACGCGCCTTTTGCAACGTTATCTGTTGGTGGATAGGAATCGGGTGGGGCAAGTTGATCTCCCGTCAGGAACGGTTGTCCCTGTCCCCATCCAGAACATTGTGGTTCACTCTTCGGTTCATACTGCTATTATTGACCAATTGGGTGAAACAGGGAGGATCATAGGGGTCTATGAGTCTCGCTATATAGATACGCCTGCTGTCCAGGAGGGGATCAAGAATGGACGTATTGTCGATATGGGTGAGGCTACTACGCCTAATATAGAGTTGATGATTGACAGGGGGGTGGAATTAGTAATTGTTTCTCCTTTCCAAAACAGTGGATATGGGACGGTTGAGAAATTGGGGATTCCCATTATCGAAGGTGCGGATTATATGGAGTCGTTACCTTTGGGGCGGACTGAATGGATCCGTTTTTATGGTCTTCTGTTTGGAAAAGAGGAGCTGGCAGATTCCATTTTTAGGGAGACTGAAAAGCGTTATTTGGATTTAAGCCGTCTGACGGCAAAGGTTTCTGCTCGTCCGACCGTTTTTTCTGAAAAGAGGTATGGAGCTTCGTGGTTTATGCCAGCAGGGGAGAGTTATATGGCTCATCTGTTTCGGGATGCAGGAGCAGACTATCTCTTTCAATATCTGCCAGGTTCGGGAAGTAAGCCGTTGCCTTTCGAGAAGGTATTGAATGAAGCAATCCATGCGGACAGATGGCTAATTAAATATCATCTGTCGGAAGAGATGACTTATGATGATTTACGGATGGAATATACACCATATGAGTACTTTGATGCCTTTAAAAAAGGACAAATTTATACATGTAATACAGGACTTGTGCCTTATTATGAAGAGTTTCCCCTGCATCCTGACTATTTGTTGGCGGATTTGATTTGGATTTTCCATCCTGATCTTTTACCAGAAGACTATCTTCCACGCTATTATCGAAAAATGACCTTCTGAACAATCTCATTAGAGGGATTGTTTAAAAAGAAGAAGAAGGTAATTATCGGATAATTACCTTCTTCTTTATGTTATGAAATATATTCGAATAATTAAGCCCATCCGTTTAACATGCCATAGAAATACATGGGTTTGAGGAAATAGACTTTTAGCAACCAGCCAACCCATTGTTCTTTTGACATATCTAATAAAGAGAATGGAAAAGAAATGGCAGCTTCTTTGTTGTAGTCAAACTCACAAAGAAGGACATGTCCGTAGTCTGTAACAATCGGACATGCTGCATATCCATTATATTTTTCAGTCGGCTCTTTTCCTTCCATAATTGAAATTAGGTTTTTGGCTGCAATCGGTACTTGCATACGGATGGCTGCTGATGTTTTACTGGTGGGGATACCAGCCACATCGCCTAAAGAAATGATGTTAGGATAGGTTTTATGGATTAAGGTTTCTTTATCGACCATCACCCATGCATCTGCTGCCAATTTCCCTTCTGTCCAACCTAAGCCGGCTTCGCGAACAAAGTCTGGTGCAGACATAGGGGGAGTAAAATGAAGGAAGTCATAATCCTCTATAAATGAAGTATGTATTTTTTGATCTCCAACTGTTTCAATTTTTTCAAAATGTACCTGTTTTGTCGCTGTATCAACTCCTTTAACGCGTACATTTAAGTTGATAGGGATATTACGCTCTTCATAGATTTCTAACAAACGAGGAGTAAAAAAAGGAACATCATATAATTGTTTGGAGGCTGTATAAAAGTTTAAATCTAATTTATCACGTGTACCCTGTTTACGGCTATGATGTTCTGTCAATAAGCATATTTTTTTAGGGGCTCCTCCACATTTGTGTTTGGTATAGGTATCTGTATAGATCCCTTTACCTCCTGTTTTGGCAAATTCTTGAATGGCTTTCCATGTTTTTTGTGCTCCCTCAAAGTCATAAATACAGTGAGCATTTCCTTGTCCTAAGGTTTCTTTGGTAATTCCTTCCACTTTAGTCCAATTGATTTGTAGTCCCGGGGTCAAAACAAGGAAATCGTAGTTTATTTTGCCATTGCTTTGAGTTATAACTTGATTATGTGTAGGATCTATTGCTATTACTGAATCTTTGACCCATTTGATATCATTAGGAATACAATCAACCTGTTTTTTCCACACCTCATCTGGTTTGTATACGCCTGATGCGATTAATGTGAATCCCGGTTGATAGTATTGACGATCACTTGGATCGATTAATGTAATGTCTGGATTATTTAACCAACGTTTTAATCGGGCTGCCATACTGATACCTGCAGCTCCTCCCCCAACGATAACGATTTTCCCTTTCACATTACTTGAAAAAGCTTCGGCTTTTTGTGTTCCAGCAAGTGTTAATAAGCCAGCCATAGCCATTTGTTTGAAAAAATAGCGACGGTCAATTCCTTTTTTTTCAAAAATTTTCAGTCGCTTTTCTATTTGTGTATTCATTATAGAGATAAATTAGATTTCTTATAAAAAAGGCACGAATTCACGTTGGGTAATTCGTGCCTTTCTTGGTTGCAAATATAATAAATCTTTTGTTATTTATATTCTTGCCAACTTTTAATTTGGATGTCCTTTTCTGTCATGTTACAGAATGCACTGATAAATGCACTAGCCAAACGAGCATTGGTAATCAATGGGATATTGTGATCGATCGCTGCACGACGAATCTTATATCCGTTGGTTAGTTCTCGCTTGCTATGGTCTTTCGGAATATTGACTACTAACTCGAAAATATGTTTACTGAACATATCCATAATGTCTAAATTCCCTTCTTCATCTGGCCAACAAACAGCAGTCGCAGAAATGCCATTTTCGTTTAAGAACTTCGCTGTACCAGCTGTACCATAGATGTTGTAACCTTTGGCTGCCAATAGGTGACAAGGCTCCAATAGCTCAGCTTTGCTTTTGGCTGCACCAGAAGAAACCAGTACATTCTTTTTCGGAATACGGTTACCTACTGCGATCATCGCAGACAATAGTGCTTCATTGAAATCATCGCCTACACATCCAACCTCTCCGGTGGAGCTCATATCTACGCCTAATACCGGGTCTGCTTTGTGCAAGCGAGCAAATGAGAATTGAGAAGCTTTTACTCCGATCCAGTCGATGTCAAATGCGCTTTTGTCCGGTTTGGTATAAGGAGCATCTAACATGATACGGGTAGCTGTTTCAATGAAGTTGCGTTTCAATACCTTAGAAACGAATGGGAAACTTCGAGATGCACGCAAGTTACATTCGATAACCTTTACATCGTTATTCTTTGCTAAGAACTGGATATTGAATGGGCCGCTGATATTTAATTCTTTGGCTATCATCTTGCTTACTTTCTTGATGCGGCGTGCTGTTTCAAAGTAGATCTTTTGAGCTGGGAATACTAATGTTGCATCGCCTGAGTGGACACCTGCAAATTCGATATGTTCAGAAATTGCATATTCAACCACTTCTCCATTCATGGCCACTGCGTCAAATTCGATCTCTTTCGCTCCTTGTAAGAACTCAGAAACGACAACTGGATATTCCTTAGATACTTTAGCAGCCAAATCCAAAAACTCAATCATCTGTTCTTTGGTGTGGCATACATTCATGGCTGCCCCAGAAAGGACGTATGATGGACGGATAAGCACTGGGAAACCGACCTTAGCAATGAAATCGTCAATCTCTTCCATGCTGGTTAATTCCGCCCAGCGAGGCTGGTCGATACCTAATGTGTCAAGCATAGCAGAGAATTTGTGACGGTTTTCTGCACGGTCAATAGAAAGTGGAGAAGTCCCTAATACTGGTACATTTTGGCGATAGAGTTTCATGGCCAAATTATTCGGTATTTGTCCTCCAACTGACACAACGACACCTTTTGGTAATTCTAAATCAATGACATCTAATACTCGTTCAAATGAAAGCTCATCAAAATAGAGGCGGTCGCACATGTCATAATCTGTAGAAACGGTCTCCGGATTATAGTTAATCATGATGGATTTATAACCTAATTTGCGGCTTGTTTGGGCTGCATTGACAGAACACCAGTCAAATTCTACAGAAGAGCCAATGCGATAAGCTCCGGATCCTAAAATAATTACACTTTTTTCATTTGGGTAATAGGTAATGTCGTGTGTGTTACCATCATAAGTCATGTATAGGTAGTTGGTTAATTCTGGATGCTCAGAGGCAATTGTGTTGATGCGTTTAACTGTCGGTAAGACTCCTAATTTTTTGCGTAGGTTGCGAACGCGGATATTTTCTTTCTCCATGTTGCCGGCTGGATTTTCTACATAACGTGCAATTTGGAAGTCTGAAAATCCTAATCGTTTAGCCTCTTTTAATACCTCTTCGGTCAAGTCTTCAATCTTATTGAATGAAGAGAGTACTTTTGTATAGTCAACAATATTTTTAAGTCTTTCAAGGAACCATGGGGTTATCTTTGAAAGTTCATGAATACGATCTACGGTATATCCTTGTTCGAATGCTTTGGCGATAGCGAAGATACGTAAATCAGTAGGATTAGCTAATGCATCATCCAGGTTCTCAAATTCTACATCATTGTTCCCCACAAAACCATGCATGCCTTGTCCAATCATACGTAAACCTTTCTGCATAATTTCCTCAAAGGTTTTACCGATAGACATGATTTCACCTACAGACTTCATGCTTGAACCAATCTGGCGACTCACACCTGAGAACTTGGTTAAGTCCCAACGCGGTATCTTGACAATCATGTAATCTACTTCTGGTGCTTTATAGGCCGAGTTCGGTGTACCCATCTCTCCGATCTGATCCAAGCTATATCCCAATGCCAATTTGGCAGCTACAAAAGCCAAAGGATATCCGCTGGCTTTAGAAGCTAATGCAGAAGATCGGCTTAAACGGGCATTAACTTCGATAACACGGTAGTCGCATGTAGCAGAGTTAAAAGCATATTGGATATTACATTCTCCGACGATACCTAAATGACGGATGGTTTTTGTAGAAAGTCCTTTCAATAGCTCTAATTCTTTTTCTGTAAGCGAACAGGTCGGAGCCACAACGATACTTTCACCGGTATGTACCCCTAATGGATCGACATTTTCCATGCTTACAACTGTGAAACAGTGGTCGTTTTTGTCACGGATTACTTCAAACTCAATCTCTTTCCAGCCTTTTAAAGATTCTTCCACTAAGATTTGTGGTGCGTATGCAAAAGCACTTTCTGCCAATGTGCGTAGTTCTGCTTCATTCTGGCAGATACCGCTACCCATACCTCCTAATGCGTAAGCTGAACGGATCATCACTGGAAAACCTATTTCGTTGGCAGCATTGACTGCATCTTCCATGTTCTCTACAGCACGACTAATCGGAGTCTTTACTTCTATCTCGTCAAGTTTTTTTACAAACAGGTCACGGTCTTCTGTGTACATAATAGCCTCTACTGAGGTTCCTAAGACCTGTACACCATATTTAGCAAGAATACCATTTGTGTAAAGTTCTGTACCACAGTTAAGAGCTGTTTGACCACCAAATGCTAATAAAATGCCGTCCGGCTGTTCTTTTTTGATGACTTCTTCAACAAAATAGGGAGTGATAGGCAAGAAATAAACCTTATCGGCAACTCCTTCTGATGTCTGAATCGTTGCGATATTCGGATTTATCAATACTGTGCTAATTCCTTCTTCTCTAAGCGCCTTTAATGCTTGTGAACCAGAGTAGTCAAACTCTCCGGCTTGTCCAATTTTCAAGGCTCCTGAGCCCAGAACAATGACCTTTTTGATACCACTTTTCGACATAGTAATTATTGATTTTTATTATATATATTTCTTACATTTTGTCCAGTTATAAAAAAAATGCGTTAGTAAAAGTAACTAACGCATCCTATATAACCAAATTATTATCTTGAAAAATAAAGAAATGAGTATCTTTCTCTGATAGACAACCTGAGAAATACGTAAAATATTCTTTATGTATATTTCTACTCATAAGATATACTCTTTTCAAATCAGGACAAAGGTAGTGCTTATATTCTAATTGTACAAGTGTAACCTGTTTGATTTTTTGTTTTTTATGATTCCATGCCTTTCTCTTTATAATCTTTGTTTTTTGTTATGGTAAATAGAGGTAAATAAAGAAATATCCCTAAAATAGACATGATTAACCCACCAATGGTTCCTGCTGCCAAAGGAAACCAAAAAGCCTCTTTATCTTGACCTAACATAAATGGAATAAAGCCTAAAATGGTGGAAACAACTGTTAGGAATATTGGGATAATTTTTGCGTTCCATGCTTTTAAATAGGCTTTGTGTGGAGATAGGAGTGGTTTGTTTTGTCGGATTTGATTATATTCGTTTAAAATATAAATGCTGGCATTTACAGTAATCCCACATAATAAAACGAACGATGCAAATCCTCCTTGGTCAAAATTCAATTTGAACCCGAAGAAAGTAAGGAATACGCCGATGTAAGAGATCGGAATTACGAATATAACTGCTAATGGTTGTTTAAGGGAATTAAAGAGGATACTTGTTGTAAAGAAAATGATTACAATTATCAGCAGTAACAATCCGTATTGTTTATTGCTATTTTGTCCCCATGACCAATATGCACTGTTAGATTTGGCTGTATAACCCATAGGAAGGGATGCATTGAACTCCTCTAATATCCTCTCTTGGATTTTATTCCCTTGGTTAGATGCACCGATATATTCATATTGTAGGCAAAGCCGATATTGTTGGTTTACTTTAGCGACCTTTTGAGGCATCTGTCCTTTTTCCACTGTTGCTAATTCATTTAGTTTATAGGATTTGTTTTGGATGGTTTGGGGTAGATGCTGCATTCCCCAAATGTCCAATTTTTCGGATTGGAGGGAAGACAATTTGAGTTTCTCCGTCTCATTATTGACAATGAGGGTTCCGGTATAGAGATCTTTTTCAAATACAGGATTTAAAGAGGAGAATAATTCAAGAGGTTGTATGTTTTCTTGGATCATACGTGCTTTGTTAAGATTGAAATAGAACTCCTGGTAATCATCTTTCCACCATGAAAATTCAGAGTTGATCAGAACTTCTTTGATGCGTCGGTAGGTAAGTAATTTTGCTTTGAGTTTTTCTGCCCATTCGTATAACTCATCATAATTATACCCGTACATTTCAATGCGAAAAGAACCTGCATTTTCTCGGACATCATTACTGAATCCTTGGTCTTGTAATCCCCAGACGTTCCAACTACCACCTCCTAACTCTAAAGCTTTACTAATAATTTTACTCTTTAAAGTATAAGGGAATCCGCTTCGTTCACTCTCTTTGGTGAAATAGATACGGATACCGGCTTGGCGAGCACTATAGATGTTGGTCTGGAATTGCTTGATCTCCTTGAAAGTGCTTAAATAGGATTCCATTCGACTAATCAGATGGTTCATCTGTGGCAAAGTGGTCCCATTGGGTAGAGATGCGCTTACCGATAAGATGGTTTCTTCATTTTGTGTAAAATAACTTCCTTCGTACACCTTTTCAACAAACAATCGCAATGTTCCTCCAAAAGCCTTGTCTATAACAGGCTTTATTTTTTCTTTGTAAGTCTCATTTGACAAAAGTTGGTTATATTTATCTATTAACATTGAGTCTATTGCCGTATACGTATCTTTTTTATTGTATTCAATCTTTTCTGGTAGCAGGAAGGTTGGAATACCAAAAGCTAATAATAACATCAAGCAGGCTGTTTTTTTCCAATGACATAGAAAGATAATTTGTTTTTGATAATAACGGTTGAAATAAACCGGAATCCGTTTGAAGATATGGCTTATATGGTTTTTTTTGGAAGGATTTTCTTTCTTCCATTCCAAATGCATCTTTTCTATTAATGCGGGAACTAAAAATAGGGCGATTAATAGGGATACGGCTAAATTTATGATGACAACAGCAGCAAAATCTTGTAGGTTAAGACGTATTTTCTCTTCTAAAAAGAAAATGATAACCAAGGCACCCATTGTTGTTAAAGTAGCTGTCAATATGGAAAGGAAGGCTTTACGGTTATGTCGGTTCCGTATATGTTCGGTCATAACAATCGTATTATCTATAACTAAGCTAAGTGAAATAGTAACCCCGGCTAATGAATAGAGTTGCATTTCTAACCCTAACAGATAATACAAGATAATAGCTATACTGAGATTGATAGAAAGACTAATGATAATTAGGAGTAAATATTTAATTTCTCTGGTTATACATAAGACAAAAAGGAGCAGAATCAAGATGGTAAGTCCAGTTCGTATATAGATTTTGTTTAGTTCATCTTGGATAAATTCTGTTGCATCATAACTAACATGGAGTTCATATCCTGTAGGTAACAAGGATTGAATTTGTTCCATTTCTTCTTTTATATGTTTGGCCAAGTCTAATTGATTAGCCGTTTCTTCTGCCCGGATAGACAGATAAATGGAGTTCAACCCATTTATACGGTAATAACTTTGGGGTAACTCCTCTTGGCGGGAGACCTTTAAGAGTTGGTCTAACCGTATCAGTTTTCCCTCCTTGTTTGTTACTGTAATAAATGACGGATCAAACCCTTCATTGTTGTTCTCGGGAATAAGGGCAAGACGAATCCATTGGGTTTTCTTTTGTTTTTTGAGATGCGCGTTTGATAAAAACTGCATTTCTATATTTCCTGTTCCTAAAAACTCTTTCCTGTAGTATTGGTTGATCGCATTTTGTATGTCTGAAACCCGAATACCGAGAGTCGTTAATTGGTCGTTGTTATACTCCAATTTCCATTCCATAGGGGTTGCTCCGCTGACATCGATTCGGTAAATACCTTGAATACTGCTAAGTCGTGGCTTTATTTGGTTTTCTGCAAAACGTTGGATTAGGATAGGGGTAGATGCAGCATTAATGGTATAACTCATAAATGGACGTGTCTCTTTATTATCTGGACGGCTCATCTCAATAACCGGATAACTGACGCCTTCAGGGAGACTTGACCAGGTTTGCCGGACAATGGTTGATGCCTCAAAGCGGGCGGCATCAACATTGGTGTGTTTGTCTAACTCTATCCTAATATATCCACTACCGTTTGAAGAACTGGATTGTATCTCTTTGATTCCTTTGATCCGGGCCAACATCGCTTCTAAACGGGAGGTCACCTCCATTTCGATTACACGTGCTGAGTTTCCTGGCATTTTGTAACTGACAGTCAAACGGGGTAAAGTACGTGAGGGAGATAATTTGATAGGCAATAAAGGAAGAAATGCCATGCCGATTAATGCCACACATATAAATGCGACGATAATCGTAAAAGAGGATATTTTAGGAGATATGCTCATGTTTATCTTTTAGAATCCATTTTTATAGTCAAACGTATTGGACAAGGAAACTCCTGTTTCAAAGTCAAATAAAGTCAATTTCCTTATTTTATAATAACTGAGCCAATAGTTTTGTAGAGCTGTAATATAGTTACGTTGAGCTTCTTGTTGGCGATTCAATGAAAGAGTCAGGCTATTGATGTCTGCTTTCCCAATCATAAAGCGCTGCTTAGTTTGGCTATAAGCCATTTCCGCTAAGTCTACAGCCTCTTCTGCGCTACCTATTAAAGCCTGTTGGATATTAAAGTCTCCAACGGTCATGATTACATCCTCTTCAACCGTGAGCCCTTTTTGTTTGGCAGAAGTTTCTGTCACAAGCAGATTGTTTTTGGCTATGTTGTGTTTCCCTTTTCGAACACCCCAATCAACTAAAGGAATAGAGATAGAAAGAGATACAATTTCTTGTTGCTGTAGATTTCTGTAAGCGTCTTGTATGTTATCGGCAACTTGGTTGAATCCAACACTGGCATTGATCTGTGCATTGAACATCGCTTCTTTCTTGGTTCTGTCTACCTGTTGTTGTGCCTCTAAAATTTGTTGTTGTAAATCAAGGAAAATAGGGTTGTTTAGGTGCGCAAGTTCCAAGGCTTTATCAACCGATATTTCCATGTTACGAGGACGGCTGGGTAATCGTAAATAAATCTCTGTGTTTTTATCAAAGTTCAAGTAAGAGGCCAAGTTGAACATTGCTCGTTTCAATGTGATTTCTGCATTCTTCAATGTGTTTCGAGCATTGACAGCGTCTAACTTAAGTGTTAATAAATCTGCTTGACTGATGGATGCGATTTTATGTCGTTCCATTCCGGTTTGATACAATGTGTCCGTTGTAGCCACATTTTCTTTGGCCAAGTCATGTTCCATTTGAGCCATTGCTAAAGCAAAGAAATAACTTGTTGCCTGTTCGCTCATTTGTTCTACGTTATAAAGAAATTCTTTTTTTACCTTTTCATATTTTAAAGGTTCAATCTTTCGTTCCCATTTGAAAGCATTATACCCCAATAGACTTTGTTGATAACCGATACGAATGGGGACAGAAGAGAACTGGTTATAAGTCTGGTCTCCAAAGTAACGCATATAACTAAGATCGGTGTCTAAATAAAAGGTTCCACCTAACAGGTCAAAGTTTTGTTTGACTTCAAGACCTCCTCCAGAGAAAAAACTTTGTTGTTTGCGAAAAACATCTATATCCTCTTCTGAATCATAGCGTTGAGTAAAATAGCGAGTGTATTGTGCAGGAGTAAGGTTCAGGGTCAAGCTCGGTAACCGTCCCGCCTTGTATGTTCTGTATTCCCAATATCCGGCTAAATACATGTTTTTGTATCGAAAAGCATCTAACGAACTGTCGGCAGCCAATGTGATGGTCTGTTCTAATGTTAACGTTAGCTGTGCCTGGCCTTGTAATACGAAACAAAGCAAGCATAATGCAAAGATATATTTATGTATAGAATCGTGTTTCATGATGTTATTTGTTTATGATAATCTCCTGTTTATGATAAATGAACCAATAGACCAATGGGATAATGAACAAGCTGACAGCTGTACCTATGATCATT
The DNA here is from genome assembly GCA_015060925.1 of Parabacteroides distasonis. Taxonomy (GTDB): domain Bacteria; phylum Bacteroidota; class Bacteroidia; order Bacteroidales; family Tannerellaceae; genus Parabacteroides; species Parabacteroides distasonis_B. The sequence continues at coordinate 46,084 of SUXM01000018.1, forward strand.
GCTGAAATCATGGCAATAGAGAGAGGCTTTTGAAGTTCACTTCCCATATCAAAAGTAAAGAGTAGCGGCACCATTCCAAATATAGTTGTAAGAGAGGTCATAATGATTGGACGAAGGCGACGTTTGCCGGCCTCATGTATGGCTTCCATAAGAGGAGTTCCTCCCTTCCTTAGTTCGTTGATAACATCTAATTTTAAGATAGAATCATTGATGATGATACCACAAGTAACGACAATACCAATCGCACTCATCAAATTAAGTGTATGTCCGCATATCCATAATACCAGTAAAGAGGCAGCCACATCAATGGGAATTTCAAATAATACAATGAGTGGTTGCAAAAAACTTTCAAATTGGGAAGCCAAGATAAAATACATTAATAATATGGAAATAAATAGGATAATAACCAATTCATTCAACATTTGCTGATTGGAAAAGAAACTACCGGAAAAGTCAATGTCCCAGTCTTTTTCAACTTCTTTCTTTATTTGTTCCATTAAATCTTCAACCTCTTCCGCGTCATAGAAACTGAAAGGAATATATTCTCCGTTCTTTCCGGCAGTGATGGTTTTCAAATCTTCTCCTGGAGTGATACGCACCAATGCTTGCAGAGGAATATATCTGACGTCCCCTTTTTCATCGGGATTTGTGCTGACTAATGTCTTTTGTAAGACATCGTTTACTGTCTGCTCTTCTCCGGCAAGGGAAATAGGGAGATATTGCTGGTAGGAACGAAGAGTGGCTACTTCATTCTCTTTAAAAGCCGTTTTTAATAATTGGTAAACCTTATTATAATCTACGTTGTACAGTAACAACTTTTGTCGATCGATGGAAAGGTTTAATTGGTTGTCAAAGGCAATACCTACCGGCATGTGACCGGTCTGTGATTCTATTTGTTCTCTCATCTTTTGTAAAAGGGTGGCATCCGGAGCTACTGCCTGGTTACGTGTGTGGAGTTCTGTGACCAGATCCGCCTCTCCTGTAACGAAAAGTTTCTCGAAAACAGTTACAGGAGGAGAGAAAGAGACTACCGCTTTAGGGTAATTCTTTTTTATCCATTGTTCAATCGATTTCTGTAGAGGGGCGATTCCTACAGGTTGTTCTGTTTTTAGATACATTTCACTTTCGGAACCGGACATCTCTTGGTCACGGTTTAATAGGAATTGCTGTTGTCCAACGTATACTGTATGTTCGATAACCTGTTCTTGAATGGATGCGGATAACTGATGGATACGATTCCGGTTTTCATCAATATGTATATTTTCATTCCATTCTATGTGGGTGATCAACTCGTTCTGCTCAATTTCCGGCATTCTACTCTTTGGAATTTCATAAAATAGGACAGCACAAAGAGGGATGGAACAGAGTAGAAACAATAAAGAGGCTGTTTTATGCCGGAATACAAAGTCAACTCCGGTATCGTAGAATCGATCTAATACATGATCTGGTATCAGATTTTTAAAATTCAAGTTAAATCGTTTAAATGGACTATCCGGCAAACTGTAGACCAGTTTATAGAGGACTGGAAGTAACATGATCCCTGTAAAATAGGATACTAACAAACCGACGGTTACAGCAAATGCCTGGTCATAGAAAATCGCTCCTGCTATACCACTCATAAATACCAAAGGGGCGAATACAACTATAGTCGTAAAAGTGGAGCTTAACATTGGAGTGATAACCTCGGTAGTCCCTTTACTACATGATTCCTCTAATGAATAGCCAAGAGATTTATATTGAGCAATGTTTTCGGTGACAATAATGGAACTATCGATCATCATCCCTAAAGCTAATATCAAACCCGAAATAGAGATGATATTGAGTGACATATTAAATAGATAAAAGAATAGGAAACTGATAATCAAACTGACAACCATACTTAACCCAATCACTATCGGACTTTTTATGTCTCCTAAAAATAGGATGGCAACTATGCAGATAAAGAAAAATCCTAAAGATAGATTCTGCTTGAGGTTGGAGATTGTATAGTCTAATAATTCGGTTTGGTTCCGACTGACACTGAATTCAATATCCGGATACATAGTCGTAAATTGGCTTGTGATTGCTTGCAAAGCCTCTTTCATGTTCTCCATATTTTCATCGGCTTGCTTGATAATGGCTAATGTAACGGCACGTTTGCCATTAGACAAAGAGGCTCCGGATTCTTTTTCCGGGACTATGGAGACTTGTGCTAACTCTTTTAGTTGGAATATATGGTCATTCTTTCGGATATAAATATTCTCCACATCTTCAGGGGTACGAAGCAAGGTCGAAAATTTGATGTTATATTCGTAATAACCATCTCTGACAGTCATACTTCCCGGCTCTATATTGTTAGAGGTAAGTGCAGTCTCAATATCATCCAGTGTGAGTTCGGCTATTTTAAGCATCTTCATGTCTGGCACAATCTGAACTTGTCGTTTAAGAAGGCCGGTAACATCAACCATGGCTACCTCCGGTAATTGTTCGATACGGCGTTTGATCACAGTTTCTGCAAACTGGCAGAGATCCAAAAACTCTGCTTCATTATCTTTGTACAGTCCTCCTTTATCCTTTTTTAGCGTTAGGTTCAAGCAAAAGACTGGAATATCAGTTGCACTGGCTTTAATTACTCGGGGCCGTTCAATCTCGCGGGGTAGATAGTTCATCGCTGCATCTATCTTTTCATTTACCTCGATGAATGCCAAATCTGTATTTGTACCAAAGTCAAAGTTTAAACGGATAATGGCTGCTCCATCTCGTGTCTCACTATGGATGTCACGCAGATTGGCTACCTGCATTAATTGTTGGCGGATGGATTTGACTACGGTATTTTCCAGCTCACGGGCGGAGGTGTTTTGCCCGGACACTTGTACAGTGATCTCGGGAATAGCTATGTCGGGCAACAACGACACAGGAATGGTGAAGTAGGTAACCAGTCCAACGATAAAGCAGGCTGTAAATGCCATCAATACCGCAATGGGACGTTGTAATAAAAATTTAATCATGTGTATAATTTATAAATTTTCAACAATTTTTACTGGAGCTTCATGCGCCAGGTTTATATTGCCGTTAGTGATGATAATATCTCCCTCTTTTAGTCCATCTTCTTCGGTACTTGAGATGGTATAACTATCTGCGTTCTCCAAATTTGTATGGACATAAACCCAACTTGCTTTTGTTTTTGTAGGGTCTAACTTAAAGACGACCTGTTTACCTGAGCGCAGAACTACTGCGCTTTTAGGTATTACTAATTGATTTTCTAATGAACGGTGGACACTCACTTTTACATTCATCCCTTCGAACAATTTCCCTTTATCCTGTACAGATGCTTTAACTTGAACCATTCCATTGGCATCGACGAGAGGATTTATTTCTGAAATACGACCTTCTACCGAAATGTCAGATAGGGCAAATGGGATGACTTCCACACGGTCTCCTGCTTTGATAAGCGGAAGTTCGTTCTCTAATACGGTGAAAGTTGCTTCTAACGTGCGTGTGTCAATAATGGAGCAGAAGACTTCGGAGAGGGAAGCTGTATTAAACGTTTTAGCAAACAAGTTGGCGACTACCCCATCAAATGGAGCTGTCAATACTGCATTTTTTTGTTCATATTCGGCCAATTGATAAGCATATAATGCTTGGTCGTATCCACTTTTTACACGTACTAATTGCATGGTCGCAGTGGGTACTTTAGCAGAATCTTCTAATTTGTATCCTTGTCCGATTAAAACATCTTGTAATTCCAATTTGGCTCTTTCAAGCGCATCCTTGGCTTGTGCTGTCTTATTGCATAGGCGGAAGGTGGCAAGCTCGGCCAACTTTTGACCTTTTTTTACCCGGTCTCCGTTCTTTACATATATTTTTGCTATTGGTTCGGCAGACTCAAATTTTAAGTCCACGAAATTACGGGCAGAGAGTTTACCGTTACTAACCAACTCATGGTTAAATACCGTACTTTCTAACGTCATTACGGTCACCTCGTTCGTTTCGTTGGGAAGGACTGTTGATACGGTTTCCTCTTCATAATTAGACTCCTCTTTCCCCCCTGTGCAAGCCAACAGGCTTGTTGCTACTAATATGGCAAATAAACGGTAGTGTTTCATATTCTAAAAGATTTAATTTGATTCTCTTTTTGCAAATATAATTATTTATTCGAATTGCAACGTGCTATTCGTAATATTATTATTTATTAATTTTTGTATATCCTTACGCATCTCCCTAATAGCCGAACTTTCGACCTTGGCCTTTTGGGTTAGTACTGCTTTTGCTGCCTTTTGTAATTTCTCCGGTTGATAAAAATCAGGTTCGGCATACAGTTTAGCTAAAAGATAATAGGGATACACTCTTCCAGGTAAGATAGCTATCGCTTCAAGCAGTTCGGATTCAGCCTTTGAATAGTCTTTGATTGCTTGCCAGTTTTTAGCCAACATATATCGGATCATCGGGTCACTACTTAATTGCTTGCCGAGTTCCAATACTTGGATTGCTTCGTGATACTGCGCTGTTTTATGTAAACATTGTGCCTCTTCAAACAGGAATTCCGGTTTATGTTTCAATCGTTTGTGACAGGTAACGTAACCATCGGTAACGGAAGCATAGGCTTTGTTTTTATAAAGAACTTGTAATTGTTTCCATTCTTGATAGGCTTTGTATTCTTTTTTCTGTTCCCAAAAGAGAGAAACAGCCCCTAATAGCAAAAGGCAAACAAAGGCTTTTGTCCATAGTGGTGACAGGTATGTCTCTGTTTGTTTGACACAGATGGCTCCTAAGAGAAGTAATACAACCCAAAAGGAGGGTAGTTGTAAAGGATAGGAGGAAAAGGCAAATATTATTAAAGCCATCAGTCCACCGACTGCTCCATATTGCTTTGAACGGATTCCCAACAAGCAGATGACACTAACCCATAAAAGGAAGATAGATAATCCTATAGCCCCCTGTTCCAACCCGATTTGCAAGTATTCATTGAAGGCATATTCCGGACATCCGGCCACGAACTGTTCCTGTTTGGAGGCTTGCCCGGTACTGAAATAGGCGGCTTGTCCCTCTGCGTATGCGGCCGGGAACCCCCCTAAGCCTGTCCCTCTCAGAGGTTGTTTGTTAATAGCAAGTCCTGTCACTTTCCACATTAACAGTCGTCCATCAGCTGAGTCTTTTTTGAGATTATAGAGTTGAGAAAAGAAAATACCGATCCCTATTATGATAAAAAGAGAAAAGGTCATAATCTTCTTGGTGGGGTTGAGGATGAGACTTTTTGTCTTTATCCAACCGATACGCTCTGCCCAAAAGAGCCAACTGCATGCAAGAAGTGCAGCCAACCAAGCAGAACGACTCATCCCGGCCGGTAGCACTAAAAGGATTGTCCCTACACAAATCCATCCGAACAGATGAGTTAGTTTTCGAAAACGGAGTATCATCCATAGCCCGATGGGTAATGCGATGGCTAAATAGCCGGAATAAGGGCCGGGATTAAAAAAGGTACCGGTCAAGCGGAACAATGAGTGGTTGGAACTACAGTATCCGTTTAGTTGTAGTAATCCCCAGACTGCTTCTATCCATCCGGTTAATAAGAAGATAAGAAGAAGATAGAAACGCAAATCGTTATAACGCTCGAATAGAATTCGGAGCGCAAACCACCAAACAAGCAGTTGACCTCCAAAGATTAACTTTTCTGGTTCGGGATTTAATGACCAATCATAGGTAATTAGAGTTACTCCCATAAAGGCGGCAAGTAGTCCGTCTGGCGGGGTTAATGGGAAACGAAGTCGCTTATCTGATATACAAATACCTAACATGCAGATAGCCATACCCAACATGGAGAGATGGAACCAAAAGACCTTGCCCATCACCAATCCGTTAGCCAAATGGCTGTTAGAGGCAAAGACCGTACCCAGTACGAGTGCCCCTGCAACCGCTGCGCATCCGATGAGGATTCCTTGCTTATCGATGTTCCATTTCTTGCCCATATCTTTTTTAATGAATGCGGATGGTTTATTATTCTTTTTCTTTGGAGAACTGAATGAAATGGGAGAAAATTTGTTTCCCGTCTTTGATGAAGAAGAGTTGTTCCTCTTGCCCTTTGGTTGAATTATGTAACCAGAATAATGCGTTCTTAGGAACGTTATAGTGTAATACTTGGCTGTTGGCAATCTCTTGTTCATAAAGTTTCCAACCATTAGCTCCATCTTGATAATAAAGTTCGTAACATTCACCGGGAACAACATAGTTGTCATCGTTTCGCGGTATGTATAGAATTTTTCCGAGTTCAGCCCTTTCTCCAAGGTCTAAAGTCAGCTTGATGTCAGTATCTTTTGATTTGAAAAAAGTAAGTGGATCCCCATCGATCATAGCCAACGCCGAATGTGCATCCGTTGGATATTGCCCTTCTGCATTTTGAAGTAAACGAGGGGACAAGGGGGATACCCCAATTGTGTCACGATACAGGATTATTTCACAAAGCTCCATCTGCTTATCTGCCGGAGTATGCAAGTGTATATACCGGTAAGGAATTGTAGGATGAAATAGGATGGGAATACGGTTTGTAAAGATCGAGTCCGTGAATGTATGTAACAGATGTTTGCTTCCGGAAGGTGTATGGCTACCATAAATCTTTAATCCGATGGTGTTACGGTTCAGATGTTTGTACTGGTAGGCTCGGAACGGGAACTTACGTGTCAAGTGGGCTGTAACCAATTGTGTGGTATCCGGAGTGAAATGAATTAAATCTTGGGAGTCATAGACGAAAGGATGTCCATAGGTCCTTTTTTCTCCTTTATCTATATGTATGAGTTGAAAGACAACGTCAGGTTCAATGTCTTTGAAGATTGCTTCTCCTTTTTGGATAGGGGCAATGTCTACCGGCTCCCATGTCCCGTTATTGTTGAATACGCAAAGATAGACGTATGATAGGTCGGAATCAGATATGGGTAAGGTAATCTTATTCTTCCCTGAATAGTTGGCAGTCATATCTCGTAGGAAACAGTTTCGAAAGAAAGGAAGCACTTCATTGTCTGCCATCAACTTCATGAACCGTCCTTGTTGTAGTCCGAAACACTCCCTGTATACTTTCCCTTTACGGCGGTTATCGTTAGTAACGGATCGTTCGATACCGTCTTGGGTATACCAGAATGGATAATAGGTTCCCATCGTGTCACGAATGGCATTCCAACAATGCCATGTTCGTAAATCCGGGGAATAGATATAAAAGTCGGTCGTGACGGGAATCCCTACGGAACGCATGGCGTAGTTGACCACATCGCAACCGTCACGGCAATAGCCAACCCGATTATGAAAGAGATATTCCCCTCCGAAATGGGGTAAAGTGAAATTGTGATTGGTGTAGAATTCTTCTTCTTTAAGGATTCGGCTAATTGTACTACCTGCTTCAATTACATCAGTTCCTTGATATAAAGAATCCAATAGTGGGGCATAATAGTCATAGTATAGTTTGCGCCAATTACTCAAAGGCTCGTCGCCTATTCGGTAGGGAAGAATCAATTCACAGAAGTCATCAAATGAGAGATGCCTGTTCCAGGGGTATTTCTTCCAGACTTTGAAAGAAAGATCAATGTTTTCGATCAAAAAATCGGCGGTAATCACATGGGCATCGTAGATTTTTGCTCCTCTCATCTGTGCGAAAGGTTTCCATCGTTGAATAACTTTTTCTTCTAAAACAAGCCTGTTGTCCAATAAAGAGATGGATTTGCGTTGGATGGCATCGCTTAGTACCTGCTTGATTGAGTCGAGTTGCCAACTTTTGTATCCATAATGGTAAGGCATATTCTCTATTAAGAAACGGGCAGCTGCTAGTTTCTCCGGATCTTTGGCATAGTGGTTTAATACCTTTTCCAACTCAGCTCGGTTTTCTCCGGCAAATTTCAATGCGTAGTCCAACCGTTGTTCCGAATTGGAGGAACAGGCCGTATGTAATAATAAGATGAAGAAGAAAAGTATCCGTATATGCATAATCTTTTTCTTTTAATGTATTGGTTTAAAAAAACGATCCCAACGGAATTCCCCACTGAATGGATCGATGGATTTCCATATAAACGTAGCCTTCCCGACTATGTAATCTTCCGGTAGCAGTCCCCAATAGCGGGAATCTTTAGAGTTTACACTTTTGTCTCCCGCCATGAAGTAGTAGTTCTTTTGAAAACAATAGTTTGTGATCGGTTCCCCATCCAGACAGATGGTAGAATCTTGATAGGAGAGAGGCTTACCCTGTTCCCACTCGATAAGATTACGATATAAAACAAAATGTTCTCGGGTCATTGGCAAACAATCCCCCTTTTTCGGCAGGTAAAGTGGTCCGAAGTCTTGGATATTCCAATGCATCACTGAGTCATAAGGAAAACTATTATAAACCCCTTTAGTAAAGTTTGTCGGTTTTTGAGTTGACATCAACTGCTGCTCTTTTAAATTACCTAACGGTTGTTCATATCCGGCTACTTGGAAGTAACCGTCTCGGATGGAAACGCTGTCTCCCGGTAACCCGATGCAACGTTTGATATAGTATTGCAAGATGTGCATTCTTATTTTGTCTTTTTGGATTGGATAGGGGAAATTAAATACCAATACGTCGTTACGTTTTATCTTTCGCCATCCCGGAACCCGATAGATAGGTGTCTCCTCTACACGTAATGTTGCATTGATATTAAATAAGCGTGCTCCTATGATAGGCTTGAATACGGCTACAGCATCTCCCTCTTTTAGTTCCGGTTCCATGGAATCGCTTGGGATATGGAACGAGGAGAAAAAGAATACTTGCCATATAATCCAAAGGGCAACCAGCCCGAAAAGGATAAGAATCAAGTCAAATAATCGATCAATTAATTTTGTAATCATAATAGAATCGTTGTTTGTTATCTATCACAAAAGTAAAAGAATGCATTTTTATTCGCTTTTAAACTTGTTGATATTTTGTTGATTTCTTTTATTTTTGATGTTATCTGTTTAAAAAACTAAGTAGTTATCCCTACAAAACGAAGTTGGATGAATTGTCCGGGGATGTTTCCGTAGATCTCTACTGTCCGTAAAAAGTCGCCCGGCTTTTCTGCCTTGTAGCGAACCGTAATTGTTCCACTCTCTCCCGGTGCCAATGTTTTCCAATCAGAAACGGCCTCCGTACAATCACACGAAGTCGTGAACCCTTTCAGAAGGAAAGGAAAATTCCCCACATTACGAACCACCACCACCTGCTCTTTAGTGGTTCCCTCTTTGACCGTTCCCAAATCATATTCCACCTGTTCTGCTTGGAGGGTGGTGAAAGGAAGTTTCATTGCTTGGTTCTCTCCGGTAAGTTGTTTGAGATACAACTCTTCTACTGCCAAATTATGAATCGGATTACCAATGACCACCACTTTGTTGTCCCTATCCAATAGAAAAGTTTGGAAAGTGATATTGGCCGGAAACTTATTCAAACGATCCAACTCATTCTTATGGTCGATGCAGACCGGGCGGTCAAATTGGTCTCTTCTTAAGATGTAACGCAACTCCTTATCATCTTTCGATTGGAAGAAAAAGAGAAAAGGGACAGTTCCACCCGTTAGCGAATCCACACGGGCAATTAACTTTCTCCATTTTGGTAGTTGCAGCTTACAACTCGTACAACCGATGGAATCGACATAAATCAAGACCTTATAATCAGAGGTTGGGATTTGATAATCCACCGTATCAGTAACGAAACGGGTAAAGGTAATCTCTTTCGGAAAACGAATCTCTTTCCCCTGCCACTCCTGTACAAGACGCATAAATTGCTCTCTCTTATCGTCTTGACAGGAGCAGAAGAAGAGCATAATCCATAATAAGTAAGAAAGTTTTTTCATATCAAGATGTATGTTTTGTTTTTACATTTTATATTGAAGTAAGATTGGTTCTTCTTCGTAGGATGGAGTAATCGCATAAATTGTTTCGTTTTTTTCATCTACTGCAAAATATTTGATTTTCCGATCCATTTTGAATCCCTTTTTTAAATTCCCATCCCAATCAAATTTCAGTAGATAACAAATCTGATTTTTCTTTTCTATATCCTTATTTTTAATACCCCAATATAACGCATATAAATG
>SUXM01000002.1 GCA_015060925.1 Parabacteroides distasonis
GTTGTCAAACGGTTGTAGAAGTCCAATGTAGCTGTCAAACGGCTGTTCAAGAATGACAAGTCCAAACCAACGTCCCAAGTCTGAGTTTCTTCCCATGTCAACTTATCGTTAACCATACCACCCATACTTACAGTCCAAACACCGTTCGGAGTACCTGTACCACCAGATGTCTGAGTATATTTAGATCCAACAGACCAAGTTCTGTAACCACTGTAACGGCCTACACCTGAAGCGTTACCGATCACACCGTAACTTGCACGAAGTTTACCGTTATCCAACCAGCTTTCTGTATCTTTCATGAAGTCTTCAGCAGTGAATCTCCAACCACCACCTACTGACCAGAATACACCCCATTTGTCTTTTTTGAACTTAGAAGAACCATCGGCACGTACAGATGCAGATGCATAGTATTTGCTCTTATAGTCATAGTTCACACGACCCAAGTAAGATTCCATTACTTCAGTTTGTTCTCCAGCCCAAGGAGTGGCCAAACCGTTACCTGCTGTATATTTACCTACGAAGTTATAAGGACTGATAAAGCCCGGCATGAATTCGTATGCAGTACCATAACGTACTTCATTCAAAGAAAACTTGTTAAATTCATGAAGAGCCATCGCATCGATGTTGTGATCTTTGATGGATTTGTTGTAACTCAACATCACCTGAGAGTTCAAGTTCTGATAGTTATAGCTATATTTTGAGTAACCACCTTTATTTTTGTCACGACCTACCAATGACTGAGTGTAACGAGTACGGTCGATGATATTTTGGTCGAAGCCTAATGTTCCACGCAATTTAAAATCTTTCAAGAAAGAAATTTCAGCATATACACGGCTGGTCCAAGCATCCTTTTCATCCATACGTTTGTCGTTAGCCTGAGAATAGATGATATCGGTTGCACCGTAGTTCTGGTCTGTCGGGCCAAGAGGAGAATAAGTACCACCTGCCAAGAAATGATGCGGAGTACCGGTTACAGAGTTATAGATATAATTACCGTTTGCATCGTATGCATAAACAGGAACGATTGGAGAGTGACCGTTGATGAAACGCATCACGTTACCTTGGTTGGAACCTGCATCGGAACGACCCCATGTCAAAGCCATTGATTGAGTGCTTGTCTTAGCGTATGACATCTGCGCACCCATCTTTAACCATGAGAATACGTCTGCATCCACACTTGCACGACCGCTGTAACGGCTGAACTTAGAGTTTTCAATGAAAGAAGGATCTGACAAATAACCCAATGATGCGAAATATTTAACCTTTTCGCTACCACCGTTTACACTTACGTCATATTGTTGACGGAAACCGGTCTTCAATAGTTCATCAGCATAAGAATCTTCATAAAGAAGAATAGCATTCGGATTGATCTTACCATCTGTACCAACCAAATAAGCACCGGTCATGGTAGCACTTGGCTTCGCACCACCGTCCGGAGTATAGATAGCACCCGGCACATTGTAAGCCATGTAGTTACCCAAATTGTTACGACCGAAAGTTGTTTCACTACCGATGTAGTTAAACAAGTGCTGGCTGGCAAATTCAGCAGCCTGTTCATGAGAATAGTTCGGATTCTTCACATTGGTATAAAGATTACCATTGGCATCAACACCCGGATTACCTGTACCATTCACACCGTAACGATAAGAGTTGTAAACAGATTTCCATGCATATTCATAGTAATCAGCTGCATTGTCGATAGCGCCGAAGTTAAAGTTACCGATAGAGTTCCAACCCCAACGGCCGCTGAATGATACCTGAGCTGTACCCTGTTTACCTTTCTTGGTTGTTACCAATACAACACCGTTCGCACCACGAGAACCGTAAAGAGCAGTAGAAGCAGCATCCTTCAAGACTGTGATGTTTTCGATATCTGAAGAGTTCAATGTTGACAATGGGTCAGCACCATCTGCGTATGTAACAGGAACACCATCGATTACGATCAACGCATTCGCAGCATCCGCATTAGTTGAACCGATACCACGTACACGGATACCACCGTCAAAACCCGGCTGACCGTCAACAGCAGAAACCTGCAAACCCGGAATAGCACCTTCCAACGCTTTTGTTGCAGAAGAGGTACTCTGAGTTGTTAAAATTTTGGAATCGATAGAAGAGATAGAACCTGTCAAGTCTTTTTTCTTCTGTGTACCGTAAGCTACGACTACAACTTCTTCCAATTGTTCTGAATCTTCAACCATCGTTACATTAATAACCTTCTGGTTGCCTACCACTACCTCTATCGGTTTGAAACCGATGTAAGAGAATTCAAGAACAGCCTTAGCACCGCCTGGGATATCAGACAAAGTGTAAGTACCATCACCTAATGTCATTGTACCAACGGTCGTACCCTTAACAACAACATTCACTCCCGGTAGTTCGAAACCTGTGTTATCGACTACCTTTCCCGAGATCGAAACTTGGGCAAATGCTGAGAATCCTACAAATAGGAAACATAGCATGAATAGAATTCGATTTCTCATAATCATTAAACTTTAAATCACTAAATTATTTAGGTTAAACAATAAGCACCCTTAAAAATCAACATCTTAGAAACTAAAAGTTCTTGTAGAACTATGTTTTTAAGGGCATTGCTGATAAAAATGGGGTGAAAAGGGCATAATAGGGTTGTTTGTGGTGGATTTGTGTTGAACTACTATTTACTTATATTTAATATAAAAATAGATTAATTGTACTTTTTTTGTATCTGTATTGCTTTTTAAGAAAAAAGAATATATCTTTGTAACTGTAAATCTGTATCTTAATAAAAGCGTGCGTAGTCCTACAAGAACTACGCTTTTTTCTATTACAAGATCTTCTATTTCTTTATATCTTGCATTTATCACATTATTAATATCTATCAATATGGAAAAAGATTTCAATTACCAGTCAGTACCTGGTGGTTTCGCCCATTGCTTTAACCACAAATGTATCAACTCAAAAATTTGCCTAAGAGCCTTAGCAGCAAAAGAATGTGAATCAGGAAAGTATTTCATCAACACCGTCAATCCGGCTTTTTACCCCGAAGAGGAAGACAGTTGCCCTTACCTCATAAAAAACGAGAAGGTTCGGATAGCCTGGGGAATCACCCATCTGTTCGATTCTGTTCCTTATAAAAAAGCAAGTGAACTCAGAAGACGTTTAATCAGCCATTTCAACAAGTCGCACTATTACCGAATCTACCGTAAAGAACTCCCCCTTACCCCATCCGACCAACAGTATATAAACCTGCTTTTCAAACAGGAGGGAATCAAAGAAGCCCCCTCTTTTGATTCCTATTCCGAAACATACAATTGGTAAACAATTACCGACACAGCAGAAAGTTTCAACCCATGAAACTTTTGTTTTCTCACCAGAAACTACGAGTTTCATAGGAAGAAACTTTCAACCTATCCATATATCCATGTTAAAAAACATACCACCAAGCATCTTTTTTATCCAAGATTTTACTATATTTGGAAAGTATACATAAAAATAGAAAACCATTCAATCCGTACGCAGATGAAACAAAAACTAACATGGATTTTAAGTTGCTTTTTGTTTATCCACTGTTTCACGTTAGAGGGGCTGGCAAACAACAAAGTAACAAAACATTTGATTATAACAGGAATAGTCAAAGACAAAAATACCCAAAAGGAATTGGGGAATGTCAACATCACGATCACCGGTGGCAATATCGGGACTGTCAGTAATACAGACGGAGAGTTCTCTTTGAAAATTCCCCATGAAGAGACGGGCAAAGGACTGACGGTTTCACACATTGGCTATTTCAACACCTATTTGACCCCGGAAGAAATTAAACGGCAAGGGAATCAACTAACCATCTGGATGGCTCCCTCTTCCTTTATCTTAAGTGAAGCGATTATCTATGGAGGCAAACCACGTGACTTAGTTGAACGGGCTATCAGAAAGATCGCATCCAACTATTCCAAAACAGAAAATCTCTTTTCAGCTTTTTACCGGGAGACATTGCAAAAACGGAACCGTTATATCGGTATCTCTGAGGCGGTCATGAATGTATTCAAGACCAACTATGAGACAAGGACATTAAACAGAGACCGAGTACAGTTGTTAAAGGGACGCAAACTTATCAGCCAAAGGCCAAGCGACACGTTAGCCATCAAAGTGGAAGGAGGGCCTTCCCTATCCATCTATTTAGACATTGTAAAGAACGGAGAAGCTATTTTGGATTCTGAAAGTTTGGGTTTCTATGACTTCAACTTAGACCTTCCGGTAAGCATAGACAACCGAATGCAATATGTCATCACCTTCAAGCCTTGGGTAAAATTAGATTACGCGTTGTATTTCGGGAAACTATACATTGATCAAGAACGACTCTCTATCACCAGAGCAGAATTTGAGATGGATATGTCCGACCGTAACAAGGCTACCCTGACCATCCTACAGAAAAAACCGGCCGGAGTCTATTTCAAACCAGTAGAACTCTCCTACCTGATTACCTACAAACAGCAGGGAGACAAAACCTACTTAAATTATATTGGTAATACCATTCGCTTCAAATGCGACTGGAAAAAGCGGCTGTTCTCTTCCACCTACACAGCCTACTCCGAGATGGTCATGATCGACCGGAAAGAACCTCCTTTCGAGATGATCAAATATAAGGATGCCTTCAAACAAAGAGAGGTATTTTATGATAAGGTAGATGAATATTGGGATGAGGATTTTTGGCAAGATTATAATATCATCGAACCTACCGAATCCCTTGAAGCAGCCGTCAACAAACTACGGAAAAGAAACGAGAAAATAATAAACAATTAAAAAAACGGCAGCACTTCCATGCTGCCGTTTCCCTTTATTATAAATAAGGTATTGTCTTTTCTAACGCCATTCCATGTGAACCTTTGACCAATATCGTATATCCAGACAAAGGTTTTTCTTGAAGAAACAGGATCAACTCTTCCGTTGTAGCAAAGGTCATGAATCCCTCCCCTACTCTTTGAAAATGTTCACCACAAAGCAACACCTTATCAAACCTGCCGGCTCGGATACATTCCACCACTTCCGCATGCAATGCATCGCTTGTCACACCTAACTCCCTCATATCACCCAAGATAAGCGCCTTGGGAGCGACCTCCATCGCTTCAAAATTATCCAAAGCCACCTTCATGCTACTCGGATTGGCATTATAGGCATCGATAATCAGATTGTTGCTCATTGTTTTCTTAAATTGAGAGCGGTTGTTGGTCGGTTCATAAGCAGCTATAGCCCGACTGATACGTTCTGCCGGAATCTTAAAATAACG
This sequence comes from Parabacteroides distasonis, assembly GCA_015060925.1. Taxonomy (GTDB): domain Bacteria; phylum Bacteroidota; class Bacteroidia; order Bacteroidales; family Tannerellaceae; genus Parabacteroides; species Parabacteroides distasonis_B. Next base: position 5,264 of record SUXM01000002.1, read on the forward strand.
ACCGATTGCCACTGCTGCCAATACATTATCCAAATTATAACTACCTATCAGATGCGTATCTACCGTATGAGGTTTGCCCTGCTGTCTCCATTCAAAAGTCAAGAAAGGATTACACGAAATAACTACACCACGGGCAAAAGCGGAATCACTTGTTCCATAAGAGATTTGTTCTATTCCCTTTGCGATCTCCTTCAAATAAGGATTATCTTGATTGATAAAAATTTTCCCCTTGGTTTGACGGATATAGTCGTATAACTCTCCTTTTGTCTTGATTACCCCTTCAAACGAACCGAAACCTTCTAAATGTGCCTTTCCGACATTGGTGATAAGTCCATAGTTGGGATGGGCAATATCCACCAACTCCTTAATATCCCCCGGATGACTGGCTCCCATTTCAATCACAGCCATCTCATGTTCATGTGTTAGGCGCAACAAGGTCAAAGGGACACCTATTTGATTATTCAGATTCCCCTCCGTATAAAGCAGGTTGAATTTTGTCTTCAGAACTGCAGCCAACAATTCTTTGGTTGTTGTTTTCCCATTCGTTCCTGTAATACCGATGACAGGACAACCGATTGTTTTCCGATGACGATGCGCCAACCGTTGTAATGTTTGCAATACATTTTCAACCAATATCGTACGTTCCCCGATATAATAATCCGGATTGTCGATTACTGCATACGAGCATCCGGCATCCAACGCCTTCTTTGCATATTGATTACCATCGAACTTCTCACCTTTCAAGGCAAAGAAGATAGAACCACGCGGACAATTTCGACTGTCGGTGGTTACCTTTGGATTATGAATAAACAATTCATAGAGTTCAGGAATAGTCATAGTCTTTCTCTTTTATAAATTCTCTAAGAGTAATTTCACGCAAATGTAGTGATTTAATGTATTTACCTTTATCTTTGCAATAAAGAAAAAAAGCATGTATCATACGCTAAACATAAAAGGGAATTTGATATCCCTTGAGAAACCGTTAGTAATGGGGATATTAAATATCACCCCGGATTCTTTTTTTGCAGATAGCCGGAAACAAACAGAAGCTGCCATCGAGGGACGCATACAGGCTATTCTATCAGAAGGGGGAGATATTATTGACTTAGGAGGTTATTCCACCCGTCCTAATGCGCCAGAGGTTTCACCAGAAGAAGAGATGAGCCGTCTTTCTTTAGCTCTAAAAATCTTGAGCAGCCATTATCCGGACGTACCTCTTTCCGTCGATACATTCCGGGCAGATATTGCCCGCCGTTGTGTCGAGGAGTACGGGGTAGCGATGATCAACGACATCTCCGGAGGCGAATTGGACACAACCATGTTTGAAACGGTAGCCCAATTACGCGTACCTTATATAATTATGCACATGAAAGGCACTCCACAAACTATGCAACAACAAACCGATTATACAGATTTGATGGAGGAGATTATGCTTTATTTCGCTAATAAGATACGGCAACTTCACCTTTTAGGTGTCAACGATCTTATCATTGATCCCGGTTTTGGTTTTAGCAAAACACTGGAGCAAAATTATACCCTCATGAGACACATGTATGAGTTCAAAGACCTCAATCATCCGCTCATGGTTGGTATCTCACGTAAAAGCATGATTTATAAAACACTTGGTTGTACCCCGAATGAAAGCCTCAATGGAACAACCGTTTTAAATACGTATGCCTTAATGAATGGGGCTAATCTGTTACGGGTACATGATGTCAAAGCTGCTGTAGAGGCGGTAAAATTGGTGAATCAACTATCCATTTCCTAATATTATAATGAAAAGCAAAGATTATGTGGATGAATTTTGGAATAAAAGACTTGATCGACATTTTATTGGTTGCATTCTTTCTATATCAAACCTATAAATTGATGAAAAAATCCGGGACAATGGCCATCTTTAGTGGAGTTGTCTCATTTGTCATTGTTTGGATTTTGGTATCCCAAGTTTTAGAAATGCGTCTGATCGGAGCCATTTTTGATAAATTCATCAGTGTTGGCTTCTTGGTTTTGGTTATCCTGTTCCAAGATGAGATCCGTCGTTTCCTTGTCGCCTTGGGTTCACATAAAGGGTGGAAATTCATCGGAAAGATATTCTCTAAAAAAGATACGGACAAAGAAAACGAAGGCAAATTCATTGCCCCGGTCGTTTTAGCCTGCATGAATATGGCTAAAAAGAAAACCGGAGCACTAATTTGTATTCAGCAAGACATTGACCTGACGATTTTTGAACATACTGGAGAGATGTTTGTCGCAGATGTCAATGCTCGTTTGATTGAAAACATATTCTTCAAAAACAGTCCCTTGCATGATGGAGCCATGATTATCGCAGATAACCGTATCAAAGCGGCTGCCTGTATCCTTCCGGTCGCCCAAAATGCCAACTTACCTAAAGAGATGGGGTTACGTCACCGCTCAGGATTAGGGATGTCCATCGAGACTGATGCGTTAATCATTATAGTTTCCGAAGAACGAGGAAAAATATCAGTTGCACACAAAGGAAAAATAGAGGCCAACGTCACCGCTGAAGAGCTTCAACAAATCCTTTCAGGTGAAAGGGAAGTGAAGAATTATTGTTAAATGTTCTGAAACGGAAGAGGGAGTGAATAAATCTTTCGCGGTTTTTGTAAACTCTATATAGCATTTTGCCTAAATTTGTAACCGATATAAATAAAATACAATTCTTTTTAACAACATAAAATAGATCTTTCGCTATGGACTTAATGCAAGAGATTATTGCACGCGCACAGGCAAACAAACAGCGCATCGTTCTTCCTGAAGGTACTGAAGAAAGAACATTGAGAGCAGCCGACCGTTTAGTGGCTGACGGTGTAGCAGAAGTTATCTTAATCGGTAATCCTGCAGAAATTAAATGTTTAGCTTCTCAATATGGATTGGAACATATTGAAGGTGCTATCCTTGTTGATCCTAAAGAACATGAAAAGAAGGCTGAATACGCAGACTTACTTTTCCAGTTGCGCCAGAAAAAAGGCATGACCCCGGAAAAGGCTGCTGTATTGGTTGAAGATCCATTGTATTTGGCTTGCTTAATGATTAAAGCTGGTGATGCTGACGGTGAAATCGCCGGTGCATTGAACACAACCGGTAATGTACTTCGTCCGGCTTTGCAGATTATCAAAACGGCTCCGGGCATGAGTTGCGTATCAGGTGCATTCTTGATGTTCACAAAAACTCCTCAATATGGAAAAGAAGGTATCTTGGTATTTGCCGACTGTGCTGTAATGCCAAACCCTACTGCTCCAGAATTGGCAAGTATCGCTGTTGCAACAGCTGCTACTGCTCGTGATATTGTAGGCATGGAACCACGTGTTGCCATGTTAAGTTTCTCTACTAAAGGTAGTGCTTCTCACGAAATGGTAGATAAAGTAGTTGAAGCAACCCGTTTGGCTAAAGAAATGGCTCCTGAATTAAAGATTGACGGTGAATTACAAGCTGATGCTGCATTGGTTGAAAAAGTAGCTTCATTGAAAGCTCCGGGCAGTGACGTAGCCGGCCAAGCAAATGTATTGGTATTCCCGACATTGGAAGTTGGTAACATCGCTTACAAATTGGTTCAACGTTTAGGTGGTGCTGAAGCTGTAGGTCCTATCTTACAGGGTATGGCAGCTCCGGTAAATGACTTGTCTCGTGGTTGTTCTGTGGATGATATTTACAAAATGGTTGCGATTGCATGTAACCAGTCAATTGGTTTGAAAGCTGCAAAGAAATAATAACATTTAAATAATTCCACATAAACATGAAGGTTTTAGTATTAAACTGCGGTAGTAGTTCTATTAAATATAAATTATTCGATATGACATCCGGTGACGTGATGGCACAAGGTGGTATCGAAAAAATTGGTTTACCGGATGCTTTCTTGAAATTAACAGACAAAGAAGGTAAAAAAGTAATCTTGGAAAAAGAGATCCCGGGACACCAAGAAGGTATCGAATTCATCTTAAGTGTATTGACTGACGCTACTTATGGATGTATTCAAGACTATAAAGAAATTGACGCTGTAGGTCACCGTGTCGTACATGGTGGTGAAAAATTTGCTTCCAGTGTACTATTGACAAAAGAGGTATTGGACAAAGTGGTTGAATGTACTGATTTAGCACCTCTTCACAACCCTGCAAACCTAAAAGGTATCGAAGCTATGGAAGCCTTGATCCCTGGTATCCCTCAAGTAGGTGTATTTGATACAGCATTCCATCAAACAATGCCTGCTAAGGCATATATGTATGGTTTACCATACGACTTGTATGAAAAATATGGTGTACGCCGTTATGGTTTCCACGGAACAAGCCATCGTTATGTATCTAAACGTGCTTGTGAAATCTTGGGTGTACCATACGAAAACCAAAAGATTATTACTGCTCACGTAGGTAATGGAGGTTCTATCACTGCCGTAATGAATGGAAAGAGTGTTGATACAACTATGGGATTGACACCTACAGAAGGTTTGTTGATGGGTACTCGTTGTGGCGACGTAGACGCTGGCGCTATACCTTTCATTATGGAAAAAGAAGGCTTGGATGCAGCCGGCCTTTCTAACCTATTCAATAAAAAGAGTGGTGTAGCCGGATTAGTAGGCGGTTCTTCTGATATGCGTGACTTGGAAGCTGCAGTAGCAGAAGGCAACGAACGTGCTAAAATGACATTGGACGTGTATAACTACCGTATCAAGAAGTATATCGGTGCTTATGCTGCTGCCATGAATGGTTGTGACATCCTTGTTTGGACAGGAGGTGTTGGTGAAAACCAATGGACAACTCGCCGTGCCGTTTGCGAAGACATGGAATACATGGGCATGAAGATTGACGTTGAAAAGAACGAAGGTATGCGTGGTGAAGAAATGGTTATCAGCACACCGGACAGTAAGGTGACAATCATTGTTGTTCCGACAGACGAAGAATACATGATTGCTTCTGACACAATGGATATTTTAGGTAATAAATAATTTCTAATCCTCACAGCTTACAAAAACATTGGATTAGTGTTTGGCAGTCTCGACATCGGTTGGGACTGCTTTTTTATGCCTCCACCTCAAATTGATCCAAAAACAGGTTTTCTCCATCCCAGACTATATAAGAAAAATGTTGCATCCAATCACCGGCGACCAAAATGCGTGATGAACGAGAAAGCATCAAGTCAAGCATGATATGTCGATGTCCAAAAATAAAGAAATTAATATTCGGATCTGTTTGCAAATAGTTCTTAGCAAACTGTACTAAATACTCTTCTGATTCCCCTTGGTAGACAGAACTTTCATGTTTCAATCCACTCTTACGGCTATTCAATGACCAACCCAAGGCAAAGCCAAAAGTCCACCGGGGATGAATACCTGCATATAACCACTGACAAAACTTATTGCGGAAGAGGGAGCGAACTATACGAAAGAGTCTACTTCTATAATCCACCTCATCACCATGCCCCAAAAAGAAACGTTTACCCAATAATTCACCGATCCATACATCCCGATGGATAACTGCTCCAATCTCTTTTGTCAAGTAATCAAACATCCAAATATCATGATTCCCGATAAAGAGATGAATCTCTACTCCGGCATCAGACAACTCAGCCAGTTTACCTAAAAAACGGACAAAGCCTTTCGGAACTACATACTTATATTCATACCAATAATCGAACATATCCCCCAAAAAGTAAACCGCCATCGCATCCTCCTTGATATGATCTAACCAACGCACCAATCTCTTTTCAATTACAAGCGGCTCCTTGTGAAAACGGGCGCCTAAATGAGCGTCCGAAGCAAAGTATATGTTCTTTCGAGAATTCATAAAAATCCTAATTCCAACTTAGCCTCTTCCGACATCAGATCTTTATCCCATTCGGGTTCAAACACGAGATTAACCTCCACATTATTCACATCTTGGATTGATTCTACTTTCATACGTACATCTTCCAAAATAAAATCTGCAGCCGGACAATTAGGTGCGGTAAGTGTCATATCGATACGGACATTCTTCTCTTCATCAACCTCAATGTTATAGATTAAGCCAAGATCATATACATTTACAGGAATTTCCGGATCATAGACCGTCTTCAACATGGCAACGATAGCCTCTTCTGTTTGGAGAAATTCGTTCTTCATTTTCTTAAAATTTGGTTGCAAACATACTAAATAAATAAGAATCATCAAAGCCTTCCTTCATCTGCATAGCTATAGTATATCCCATCGCACAATACAATATGGTCAAGCAGATAAATATCCATTAACTTTCCGGCTTCTTTCAACTGAGATGTCAACCGATCATCCTCACGACTCGGACGTATATTACCAGAAGGATGATTATGGCATAGTATCAATCCGGTAGCCAACGCATTGATGGCCGCTTTCAATATTATACGCAGATCAGCAGAGGTCTCACTGATTCCACCTTGACTGATCTTTATTTTTTGAATGACTTGAGAAGAACGATCAAGTAAGGCAACCCATAGTTCTTCATAAGGCAAATCACATAAATGAGGATAAAAAAGCTTATAAGCGTCTCCGCTTGTCCTAACCTCAGCACGTTTCCCAAGCAGGCAACAATTCCTACGTTTACCTAATTCAAGAGCCGCACAGATAATAATCGCTTTTACCGTTCCTATTCCTTTAAATTGCGAAAGGTCTTTTACTGAAAGTTTTCCTAAAGCCTTTAGGTTATTATCGACAGTAGAAAGAATACGTTGGGATAAGCTAACAGCTGTCTCATTGCTATTTCCCGAACCAATTAATATTGCAAGCAACTCTGCGTCACTCAAAGCAGGAAGTCCTTTTAACAACATTTTTTCACGTGGGCGATCTTCCTCAGCCCATTCTTTTAATTTCATAGTCGTCTCGGTTTTTAAATAAAAAAAATAAGAGCTGACTGTGGGAATCTATCCAAACACAATCAACTCTTTAGTTCTTCAATCAACTATTAGCGGACACGTCCAACATAAGAACCGTCCTGCGTATTGATTTCAATAATTTCACCTTCTTCAATAAACAAAGGCACACGAACTTCTGCTCCAGATTCTACTGTTGCAGGTTTCAATGTGTTAGTAGCAGTATCACCTTTGATACCCGGTTCTGTATAAGTTACCTTCAATTGAACTTTTACAGGCATATCTGCGAACAATACAGTATCTGTTGATGCATCAGAAACTACATCTACCACCTGACCTTCAATCATGAAGTCCACACCATTAATCAAGTTCTTGTCAATAATAACATCATCAAAAGTTTCCTGATTCATGAAATGATAGTGTTCACCTTCTTGATAAGTGTACTGATACGGACGACGTTCTACACGTACATCTTCCAATTTTTCACCGATGTTGAAACGACGTTCAATCTGACCACCTTTAACAACATCTTTCAAAGTTGTACGCATAATTGTGTTACCTTTTCCCGGTTTTACGTGAAGAAAGTCAACACAGAAATAAAGTTTTCCGTCCAAACGGATACAAGTTCCTTTCTTGATGTCCTGTGAATTAATCATACTAATCTCTTTTATTATTTTATTCTGTTAATTGTCTCAACCAAATCCGGGTGCAAAAGTAGTGTTTTCTGTTTGAAGTAGCAATAAACTTTTAGAATCTATCACTATAAATTTAACTATCAAGCAAATGAAGCGGCAATAAACATATAAATAAGCATGCCTATAATGTCATTCGTGATGGTTATAAACGGTCCTGTCGCCAAAGCCGGATCAACCTTTAACCGGTTCAACGTCATCGGGACCAACGTTCCAAAGATACTTGCAAACATAACGACAGCAAACAAACTCAATGAAACCGAAGCTGTAATAGCCCGGTCTCCCAGCATAAAGAAATTATACACAAACACTACCAGACTAATAATACTTGCATTAATCAAAGAAACGACAGATTCCTTTAATATTTGAGGGATAATATCTTCTTCTTTCAAACTATTATTTGCCAAACCTTGTACGACAATAGCAGAAGATTGAATTCCCACATTTCCTCCGGTTCCTCCAATCAACGGAATAAACAATGCCATCTTTGGATTGACAGCAAAATTATGTTCAAAATTACCTAAGATCCAAGAATTGCCAATTCCCCCTAACATACCGATCAATAGCCATGGCAAACGTGCCGCCGTCTGGGTGAACACATTATCAGATGTTTCCACATCCTGCGAGATACCGGATGCCAACTGATAATCACGCTCATGCTGTTCACGTACCTCATCCATGACATCGTCAATCGTAATACGTCCAATCAAACGCCCGATGCTATCAATTACAGGAAGAGCTACAAGGTCATACTTTTCGATAGTCTCCGTTACCTCCTCTATACTATCACTATCACGGACAGAGATTGGATCTTTCTTCATCACGTGCTTTATTTTAGAGACAGACGGATTCGTAATTAATTTCTGAAGAGGGAGTACCCCACGAAGGCGCTCATCGTCATCTATTACATACACATAATAGATTTCCGCCATATCTTCTGCTTGTTTACGCATTTCATCGATACACTTGGGCATACTCCAGTTCTCGTTTACTACGATCATTTCGGTACCCATCAAACCACCGGCCGTATCTTCATCATACTTCAACAAATCAACAATATCACCGGCTTGCTCAACGTCTTCAATATGCGAAAGGATCTCTTCCTGTGTATCTTCATCCAACTCACGCATCAAATCTACCGCGTCGTCGGTTTCCATATTGTCCACGAAGCGTTTTGCAATCACTTCGTTAGGAAGTTCCTTTAATAACTTATGACGATCTTCCTCATCCAACTCCATCAAAACATCGGCCGCCTTCTCATCATCCATCAAAAGATAGAGATAGATAGCCTGTTCTAAATTCAATTCTTGATAGAGCTCAGCTATATCGGCAGGATAAAGTTCATCCAGAACTTTTTTAAGTTGCACATCATCCTTCTCTTCAATGATGTGTTCCAAATTATCAATATACTCTTTTGTCAACTCAATCATTTTACTGCCTATTAAAAAGTAACAATTTGCTTATTTCAAATTCATTTCTGTGATCAAAGTCAATTCGATGAATTGCTCAACTGATAATTGTTCCGGACGTTTGTCAAAAATAGGAAGTGAGAAATCCGGACAATCTTTACCCAATAACGGTTTCATTGAATTACGTAAAGTCTTACGGCGTTGATTGAAAGAGGTTTTCACTACCTGTTTAAACAGTTTCTCATCACAACCCAACTCTTTTCGTCCATTTCTGACCATCCGTATGACAGCACTCTTCACCTTTGGAGGCGGGTCAAAAACTTTTTCACTGACTGTAAATAAATATTCCACTTCATACCAAGCTTGCAACAAGACACTCAAAATACCGTAAGTCTTACTACCTGGGCCTGCCGCCAAACGTTCTGCCACCTCTTTTTGTATCATTCCGGAACAACAAGGGATCTGCTCCTTATAATCAAGCACCTTAAAAAAGATCTGGCTGGATATATTATAGGGGTAATTACCTATTACACAAAATTGCCCAGGAAATACCCGACAAAGATCCAATCGTAAAAAATCTTCCGCTAAAATTCGTCCATCCAATGCAGGAAAGTTTTGTTCAAGGAAATCGACTGACTCCATATCCAACTCCACGACTGTCAAATCATGTCCCTTATCCAACAAGAATTGAGTAAGGACTCCCATACCAGGGCCAATCTCCAAAGCCGGTAAATGTTTATAATCGGACAATGTATCTGCAATTCGTTCAGCTATTTGCAAATCCTTTAAGAAATGTTGTCCTAATGCTTTCTTCGGTTTAACTAATCTCATCCACTTCTTCGGTGTAATGTGTTCGTATTTCAATATATTGTTTATCTTTGCAGACGTACAAAAATACAACAAATAATTAAATGTCATCTACGCATAATGGATTTTAAAACAATTCTACGTACGTTTCTTAAAATAATACTGCCACTCGCATTTGGTTGTTTATTACTTTGGTATCTATACAGTAAAATGGACCTCAACGAAATATGGGAGGTTATCCGGGGGGAAGTGCGTTATGAGGTTATCCTTTTCTCACTATTATTTGGCTTAGGAGCCAACATTGTTCGTGGTTTGCGGTGGGGGTTATTAATCCGTTCATTAGGAGACAAAGTCAGAACCGGCAATGTTGTTTATGCCGTTTTAGGGAACTATGCCGTCAACTTAGTTTTGCCCCGTGTCGGAGAGGTTTGGCGTTGTGGGATGATTACCAAGTATGATAAAATACCTTTTACTCGCCTGTTTGGAACCCTTTTAATAGACCGTGTAAGCGATACTGTCATGGTCGGGTTCATCACCTGCTCCATTATCCTGTTTAACTTTGGATTTTTTCAAGACTTCTTTGCAAAAAACCCTTCCTTATTAGAAGGATTTCAATCAATGTTTAACTCGATTTGGATTTACATCATAGGTGTGCTCTTTATAGCCGGCATTTGGTCTGTTTTCAAATATATGAGTAATTTTACACTGGTAAAGAAAGCCAAATCAATGCTACAAAACATTTGGGATGGGATGAAAAGTATTTGGTTAATGAAACAAAAAGGGCTCTTTCTCGTTCAAACACTATTAATCTGGATTGGTTATTTCTTTTACTTCTACATAACCTTTTATGCATTTGAATTCACCAAAGAATTAGGTATTGTTGTTGGTCTGATTGCTTTTACCATGAGTAGTATAGCCGTAGCCGTTCCCGTCCAAGGAGGGATTGGCCCTTGGCACTTTATGGTGATAGCGACATTGGTTTGTTTTGGAGTTAAAGAAACAGAAGCGGCTGCATTCGCTTTGGTTGTACATACAGTACAAACAATATGGCTTGGATTAACAGGATTGGTAGGAGTAGTCGCTTTACCTATTATTAATCGGAAGAAACAGACAATAGACAATCCACAATAAACAAAAGTGATTGTCTGCTTGTCCTATCCAATAAAACACATTATTAATTTCAAATTGACAACAGTCAATTCAAAACTTTGTTTTTATGTCAGCAGAAATCAAAAATCTTTCTCCGCAGCCTGTCTGGGGTTATTTCTATGACCTTACACAAATTCCTCGTCCAACCGGACATATGGAGGCTGTAACCCGTTTCATGGTTGCTTTTGGTAACGAATTGGGATTAGAAACCTTACAAGACGAAGTGGGAAACGTTTTGATTCGTAAACCGGCATATCCGGGAATGGAAGACCACAAAACTGTTACCATGCAATCACATTTAGACATGGTTCCACAAAAAAACTCTTCAGTCAAACATGATTTCCTAACAGATCCGATTGATGCTTACATTGACGGTGATTGGGTGACAGCTCATGATACGACATTAGGAGCTGACAATGGCATGGGAGCGGCATACGCCATGGCTGTTTTAGCCGACAAAAGCTTAAAACATGGGCCATTAGAAGCTCTGTTTACCATTGACGAAGAAGTTGGGATGGATGGAGCTGTTGGTTTAAAGTCCGGATTTTTAAAAGGGGAAATTCTCCTGAATTGTGATTCAGAAGAAGAGGGCGAACTTTTTGTTGGTTGCGCCGGAGGTGCAGACCTTAATATTTCTATGCAATTCAAAGATGACACCTACATTCCGGAAGGAGACGTAGCTGTAAAAATTGCATTAACTGGATTAAAGGGAGGGCATTCCGGTGTCGATATCCATTTAGGACGGGCAAATGCCAACAAACTGATGTTCCGTTTCTTGAAAGAGGCTGTTCGTGACTATGGCGCTCGCCTTGCCTCTATCGAAGGAGGTTCACTCCGTAATGCGATTCCACGTGAAGCCTTTGCTGTCATCACCATACCGGGAGACAATGTTGAAGCTCTTTGGGAACTGGTTGCCGATTACCAAGAAATGTACCGAAACGAATATAAGAACATTGAAAACAATATCAACTTTACCGCAGAGATGATTGACCTGCCGGAAACGCTGATTCCGGAAGAGATACAAGATGATCTTATCAATGCAATAGAGGGCTGTCAAAATGGTGTCATCAGTATGTTGGCAGATTTCCCTGGAACTGTTGAGTCTTCTGCAAACTTGGCCATTGTAAGATCTTCCAAAGAACAAATAGCCATTCAGATTTTGGTACGCAGCTCTTCGGAAAGCCGTAAAGAAGCCGTTTGTTCCAGTTTAGAAAGCATCTTCTCTTTGGCCGGAGCCAAAGTGGAATATGGAGGGGCATACGGAGGCTGGCAACCTAATATTGACTCTCCTATTTTAAAGATTATGCAACAAACATATTTGGATCTATACGGAAAGAAACCGGAGGCAAAAGTGATGCATGCAGGTCTTGAATGTGGAATCATCCAAGAAGCCTACCCCAATATGGACATGATATCAATCGGACCGGATTTGCAACATCCACACTCTCCGGACGAACGAGTAAGCATACCATCCGTAGCACGTACTTGGGAGTTCATCGTTACAACGTTAGCACGCATTTAATCATAAAAAAGAGAGAAAAGATGCTGCAAAAATCTTTTCTCTCTTTTTCTTTACAAGATCAACTAAGACACCCTCCCTTTTATCCGATCATCAAATGCAGAAAGAGCAGCTTTAGCACCCTCACCCATCGCAATGATGATTTGTTTATAAGGGACTGTTGAAACATCACCGGCAGCATAGATACCGGGAACTGTCGTACGACAATGGGAATCGATTTCAATCTCCCCGATACGATTTGTATTTACAATCTTACTAAACGCACTACTATTAGCAGCCAAACCGATCTGCACAAAGATTCCATCCAAATCAATGAGCCGTTTTTCTTGCGTCAAACGATCTTGCACATAAAGGCCGGTTACCTTTCCCCCATCACCTATTACCTCTAAAGATTGTGTATGAAGGAATATTTCCACATTGGGCAAACTTCTTACCTTTTCTTGTAAAACTTGGTCGGCTTTCAACTCTTCCATGAACTCTAAGACAGTAACCTTGGAACAGATCCCGGCCAAATCAATAGCCGCCTCAATACCCGAATTACCTCCTCCTACTACAGCTACATGCTTTCCTTTATAAAAAGGACCATCACAATGCGGACAGAAAGCAACTCCCCTTCCGATATATTCCGCTTCACCCGGGATATTCAACTTTCGCCAACTGGCACCGGTTGCCACAATGACAGCAGGAGCAGCCAAACGTTCTCCGTTTGTTGTTTCAAGGACTTTCATCCCTTTTTCCAAAGTAACCCTCTCAATACGCCGATGTTCAAAAACGTCAATCGGATAATGACGTATGTGTGCATACAAGTCATTGGCTAACTGTGCTCCGGTTGTTTGAGGGACAGAGATCATATTCTCTATACCAACAGTTTCTTTAACCTGTCCGCCTACACGTTCCGCCACCATTCCTACATTCAAACCTTTTCGAGCCGAATAGATGGCAGCAGAAGCTCCGGCTGGGCCTCCGCCAACCACAATCACATCATATTCCTTTACAAAGGAATCAACCACTTCATCCTGAGAGCCATATTTTTCCTCCAGTTTTGACAAAAGTTCCCCCAAATCACCACGTCCCACATGAATCAATTTTCCATCAGCGAAAACAGCCGGAACCGCTTGTACCTTCATTATTTCCGCCTCCTCTTGGTTGATCGCTCCATCTACGGTTTCATGTATGATTTGTGGATTCAAGACTGCCATAACATTCAATGCTTGTACAACATCCGGGCAATTAGTACAGGTCAGTGAAACATACGTTGTCAGTTCTATCGGACCTTTCAACGCACAAATACGAGCACATAAACTCTTATCAGGGATATTTTTCCCTTTACTATCACTATTCAATATCGCCAACAACAAGGAGGTAAACTCATGTCCATTTGGGACAGCTCGAAAAGAGATACCGGTAGGTTGTTCATCCTTGAATAGAGCCAATCGCAGTCCTTCTCCTTCTGAAATCCGGCAGGTGATATGGCTTGAACAGGAAGCCACATCCTCCATCAGTTCAATTATTTCTTCCCGGCTTTCATGATTTGATGCTACTACGACATCCAATAAGTAATATGAATCCAGTTCCGCAAAAATAGCCGACAACTGTTTTTTCATTTCAACATCCAACATACTCTTTCCTCCCTTGATAAACGACCCTGCTTATTTAAATTTTTCCAATCAAATCAATACTCGGCTTCAAAGTACTATCCCCTTTCTTCCACTTTGCCGGACATACTTCATTCGGATGAGAGGCAATAAACTGGGCTGCTTCCACTTTGCGAAGCAATTCATCCGCATTACGACCGATACCATTGTCCTGAATTTCAGCCAACTTAATTTTCCCTTCCGGGTTTACGACAAACGTACCACGATAAGCCATACCCTCCTCTTCGATCATTACACCAAAAGCACGACTTAATGTTCCCGTAGGATCTGCCAACATCGGATATTTGATTTTACGAATCGATTCTGAAGCATCATGCCATGCTTTATGCACAAAATGTGAATCCGTACTTACAGAATATACTTCTACACCCATCTCTTGGAACTTACCATATTTCTCAGCCATATCCACCAATTCTGTCGGACATACAAAAGTAAAATCAGCCGGATAAAAGAAGAAGATCGCCCATTTTCCTTTCAAGTCTTCATGGGTAACCGTCTTGAAAACACCATTCTGAAATGCTTGAACTTTAAACTCCGGAATTTGTGAATTGATAATTGTTGTCATACCTTTTACTATTTAAATGATTTATACTATTTTCTTGTTTGTAGAACAAATATAAATTGTAAAAGGTTGATTGAAAGAGTTTTTCCAATCGATAATTTTTATACACCAATAGATAAAAACAAAGAATGGTTAGCAAACAATTAAAAAACAAAGCCCCACTTACGAAAGATCGCCTTTGCATGATCCAACCGATCTTTAGATAATGGTTCAACTCCTTTTAATGGATAATCAATTCCCAATGCCTCATACTTATGTACACCCATTGTATGATAAGGGAGTAATTCGATCTTTTGAATGGTTTTATAGGAACTAAGGTATTGTGCCATTCGTTCCAAGGAGACATCCTCATCTGTCAATCCGGGAACTAAGACGTGTCGAATCCACGTAGGGATTTGGCGATGTTCTAATTCTTCTAAAAAAGCGAAGGTATTTTTTTGCTCTACACCGGTTAATCGGGTATGCAAAGAGGAGTCAATGGTCTTGATGTCTAATAAAACTAAATCAACATAATCCAACACTTCCAAAGCCCTATCCGAACAGATATAACCGGAAGTATCCAATGCCGTATGGAGGGCATTCTCTTTACAAAGGCGGAAAAAATCCTTTAAAAAAAGTGGTTGTAAAAGCGGTTCACCTCCTGTAACCGTCACACCTCCTTTAGCAATAAAATTCTTATAGCGTAAAACCTCCGTAAGCAATGCCTCCGGCTCCAACAAATAAGGTGTTTCACGATTCACCTCCCACGTATCCGGGTTATGACAATATTGACAACGGAGCGGGCAGCCTTGCATGAAGACTACAAAACGAATTCCGGGACCATCAACGGTCCCGAAACTCTCTAAAGAATGTATCTTTCCAACCAATGGATTATAAAGATTGATTGATTGTACGAGAAATCACATCCAACTGCTGTTCACGTGTCAACTTCACGAAGTTCACAGCGTAACCTGATACACGAATTGTCAACTGCGGATATTTTTCCGGATGTTCCATTGCATCTACCAACAATTCTTTATCGAAGACATTCACATTCAAATGCTGGCCACCATCCGGAGTGAAATAACCATCCAATAGGCTAACCAAGTTGTTGATTTGAATATCACGTTCTTTTCCTAATGTAGCAGGAGAAACAGCAAATGTATATGAAATACCATCATGTGCATGCTGGAACGGAAGTTTTGCCACAGAAGCCAAAGCAGCAACAGCACCTTTTTGATCACGGCCGTTCATCGGATTCGCACCCGGTGCAAACGGAGTTCCGGCAGGACGACCATCCGGTGTTGCCCCGGTCTTCTTTCCATACACCACATTAGAGGTAATCGTTAAGATAGATTGTGTTGGCGTTGCTTTACGATAAGTCTGATGCTGACGCAAATATTCCATGAACTTTTCTGTAATATCTACAGCAATGCTATCTGTACGTTCATCGTTATTTCCAAAAGGAACATATTCGCCTTCACGTTCAAAGTCTACCGCCAAACCACGTTCGTCACGGATTACTCTGACCTTCGTATCACGGATAGCCGCCAACGAATCGGCCACGATTGACAATCCGGCAATACCGGTTGCACGGATACGTTCCACATCTCCGTCATGAAGTCCCATCTCAAAAGCTTCGTATGCATATTTATCATGCATGTAGTGGATTATCTTCAACGCATTGATATACACCTTCGCCAACCAACGCATCATCTGTTCATATTTTTCCATGACTTCGTCATAATCCAAATACTCACTGGTGATTGGTTCAAAACGCGGTGTTACTTGTATACCAGATTTTTCATCTCGTCCACCATTGATTGCATAAAGCAAACATTTTGCCAAGTTAGCACGTGCACCGAAGTATTGCATCTGTTTACCAATCTTCATCGGAGAGACACAACAAGCAATACCGTAATCATCCCCATAGTCCGGACGCATCAAATCGTCATTTTCATACTGGATAGCTGATGTATCGATCGAAACCTTCGCACAGAACTTCTTCCAGTTTTCCGGGGCATTGTTAAACCAAAGAACGGTCAAGTTAGGTTCCGGAGCCGGGCCTAAATTATATAAAGTATGCAAATAACGGTAAGAGGTCTTTGTCACCAAAGAACGGCCATCCACCCCTTGGCCTCCCAATGATTCAGTCACCCAAACCGGATCACCTGAGAATAAATCATTGTATTCCGGTGTACGCAAGAAACGGACAATACGCAATTTAATGATAAATTGATCGATCAACTCCTGTGCCTCTTCCTCTGTTAATATTCCGGCTTCAATATCTTTTTCAATGTAAATATCCAAGAAAGTAGAGGTACGACCTAATGACATGGCTGCTCCGTCTTGGTCTTTTACAGCAGCCAAATAGGCCAAATACAAGAACTGGACAGCTTCACGGGCATCTTTTGCCGGACGAGTCACATCAAAGCCATACGCTGCACACATTTTCTCAAATGATTTTAACGCTTTGATCTGATCCGTCACCTCTTCACGGTTACGGATAATCTCTTCAGTCAATTCCTGAATATCCAACCGTTTTTGGAAACGTTTCTTCTCCTCAATCAAAATCTGTGTTCCATACAAAGGCACACGACGATAGTCACCAATGATACGGCCACGACCATAGGCATCCGGCAAACCGGTGATAATAGCTGAACGGCGAGCCGCCAACATCTCATCAGTATAAGCTGAGAACACACCTTCGTTATGAGTCTTTCTATATTTTGTAAAGATTTCTTTGGTCATCGGATCCAAATGATAACCATACGCCTCCAAACTGTTTTCCACCATACGGATACCTCCCTTCGGGAAGATACCACGTTTCAATGGAGCATCAGTTTGCAAACCGACAATCACTTCGTTTTCCTTGTCAATATAACCCGGACCGTATGTATCAATACTCTGAGGAAGTTTTGTTTCAGCGTCGTAAACCCCTTTTTCTCTTTCTACTTTAAACATCTCGGTCAACTTATCCCATACCTTCTTTGTCTTTTCAGAAGAAGATACAAGGAACGTATCGTCACCATCGTAAGGTTTGTAATTGTGTTGGATAAAATCCCTTACGTTAATCTCTTTTTTCCATGTTTCCCCTTTAAACTGCGCCCAGTTCTCGTTTTCAAATCTCATAAGCTATCTAAATCTATAATTACGGTTTAGCGATACAAAGGTACAGCTTTTCCATATATAGTAAAAGCTCTTTTCAGAAGAAATATAAAAATACCTATCTATAGGTAGATAAAAGGATTCTATCTACACAAATAAAGGGGCTATCCATAAAGACAACCCCTTTGTTTTGTGCCTGCAATCGCCCTTCACAGGGGGATCGGCAGGATAGAACTTTAATTTTATACTTTATATTATTAATTAATGATTACCTGTTCGCCTTTCTCAGGGTACTTAGAAGCGTGTGAAGTAACCTCCACACGCTCCCGCGTAATCTTTACATTTAGAATTTTATTTGATTATAAATGTTTTACTTATTTCACGATAGCTTTAACAGCAGCTTCACCTTCAACCTTAACAACTACAACACCTGCAGGAACAGCGATAGTAGCGTTGTCAGAAGCGATGATTGTGTTAGCTACAGTCTGACCTAAGATGTTAGCGATAACCACTTTCTTACCAGCAGCACCGGCGATTGTTACGTTACCGTTACCAGCGATTACCTGAACACCTGCAGCAGAGATTTCTTCATTTGCAGTTGCTTCATCTTCAGTTGGAGCAAAGTAGAAGATACCTGATTGACCAATTAATTCTACAATAGCACCTAATTCATTTTCATGATTATCAATTGCATTTTCTTCGATAACTACAGGAACACCGTTATGAACTTTAACCCAAGAACCTTCGAATGATGCAACATTATCACATACTGATTCTAACAAGAAACCTTCGCTTCTACCATCTTCAAGTTCAGGTTCATCTTCAAGTTTACGGAATGACCAAGTATGAACTGTATTAACATTACCATTAAGAACATGTGTATCAACATAATCAGATGTTAACATATCAGGATCAAGAACTTTCTTTTCACCAGAATTATTCTTAATAGTCATGATATCTTCAAATTCAACATCAGAGTTCAATACATACAAGTATTCTACATCACCTACAACCTGGTGGATAGCTTTAACGAAACCAAGACGAGTATAAGCATTGAATTTATAAAGATCTGCATTTGCCATCATGTTAGAAGATAATCCTACTGAATCCTTCAAGTTAACCAAGAACCAACCATAAGTATAACCATTGTAAGCATCTACGTGAGTTTCATCTGCAGCTTCAGCAGCTTCAATTGAACTCCAGTAACCGTGAGTCTTTGTCTTACAGATTGCACCATCAGCAACTGAGTCAACACGTACACCTAACAAGTAACGTTGCATATATTCATAGTCATAAACTACTTCATCAACATAGAATGCAGCACGAGCTTCACGATCGTTAACTGATTTGTTTTCAATTCCTAAGTAAGCAAAGTCAGGATTGATATCTTGGATTGCACTTACATTTGATGCATCACGAAGGTCTTCGAATAAATATTCGTTCTGACCATTGAAAATCTTAATATTACCATTCAAATCAACTGCATAATCTTCATCGATATCAATATATTGATTTACCTGAATACCAGCGAAGAAGAATGCACTAGCTACGTCATTTGGTTCATCTTCTAAGTTCTGTGTACGGATTGTACCCATGTTTGCACCTGATTCAACTTCAGCTTTTGTCCAACCATTTTCAAGTGCCAAATCATCACTTTCTGGATTATTGATGTTTACTAATACATAAGCATCTTCTGTTGTATCATTTACAAATTGGTCAGCTTTCAAATAGAAGTAAGCTGGATGTGCATCAATACCATCAATTTCAGATTCTGGAAGAGCTCTGTAATAATAACGACCATCATCTTCCTTAACTAATGCTACATAAATACGATCATTGTCAATTAAGTTCTGATCTTTAACTTTGATTACGTATGCCTTTCTTTCTAAACCTGGTAAACCTGCAGCAGCATAACCGAAGCTATTTGTAATAACACCGCTATTATCCGGAAGAACAGCTTCACCAATTTCAAAAATAGTTTCACCATCTTCAACAACTTCAAGATCTTCACCTTCAACATGTTCAATGAACAAATCACCATTCAAGAAATTATTCAACTGAATTTTGAAGTTATTTTCTAAACCATTATTCAAGAAATCTTCAGGTAACCATAAGTAACCATGATGTTCATCTTCTAAAGCAGCTTCATCTTCTACAGCTGTAAATGCCATATGATCTTTATACCAGAATTTATTACCATCTTGTACACTAGCATTGAACCAACCATTAGATGCATTGAATCCATTATCATAAACACCTTCTGTACGATCAATAAACATCAAATCACCATCAGCACAAGTGTACAACTGACCTTCAAATACCATATCGCTATATTCACGGTTAGTGATTCTCACATACTTGTTAGCAGCAGAGTTATCAGCATGATCACAACCAAGTTGTTCAACAACCCACATAGTAGCTGGCATATCATTGTAATCCTGATTACGAGCTTCTGTATCATACATAAGATGTGTTCCCATGTTATGAACAATACTCATACCTTCTCCACGATTCATTGACCAATTTGTACCAAGACCATTTCCTGCAACATTGATGAAATAAAGACCGCTAGGAACTGTTGTACGTGTCAAATATGCAAACGGACGTTCAATTGAAGAGATAAGATCAAATTCTCCTAAACCATCTTTAGCTACAGTGAACACTTCACCCAAACCATTGATTTCAGCTTTACCTAATGATACAGTCTTTGAACCATTATAATTATAATCATTAACTAAAGTATTTGCTTTAGAGAATTGAGCAATAACAAATGATTGAGTACATTTTGAAGCAGCCCAAGGTGTTCCATCTTCCCATTCCTTATCACTTTGAACAGCAGCATTCAACGGTTCAATCAACAAACTATCGTTTGTAGGGAAATAAGTAGCACGGAATACATAGCGAGCTTTCATATAGTCGTTATCTGATTCACGAGGTGTTCTTACGTTAAATTTAACTGCCGGAGAAGCAGATGGCTTCTTAGCTTCTTCTTCGTAACGTACTGTATCCACTAACAAATAATCTTCTGTACCTGTTACATTAAAAGAAAGATAATAGCTATGTTTATTAATACTATAGTTAACTTCACCTTCTGTAAATGACATACCATCAGTATTTAAAGTATTAAGTACCTCAAGTGTTTTTTTCATGTCAGACCAGAAAAGAAAATCTACAGCTGTGAATTCATTTTCTACAAATACATCATCACCAATCAATTCTTCACTTAAAGTAAATTTGAAAGATGAATCATTTTCTTTATCATCAGCATCCATACGTGTGTTGAATTGTTCTGCTGTCATGTGGAATGGCATAGCAACAACCGGACGTAATTGTAATGCTTCATCAGCAATATTTTCCAAACGAGATCCAGCGTCTGCAGAAGAGATAACCTTTGCTTGAACTAATTTACCAGCAGTCTTTCTATATTGGAAACCATCCTCAGACAATTTAACTCTCAAGTCATCATCATTAGCAGCCTCATCACCAAATGCCAAATACATCACTTGATCACTTTCTTGATTGTGCAAATATGAATAAACACGTTCAAAATCAAAGAAATCATTAGCAACTTGGTTTACAGTATACCATGACCATTCAGCAACGCCATCACGCAATTCAGAAATCACTTCGTTATCAAGAACAGAATGATCGAAAGACAATGTATAACCAGTTTCTTTGTTTACATAAGTAAAGTAACCACCACTCACACCATCAGGTTTGCTATACTTAATAGTCCACAAAGAAGCATTCAATTTTGCGCCATAGTTATCAATTGTTCTAGCTTTAGGAACAGCACGCAAATAAATCTTACCTGTTTCGTAATCACGTTCTTGAATCAAAACATAAGCACCACGACCTTTAGCGCCTTGTTGCAATTCATCATCGATTGCCAATTCTAACTGATACAATTTAGTATCATCAACGAAATTGATAAACTTATCAAATGAGCTACCATTCATCAATGTACCTTCACCTAAATCTGCATCAAAATTCTTCATAGGTACAAAGGTAGAAGTTGATGCGTCAAAAACTTCCTCTGAACCATTCAAAGTACCATAAGTACGATAAGCACCCTGCGGAAAACTAGAAGTCTGCCAGTTTTGAGCTGAAACAGAACCTGCCATCAACGCAAGTGCCAAAAGTGTAGAAAACTTTTTGTTCATAATATAAAAAAAATTAATTAATAAATAGTATATAATTCTCACGTATATTCAGTCAATCACTGTCTTTCAACGTATTAACTTAATTTTGGTATAATGACCAGAAATAACGAACGGTTTTTTTGGTCATTTTTTTTGAGTAAAAATGCTTCGTACAACAAAAGGGGTATTTTCGTCCTAAAATCGTTATCCGATTGATAAGAAAGGGAATAGAAAAGAAAAATATTTATGAAAAATAATTGTAGGAATAAAAACTATATGTATTTTTGCAGAGTGAAAATGGCCAAAAAAACCGTTCGTTTTTTTTGGTCATTTTTATTTTCGTAGATTTCTCATCATCAGACAATTAGCATTTTCAGCAGGTTTCTTTAGAGGGTAAAAAGAGGGTTTTCGCCTTAAAAGGTCAATTTTACTTAAAGTACTGGGGTTAAAGGTTTTAAAGTATTTAAGGAGCTTAAGGAGTTTAAGGTAAAAAAGTAAAAAACGGGCTTTTTCTCCTCAAATGACGTTTTTCGGCTTCCCAAAGTGTTTCTTTTTCTTAAAAAGTAGCTCTATATTTATTAAGGTATAAGGAATGTTTTTTGCTTCAGGGGATAAAAAAAGTCCTTGGGCAAGGAATAAAAATTCCATACCCAAGGTTTTTTATTACATAGGTATCTGCCTCAAATTACATCGGATGTAAATTCGATTACCTCCGACCCATTTCAGATTACCTCCGATGTAATCCGGAAAAAGGAAGCCCTATTACAACACCTGGATTCCCTCTTCACGAGCGGTATCTTCGTTAGAAGGGGTTATCAGTTTGTAACCTTTCCCGTGGATATTGATGATTTCAATTCCCGGATCGTCTTTCAACAGTTTACGTAACTTCGTAATGTACACATCCATGCTGCGTGCATTGAAATAGTTATCATCCACCCAAATGGTCTTCAACGCATAGTTACGTTCCAAAATCTCATTGGCATGCGCACAAAGCAGACTTAATAATTCACACTCTTTGGTTGTCAACTTCGTTACCTTGCTGTCAATCGCCAATGTCTGTTTCTGAGTGTCAAACAAGAAGTTTCCTAACTTATAGAAAGGAATATCTTTCATTTTCTTTCCTTTTACACGGCGAAGGATAGCTTCGATACGAAGCAACAGCTCTTCCATGCTGAAAGGTTTTGTCAAATAGTCATCCGCACCGATCTTGAATCCTTCCAAAATATCTTCCTTCATCGTCTTTGCAGTAAGGAAGATGATTGGAATATCAGGGTTGATGGAACGGATTTCCTGTGCCAACGTAAAACCATCTTTCTTCGGCATCATCACGTCCAACACACAAAGGTCGTACTTTCCTTTGGTGAACCCTTTATAACCGGCTTCTCCGTCAGAGAAAAGATCAGCCACATAACCCTTTGCCTGTAAGTATTCTCTTAACAGCATACCTAAGTTCTCATCGTCTTCACAAAAGAAGATTTTTAGTTTTTCTTCCATAACTAACTTTTTATAAGAGGTAAAGTAATAATAAATTTTGTTCCTATATTGCCGGGACCATTCTCGGCACGAATCGAGCCTTTATGGTCTTCCACGATTTTCCTAACGTAAGCCAAACCTAACCCGAACCCTTTCACGTCATGCACATTGCCTGTCGGCACACGGAAGAAACGGTCGAAGATCTTCTTCAAATACTCTTTTTTGATTCCTATACCGTTGTCTTCAATAGAGACCAACAACTTTCCATTCTCATTCCAAGTGCGACACATCAATGTCAGAGGAGTTTCCATCCGCCGATACTTGACAGCATTGTCCAACAGGTTAAACAAAACATTCGTGATATGCATCTCATCGACATAAATCGTTGACTCTTCTGCTTGCAGGTCAATATCTATAGAGCCGTTATACTTTTCTACTTTCAACGTAAAAGTATTGGCCACCGTAGCCAAAAGATCATTGGCATCCACCTCCTTCAACTTAAGCGCAGCCTTCTGACGTTCAAAGAGCGACATCTGCAAAACCTTCTCAACCAAGAAACTCAACCGTTTGGTTTCATCATTGATCACTCCGGAAATATGCTTAAAGACATCCGGGCTTTTCGTTATATCCGAATCCTTCAACATCTGAGCCGCAAGTGAAATCGTTGAGACCGGTGTCTTTAACTCATGCGTCATATTGTTAATGAAATCATTCTTCATCTCTGATAGCCGCTTCTGTCGGAATACGATATAGATGGTAAAGATGAACGTCACCAACAATATCAACGAGAAGATGATTGACGGCACGATAAAGGTCACAGAACTCGAGATATAATCCCCCTTTGTAGGAAAATAAACCTTCAAGAAATTTTGTTTTGAAGGAGGATCATTGGGAAATAAAACCTGCGTGATGACATCCGTCACTGGAGGTATCTCCCCACTCTGATATACCACCTTTCCATCTTTATTTATAACAGAAAAGATAAAAGGCAGGTTCAAACCATTGTTAATAAATTCTGATTTTAAGTAATTATTCAGCTTTTTAAAGTCAACCCTCTCCTCAATAGGTCTTAGGTTAGCCGTATGCAAGATACTTAAGATAACCTCATTGACCAATCCACTTTGGTAATGATAACGATGCTTCAAAGTCTGTTGCAAATCTTTGGACGTACTCACAATACTGTTCGCCTTTTTTTGGCTAAGTGATGACATCGGTTCGATTTTACGAGTCCGGATGTCACTATGGAATTCGATTTGCTCCACAGTGCCATCGGACTTCGTAAACTGCATCTTGTATTTCTTTTCAGAAATAATCTCATTTCCTAAACCAGATTGCCCACTCTGATATAGAAAATTATTTGCTTCATCACGACTTAAATCCTCTTCCAAAAAACGACGGGTCTCATCTAATTCCAAATTTTTGGAAACCTGATGCATCGACCGTTTGACTGTCTCGTTAAACTGTTCACTACTTTTCTTAAGAATAATACTCACATACTGAACCTGTAAAAAGAGCAATCCGGCAAATGCAAAAGCCATCACCACCGCAAGTAACCATATCGTTGACTTTTTCATATCAATAAATATCTCTTTTTCTTCATGACAAATAACGTATGTTTTGACTTAATATTTACACAAAATATGTAAAAAATAAAGGTTTTAATTGTTAAAAATGCATTATACACATACTACCAAAATGCCATTATCCAACTGATATAAAAGCAGTTAATGCAAATAAAAACGTCAAATAACCTTACAAAGCGTATTCTTAATCAAAAGAAACAAATAAAAAACACAAAGTGTTTAGTATTCTATTCAATTTCTTATACCGAAAGCAAGGAGTTTGAATTATATCTTTTATCTTTGTCACTTGTAATAGTTATAAGGAATGGTACAAGAGGGTATAACACAGATAGATATCAAACAAATACTACAACAAAAAGCCCCTTCGGCGGCACAGAAACTCCCTGCATTTGTGGTGAACTATCTGATTCGAACCATTCACCAAGAGGAACTAAATGAGATCTTGCGTCGTTACCACGATAAAGAAGGAGTAGCCTTTATGCAACAGCTTATCAGCTATTTCGATTTGCATTTGGATTTGGTGAATGAGAGCAATATCCCAACAGAGGGACGATACATTTTTGCATCCAACCATCCGTTAGGAGGTTTGGATGGTATTTGTCTGTCTGCAATCATCGGAAACCATTTTAATGGAAACATCCGTTATTTGGTAAACGATCTACTCCTTTACATACCCAATCTGAAAAACATCTTTGTTCCAATCAATAAACATGGGGCACAAGGGAAAAAGAATGCCCTACTGATTGAAGAGGCTTATGCTTCGGACAATCAAATCATAACTTTCCCTGCCGGTCTTTGTTCACGTAGGCAAGAGGGAAAAATTATGGATTTGGAATGGAAAAAGTCTTTTATCCAAAAGGCCATCGAACACCAACGGGATATTATTCCGGTTTACTTTGACGGAAACAATTCCAATTTCTTTTATAACTTAGCAAATATTCGAAAAGCGTTAGAGATAAAAATGAATTATGAAATGATTTTTCTGCCTGATGAAATGTTCAAAAGCAAGCATAAGACATTCCATATTCATTTTGGAAAGCCGATTCCTTGGCAAACATTCACCAGAGAACGCAAACCGGCTGAATGGGCTAAGTGGATTAAGGACATAGTGTATAATTTAAAGAAATAACCATCATTATATGCAAGAGATCATCAAACCTGTCGACCGGGCATTTCTTAGAGCGGAGCTGACAAAAGAGAAATTGTTACGGAAGACCAATAAATCTAATAATGAAATCTATGTCGTCACAGCTCATGACGCACCACATGTGATGCAAGAAATCGGGAGGCTTCGGGAAATAGCGTTCCGAAACAATGGAGGGGGTACCGGTTTTCCGGTGGACATTGACGAATTTGACACCATGGAAAACGCTTATCGCCAACTGATTGTTTGGTGTCCGGAGAATGAAGAAATTTTAGGAGGATATAGATTCCTTTGTGGTTCAGATGTCCAATTAGACAAAAACGGCAAACCGATTTTAGCGACCTCGCATCTATTCAATTACTCCGATACATTTATTCAAAACTATCTGCCTCACACAGTCGAATTAGGCAGATCTTTTGTCTCTTTGGAATATCAGGCCACCCGATGCGGGAACACGAAAGGATTATTCGTATTGGACAATCTGTGGGATGGTTTAGGAGCCCTTTCCGTCATAGACCCAAGTTTACAGTATTATTTCGGAAAAGTGACGATGTATAACACATACAATACTGAAGCTCGTAACCTCATCTTGTATTTCCTGAACATGCATTTCCCGGATTTGGAGAAATTGGTCTTTCCTATTGTTCCTCTGAAAACGGATATTGACGAAAAGAGTATGCAAAAGATATTCCAATATGACAATTTCAAGGAGAATTACAAAGTATTAAACCAGGAAGTAAGAAAATTAGGGATCAATGTACCTCCTTTGGTTAATGCTTATATGAGCTTATCCCCCAAAATGCGTGTCTTCGGTACTGCTGTCAATCATGAATTTGGAGAGGTAGAGGAAACCGGTATTTTAATTGCCATCAATGAGATATTGGAAGAGAAAAAGAAACGACACATTGAGACCTATCTTAAGGATGAGGGTCAAAGCATTGAACTGATAAAGAACAACGGTTAATGGATATCCATTAACCGTTGTTCTGTTTTTCCCATTCCATAGCAACCTCTTCCAATGCTTCATACCATTCTTGTCCGAATTTACGGATCAAAGGTTCTTTGAGAAATTTATAGACCGGAACATTTTCCTTTTTACCTAATAAGACGGCCGCCTTACAAACATTCCAACGATGATAATTGACCGCTTTATAAGGGCCGTAATCCCCAACCCTAATCGGATAAAGATGACATGAGACCGGCTTATAAAAATCTGTTTTACCAGCACGATAAGCCTTTTCGATGGCACAATAACAAGAACCTTTCTCATCATAGCAGGTAAAAACGCAATCTTTACCATTCACAATGGAGGTAACCAAATCTCCCTCTTCATCGACATAAACAACTCCTTGTTTATCAATTACAGCGCGTGCTTCCGGAGACAGATCCTCCCAAATAATCGGGAGTACCTCTTCTAATCGAGCCACTTCATCCTGTTCTACAGGGGCACCGGCATCTCCTTCAATACAACATTCTCCTTTACAAGCAGCTAAATCACATAAAAATTTCTCTTGAAGCACATCAAGAGAAACAACAACATCATCTATTTGTATCATATTTTACATCCTTTCTGGTTTCGAACAAGAGTAATATACTGGGGTATAATCTAAATTGTATAAAAAAAACGGATTAGAAGATATTCAACGCTTCTAATCCGTCACTATAAAAAGATATATTACTTAATCAAATCTTTACCTGTCATCTCTGCAGGTTGTTCCATACCTAAAATATGAAGGATAGACGGAGCCACATCAGCCAATACACCATTCTCCACTTTCGCATCCTTGTTTTCTGTCACATATACAAATGGAACCGGATTCAAAGAGTGAGCGGTATTAGGTGTACCATCTTCATTCAACGCATGGTCAGCATTACCATGGTCAGCAATAATGATTACTTCATAACCGTTAGACTTAGCAGCCTCAACCGTATCTTTCACACAGTTGTCAATAGCTGTAACTGCTTTTTCAATAGCTCCATAAATACCAGTATGACCAACCATGTCACCATTTGCATAATTCACAACAATGAAGTCATATTTCTGAGTTTGGATAGCTTCCACCAATTTATCTTTCACTTCATAGGCACTCATTTCCGGTTTCAAATCGTATGTCGCCACTTTAGGGGAAGGAACCAAAATACGCTCTTCCGCGTCATACGGGGTTTCACGACCTCCATTGAAGAAGAAAGTTACATGCGCATACTTCTCTGTTTCTGCTATATGAAGTTGTGTTTTACCATTAGCTGCCAAATACTCTCCTAAGGTATTCTGTACATTTTCTTTGTCAAACAAAATATGAACACCGGTAAAAGAGGCATCGTATGGAGTCATACAATAGTACTGCAAACCCGGGATTGTATGCATACCCTGCTCAGGCATATCTTGCTGAGTCAAAACAATAGTCAACTCTTTTGCACGGTCATTTCGATAGTTAAAGAAGATTACGACATCTCCTTCTTTAATTGTACCATCAACTGTCGCATTATTAATCGGTTTGATAAACTCATCAGTGATACCTTCATCGTATGATTCTTGCATAGCCTGAACCATATCATTAGCTTGTTTACCTTTTCCTTCTATCAACAAATCGTATGCTTCTTTTACACGTTCCCAACGTTTATCACGATCCATCGCATAAAAACGTCCCACAATAGAGGCTATTCTTCCCGCAGATTGTTCACAGTGAGCAGTCAATTGTTCTATGAATCCTTTACCACTCTTTGGATCAGTATCACGACCATCCATAAAACAGTGAATAAAGGTACGTTCACCAATTCCATATTCTTTTGCGATATCACAAAGTTTAAACAAATGATCAAAAGAGCTATGTACTCCCCCATTTGAAGTCAAGCCCATAAAATGGATGTTTTTCCCATTTTCTTTGGCATAAGAGAAAGCAGAAACAACTTCGGGATTCTGCATAATACTATTATCAGCACATGCACGATTGATTTTTACCAAATCTTGATAAACAATACGGCCGGCTCCAATATTCAAGTGTCCTACTTCAGAATTACCCATCTGCCCATCTGGCAACCCTACATTTTCACCACTCGCTTGCAATTGAGAATGAGGGTAATTTGCCAACAAACTATCCCAGTAAGGAGTAGGCGTATTAAAGATTACATCGTCTTTACCCTGATCGCCGATACCCCAGCCATCAAGAATCATTAAAAGGGCTTTCTTACTCATGTTTATTTCATTTATTATATGGTTTATACTTACTTTATTTTAAGCGCAAAGATAATAAATCCAATCATATATTGTTTCCTACAAAATATTACTTTTGTCTAAGAATATGGAAAAGATTATACAAGACAAAGAGTTAGGGACAATCCTTCTTCGTACTACGGCTCGTGCAAGACATTATACCTTAAAAATCTCAAAAGGAAAGATTATTGCAACTATGCCTATAGGAGGAGATATGAATCGTTTGTGGGATTTTATCCAAAAGAACAAAGGGAAAATACAAGCAGCTTTAATAAAACATCCTGCTCGTCCTCTTATTACAGATCAGACACAATTAAAAACGGCAACCTTTTGTACTCATATTTTTCGTTCTGACAGATCTGATTTTTATATGAGATTAGAGAATGAAATTCTACATATAGCCTGCCCAATGCATACTGATTTTACAGAAGAAAGTGTACAATCCATTTTAAAAGGATTTATAGAGAAAGCACTTAGACATGAAGCAAAACGTTTATTGCCTGTCCGTTTACAGATGTTAGCACAAAAATATGGTTTTAGTTATAACAATCTTAAAATCCAAAACAGTAAAGGGCACTGGGGAAGCTGTACAGTCAAACGTAACATTAACATATCTCTTTCCATCATGTTATTACCCTGGCATTTGATTGACTATGTACTTCTACATGAATTATGCCATACAGTTGAAATGAACCATAGCAAACGTTTTTGGGAACTGATGGACCAAGTTACAGATCAAAAAGCGACAGAACAAAAAAAAGAGTTGAGAAACTACCAAATGTTATAAACATATATAAGGTGTTTCTCAACTCTTCTATTTCTTTTTATAAACTCAGATCAAATATTCACCTGCTTTCTCTTCCACAACAAAAAAACAATCAAAGTAAAAGCCGTAATTGATACTCCTATAATTTGTGAGACTGTCATATCCAACCCAAAACCTTCAGGAGCAACAAAGATATAGGTAGAACATACAGCTGTCATAAACAAAGCCGGAATCAAAGTAATAAAATAACACTTCCTTACACTAACCAAATAAACAGTCAAAGCCCACAATGTAAACACTGCAAGTGTTTGATTACACCAAGCAAAATAACGCCAAATCATATCAAAACCTTCTTGGTCTTTTAGGCTATAAAGCAATAATGCTATTGCTGCAACAAAAAGAGGCACGCTAATCATCAATCGTTTTAAAATCGTACGCTGTTCTAAATGCAAAAAATCAGCAATAATTAAGCGTGCAGAACGAAAAGCGGTATCACCTGAAGTAATAGGAGCAGCAATAACCCCTAACATAGCTAACACCGCCCCAGCAGTTCCCAGCCATTCCTTTGTTATACTATCAACTACTACAGCTGCATTACTTTCTCCCATTCCATTTTCTTGAAAGAAATAAGTAGCTGCTGCAGCCCAAATCAAAGCAACAATTCCCTCTGTAATCATTGATCCATAAAAGATTGGACGAGCATATTTTTCATTTTTCAGACAACGAGCCATTAACGGACTTTGTGTCGCATGAAAACCGGAGATAGCTCCACATGCTATACTTACAAACATAATCGGGAAAATTGGCAGTTTATTTGGATGAGTATTTGATAATCCATCTGTTATTTCCGGCAAAGCAGGGAAATGAACAAACAACATAATCAAAATACCAATAGCCATAAACAATAGAGCAATAGCAAATAATGGATAAACCTTCCCTATTATCTTATCTACAGGTAACAGAGTGGCTAAACCATAATACAAAAAGACGACTATGATCCAAAAAGTGACATCTAAATGTTCTGGAGTTAAACTTGCCAACAAACCTGCCGGACCTGCAACAAAGACAGCTCCAACTAAAGTCATCAATATTACCGTAAAGATTCGCATAAACTGTTTAAAGTTTACGCCTAAATAACGTCCTACTATCTCAGGCAAACTTTCCCCATTTTGGCGTAGAGATAACATGGCTGCCAAATAGTCATGAACTGCTCCTACAAAAATACTACCTATTACTATCCACAAAAAAGAAGCTGTACCAAATTTTGCTCCCATAATAGCACCAAATATTGGCCCTAAACCAGCTATATTCAGGAATTGAATCATGAATACTTTCCAAGAAGGCATCGGTATATAATCCACTCCATCTTGATTTGTATAAGCCGGTGTTGTTCGTTGAACTTCAACTCCAAACACCCGTTCTATAAATTTTCCATAAACGAAATATCCTAAAACCAGTGCTACAAGGCAACAAACAAATGAAATCATAGTATCTTTCTATATTTCCTATTCGCTTAATAATCTTTTTACCGCTTCAGAGATAGCACGTCCTTCCGCTTTTCCGGCTAAAGCCTTGGATGCAATACCCATCACTTTACCCATATCCTTAGGACTTGTTGCTCCTACCTGTGCTATAATTACTTTTAACTCTACCTCCAATTCTTCTATAGACATCTGTTTTGGTAAATATTTTTCAATAACAACAACTTGTGCCAATTCGGCATCAGCCAAATCCTGTCGACCTTGTTGTTGATAAATCATAGCAGAATCTTTACCCTGTTTGACCAATTTCTGCATAATCTTTAAAGCATCAGTATCAGTCAATGTATCATTTGCCCCTGGAGCTGTTTTAGCTTCCAAAAAGAATTTCTTTACATTTCTCAACGTTTCCAATGCGACTTTATCTTTCGCTTTCATTGCGTTTTTTATGTCTTCGCTGACTTTTTCAAATAAATCCATATCTCATTATATTTATTAGAAACTTATTACTGTTCCACCTTTCGGTTTCTGTCCATGATTAACAACAGAGTTACTTACTATCTTTTGAGTAGCAGAGGCTAAATCATTTGAACCTTTTCTGATTTGTTGAATGTCTTTCACATTTCGTTTATATGCAGGTCTCTCTTCCAAAAATGCTATCAAGTTATCATCGTCCAATTCTTCTGTTGTAAGAACCACAATTTCTACTTGTGGAAGAGCATCCATATAATCACCATAATATCTCAACATCAGTTCATCCTCTTCTTCCCTTTTCTTCTTTTCTGCTGCCGCTTTTTCTGCTGCCGCCCGAATCTCTTCATCCGTATTAAGAACCTGTTGTTCTGTTTTTGTCAAGATATCTTCCAATCCAAATCCTGTCACCAAGATTGTGATTTTAATCTTATGTCCTAAACTATCATCATATCCATGCCCCCATTTCACTTCATACTCTGTTTTAAACTGCTTCATGAAATTATGGATATAATCCATTTCACTGATTCTAAGTTCATCTTCATGGCTATAGTAGATAACGAAAGCAACTCGTTGCGCATTGAATATATTATTTACATCATTTACCAACGTATTTTCCAATGCTTCATTTATCGCTTGATGTAAACGTCCATCACCTTCACCAAACCCAATACTAATCAAGGCGACACCACTATTACGCATAGTTGTATCCACATCTGCAAAATCGACATTCTGTTCAAGATTGGTAGTTACAATCTCAGCAATACTCTTTGCCGCAATAGTCAACGTTTCATCTGCTTTCCTATTTGCCTGCGGAATAGGCATATCTGCAAAGTTTCTAAGACGCTCATTATTTATTACAAGTAAAGAGTCTACATTTTGTGCCATGTTACGAACGCCCCTAAGAGCTTTTACTATCTTCGGACGGCCTTCAAAGACAAACGGAATTGTAACAATACCTACAGTCAAAATTCCCATCTCTTTAGAAATCTTTGCAACAACAGGAGCTGCACCAGTACCTGTTCCTCCCCCCATTCCTGCAGTGACAAAAGCCATACGGGTTCCGTCATCCAACATTTTACGAATATCGTTCTCACTTTCAACCGCAGCTTTTTTTCCCACTTCCGGAACATTTCCAGAGCCTAATCCATGAGTTGTATTCTGTCCGATTAAAAGTTTGTCCGGAACTTCTGATTTCTGTAGAGCTTGGTTATCTGTATTACACAAAACAAAAGAGACATCACGAATACCTTCACGATACATATTGCTAACAGCATTTCCTCCTCCTCCACCGACACCGATTACTTTAATAATCGTCTGAGGAGCTTTTGCCATATCAAAATCATATATTTTATCTTCCATCTTTATCTAATGTTTAATTATTCTTAGATTAATCAAGCCTCTTCATCCAAGATTTCACCTAATTTCCCAGATACGTTATCAAAGAATCTACCAAAAAATCCACCACTTCTTTCTTTAGTATTATTTCCTCCCTTAGAATTCTCCCCTCCACGAATTGGATTTTTCACTTCAGACTCAGTTTTCTTAACCTCAATATTTTCTACAACAACTGGTTCTTGTTCTACAACAGGAGCTTCTGCAGAAATAGGTTTAGATTCTTTTATAGTCACTACCGGTTCAGGAATAACTGCACAGTTTTCAATCCCTTTCAATAACAATGCTGTAGCAGTTGTATATTCTGGATTATTTGCAATCATTTCTCCCTCTTTTATGAAATCTTTTCTAACAGAAGCATATCGAACTTCCATTTTGAAACGGTCCACAAGTGCTTCTCGTAAATTCTTTAAGGTTGATCCATTTCCTGCAATCACAAGTTTAAAGCCTGTATCATTTGCCACACCAACCTCTTCCAAACGAGCGTAAATATTTTCAATGATTTCGCGACTACGAGCTTCTACAACATTATTAACATCAGAAGACTTCACGCTTGCATGTCTTCCATCCGCTAAATCTACAGGGATTGGCCGAGGTTCTTTTTCTTTTTCCCAAATAGCATTGCCTTCAGTTCGTTTAATCCGTTCAGCCTCTTTTTCTGATAGATTATCAAGAGTCATTAAATCCTTTGTTATCAAATGGCTTCCCAAAGGAATCACATACAAACCGAGTAATTTACCTCCCTTAAACATTGTAACAGAAGTTACACCTGCTCCAAAATCAATCAATGCACTTCCATTTTCTTTTTCAATATCTGTTAAAATCAAATCTGCCAAAGCCAAAGGAGAAACAATAACACCAGCTACTTCCGTCTTTATATGTTCCACCATATTTTTCGTAACTGAATCTCGAAGTGCAGGACGACCTACAATCAATTTATAGCGCGCCTCGATACGAGAGCATGACAATCCTATCGGATTCGCTTCTAACTGGTTATCCAAATAATATACAGGAGAAGCAATATCTAACACATTCAACAACTCCGGTGTATATTGACGGCATTCTTGATCAATCTCTTGCAACGTTTTTTCTGTCACCACTCCATTCCCTAATAATTTAGAAACAGAATGATCAATTGTTCGAAGAGACTGCCCTCCTACACCCATATAAATTTTTGAGATACGTGTTCCTCCCAATTTATTTTCTAACTTCCGTACAAGTCCTACAATCTTATAAGCGGTATCTTTTATATTATACACACATCCTCTCCGAATACATGTATCCACCTTTTCTACTTCATAAGCAATTATAGAAAGTTCTCCGGAAGGATTTTTCGTTCCCACCATGCCGACCATGTGAGATGTGCCAAGATCAATGGCTACTATAAAGTCTGTGTATGCCATATTCTTATTTTTTAGTACAAACAATCTGGTTTTTATATTTTAAATTTATTATACTGTATTTCTCCCAACCCACTTTAGGAATCGCCTTTTCGTAAAAGAGTTTGAGATTTTCCAGTTTCTTTTCAAAATCAGCCAATGTTCCCAATACAATCCGATGGTTACCTACCCGAGGTATCAATTCTATTTCATTATCAGGATGAACATATATTTGTTCTATTTGACTATTCCAAAAATCATTTTCTTGTAAGAAAAGAGCAAACTTATATAGCTCACCTATCGCTAACTCTTTCTCCACAAATCCACTTACAACCGGTACATGAGCTACATATCGATGGCTAACTGGCATGGTTGTCCCTAAATTATCCACATAATAATTTCCTTTAGAGCCAAGAATGCGCAATATAGGGATTTTTTGTTCAACTTCCAATTTAACCAAGCCGGATGGAGTTTTATAAACTTCAACCTCAGCAATCATCTCATTCTTTAAAAGCTCGTTTTCTATCAGATCAGTATTGACCTCATCAATAGGCTTATTTATCGGATTTAAACCTGCCCTTTGAAGTATAAACTTCAGGTCGTTTTCACTGACAAAGTGTTTGTCTAAACTATCTAAAACGACAATCTCAAGATCATGACAATCCTTTCCTCCACGGCTTTCCCGAAAGAAATATGAGACAAACACTATGTAACAGAACAACAATGTCGCTACAATTATGGATATAACACGGACAACCATCTATTCTTTTTTATCCAAAATTTGTTTTACAGGATTAATAAGTAACTCTATATTACCTGCACCCACCATTAATACCACTTCAAAACGATCCAGTTCCTTTGCTATCAAATCCAACAAATCATCTTTCTGAATCATCCTTTTTTCACCAATAGTTACAGCATCAAAAATAATCTTTGAGGTAACCCCTGGAATCGGCTCTTCACGTGCAGGATAGATGTCCAACAATATTAATTCATCCAAAAGAGAAAGACTTGCTGCAAATTCAGAAGCAAAATCACGTGTCCGTGAATACAAATGAGGTTGAAAGATGCCAGTAACTTTACGACCGGCATATAACTCTTTCACTGAAAGGATACTTGCTTCCAACTCTGCCGGATGATGTGCATAGTCATCAATCAATACAACTTGCTCTTTCTTCAAATGAAAATCAAAGCGACGACGTGGACCGGCAAAGCTAATCATACCTTTCTTTATCTCTTCTGGAGTAACACCATTCAGCCATGCAACAGCAATCGCAGCCACACCGTTTTCTATATTAACCTTAACCGGCACACCCAACTGGATATTCTCTATACGGACATCCGGTCCTACAAAGTCAAAAACAATCTCACCATTTCCTATACGCACATTCTCTGCATAAAAATCGACATCACAAATATCCATATCTGTGTCCAAATTTCGTGCTCCTGAATAGGTGAAAAATTTCACACCAGACTGTAAACGAGGTGTCACATGGATACCTTTTTTCATAATTAAACATCCATCCGGACGAATCAACGAAGTGAAATGTTCAAAACTTTCCCGATAAGCTTCTGGTGTCCCATAGATATCCAAATGATCTGGATCTGCTGAAGTTATAACTGCCATATAAGGAGATAACCAATGAAAAGAGCGATCAAACTCATCAGCTTCTATCACTGTTAAATCACTTTTTGACGACAACATCAAATTACTGTCATAATTTTTCAAAATTCCCCCCAAAAAGGCATTACAATCCACCTGCGACTGTTTTAGCAAATGAGCAACCATAGAAGAAGTTGTTGTCTTGCCATGCGTTCCGGCAATGCAAAGACCACGGCTACAATTCGTGATTTCACCTAAAACCTTCGCTCGTTTCATCACCTCAAAGCCATTCGCACGGAAATAACAAAGTTCCGTATGGGAATCTGGGACAGCCGGTGTATAAACAACCAAAGTTTCCTTTGGATTCTTACACCCTTCCGGTATCAAATCAATATGATCCTCATAATGGATTTCCGCTCCTTCCTCGTTTAACTGTTCCGTCAGCTTAGAAGGAGTTTTGTCATAACCGGCCACCTTTTTACCATTCGCAAGAAAATAGCGAATCAAGGCGCTCATACCTATCCCACCGGCTCCAACAAAATAGACTGATTTTATAGTATTTATATCCATGATATCCCGTTGTTGTATTCTGTCTTGCAAAGATAATTATTTTATAATCTTGATCATCTCATCCACAATACGTTCTGCGCTCTGGTGCTGAGCTAACATCGCTATATTTTTACTTAAAGAGTTTAAACGTTCTTCGTCATATATAAGCTCCAAAGCCTTTGAAACTAATTCTTTTTCCGCCTCTTTATCTATCACCATAACTGCAGCATTTTTATCCACCAAGGCCTGTGCATTTTTAGTTTGATGATCTTCTGCCACATTTGGGGACGGCACTAATATTACCGGTTTTCCTAACAAACAAAGTTCGGAAATCGAACTTGCTCCAGCACGAGAGATAATCAAGTCTGCAGCCGCATAGGCATAATCCATACGGGTAATAAAGTCGGAACACCAGATAGGCATGCCCCGATAAGCTTTCAAATGCTTCAATGCCTCCTGTTGATAATATCTTCCTGTCTGCCAAATAACCTGTACATCTGCATCTGATGCAAATAATTTGTCTAAACCGTTCTGAATACTACGATTGATTGTCCGAGCGCCCAAGCTTCCTCCTACGACCAAAACTGTTTTTTTATTAGGAGACAACCCCAAAAAGCGCAAAGCCTCTTCACGTTTATCTAAAGCCTCTTCCAAATCTTGACGTACCGGATTTCCTGTTACAACAATACGATCTGCAGGAAAGAACTTATCCATTCCATCATAAGCAACGCAGATTTTATCAGCCTTCTTTGCTAGCAATTTATTCGTAACGCCGGCATAAGAGTTTTGTTCCTGTATCAAGGTTGGAATCCCTAAAGATGCGGCCATCCACAACGTAGGTCCACTGGCATAACCACCGACACCCACAGCTATATCCGGTCGAAACTCCCGGATTGTCTTCCTTGCTAATCGCAAACTTTTAAATAAACGTCCTATTACTCGGACATTATTTAATAAATGCGTCCGGTCAAAGCCGCTCACTGGCAAACCGACAATAGAATAACCGGCCGCCGGAACCTTTTCCATCTCCATTCGGTCTTCAGCTCCTACAAATAATATTTCAGCATTAGGAAAACGCTTCTTAAATGTATTAGCGATTGATATAGCAGGAAAAATATGCCCTCCTGTTCCACCTCCACTTATTATAATCCGGTATTGTTTCATATTTTAGCTTCTGTTGTAATTTCCTCTTTTAAATTATTGACAACCTCCAAAGGATTTTCTCTTACATCATCCAAAACCCTTTCAGCCATGCCTATTTCCTCCTTAACTTCTGCCGATATTTTTTCTGACGGATGCCCATCCATATCCGGTTCGATGCTCATCGGATTTTCCGACACTGCCAATGTTTCCAACATCTCTTCATCATTACCCATATTTGCGCCAAAGCGACTGACACTAAGAATAATGCCAATGTAAGCACAAGATATAACCGTAGAGGTACCTCCACGACTAACCAAAGGCAAAGGCTGCCCCGTAACAGGAATCAAATCAACAGCAACAGCCATATTCGTCAGAGCTTGAGCTACCAACAACAGGCCACATCCCATAACCAAAAACTTAGGGAAAAGCTTGTCACATTTACGCGCAATCACCCCCACCCTGACAAGCAATACAATATAAAGAAATAGTACAAAAGCACCTCCCAAAATCCCCATCTCTTCAATAATGATTGCATAAATAAAGTCCGAATAAGCTTGAGGCAAAAAATCACGCTGTTGCCCATAGCCGGGGAATTTTCCCAATACGCCTCCACGAGCAATTGCTATCTTTGCATGGACAACTTGGTAATTATCATCCTCTATATTAACAGCCTTTCCCGGCTCGAACGTAACTGGAGAAGTAGAAT
The DNA here is from genome assembly GCA_015060925.1 of Parabacteroides distasonis. Taxonomy (GTDB): domain Bacteria; phylum Bacteroidota; class Bacteroidia; order Bacteroidales; family Tannerellaceae; genus Parabacteroides; species Parabacteroides distasonis_B. Next base: position 44,015 of record SUXM01000002.1, read on the forward strand.
CAAAGAAACGTTCAATACGTCCTTTCCAAGTATGTGCTCGATCCGGCAAGTAATCCATGGCTCCTGCCGGTACAAAATAGAGCAATACAACCATTAAAGAAACAGCCGCAAACATTATTCCCCAAAATTTGAATAACCGGGCAAAAGATATTTGTCCCAAAAACATCATCATCTGGACAATCAAAAAAAGCAAAAGAGCCGTAGATCCGTTGTTGGTAAAAATCAAAGCACATATAATTCCGGCACCAATCAAAATATACTTGAACATCTGCTTTTCAGTAAACATATTCTGTTTACTTAAAATAAATGCAGTATATCCGATAACAGCAAGCTTCGCTATCTCAGAAGGTTGGAAACGAATCCCCAAAATCTCCAACCAACGTGGTTCCCCATTCACTACTACTCCAAAATAGGGAGTTATGGCCAATAAGATTGCAGATATAGGGAGAAAAACAGTCAATAATGCATAGTACTTACAAGGGATATGATGCAAAAACAAAACAAGGACAAAACCTCCCAATAAAAAACTTGCATGACGAACAATCGGAGTCCAATGAGTTGCACTCTTATAAGCAAGCGTACTGGTTGCACTAAATACTTCCACAGCCGAAATCAGACAGAGGAACATGAATACAATCCATATCACCCGGTCTCCTTTAAATAGTTTACTCGCCAGATTCATGCTTTATTCAATTATAAATTTCGTACACAAGCCTTAAACTGTTCCCCTCTATCCTCATAACTTTTGAAAAGGTCAAAACTTGCACAACAAGGAGAAAGCAAAACTGTATCCCCTTTCTTTGCCAATTTATAAGCCTTGGCCACACATTCCTCCATTGAACGAGCATCTTCAATTACAGGCACTTTCCCATCAAAAAATGCATGCAACTTCGTATTATCAACCCCTAAAAAAATCAAAGAATGTACCTTTTCTTTCACGAGTTCTTCTATCTCTGAATAGTCATTCCCTTTATCTGTTCCTCCTAATATCAAAACCAAAGGAGTCACCATACTCTGTAAAGCATACCAACAAGAATTCACATTGGTTGCTTTTGAATCGTTGATATAATCAACCCCTCGTACACGGGCTACCTTTTCCAAACGATGTTCGACACCTGTAAAATCCATCAAAGAAGCCCTAATCTTTTCATCACGAATATCAACCAACTTCGCAGCTATACTAGAAGCCAATGAATTATATAGATTATGTTTTCCTGACAACGCTAATAAATCATCTTCCATTGTAAATATTCCGTTTGAAGTTTCTATTCTTATTTCTTTATCTTTAACGTAACCTTTTAGACCATCTTCAAATGTCTCTGCAAAAGGATAGAGAGTTGCCTGTGGACAACGTTTAGCAATCTCACGGGCAATGATAGGATCATCATTCCAATAGATAAAAGCATCTTCTGCTGTCTGATTCTGAATAATACGAAATTTTGCATCTACATAATTTTGCATTTTATAATCATAACGATCCATGTGATCCGGCGTAATATTCAATAGTATTGCAACATCAGCTTTAAAATCATACATATTATCTAACTGGAAACTGCTTAACTCTATAACATAAACAGCATGAGGGTCTTCCGCAACTTGCAAAGCAAGGCTATTTCCTACATTGCCCGCCAAGCCTACATCTACACCTGCTTGCTTAAGTATATGATAAGTCAACATCGTTGTTGTTGTCTTCCCATTACTTCCGGTAATACAGATCATTTTTGAATTTGTAAATCGACCTGCAAATTCTATTTCCGAAATAATAGAAATACCCTTTTCCTTTATCTTTTTTATAATAGGAGCTTTATCGGGAATTCCCGGACTCTTAATGATTTCGTCTGCATTCAATATATCTGTTTCTGTATGTCGTTGCTCTTCCCAACAAATACCATGGGAATCCAACAGCTCCTTATATACAGGTTTGATAGACGAAAAATCAGATACAAACACATCAAACCCTTTCGCTTTAGCCAACACTGCAGCTCCAGCTCCACTTTCTCCAGCGCCTAAAATAACAATCCTTTTCATCTCTGAATCTATCTTTTTTATCGCATCTTTAGCGTAACAATCGTTATGACCGCTAAAATAATACCTATTAACCAAAAACGAACTACAATCTTTGATTCGGGAACAACGTTATAAGGTTTCTGAATCAATGCTTGAATACCAGCCTTCCCTTGCTTTTGGAAATGATGGTGAAGAGGAGCCATTTTAAAGATCCGCCTCCCTTCTCCATATTTCTTTTTTGTATATTTAAAATAAAACGTCTGCATAAGGACAGATAAATTTTCTACCAAGAAAATTCCACATAGGATAGGTATCAATAATTCTTTACGAATAATAATAGCAAAAACAGCAATAATTCCTCCCAAAGTCAAACTTCCGGTATCACCCATAAAGACCTGGGCAGGGAAAGCATTATACCATAAAAAGCCTATTGTTGCTCCAATAAAAGCCGAAGCAAAAACCACCAATTCTTCCGCTCCTGGAATAAACATTATATTTAAAAAAGAGGCGAACTCAAAATGGGAAGACATATAAGCCAAAATACCTAAAGCAACCCCTATAATAGCCGAGCTTCCAGCAGCCAACCCATCCAATCCATCTGTTAAATTCGCTCCATTGGAAACTGCTGTTACCACAAAGATTACCATTAAAACAAATACAATCCAAGCTAATTCTTCCTTATACTCGCCAGCCCAACTAACCAGTTGTGCATAATCAAAGTTGTTATTCTTTACAAACGGGATAGTAGTCTTTGTCGATTTCTGCTCAATGGTTTGGTAACGAACCTCTTCTATAACATCCCCATGTCGAACTTCCATATTTTCTTTAATCACCACATCTGGACTCATAAAAAGAACCAAACCTACGATCAAACCTAAACCGATTTGTCCAACAATCTTAAACTTTCCATGCATCCCCTCCTTATTCTTACGAAACACTTTTATATAATCATCCGCAAAGCCCAACACTCCTAACCATATAGTTGTAACCAACATCAGAAGGACATAAATGTTCGTCAATTTTGCACAAAGCAAAGTAGGAATTAGAATCGCTATGATAATAATTATACCACCCATGGTGGGGGTTCCTTTCTTACTCATCTGTCCTTCCAATCCTAAATCACGAATTGTTTCACCAATCTGCAACAACTGTAATTTATCAATGATGCGACGCCCTATTGCTGTAGATATAAACAAAGAAAGGATCAAAGCCAATCCCGAACGGAATGAAACATATTTAAACATCCCAGCTCCAGGTATATCTATCTGGTCCAAATAATTAAACAAATAATACAACATAAATAAATCCTTTTCGTTGACTTCCTTTCATCAACATTTAAATATATCCCTTAATATCTCCCTATCATCAAAATGATGTTTTATCCCTTTTATCTCTTGATAGTCCTCATGCCCTTTTCCTGCAACCAAAATCACATCTCCTTTCTGAGCTAACATTGTCGCAGTTTTAATAGCTTGTTTACGATCTGTAATACAAATTGTATGCTCCATATCTGTAGGATTCAAACCTGCCACCATATCTCTAATGATATCATCAGGTTCTTCAAATCGAGGATTATCTGAGGTTAAAATCAATTGGTCACTTAATTTTGATGCCTCTTTTGCCATAATAGATCGTTTCCCTTTATCACGATTTCCTCCACATCCAACAACAGTTATTACTCGTCCATTACCACCTAACACTTCATGAATACTATTCAACACATTAACCAATGCATCCGGAGTATGAGCATAATCAACGATTGCCGTATAACCCAGTGGAGATTGGATGGTTTGAAAACGTCCGGAAACAGATTGTAAATTACTTAAAACCAACAAGACTTCTTCAGGATCCTTTCCTAAAGCGACCGCAGTCCCATACACCGCCAATAGATTATAAGCATTAAAACGTCCGACAAAACGTGTCATTATTTCGCGCCCATTGATTAGCATTTCAGTTCCTTCAAAATGGGATTCCAAAATCTTACCTTTAAAATCAGCCAATGAACGTAAAGAATAGGTCAATCTTTTAGCCGACGTATTTTGCAACATTACCAAACCAGACTTGTCATCCATATTTGTAAGAGCAAAAGCAGAAGAGGGTAATTGGTCAAAGAACGTTTTTTTGGCTTTCAGATAATTATCAACAGTCTTATGGTAATCCAAATGGTCACGAGTCAAATTGGTAAAAATGCCCCCATCAAATGACAAACCGCTGATACGTTTCTGATCCACAGAATGCGAGCTTACCTCCATAAATGCATATTCACAACCGGCCTCAACCATTTGGGAAATTAGAGAATGAAGTGTTATTGGATCCGGTGTTGTATGATCAGTTGGGATAGCCTTGCCATCAATATAATTACAAACAGTAGATAATAACCCCACTTTATGCCCCATTTTCCGAAACATCTCATATAAAAGAGTCGCAATAGTTGTCTTTCCATTAGTACCTGTCACACCTACTAAAACAATATTACCGGAAGGATTTTCATACCAATTAGACAATAACAACCCTAACGTCTCCGCAGAATCTTTCACTCGGATATAAGTCGGAATCTGTCCAGTACCATCTACTTCCTTATCTGATAAAGGGATCTCTTCACAAACAATAACAGTAGCACCTTTCTCTATTGCACTTTGTATATAAGTATGTCCATCAACAGATACTCCACGTACTGCAACAAACAAATGATTTCTCTCTATTTTTCGAGAATCTGATTGAATACTGGAAACTTCCACATCTGTACTTCCAGTAATTTCAAGTATATCTATTCCATGAATAAGTTGTCTTAGTTCCATAATTCTTATTTCAATGTTAATGAAACAGTTTGTCCTTTTAATACACGCGTTCCCGGTGATACAGACTGTGAAGCTACACGTCCCACTCCATGCAAAGAGGTTCGTAAGCCTGCACTTTCCAAAAGATAAACAGCATCTTTACCCCCCATACCCACAACATTCGGGACAAGCCCATCACGCATAAGCCTATCTTTCAAGACTATCTTCTGTAAACTATCATCTATCGCTGATGTAATCCAACGAGAACTTACCTCTTCAGAGTCAAAAGAAATATCCAATTCTGTTAAAACCTCGTCTAAAGCCTCTTTATCTCCAGCTTTTACTCTCGGTATCTTAACGGCCATTGAATCCACCTCCATTTGTTGAATATCCGAAAGCATGTGATTAGCATAAACTTTTTCTGCTATAGCTTTCACTACACCCCCAGACATCGTCCCCCCAGAAGGATAACCGTTACGAGGCTGACGAATCACCACTATACAAGAATACTTAGGTGCATCTGCCGGGAAATATCCACAAAAAGCAACCTGGTGCCCTGCTTTTTTATAAACACCACCAGAAGCAATCTGTGCCGTACCCGTCTTTCCTGCAATACGAACCACATCTGAATGAACTGCACTTCCTGTTCCTTTTTCAACTACACCTAACAACATTTCTTTTATCATTGCCAAAGTCTGTTCAGAACAGATAGACTCCCGTACAACTTCGGTCGAAAAACTTTTTACCGTCTTTCCATTCTGCATAATCTCTTTGGTAAAAAGTGGACGAACCATTTTTCCATTGTTTGCAATCGCATTATAAAAAGCCAAAGTATAAATAGGCGGGATCTGGGTTTCATAACCAAAAGACATCCAAGGCAAAGTGGTTTTCGACCAAGGAAGAATTGAATCATTCGGTCTACGAATCTTAGCACGACCGGCACCCGGTATCTCCAACCGGAGATCTTCCATCAACCCCAAACGTTCAAGTCCATCCCAATATTTCTGTGGGTTCTTCTCATATCCCTTCAAAATAGTCTTGGCTACCCCAATATTAGAAGAATACCAAATCGACTGGGCTACCGAGATACGCTTATATCCACCTTTATGTGCATTATGATCTGTCATCCTTGCCTTCTTATACATATAGACTCCATTCCCCGTATCTACAGTATCATCTGGAAGACAAACGCCATCCTCCAATGCGACCATAATAGAGGCTGTTTTAAATGTGGAACCAGGTTCTGTCGCATCCGCCACCGCATGATTCATATCTTCTCCATAGACACCTTCACCGATCCGCCCCATGTTTGTTATCGCCTTTACTTCACCCGTTGCAACCTCCATCACTACCGCAGTTCCGGATGCAGCATCAATCTTCTTCAACATATCACGTAAAGATTTCTCTGTAATATCTTGAATACTAATATCTATCGTTGTACGGATATCCATACCTTCTGTGGGTTCAACCTCTACCACATTCGTCCATCCACCTCCCAAACGGCGGATTGACTTCAACCCTGCCACACCATGAAGCAAAGTATCATATTGGAGCTCCAATCCATTCTTCCCTTTTGTTAAGCCGGTCTTAGGATCTATATCCCGGAACGTATCACCTATTGTTCGCGAAGCTAAAGTTCCAAAAGGTTTCTCACGTTCCACCATTTCCCTCGTATAGAAACCACTCTTAAAAACACCTAAACGCAAGAAAGGATATTTCTTTATCTCTTTTAAATCCGAATAAGACACCCTTCCTTTATATATAGGGAACTGCCGACTTTTCTTTTTGGCATTCAAACCACCCAACAAATAACTTTTATATCCTGCAGGAGAACGATCCTTAAATTTTCTTGAAAGATAAAAAGCCAACGAATCTATCCCATTCCGCTTACTATGCAGAAGCGTATCTTTACTATTCCACTTCTTTGAGCTTTGGGTAAAACAATCAGCCCTAAAGTCAATATATAAATAGTAACGAGGCACACTTGTTGCCATTAGCTTTCCATCCGAAGAATAGATATTCCCACGACTTGGATAAATCAAACGATCCGGCCTTTTCTGGCTCTCTGCCACTTTCAACCAAGATTCTTTTTCCACAAAAGCAGTATTACAAGCACGCACCAATATAGCTACGGCTACCATTCCCAGTAACAATACAAGAAAAAAGTAACAAAACACGATCCGGTTACTTTTTGGCGCAGTTTCTTTTGGCTCTATTTGCTCACTCATTTTATTTATATAATTCAAAAGGAGGATTTTTAGCAACCTCCAATTCTATTCCTTGTTCTTCGATTAATGACTCTATCTGCGACTGGCGACTATTCCCTGTCAATTCAGAAGAAATGGACAACGCTTCAAAACGCACATCCCGCAATTGTTGCTGCAAACGATCTATTTCACGCAACTTCTGCATACAAGTATAACGGTTCCCTATAAAAAAGAATACCAATATGACAAAAAGCACCACGAAACGAGTGTGCTTTATGATAAAATCTTCTTTCAAGATACCGCCACCCAAGACATACAAGACCGAGAAGCGATTCTCTTTCTTTTTTTTATGTTTACTATCCATATACCTTTTACAACTTTTCTGCAATCCGTAACTTCGCACTTCTCGAACGCGGGTTTTGCTCTATTTCTTTATCTGTAGGCACAATCACCTTATTATTCACTAAACGGAACGGTGACTTTACGTTTCCATAAAAATCCTGTTCCATCTTCCCCTCAAAGTTCCCTGTTTTTAAGAAATTCTTAACCAAGCGATCCTCCAATGAATGATAAGTAATAACCACCAAACGACCTTCCGGCTTCAGCACTTGCAATGTTTGTTGTAACATTTCCTTCAAAGCACGCATTTCATCATTAACCTCAATTCGAAGCGCCTGGAAAGCTTGCGCCATAAACTTCTTTTCCTTATCCTTAGCTACAAAAGGTTTTATCACCTCAAGAAAATCGGCAATCGTCTCAATTCTCTTATTTTCACGGGAACGAACCAATGTCGCAGCCAATTTCCGAGCAACCTTCAACTCCCCATACAGATAAAACAGGTCAGCCAACTGTTCCTCGGTATAAGTATTCAGCACATCAGCCGCAGTCCGTCCTGCCCGCGTATTCATCCTCATATCCAACAAACCATCAAAACGGAAAGAAAAACCACGCTCTTTATCATCAAAGTGGTGAGAAGAGACCCCCAAATCCGCCAACAGCCCATCTATTTCCCCTTCCACGCGATGGTAACGCATAAAATTATACAAATAACGAAAATTGCTTCGGACAAATACAAAACGAGAATCGGCAGGGATATTGTTTTCCGCGTCCGCATCTTGATCAAAACCAAAAAGCCTTCCATCCTCACTCAAACGGCCCAAAATCTCCCGCGAATGCCCTCCTCCACCAAAAGTCACATCAACATAATTTCCGGAAGCTTGAATATTCAACCCATCCAAACTTTCATTAAGCATAACCGGCACATGATAACAACCCGCATTTTCTTCCATCCTTTTCGCCTCTCAATGATTAAACTTTTCCTTAAAACAAAGACACATAGTTAACTGATTAACATATATATCCCTATCAGAATGTAAAAGTACACATTTCCTTTTCTACAGACCAAGAAATATAAGAGAAAAGTAATAAAAAGTTTTCAACAGCTTCATTCACCAGACCTTCCCTCATATTTGGCTGGTTTTCTTATTATTTTAACCTTTCTATCTTTTTAAAGAAAAATAAAATAAGACATGCTTGCCTAATCAGATTATTTAGATTTACTTTGTCACATCAAAACAGGAAGATAGTTCTTTCGTATACAATTTAAGCTTAAAAATAAGGAGAAGCCATTCTCCAACTATTGAAATATTTATGTTTTCTAACCAAAACGATAACTATGATGGGTCGGCGAGAGTTATAGAATTAATCTATCTCTCGCCTTTTCTTCTTTTAGGAAGTTTCAAAATAGATGAAACAACACCAAAAAAGACTCGGCAAAAAACAAAAATCGGATGCCTATAGACTTTCAACCCCATAAGCATCCGTCAAAAAACTTCTCAGCATGTAATTTTACTTACATCGGATGTAATCGAAAATAAGTCCGAACTAATCTCCACTTACATCAAATGCCACCTCTTTAAAAGCGTAACGCCTTAACTCTCCGGTTCTCAACTGCAAGATTAAATGTCCTGTTGGTTCGATAGAATAAACAACAGCTTCAAAAGTTCCATTCCTATCAGTATATCCATAATAACCATCCCCATGGAATAAGGCTTCCACATAAGCCGTCCGAATCTCATCTATCCGTTCTTGCAACAGCAATGTATAATAATCAAAGAAGACATGCAGGAAATCCTCCAACAGTTCATCCCTTTTATATTTTTTGCCTGTTATCTGGAAAAGTGATACCGGATTAGGCGCATCGCTATGAAATTTCTCTTGATTCACATTCAGGCCAACACCGATTACCGAACGCGACATCCACTCTCCCATCAAATCATTTTCAATCAATATCCCGCAAATCTTTTGTTCATTCCAATAAATATCATTCGGCCATTTTACCCGAACCTCTTTTATATATCTCTCCAACACCTTCTTTACGCTTAATGATACGATTTGGGAAATCAGGAATTGCTGGTTAGCCGGGAGGAAATCAGGATACACAAGCAAACTAAATAGTAAGTTTTTCCCCTCTTCAGACTCCCAAAAATTTCCAGCCTGCCCTCTTCCGGCTGTTTGGAAATCTGTATATACCACACTGCCCTCCGGCAAGGATTTATCTTCCAATAAACTCCACAAATACCGGTTGGTCGAATCAATCTCTTTTAGTTCAAAAAACAAAGGTTTTTCAATCTCATCACTCATTTTTATACATCTCCCTTATTTTCTTCGGTAATTTAGCGATCACCTCATGATAGGAATGAAGAATCCACCTCCTAATCTCCTCATCCGACATATCACGTTCCAAATAGATTGTATTCCAATACTTCTTATTAAAATGGAATGCTCCCTCCACTGCCGAATAACGGTCACGCAGTTCTTCCGTATAATCTGTGCTACATTTCAATGAGACATGTGGCTCGTCTGCATCTAAAGGCAAAAGCAAAAACATCTTACCTTCTATTTTAAAAACCAAAGAGACCTCATCAAATGGGAAACATTCTGTGGCATTCCTTAATGACAAGCAATATTCACGTACCTCTTCTATATTCATACTCTTTTCCTCTTCACTCATTCAATGGCAAGGCGCATAAAACGCATCCTCTATATGTTCAATTTGAAACACACCGGCCTCTTTAACTATGGATATTATATCAAAACGGATAGGCAACCGGATATTAAAATAACGGATATAAGCATCAGCAGCGGCAACAATCCTTCGGATTTTCGCCCGGTTCACCGCCTCTACCGGCTCCTGCAAATAGTTTTCAGAACGGGTCTTTACCTCCACGACCACCAATTCTTCCTCTTTGATAGCCACAATATCCAATTCATAATGATGCCAATGCCAGTTGGTATGCCTAATTTGATAGCCTTTTTTCTCCAAATAGGCACGGGCTGCCAATTCTCCATTCCTTCCGGTTTCATATCGCTCTGCCATAACTTTAGCTATAAACAGTTATTTCTCACCCATGTAATGCCTACAAATATAAAATTTTTCTTTTTTATTTGCATTATCCCTCTTACATTTGCATAATCATGAAGCAGGAACGGAAATACTCATCCTCGTGTCCCGAACACCCTCGTGTCCACAAGGTTACTTTTATGCTCAACGACGAAGAGCATAAAACTATCAAACGCTATCTTGCCAAATACAAAATAGCCAACAAATCTCGTTGGTATAGAGAAACTATTCTATCCCATATACTTAAAACTCTTGAAGAGGATTATCCCACACTCTTTAAAGAAACTGAAATGAGAAGATGATTGAACCTTTTAATGACGAATATTTCATGAAACAAGCGCTGTCAGAAGCGCGTATCGCTGCACAGGAGGGAGAAGTACCTGTCGGAGCAGTAATCGTGTGTAACAACCAAATCATTGCTCGTGCACACAATCAGACCGAACGTCTTAACGATCCTACAGCGCATGCTGAAATGTTGGCCATAACTGCTGCCACAGGCGTATTAGGAGCTAAATATTTAACAGGATGCAGTTTATACGTAACAGTAGAGCCTTGTATCATGTGTGCAGGAGCCATTGGCTGGTCACAACTAAGCAAAATTGTTTATGGAGCATCTGATATAAAAAGAGGTTTCCAAGAATATGCGCCTAAAGCTCTACACCCTAAAGCGATTGTAAAAAGAGGTATATTAGAAGATGAATGTGCAGAAGAGATGAGAAGGTTTTTCAAAGAAAAGAGGTAATCACTTTACCTCTTCATAATCCACATATTCCCCCTCATCTTTAGAAAAGATTTTTTTGCGGGATGAAGAAGTATACGATTTATTAGACGAATGAGCGTTACCTTTCTGATTAGAAGAGTTTGTATTCGTTTGACGTCGTTGCTGTCCGCTCTTCTTATAATTATTACTTCCAAAAAACACTCTTTTTAATGTACGCAACACAGAAAATCCCATTAACGCAAGCAACAGGACAAAAAAGAAGAACATGACAAACAAAAACTTAAACATATTCAATGATTTATATTCATTTATAAAACAACATCAGGAGAGAAGACCGAGTTTATCTTCCCCTGTTAAAAAAAGACAAGGCTATATAAAGAATTATCGTTCCGGCTATACCTAAAACACCAAAAAGAACAACGAACAAGACAGCCCCTCCTACCAGTATATAACGCAACTCATTTCCTTTCCACTTCAATGATTTAACTTTCAAGGAAAACATAGGAATCTCAGATACCAATAACCAGGAAAGCAAAATAGCTGCAACGACTATTCCTACAACAAAACCTATACTGTCTTGAGGGATTGAAGTCTGGAAAGTATACCCTATAGAAGCCCAAAATAGAGCATGAGCAGGAACTGGCATTCCTATAAACGAAGTTGTCTGTCTCTCATCTATATTAAATTTAGCCAAACGCAAAGCGGAAAACACAGGTATAACCAAAGCGAAGAAAGGGATGTAGTCTACGACACTACCCAATGAGGATATAGTCATACAAGCTTGTTCCAACAGACGATAAACAATCATCCCCGGAGCAACGCCAAAACTAACCATATCAGAAAGAGAGTCCAACTCTTTACCCATAGGAGAGTAAGCTTGTAAAGAGCGAGCCGCAAAACCATCTCCAAAATCAAAAACAGAGGCTATAATAATCCATAAAGCCGCCATAGACAACTGGCAGTCCAAAGCCATAATTGTTGCAATACATCCCGATAAAAGACTACAGCAAGTTACCAGATTCGGAATATTCTTTTTTACACTCATTATTTCTTATTATTTCCTAAACGGGCAATCGGTGTCTGATTTCCTGTCACTTTCTGATCCATCTCCACCAACACTTCTGTTCCTACAGGTAAATATACATCTACACGAGAGCCAAACTTAATAAAACCCATCTGTTCATCCACGTGACATTTTTCACCAACCTTGGCGTATGTCACTATACGTCGTGCCATTGCACCTGCTATCTGGCGAGCTAAAACATCAACCCCATTACGCGTAGTAATCACAACAGCCGAACGCTCATTTTCCGTACTGCTCTTTGGCAGATATGCAGCCATAAAACGACCACGTTGATGAGAGACATGTTTAACTGTGCCATTTACCGGAAACCAATTGGCATGGACATTGAACACAGACATGAATATTGATATTTGCAAACAGTCTTTATGTAAAATTTCATTCTCTCTTACCTCTTCTATAGCCACAATCGTTCCATCTGCAGGCGCAATAACTAAACCTTCAGAATCATAAGGGAAACGCCGAGATGGGCTACGAAAAAAATTCAAAACCAACAAGAAAAAAACAGAAGTCACGCCTGCTGTCAAATAAAATACCCAACCGGTTCCGATTGTGTGATATAAGGTCAAATCCACAATAAAACATATCGTGAATAACATTAACAACAGTCCTGTTCCCTCTTTATGTACCTTCATTCTTTAACCTTGAATCGTCTATAAACTTGTAATTATCTGCAAAAATATTCATTTTTACCAAATATCAAAAGAATATTACCCTTTGACTGCCTCTATTTTATTTAATTCAACATACCAAAGGTAACCTTCTACCTGTTTATAGCCCATTTGACGTATTAAACTCAAGTAATTTTTGACTTGACAATGATGCTTTGGACTTAACTGTTCTCCAAACTTATAATCAACCACTATCACTTTTTCATTCGTGATCATCACTCGGTCAGGACGCTTTGACAACCCTTTCCCTACAAGGATATCAACCTCATTTAAAACACGAGTTGTTCCGTCGTACCAAACTGCTACTTCTGGCATATTTATCAACTCTTCCAAGCGATTAATTAACGTCACAGACTCATCTTTGTCAATCACTCCTACTTGCCAATATCGTCCTACTGCCTCAGAAATATCTGCTGAAGTTCGAACACCACTCAACACTTCATGCATCAAAGATCCATATTTGCGGCGTGTATCATCAAAGAAATAACCTTTTCCACGTAAGCGCAACTGTAAACGTTCATCCGGAGAAATAGAGTTTAATTGTTCCATCTCTAATTCTTGAATATTTTGAACCTCTTTTTTTATTACTGGTTTCCACCAATCTCCTAATTCAAAAACACCAGTTGAGCTATCAAAAAAAGAAGGTAACGTAATTAAATCATCCTCTTGCATATTACTCTGGGCTGTACATAATCCGACCCAAAGAGCATCAGCTAAAGAAGAGATCTTTTCAGGAAGCCCTGTACCTTCTTTGATTTTATTCGGACGCGGAGCAAAAACTATTAACTCCTCTTTTGAACGAGTAAAAGCTACATATAAAGTGTTCAGATTATCTATAAATACCTGCAAACGTTCTTTGAAATAATCTGCTGCAAAAATTGTTTTACTTAACGACTGATTATAACGAACAGGAACTAAATGCAAACGGTTAAAAGGAGCTTCTTTGGGATGACACCAAAGAATCACTTGCTTTGTAGGTTTATGATCGATTTCCCAATCTCCAAAAGGGATTAACACAGCTTTAAATCCCAAACCTTTCGACTTATGAATCGTTAATATACGGATTGCATTTTGTCCATCGGGAGTCGCAATAGTTTTTCGACAACCTGTTTCATCCCACCACTTCAAAAAATGAATTAAGTCTGCACTTTCTTTTTGTACAAACTCTGATACCATATCAAAAAAAGCCTGTAAAAATATCTGTTCATTTTCTGGAAAATCCATAGAGAAAAAACGAAACAGTCCTTCTATGATTTCATATAACGATTGACGAGAAAGAGAATCTAAATTCAAAAAAAGCTCTTCTGAATAAATAGTTTGAGGTTCTTTTCCAAATGTTCCTTTTAAAACAGAATAAGCCTGCAACATAACCTGCCTATTAGTTCGATTCTCTGGATGCTTTAAATAACGTAACACTGAAACCAAAAAACGGACAGATAATGCTCCACTGACAAAAAGTGCTTCATCTGAAATAATATCATAGCTATATCGATTTGTCGGATTATTCGCTTTATAAGCCAACAAATAATCAGCAATCATAGCTCCCTCTCTGTTTGTTCGAACAAGAATCGCAATATCTTTCAGCAGATACCCATTATCCAGTAATTCCTCCAAGACTTTAGGTATTCTTTCTAATACACACTCTTTCCAACTTTTTTCTTCTTCACCTAAAAGAAATTCTAACCTTACATGCCCCTCCTTTTGCAAAAACGGAGGAGCAACCCTTTGAGTACATTGTTTATAGGCTGTTATGAATTTTTCCAGAAAAGTATCCTGTTGTTTCTCAGACAAACAAGATACAGATAAAGCTTCTTTATATACTTTTTGAAGAATGATTGGCAAAATTGTAAACAACGAATTATTAAATGTGACAATATGTCGGGAACTTCGCCAATTTTCTTTTAAAGTTTTTTCTTGAAATTGTTCAATCGAAAAATCAGAGTGAATCTGTTCATCCAATAAGTTCCAATCTGAATTCCTAAAACGATAAATACTCTGCTTAACATCCCCTACTATCAGATTCGTCCGGCCACAAGCTAAACTTTCATCTATCAATGGACGAAAATTATCCCATTGCATACCACTAGTATCCTGAAATTCATCAATCATATAATGATCTATATGCGTCCCCGTTTTTTCATATATAAAAGGAGTATCGCTTCCTGCAATGACTTTATTCAAAAGTTCTGTAGTATCAGCAATCAACATGATGTTTTTATCCTCTCGATAAGTCATAATTTGACGAGCGACATCAGCTAATATTCCTAACGTATAGTAATAACGAACAATCTCACGAGCACTATAATAGGCTTTCAAATCACTAAAAAGAGAAATGGCTCCACATACACAATCATTTAATCCATCCGATACTGCAGATGTAATCATCTGTTGCAAACTTTCAGAGGTTGATTTAGTATAGTAATTTTCAATTTTATCCACTAAACCAATAAAAGTAGAAGTTGGTTCCTTCATGTCTCCATGTGCCCACTTTTCAAAGAGACAAAGAGGAGAACGGCTTCCCCCTTTAAAGTCAGTTGGACTAACTCCATACTTTTTCATAATAGCTAATCCCTTTTCACCCAAACTTTGAACTTCTCTTTCTACAGAACGGATAATTTTATATAAATCTTCTTTATAAGATTCTAAGACATCTTTATCTTTTATATCTTCACTAACCTTTTCACTATAGATCTTATAACTTTCCTTAAAAAGTTCACGACTTAAAACTACGATATCTTTACGTAAATTCCATTCTTCTCCGTTTTCAATTTTATCTTCAGCGAAACGTAGAAGCCAACCTAACATATCTTTATTCTCTGGTTTTTCAAGATCAAAAAGTAAATTATCTATAGCTGTCATCAAAACCAAGTCTTGATCCATCTCAATACCATACCCTCCTTGTAAACCTATTTCACGAGTAAAAGCACGCATAGTCTGTTGGAAAAAACGATCAATCGTACTAATATTAAAGGCTGAATAATCGTGTAAAATTTCTTTTAAAATTTTAGTAGCTTGGTTTCGGACTTGCAGTTCTGTTAATGAGTAGGTCTTTTTTAATTGATCAATATAATCAGATTGTTTTCCTGAAGATAAATTATATAACTCATCAATAACACGTTTCTTCATTTCTTCTGTAGCTTTATTCGTGAAAGTTACAGCAAGAATACGACGAAAAGCTCCTGGAGTTGTAAATAATAATATTAAAAATTCTCCCGTTAAACGATGTGTTTTCCCAGCTCCAGCAGAAGCTCTATATATCGTCAGCATAAACTAATCAAACAATTCGACTTTTTATATATCCCTCTTTTTGTAATAAATCTAACACTTTAGTTCGCCAGTCCCCTTGAATAAGAATTTCCCCGTCTTTAGTAGAACCTCCAACTCCACATTTTACCTTTAACTTCTTACCTAAAGTCTCCAAATCAACATTTTTTCCACAAAAACCTGTAATCAAAGTCACAGCCTTTCCTCCCCGGTTTCGCTTATCCAATGATATTCTCAACAATTGTTTTTCTTTAGGAAGTGTTTCTATCTCTTCCTCTTCACCTGTATCATATTGAAAATTCGGATTCGTTGAATACAATATACCCAGACGGTCTTTCCAATCATTATTTTTCATCCTGTTTTTGAATTAAAACTGTTGCATAAGCAGCTATTCCCTCTTGGCGTCCAGTAAAACCTAACTTTTCGGTTGTAGTTGCTTTTATAGAGATATCCTCTTCATCTACTTGAAGAACAGTTGCTATCACACGCTTCATTTCTGGTATATGTGGATTTAATTTTGGACGTTCAGCTACAACAGTTGCATCAATATTACTTAACGAATAGCCAGAATTTCGAAGCAACAACATCGTTTCACGTAAAAGTATTTTACTATCAATTCCCTTATATTCACCAGAAGTATCAGGAAAATGATAACCTATATCGCGCATATTAGCTGCACCTAACAAGGCATCACAAATCGAATGTATCAAAACATCTGCATCGCTATGCCCTTGGAGCCCCATTGAATACTCTATCTTAATTCCTCCTAACCATAATTCCCTATTAGGGACAAGTGCATGCACATCATATCCAAATCCGACTCTTATCTTCATATTTTATTATCTAAAAAGATTTTTAATACCGTCCATATCAAAAGACAATGAAAAACGGAGCGTCTGATCCAATGGATTTTGTTGAACTGTACTAATCAAATAAGCGGCATCCAATTGGAATACACTCATACGGAAACCTGCACCCACTGAAAAATATTTACGGTTACCAACACTCTCATTTTCATAGAAATAACCTCCACGTACAAAAAATTGTTGATTATAACTATATTCCGCACCTACTGAAACCATGATTTCCTTTAATAAACCATTAGGCGAATCAGTAAAAGACTTAAATATACCGGTAATACTTGACCAAGATTTATAATCATCTACTCTTTGCTGATAGTCATCATCACTCTCACCTTCTTCCTTCATTGGAGCATACGGTACCAAATATTTATTAAGATCCAAATAAAAACCTATCTGATTATACTCATCTATTGGGTACAGCAAACCTGTGCCCAATGACATCTTTGCCGGAAGATAACTATTCGTTTCTCCACCATCATAAGATATTTTACTCCCAATATTAGAAAGATTAAAACCGAAACTCCATAAAGCTTCTGCGCTTCCCATTACCACATATTTTTCCAAATATCCAGAAATATCTGCAGCAAAAGCTGTACCTGCATATTTTTCTTCACTGGCATCAGTACCCATATCAGAACGGATATAACGTAAAGCAACTCCCATTGAAAAAGCATTCGACAATTTTCTACTATAACTTACATCCACTGCCATTTCATACGGATTTGTATAATAAGGAATATCACCTAAGTTCTCCCACATACCGACTTCTCCTAATGAGAAATAACGCAAGGAAGC
This sequence comes from Parabacteroides distasonis, assembly GCA_015060925.1. GTDB lineage: Bacteria > Bacteroidota > Bacteroidia > Bacteroidales > Tannerellaceae > Parabacteroides > Parabacteroides distasonis_B. The sequence continues at coordinate 61,804 of SUXM01000002.1, forward strand.
TCCGATTGCCTGCAAGTCACTACTACCTATCTTATAATATCCAGACATATTTACTAAGGCCACATCATTAACCAATTTACGTAACCAAGGAGTATAAGACAAACTAACTCCACCTTTACTATACATAAAAGGATATTTAGCAGCATTCCAATATTGGGAACTAATATCTGGCAAAGTTGAAACACCTAAATCCCCCATACCACCACCACGGGCATCAGGAGCAATATTCAATGAAGGCACAGCCATTTGAAGCAAAGAATACTCTTCTTGCCCCCAAACCATAGTTATCGTAGCAAAAAAACTTAGGAACAATGTAAGCGTACAAATTCTGAGATTTCTTATCATATATACTTTATCTTATATCAACTTATATCTTATAAATGAATAAACTAAATATTATAATGTTTATTGTATAATAAGACTTCTTTTACTCCTTACCCAATACAATAAATTTATGAGCTTTAGTAGCCTCCTTAGAATGATCTGTTCGGATAGCAGCCCTATAAATGTAAACACCCGGACGAACACGTGCACCGTTTCCTATCGTCAAATCCCATGAAACAGTATAGTTATTAAACAAATCAGACGTACCACTTTCTTCATGTTTCCATAACCTCCGTCCTGATAAATCATAAACCATAACACCAACTTCCATACGACTTTCCGGACGATTATGGGAAATATGGAATGTAACCTTTTCCTTTGCCGGACTTGGTGTTGCCACAACATCGAATATGTAAGGTTGCAACCCTTCTACAACCTCAAATGCAAATCGATAAACTGTTGAATTATTTTGAATATCCCAAACCCAAAATTCTGCCGTATGCATCCCCTGAGATAACTGAGGAATAGAGAATCGAACAATACCTGTACCCTCTTCACCAGACAGTAATTCATAATAACTATTTAAGTTATATCCTAAAAGAGGAGAGTCATCAATAATTAACATCATATCATGCCCGATACTACTTCCTGTGATATTAACACCACTTTTATCCCACAATTTAGCGACAAAATAGGGAGTAGTATTTACTTGACCACCATCTATAAAAGTTGTATCATTTAAATAAATAGCACGTATTTCTGGACCAATTGTATCTTTTTCTGCAGAAACAAAAGTCCCTCCAACTATAAAATTTTCAAAATTTCCATGAGCTTCAACTTCTCTTTCAGCATCTACTGCATATAAGTTCATTTTCCCCTGCAAACCTGAATAAGAGATATCCTTAGGAACAGTAAATGTAAAACTAAACTTTCCATTTCGAACAGAATCATTTCCTATAAATAAAGTATTCGGATAATCTGTATATGTAAAAGGTTCTACCCCCGTATTATTATTATCTAAACAGGTAACCATTACTTTACTATCTTTTATAACAGGATTAATCACTCCTGTAAAATCAGACGCTATAGTTCCTAATGTATTAACAATTTGCCCCTCTACAGTAATCCTCTCCAATGCTTTAAATACAATAGGATCTCCTTTTACAGATAGTCCATTCACAGAGGAAATTTCTACTTTATATTCTGGATATGCTAACTTCAAAGCAGGATCACCTATCAAACAAAATCCCAATTTAACCTGATTTGCAGAAGCGCTATAACTATCAACCATCGCACGTTTCATTGCCTTTATGGCATCTCCTAATGTTTGCCTCTTCCCCCCCTTCTTTGCGAACAAATTATGAAGCAAATAACTGTCTATATAGGCATTATAAGGTCTCCATGCCACACGGACAGTAGTAAACAATGCTATACCACCACTCCTTGCATTCAAAAAGACCTCTTCACCAGCAGAAGTCGCAATATCATCAAACCGAGTAAAATCACATGTAGATGTAACCCAAACAGGCAAACGAGTATAAGAAGCTTGAGTTATATCAGTCATTGCAACAATCTGTTCATCACTCAAAGAGGTAGTATTTCCATGTCCTGTATAATTCAATAACAACAACCCATCTTTGAACAGCTTCTGAAGATTTGTTCGTACATCGGGGAAATCTCCTTGGCCTCCACTTTGTTCCTTTTTGTAAGCATCAAAATAGAGTTTATGAAATAAAAACTCAGGATGATTTGCGGCTAAATGATCAGCTAAGGTATCAGCCTCTAACATGTGAGCCTGTGTATAACTATCTGAGTTACTTCCATCATCAGCTAAAAAACAGATATTGTTTTTCCATGCACCAACCTCACGATTTTCCATATAAGAAATAACTTTATCCACAGCATTGGTTGCTTGTAGGACAGTCCGTACAGGAAAACGTCCAATTCCTATATTAACTTTTTTCTGAGTAAGTCCCTTACTATTATCCGCATCATCCAAGAATCCAAAATAATCATCTACCACATAAGAATAAGCATCCAAAGAGTTTGTCGTCTGATAAGTCAATAACATATTACTCATATCTATTGATTTCCAAGTCGATGTCAATTGACGATTATCATACGAACCATCTCCAAACAAAAGTAAATATTTAGGAGCATCAACTTCTGATGTTCGACGATCATAAAACATTTTCATAAAGCGACGATAAGCAGTTGCATCCGGTGTTCCACTTGAATACTCATTATAAATAGCTTCAGGAGTTACTACCCGAACTTTCAGCCCATCCATCGTTCGATGTGCCTCTGCCAAACGCTCAGCCTCTTCAATCAAAAGAGGTTGGGCTATAATAATCATGTCCTGTTGCTCTAAAGCATGCAAATTCTGATTCTTTACCTCTCCAACTATTTCAGGAATCTTAGCTTGAGAAGGTTTCACTGCGACATATTCCCGTAAAGAGATGGAAGCAGGAACTGAAAACGACAACTCTTTTCCATCTAAGATGGTTTCCATTTGTTTAACATCAAATCCATCAGTAATATCAAAAACCAATGTAGAAGCATCAGCATCTTGAATCAGAAACCGGGAAGCATTACCTCTTGAAGAAAGGTTACGGAAGAAAGTACATCCATCATAAACTTTCAAATGCCGCTTCATCTGAAGAATAAAATAATTCAAACGGACATTCTCATGTCCAGTTGTATTATATTGTATTTTAACCTTTACCTTTTCATTCTTTTCTCCATTCCAATTAGCAGTTCGATTCATCTCCCTTGCCTTCATATAGGTATCAGATACTGTTGATATTTGACTGGATATGAGCTGTTGTTCATCAATATTCATAGAGACTCTTCCCGGTGAACCCTTAGGGCGGGCAATAAAATCAAGGGTAACCTTCCCTTCTTCATTGGTTAAACCTGGTATAGAGATATTAAATTCTTTGGACAGAGTTGATTCAAATGATTCACCATACAATTCACGTCCGGAAGCATTTACAGAGACCAATTCTTCTTCATGCAATATATAATCATCAAAAGTCGTCACCTGTAAGATAGCTCCTTCAACCGAAGCCACACGCTCCATTGTCCGTCCAACAACCTCTTTCTCTGTTACAAAATAATATCCTGCATTAGAATAGGGATTATTTACATGTTCAAATCTGCTGGAAGCAAAAGAATATTTCCATTTACGAGTTCCTTTTCCATAAAACAACAAATAGTCATCACCTCTCCATGCTGCAACTTCCGGTAAATCATCAATGTATGGAGAAGAAAAGTCTTCATCCAACACCCAGCCACCATATCCATAAACAGCCACTTTACTTAAATCCGAGAAGCCCATCTTTTTAAGTTCGGTAGCAGTCAACTTATATATACCATCTTCCTTCACCCGTATCTTCACCCATTTCCCTGTATTCAATACAGATTGAGTGGCATAACGAGTATCATCTGCCCAAGCTGAAGCAAACAAACAAAAAGTAAACAATAAAATATAAAAGGCTCTCTTCATAGAATTTATCCTGGAATTATCTCACAAAGAAATCCAATAATTTTTGTTCTCCGATATATCCTTGCAAGTGATCGTCTATTTTCACCGGCCCAACACCAGCCGGAGTTCCGGTATATATCAAATCACCAATCTTTAATGTAAAGAAACGACTTACATAAGCAATAATCTGATCTACAGATAAAAGCATATCTTCCGTATTCCCTTCTTGAACCCTTTTCCCATTAATATCCAAATGGAAAGGGATATGATTAATATCTCCAATTTCTGCCAATGGAACAAAAGATCCAAGAACAGCCGAGTTGTCAAAAGCCTTACTAAGCTCCCAAGGCAATCCTTTTGAACGCAACTTCTGTTGCATATCACGAGCTGTAAAATCAATCCCGACTGTCACTTCGCTATAATAACGATGAGCAAATCGTTGAGCAATATTCTTTCCCAATCGATCAATCTTTACAACAATTTCCGTCTCATAATGAATTTCCGATGCGAAATCAGGTATAAAAAACGGTTTCCCATCTTTTAACAACGAGGAATCGGACTTCATAAAAATTGTTGGCTCTGATAATTCTAACGAATGATGCATCTCTTTATTGTGATTTGCATAATTCATCCCGACTGCTATTACTTTCATATTCCAGTGATTTACGAATTCAAGCGATTAAACATGACAGCCAAATGAGCATACATAGAGGTATTCTGTACAACAATATTTTCAGGAACTCGAATACGGAACGGAGTGAAGTTCCACAAAGCTTTTATTCCACCGGCGATAATCTGCTCAGTAACCTCTTGTGCCTTATCCACCGGGACTGTAATGATCCCGATAGTTACTCCATATTCTTTCTGTTTAGCAGGAAAATCATCCATATGAAATACAGGAATCCCATTTATTTGAGAGCCTATTAACTCTTGACGGACATCAAATCCTGCGACAATTTCCAGCCCATATTGTTTTAACCCGGAATCTTGCAACAAGGCAGCCCCCAAACTACCTACGCCAAATAGGAAAGCCTTATGTTGTACTGTAAACCCCAAGAAATCTTCAAGCACATCAACCAAAGTTGCAATTTCATAACCTACACGCGTCTTTCCTGTAATATTCACATAAGAAAGATCTTTTGCCACCTGGCTTGGGTCTACATTTATTTCTTTGGCGATTTGAGTTGACGAGGCAAATGATTCTCCGCGACCCTTCATCAATTTCAGAAAAGCCAAATACCAAGGCAATCTCCTAAGTGTAGGCTCAGGTACCTTCCAGAGTTGTTTTATTTCATCATTGGTCATCTCTCCAATTGTATTAATATGGCTTACAAAAATACAATTTTCCTAATAGGATTTTGTAAATTTCCTTATATAATATATCCTAAAAACCTATTTTATAATATAGAATTCTTAGAAATAGTACATTACCAACCCCAAGATACGGTGGTTCGTTACGCTATGCGTATTCACAATCTTTCCTGATTCCATATCAGTATCCCCATACCAAGCTGTCGTCGGCATATACTCAATACCAATCTGCCAATGAGGCAAATTATAAGAAAAAGCAATATTGGTAGAGAATAATTGGTCAATATCCAACCCCATACCATATTTATCAGTAGATACTAATGCTTTAGTAGAACCTAAATTCTTCGTATAACCTGCATAAAAATGGCCTTTCCACTTTTTCCCGTAGGTTAAATTGACCCAAGAGGTAGAATGGCGGAAAGGGGTATATTCTTGTTCTCCATTTATCGGATCTATAGCACTAATCCCATAACCGCCAATCATGGCAGCATGATCCAAGCAAGAGGCCATCAAACTTTTAGCTGCAAAAGAGAAATAATCTCCTTTGTATTTCACATGTGCCTCCGCAGAGAAAGTCGTCATACGTTCATTTACTTTATAGACTTGGCCATTCCAAGTCGATGATGTTCTTGGTTTCAGAGAGATTAAATGAAGGCCGGCACCAGCCAACCAACCATTATCCGAAGCATAATCGGCACCCACATAAAATTCAGGCACACAGCTATTCTTTATATACTCTTCACTCATTCCATTAGGGCCGCTTGACAAATATTGTAACTGCCAAAGTGCAGCAGCTGTCCATTTAACCTTTCCGACCTTATATTGGTAACGAATTTGAGGTTCACGGTTGAAAGGTTGAAAAGGCGCTCCTGTCGAAAGATTCAAGATATCCGGCATAACCGAACCAAACAAAGGATGCCAAGTTTGACCGACCAGCACTTGATGCTTCTCCCAATCCAAAGCGACATAAGCCTGTCGGATTCGCAACATGGTGTTACTGGAAGAAAACCCACCAAAGTCCACCTCAATCTTAGCACTTGAGCGGGCTGTTCCTATATTCGGTCCGGTCACATCCAATCCCAAACGAGAGGTAAACGTATAAAAGCTACCGTTAGGTCCTTTATTCAAGTCCTTTCCGTTAGCATCCCACTTCTCATCCAAAGGGAAAAGATAGAAGTTTCCATCTACAGGAGCCATATTTGCCCGTGTATTATAGAACAAATCACCACGCACAAAACCATAAAAGTTATATGAAAATTTTTTCTTCTGTCCGAATGCAGAAAGGCATAAACTTATACCTATTACAAGCAAAATCAGTCTTTTCATCGTATACTATTTGTTATTCAATTTACAGAATGAGGGCGCAAATATATATATTTTCCATCATTTCATTTGAAGAACAGAATATTATTCGTTTCTTTGCTTCCTATTTGTAAGATATTAAGGCAAAAGAAGATTTATAATTAACGACATAAGAATCATGGAAAGTAAAAAATTTTTACTGCAAGAGCAAGATATTCCGACTGCTTGGTACAATATCGTAGCAGACATGAAGAATAAGCCGCTTCCCCCATTAGATCCGAAAACAAAGAAACCTATTACGGCAGAAGACCTATATCCACTTTTTGCCAAAGGGTTAGTTGATCAAGAATTGAACGAGACCGATGCTTGGATTGAAATCCCTGAAGAGGTTCGCGATATGTATAAAATCTGGCGTCCGACGCCGTTGGTACGTGCATACGGATTAGAAAAGGCCTTGGATACTCCGGCACATATCTATTTCAAGAACGAGAGTGTCAGCCCGGTAGGTTCACACAAATTAAACTCTGCTATCCCACAAGCCTACTTCTGTAAACAGGAAGGAGTTACCAACGTAACCACAGAAACGGGAGCCGGACAGTGGGGAACTTCCATGGCTTTGGCTGCCAAACATTTCGGTATGGAATTAGCGGTTTATATGGTTAAGGTAAGTTATCACCAAAAACCTTATCGCCGTTCCATGATGCAGACCTTTGGAGCGGAAGTTATTGCTTCACCAAGTATGAGTACGCGTGCCGGCCGTGACATCATCACCAAATATCCGAACTATCAAGGGAGTTTGGGAACTGCTATTTCCGAAGCTGTCGAATTGGCCAGACAAACACCTAATTGTAAATATGTATTGGGAAGTACCATGAACCACGTGATGCTTCATCAGACAGTCATTGGTTTGGAAGCAGAAAAGCAGATGGAAATGGCTGGTGAATATCCGGATGTAGTCATCGCTTGTTTCGGTGGTGGTTCAAACTTTTCCGGTATTGCATTCCCATTCTTGCGTCATAAACTGACAGAAGGTAAAGATATTCGTATTATCGCAGCCGAACCGGCATCTTGTCCGAAATTGACACGTGGTCAGTTCCAATACGACTTCGGTGATGAAGCCGGATATACTCCGTTATTCCCGATGTACACGTTAGGACATAATTTCTTGCCGGCCAATATCCATGCAGGTGGTTTACGTTACCATGGTGCAGGCTCTATCGTCAGTCAATTGAAGAAAGACGGATTGATGGATGCTGTAGATATTCAACAATTGGAAACATTCAATGCTGCAACTCTTTTTGCTCGAAGCGAAGGAATCATTCCTGCTCCTGAATCTTCACATGCCATCGCTGCAGCTATCCGTGAAGCGGAACAAGCTAAGTTGGAAGGCAAACAACGTACCATCTTGTTTAACCTTTCCGGCCACGGGTTGATTGACATGGCAGCTTACGACCGTTATTTAGCCGGAGATTTGACCAATTACGAGGTAACAGATGAGGATGTAGCTAAGAATTTGGCTGAGATAGAACGGATCATCTAAGAGCATAGTGCTCATTTTCTAACAGCATATCTAAAAAAATACATGCCGAAGGATTTTTTATCCCATGGGCATGTATTTTTTGTTTCATGGGCATAGAATTTCGCTATCTTTGTAAACAAACAAAGAATCGCCTTATGAAAAAGAAATTAGTGGTATTGACAGGAGCCGGTATGAGTGCCGAAAGTGGTATCTCCACATTCCGTGATTCAGACGGTTTATGGGAAAAATATCGAGTGGAAGATGTAGCAACTCCGGAAGGTTTTGCCGCAAACCCTGAATTGGTTCTTAACTTCTACAATTTACGCCGACGTGAATTGCTTACCACTCAACCTAACGCCGGACATATCGGTTTGGCAGATTTGGAAAAAGAGTTCGATGTCCGTATCATCACACAAAATGTGGACAACCTGCATGAACGTGCAGGAAGCACTCAAATCATCCATCTCCATGGCGAATTGATGAAAGCCTGTTCCGTTCGTGATTTGGATACAGCATACGACATTTCTCCCGAACATCCGGATCTTCATATTGGGGACAAAGACCCCTATGGTGTCCAACTCCGTCCTTTCATTGTCTGGTTCGGTGAAGCCGTTCCTATGATCGAACCGGCCATCAAGTGGGTAGAATCCTGTGATATATTTGTGGTGATCGGGACTTCGCTCAATGTATATCCGGCTGCCGGATTGTTAAACTACGTACGGCGAGGACAACCCATCTACCTCATCGACCCTCAAGAGGTCAAAGCTTACCGAAACGACATCCATTTCATCCGCAAAGGAGCATCAGAAGGGGTTAAAGAGTTAAAGGCGTTATTACTGCAAAATCATTAATAGGTTCTTAAAATCACTTATCACATAGAGGTATTTCACTGTATTCTATTAACTTTGCGCAGGAAATAACAGAAGAAGTATTTTTAAGCATGGAGCAAAATCAGACAAAGCGTCCTTCCCCTTTATTATCCTTAGTACCCATCCTGGCATTGGTGGCACTATTGTTTGTCACCATACGAACCTTCGGTAGTGATGCCCTCAGTGGCGGCAGCCAAATCGTATTACTTACAGCCACTGCCGTCTGTTGCTTGATAGCCATGGCATATAGTAAAATCAGTTGGAAGACTTTAGAGAATGGGATGATCAACAACATTACTGGGGTTTCAACGGCATTGATTGTCCTGCTGATTATCGGGGCTTTATCCGGAAGTTGGATGATAAGTGGAGTTGTTCCAACCTTGATTTATTATGGGATGCAAATCATCCATCCCAGCTTTTTCTTAACCTCCACCTGTATCATCTGTGCGATAGTCTCAGTCATGACCGGCAGTTCATGGACTACCATCGCCACGATAGGAATCGCATTGTTAGGCATCGGGCAAGCACAAGGTTTTGGTGATGGGTGGATTGCAGGAGCGATCATCTCCGGAGCCTATTTCGGTGACAAGATTTCTCCTCTATCCGATACGACCATCTTGGCATCCTCAGTTACAGAAACACCGCTATTCAAACATATTCGGTACATGATGGTAACGACTGTCCCTTCCCTGCTAATCACTCTGACAATCTTCACGGTTACCGGTTTCTCACATGAAGCAACAGCAACCGAACATATCGCCCAGTATTCAAAAGCATTAAACGACACGTTCCATATTACCCCTTGGCTACTGATCGTCCCTCTATTGACAGGCTTCTTGATTGCCAAGAAAGTACCTTCACTAATCACTTTATTCATTTCAGCCGCAATGGCCGGTCTGTTTGCCTTGATCTTTCAACCGCATCTGCTTCAAGAAATATCCGGACTATCTACCCAAGGCATAGAATCTAACTTCAAAGGTTTGTTCATGACTTTCTATGGAAGTACAAGCATCAACACCGGTAATCCGGAACTTAATGAGTTAGTGGCTACCCGAGGTATGTCCGGTATGTTGAATACCATCTGGCTGATTCTTTGCGCTATGTGTTTCGGCGGCGCAATGGCCGGTAGTGGTATGTTAGAGAGTATCACTTCTGTATTTATCCGTTTTATCAAACGGACAGCCGGATTAGTTTCTTCAACTGTCGCTTCCGGACTGTTCTTAAACGTATGTACAGCTGACCAGTATATTTCCATCATCTTGACCGGAAACATGTTTAAAGAGATCTATACAAAACGAGGATATGAAAGTCGTCTGTTAAGCCGAACAGTAGAAGATTCCGTAACGGTCACTTCTGTTCTGATTCCTTGGAATACATGCGGGATGACACAAGCGACTATCTTAGGTGTTTCAACATTTACCTATCTTCCTTATTGTTTCTTTAATATCATCAGCCCATTGATGAGTATCTTTATCGCATCCATTGGGTATAAAATCAGAAATCTAAATGAAAAAGCTGAAAGTATCATTACTGACTAAAGTAGTTATTGCCATCGTGGCAGGTATCCTATTCGGGCAATTCTTACCGGACAACTTTGCCCGTATTTTTGTAACATTCAACTCGCTGTTTGGGAACTTCCTTTCGTTCGCCATTCCTCTTATTATCCTGGGATTGGTGACACCTGCCATTGGAGAACTGGGTAGGGGGGCAGGAAAGTTATTGGCTATAACAGCTTTGATTGCTTACGGCTCCACCATCCTTTCGGGGTTCCTTACCTATTTCAGTAGTGCGGCTGTATTCCCTCAACTACTTCCAGTCAATACCGAACTGACCGCGATGGAAAATCCGGGAGACTTTATGCTTCAGCCCTTTTTCACTGTCGCTATGCCGCCTCTTATGGATGTGATGACCGCTCTATTGCTTTCCTTCACCATCGGATTAGGACTTTCCTATATCGAAGGACATACATTGCGAAACTCTTTTTCAGATTTCCAACAAATCATAACCAAACTGATTGAAGCAGTCATCATACCTTTACTGCCTCTCCATATCTTTGGTATCTTTTTGAATATGACTGTTAGCGGACAGGTCATGAGTGTGGTGAGCATGTTTATGAAAGTAATTGTGGTCATCTTTATCCTGCATGTCCTTTTGTTAGTGGTTCAATTCCTTATTGCCGGAGGAGTAAGCGGAAAGAATCCGTTCCGTCTGTTGAAGAATATGCTTCCGGCCTATGCGACAGCTTTGGGAACTCAATCTTCCGCTGCGACAATCCCTGTGACATTAGCCCAAACCATCAAGAACGGTGTACGGCAGACTATTGCAGTATTTGTTATTCCTCTTTGTGCCACTATCCACTTATCCGGTAGCACAATGAAAATCACCGCATGTGCAATGGCGATCATGTATATGTCCGGCGAACCGGTCACCTTCGCTGCACTTGCCGGATTCATCATGATGTTAGGAATAACAATGGTTGCCGCTCCGGGTGTACCGGGTGGAGCGATCATGGCTGCATTAGGTGTATTGCAAAGCATGTTAGGGTTCAATGAAACTTTGCAAGCATTAATGATTGCACTCTATATTGCAATGGATAGTTTCGGTACTGCTTGTAATGTCACAGGAGATGGAGCCATAGCCGTCATCGTAGATAAGATTGCAGGCAAGGAACAAGAAAAGAAAAAGTAATCAGGTTATTATTTTAATAACCTGATTACCCTATTATCACTCTTTTATTCCTCCGTTCTTAATTATCTTCCAAATTCACTTTTGACAGATCAAAAGAATACAGATAATAATCATCTTCCCAACCTAAAGCAATCAATTTCTTATTATCTTCAGAAATACAAATATTAAATAAAGGTTTATCCGAAACTAAACGACAAACGCAGTTCCCATCCCAATCAAACCGAATAGTCCAATCACTCGCTTTTCTCTTATTCTTTACTTCTACTTACAACTTCTCTACCTCTTCTAAAGTCAGGCCTGTACAGCTCACGATTGTTTGTAAATCTATACCACTCTCTTTCAGATTGGTAGCAATTTGATATTGCTCCTCCTGCTTCCCTTTCATAAGTCCCTCTTCCAAACCAACCTGTTTACCTTGTTCTAATCCTTGTTCTATACCTTCTTGCTTTCCTTTTTCCACACCTTCTTCATAGCGATATTCCATGCAAGCATACCAATCTCGTTCAACCGATAAACTCAATTCGTAGGCCAAACGCTCATCCAAACTCATCCGTTCTACCTCGACCGCACTCTTTAACTTCTTCAAGAAGTTATCATTCTCCCAAATATGTTTTGGTATCTCTCCCATAATCTCAACATGATTTAATATGTACAAAAATCGTTTATAAGGTGTATCGCAAGCCGAAAAGTCCAACTTGAACTTCGGCAGCTCCAAATAGATTTCATTCAGTGTTTCACTGAACGGTTCCTTCAACTCTCGATCCATACGAACTATGTCCCAACGGTATTTCTCAGGGTAACGGGCATCCATGATGAAATCCAAGAAACAGACGACATATACTTTGCTAAACCGGTATTCCCAACGCTTCTTCTCTTTTCCAAATACTGTTTGGATACGTCTCCGTTCCATCTGTGCCTGTCGCTGGATGACAAAAGAGGCATAATACAAGACCCTATCTGAAAAATACTGCTGTTTTTTCTTCTGGATCTCTACGATGAAGCACTCTCCATCCTCCGTTTCGCAAAACAGGTCAAAAATTACTTTCGTATTTCCCGAATGTTCTCCCAACATCTCGACATTCTGAAACGTAATGTCCTTAATCTGTTTGTCCAAGAGACTGTTTAGGAAACCGATTGTCAACTCTTTGTTTGCAACTGTGCCAAACAGCACCTTAAAGCCATAATCCGATTTCGGATCGATAAACTTCACTTCTTTCATAGTGATTGTTCTGGTATTAAAATGAATAATTAAGTTACTTCTATCCTCTCCTTTTAGGGAGAGGATATGCAACAAATATAGCGATTTAATTTATATGCACAATCATTTCAAACTTATAAAAGAGACATTACTCCTTCACATGAATTTTGTGGGAAGCTACTTTGCCGTTGCAGTCGATGGAAAGGATGCAGAGTCCTTTAGTTTTTAGTGGGATTTCATTATCGCCTGACACTATCGGAGCCGTTTGAAGCAATGCTCCCGATAAATCATACACCCGACAAATACCCTTTTCCGGGGATTTCAAACGAAGTAGAGACCCCACCACTTGAAGCGGAGTTTCCAATGATTGAGCTACTGACTCTATATCGGTGGAAGATTGCCCAACCGGAATGCAACCAGTAACCATACATATATAATAATCTTCATCAATATATTCACCCCATCCTTCATCTTTTGTAGGTTTTTTCACCTTTCTCATTTCATCCAACGTATAATAACCATTTGATACTCCTCCCCAACCATAATTTAAATGAAAAGCATTTATTCCATCAAAACCATCGACATTTACTGCATGTGATAAAAAACCTAAACCATAAATAATTGGACGCCCTTGTTTTAATTCAGCTAAAATTATATTATACCATTCCTCTTCTAGAAAACTATAAGTATTATCTTTATTTGAAAAAAGTTGTTCAGAATGAATTCTGTATACATAAAATCTTAGCGAATTATATTTGTATGAAAAATTATGAATAAGAGCTGCTTTAACATCATCCAGAGATGCACTTGAAGATTCCGTCCCATACTTCATCCGAACGGCTACTCCACAATGATAAAGCAATCGTGCCACCTCGTCTTTATTATCTGCTCCAGACATGATTTTTTCCCAATCATAAGGCTTCTCATTCTTTAATGTGATATAAATAGCATTCTCTGCATTAGATTTCATCCAATAAACAGCATTTCCTTTAGGACCTTTAGGATATTGATAAACACTCATCATTTGTGCCATTGCTACTGCTACACAACCAACCACTGTTTTTTTCCCTTTATTATCTATCGGACAATATTTGGCATAAACCCCAGTTTGATTCCAATTCACTTTAATCAAAGGTGCTATTGCTTCACTTTTAGTATCTGAACGTAAAGACTTAACTTCCCAATTTAAATCTCGTTTTAAACCTTTTAATGATTTTATCACTTGAATCTCTTTGGTTCTCTTTTCTAACCAAAAAAGAGCAGCTTCCGGAGCTTCTTCCTTTTGAAACAGACCTTTATCCGAATAACCGATTAGTGGTTGTACCCGATCGTCTGCCGAAATCAATGCCCAACCTTCAGGTTCAAACTGTACAATATAGTAACAGGTGTCCTTTTCTTGCAGTATTGGAGTGATAGTGTATGCTTTATCAGAAAAGTCTTCTGTCGATATTCGCATACAAGCCATTACCGCTTGACGATGAACCTCCTCTCGAGTTACCGGTTCAGCAAATAGACAGCAACATCCTAAACTAAATAATAAGGATAGAACTAATCGTCTCATATCTAAAAGTTTTTAGGGTTCTACAAAAAAACTATTTACTCCTTCACATGGATTTTGTGAGAGGCGACTTTACCATTGCAATCGACAGAGAGGATACAAAGTCCTTTGGTCTTTAAAGGGATTTCATTATCTCCTGCCATTACCGGAGCAGTTTGAAGCAATGCTCCAGATAAGTCATACACCCGACAAATACCCTTTTCCGGGGATTTCAAACGAAGTAGAGAACCCACCACTTGAAGCGGAGTTTCCAATGATTGAGCTACTGACTCTATATCGGTGGAAGATTGTTCAACCGGAATAAAACCAGCAACCATTTTTATATAATATTCTTCGTCTCTGTATTTTTGCAGACTAGGTTCCCAATATCTTTCTCCCTTTCTCATTTTATCTAAAGTATAATAACCATTTGAGGCTCCTCCCCAACCATAATTCAGATGAAAAGCATTTACCCCATCAAAACCATCTACATTTACTGCATGAAAAAGAAGTGTTCCTAAATTATGAATAATCGGACGCCCTTGCTTTAGTTCATTCAAAATTATACAACTCCATTCCTCATCTGGAATAGTATAAGTAATAACTGAATTAGGGCTAAGCTGTTCTGATTTTCGCATTTCATAATACTTAATAGAATCATGCCTATAAGAGAAATTATGAATAAGTCCCTCTCTTATATCACTCATATTTGCATTAGAAACATCTGCTCCATACTTCATCCGAACGGCTACTCCACAATGATAAAGTAATCGTGCTACCTCATCTTTATTATCTGCTCCAGACATAATCTTCTCCCAATCATAAGGCTTTTCATTCTTTAATGTAATCCAAGTTGTCAATGTTTCACCCGGTTTCCAATAAACAGCATTGCCCTTAGGAGCTTTAGGATATTGATAAACACTCATCATTTGTGCCATCGCTACTGCTGCACAACCAACCAAAGTTCTTTTTCCTTTTTTATCTATCGGACAATATTTGGCATAAGCCCCATTTTGATTCCAATTTACTTTGATCAATGGTTTTATTATATTCTCTTTATTATCCGAGCGTAAAGAATGAGCTTCCCAATTTAAATCCCGTTTTAAACCCTTTAATGATTTTATCACTTGAATCTCTTTGGCTCTCTTTTCTAACCAAAAAAGAGCAGCATCCGGAGCTTCTTCCTTTTGAAACAGACCTTTATCCGAATACCCAATCAGCGGTTGTACCCGATCATCTGCCGATATCAATGCCCAACCCTCCGGTTCAAACTGTACTACATAGTAACAGGTGTCCTTTTCTTGTAGTATTGGAGTGATAGTGTATGCTTTATCAGAAAAGTCTTCTGTCGATATTCGCATACAAGCCATTACAGCTTGACGATGAACCTCCTCTCTACTTACCGATTCAGCAAATAGACAGCAACATCCTAAACTAAATAATAAGGATAAAGCTAATCGTCTCATAACAAAAAGTTTTTAGGGTTCTACAAAAAAACTATTTACTCCTTCACATGAATTTTGTGGGAGGCGACTTTGCCGTTGCAATCGACAGAGAGGATACAAAGTCCTTTGGTTTTTAAAGGAATTTCATTATCCCCTGCCATCACCGAAGCAGTTTGAAGCAATGTTCCCGATAAATCATACACCCGACAAATACCCTTTTCCGGGGATTTCAAACGAAGTAGAGAACCCACCACTTGAAGCGGAGTTTCCAAAGATTGGGCTACCGACTCAATATCAGTAGAAGAACGAGTATCGGGTACCAAACCGGTTGTCATAGAATCAAAACTTCGTACATTAGATTTTCCTAATGCATAATCCAATGTATAATAGACATTGGAAACACCTCCCCATCCCCAATTGAAATGAAAAGCATTTACGCCATCATAACCATCTATATTTATTAAGTGACCTTTAGATGGCCCATTACCTATACCGTAAAAAATAGGACGTCCCCGTTTCAATTCTGGTAAAATTTTATTACTTAACCATTCATTAGTTTGAATGAAGTTATTTGCAAAATAAAATTTAAGACTATCCGGTATATATGAGAATGTACGAGCTAATGCTTCAATCATATCTTTTTCATTGGAACTTGAACTACTTTCTCTATATTTCATTCTAACAGAAACTCCACAATGATAAAGTAAACGAGCTGCCTCATCATTATTATCTGATCCTGAGATTATCTTATCCCAATCATAAGCAGGATCTTTATCAAAATCTACAATTATGCTTCCAACATAATCTACACTATACCCCATATACCCTTTTGGACGAGCCGGATGTCTAAAGACTGTCATCGCCTGCCCCATAGCTACAGCTACACAGCCCACTAATGTTTTCTTTCCGTTTCTGGTTACCGGACAATATTTGTTATAAGGACTCCTTTGATCCCAACCCACTTTAATCAACCAAGGGATTTTTTCCGTTTGATTATCGGAACGTAAAAGATTTGTTTGCCATCCAACATGACGTTTGGCATGATGAAGCATACTTTTAACCTCTTTAATTTCAACTGCACGATTCTTCAACCACAAAGACATCGGTTCCGGAGCCTCTTCCAATTGAAATCGTTCAGTAGTCGAATAACTAATTAACGGTTGCACCCGATCGTCTGCTGAGATTAACGCATACCCTGCCGGCTCAAACTGTACCACATAGTAACAGGTGTCTCCTTCCTCTATCATCGGAGTAATGGTATAAGCCTTGGTAGAAAAATCCTCTTCCGCTATACGCATACAGGCGGCTACCGCTTGACGATGAACCTCCTCTCTACTTACCGGTTCTGCAAATAGACAGAAACATCCTAAACCGAATAATAAGGATAAAGCTAATCGTCTCATAACTTTTAATTTTTGGATTGAATAATCATTAAATTATCAATAGGATATCCCATTGTTGCTATATCTATTTCTATGGTTCTTTCTACTTCTGTATGATTAGCTTCTATAGAAACATGTAATTTAGATCCTTCCTGTTTCAACAAAAAGAAATCACCTTTTAACTCTTTTTTATACATATGAATCTCTAAGCCATCCATAAAAGTATTATGGATAATGGTTTCTTGACCGTTTACGGAAACCGTTACTTTTTTAATTCCCCAAAAAATATCTTTAACAATTCCTGACTTATCTACTAAAGTAATGGTTTGAGTATATTCGCCAGAAGGTATTACTTGTACAGGTTCTCCACAATCGTAATAAACCATTTCATGTATTCCTGTCATTTCATTGTCTTTATCACATGAAAGGAAAAGTATAAAGACAATGAATAAAAATAATAACTGTTTTGTTTTCATGATTTATTTGTATTTGAGATTTTGGGATAAAGATAAGGGTGGTCATAGGTAAAAAAAACGTAATGCTTTAAATTTTTATTTAGTCATACAACATATTTATATACAAAAGATTACGAAAATAAAATTTACATAAAATATATTTACAATGCAAATAAGGTGCTAAAAACCGTAATAGCTAATACCATTTCTCAAGAATCGGGTCTAAGTAGTTCCCTTTTTCCATCGGAAAACAACGTTTACGAATATCTGCTTTAATTTTAGTAACCATATCAGAACCTAATCCCAATAGATAAGACACTTTGGTTGTTTTTACTCCTAATCGTGTCAAACAACAAACACGTATTTCACGTTCGCTCAATGGAGCTAACAGAGAAAGTTGTTCCACAAAACCGGGATATAAAAGCTTAAAACTATTCATAAACTCCATCCATTCCTGTTCACTCCATGGCTCCGAAGTAACGATAGTCAAAGCTTTTCGTAAATAGAGGTTATTCTGAAGCAACATTTCTCGCCAATGTTCATATTTTCGGCATTTTCCTCGATATTGCTCCAATCGCTTTAATAACTCTTGATGAAGTGTCTCTCTTTCATTTTTCAACTCTTCAAATGAAACAATCCAAAATTCTTTTTCTTTTGTCAATTGCTTCAAATAGGTTTCTAATTGTTCCATCTGTTTCAATCGTTGGTTAGAGGTTATCAGAGCCTCCAACTGATTTTTTTGTTGATGAAGCAACTTCTCATTTTGTTCTAACATCCCCTTTTTCTCCAACAACAGCCGCTCTTTCTCTTCATACAGCCGGTTACGTTCTTGATCAATTTCGGCAAATTGTTCAATAGACTGTAATTGTTCCTCCTCCAATAAGGCTATCCGTTTTTGAACATCTGTTAGTTTCTGACGGATTAGAACTAAACTTTTCTCTTTTTCTTTTATTACGTTTCGATTCTCTGATAGAGATTCTTGTAATTTATCCAACTGATATTGAATCTCACGATTTTGTTGTTTTTGTCGTTCCAACCGTTTGTGTAATACTATGTAAATCAACAAAGCTGTCACTATCGCTCCCAATCCGCCTATCGCCCAACTATAAGAACGTATTCGGGCAACATGTAACTGTCGGTTATGTCGGTTTTCTTGTCGTTCCTGTTTATATAATGCTTCCACCTTGGCCAATTGTTGCGGATTATAAACACGTTCGATGGAGTCACGCAGTAACAAATAACGTTCATTAGATAAATAAGCCTCCTGAAGGCTACCTTTTTGCGTATGAATCTTATATAACAATCTGTTCACACTGCATTGAATAGAAAGGTCTTCCCCTTTCAATGCCTTTTGGGCATAATATTGAGCGGAATCCAGCCGATGCAGTTTTTCATACAAATCTCCTATGGCATAATAACGAGAGGATAAAAAAGTTTCTCCTTCCATGTAAGACAATGCTTTTTTGTTCATATCCAAGGCCTTCTCATACTCTCCTTGTTCTTCATATAATACACCCAAAGAAGACAGCACATAAGGTTTCTGCGAATATACATTTCCCTGTTCTGCCAATTTCCATGCTTGATTCAAATAGAAAGAGGCACTGTCTAAACGGGTTAAAGCCAACATTCCATCTCCAATATTTCGTAATACACTTACTAATCCTATCGTATCTTGACACTGTAGATAGGCTTGATAAGCCTCTTTATAGTTTTTCAAGCTGTTTAATTTATCAAAATTTTCCCAATACAACGTTCCTAAATGGTTGCAAATTCGGGCTTGTAAAGGGTAGTCGGTTGTCTCTTGTACAAATTCTTTAGCCTTTAAATAGGCATCCAATGCCTCTTCTGAGAAATCCAAATCAGAAAGAACACGTCCTTTGCAATAATAGGCATGAGCTTTCCGATGAGGGTCTTCCTGTCCGGCAAAGTAACGGACAGCGATGTCGATGATTGAATCGGAGGTATGTTCCACATAGTTCTTATCCCGTGCCTGTGTCACCAACAAACACCATGTGGCATACTCCTCTATAGGTAGTTCCTCCGGGCTTTCTATTGATTCCAACAGCAGTTGTGAACTATCCGGTGAGTTGTTCATCAAGGATTCTGCCTTTTCCAACAACGGCATCACGGTTCGTTGCCGGCAACCCACTGCCAACAACAAAAAGAAAAGAAATATGTAGTATCTGCTTTTCATCCAAACAAATATAAGAATAATTATATTCAAATCAGATACCCCTGTCAAATTGTTTTAAGGCTATTAGGAGGGGTTGAAAATTACCTCGGACTTAAGTTGGGATTACCTCCGATGTATTTTCAATTACATCCGAGGTAATTTTATCTCCCTGCCCAGAGAAAAAAATTTTCATAGGCAGGAAGATAAAATTTCTTATTTACCCCACTCCTCATTAGGCTTGTCTGATACAACCAATTCCAATACTCCACCTTTCATAATCTCTTGATAATCGATATAACATTTAGTATACGGTTGCCCATTCCATTTAGCAGATTGGATATAGGTGTTTGTCTCGGATTGCCCCGGAGCTGTTATCACAAACTGTTTGCCGTTACCGACCTCCACTACTACCCGATCGAACGATGGAGTAAACAGTTCCATGCGTGTATCCCCCGGACACACCGGATGCATACCGATAGAGGCCAACACATACCATGCAGACATCTGTCCGACATCTTCATTTCCGACCAACCCTTTGACCCCATTCTTATAGGCATGTTGACAAATGAATCGTGCCCAATATTGTGTCTTCCAAGGTTGTCCCAACCGATTATAAAGGAACGGCACATGGTGTACAGGCTCATTGGCATGGTTGTAATACGGATTCCAAAGAAAATGGGAAGGCGTATGAGCAAACATCTCATCCAATTCTGCCAAGGCCTGCTCTTTTCCTCCCATCAACTGAACCAACCCCTCAATATCATGTGGGACAAACCACCCTTGTTGAAACGGATTCGACTCCGCACATCCATACGATTCTTTCAACCGGCCCTCTTCCGGCCAAGGCAGAAAGTAACCTTTCTCGTCTTTCGGACGAAAACTCCGCTTTTCCAAGTCATAGATATTTCGATAAGACAAAGCTAATTCACGATATTTCTTCTCCTCTTCAGTTTTACCCAACGCTTTGGCCAACTCTGCCATACACCATTCCGTATAAGCATATTCCAATGTTTCGGATATGGAATTGGGGACAAACCCTAAAGGGGCATTCCCAAACAGATCAGAAGTTCGATCTGCCACTTTCCAAGCCTTCTCTATGTCGTATGAGCGGATCCCCTTCTTGTAAGCATCCACCAACACCGAAATGGCCGGGTTTCCCACCATACAACCACTATAGGCATTCAGGAATTCCCAACGCTCGAGGTAATTGTTTCCACTCTCTTCCGCCAAAAGCAATAGTGAATTAAGTATGTCGTGAATCACATCCGGACGGATAATTGTCAATAAAGGCATCTCACTCCTAAAGACATCCCAACCACTGAATATGGTTCGCTTTTGGAACGCTACGGTCTCATGTACCTGTTTGTCTCCACCAATATATTTTCCATCCACATCCGCATAAAGACGAGGGTCAATCATCGTGCGGTATAATGCCGTATAGAAAATCACCTTCTTCTCTTCGTCTGTCGTTTCCACATGGATCTTAGAGAGAGCCTCGTCCCATCTCTTCCGGTTTTCATCCAATGTCCGGTCAAAATCCCAGTGGGAAATCTCTGCCTCTAAGTTCTTCTTGGCTCCCTCCTCACTAACAAAGGAGATTCCCGCCTTCATCTGTACGCTTTCATCCTGTTCCGTTTCAAACTCTGTAAAGAAACCAATATGTTCGCCTGCAAATTCTCGAACATTCTCATGTATCTGTGCTTGGGCGACCAGCTCTTGAAAGGCTTTGCTTTGAACAAACTGACGCTTCCGTTCCTGGCCATCAGGTATGTCCACCGACCAAACGCCATATCTTTTCAACGGTTTAGAGAATTGGGCATAGAAATAGACCACATAATCCGCTTTACCGGCACCATTTCCCCAACCGCCCCCTTCGGGCGTACAGACCATTTTCCCGGTAATCGTATGGTCATCTACCACCTTTACCTCCTGCCAAGTCGATGAGCCGCCAACACGTCTTGCCAAATCAATCTGAATACGAGATTGCTCATGTTTTGGATAGGTAAACCGCAGGAAACCGCTGTGAGGAGCAACTGTCGCTTCGGCTTTGATTCCATAGTCGGTCAACTGTACTGCATAATATCCGGCTTTTGCCTGTTCGCTCTCCTTGTCATACCGAGAGCGGTAACCACCATCCGGTTCAGACAATTTACCAGAGTTGGTTTGAAGCTTTCCGACAGTCGGCATCACCAAAAAATTACCTAAGTCCCCATACCAGCCGATGCCACTCATTTGGGTAAAGGCAAATCCCTCTATGCTCCGGTGCTCATCACTATAGCCGGAACCATTGTCCCCTCCGGTTATCGTATTCGGGCTTAACTGCACCAGTCCAAACGGAGAAGTTGCTCCCGGAATGGTTTTGCCTAACCCATGCGAAGCACCCGCATCCTTAGTATTGGTACTTGCACCGATGAAAGGATTGACATACGTATGCTTCTTCTGTCCTTCTTTCTTATCTATGGTAGAGCAGGCTGTTAACAAAGGGAACACCAACAGCCAAACAGCAAAAGTGTAAAAAGTTTTTTTCATATAAACAGATATTAAAAACAGCCCATACATCCAAAAATATGTATGGGCTGTAAAGATAAGAATAATTCTAAAATTTATTTATTCCAAACTCTTGGGGCAGGAACTCCCGGAAGAGCCTTACGGTTCTTCAACTCTTTCATGACCTCTTCGATGGCACGGTTCAACTGTTGGTCTTCTCCGTTCCACTCTTTAATCGGGTCATTATCTATCAGAATATCAGGATCAACCCCATGATTTTCAATAATCCATTCACCTTTCTTCGGATCATAACTGGTAAAGAAGGGGACACGAATGTCTGTCCCATCCATATAAGGCAGAGATCCACTGATACCGACAATGCCACCCCATGTATGTGTACCGATCAACTTACCTAATCCCAATGCTCGGAATCCCCATGGGAACAGGTCGCCATCAGATGCTGAATATTTATTGATCAAACAAACCTTTGGTCCAACCTGTACAGCATCAGGAACCGTTCCGATACGAGAAGATCCCCGGCGCATGGTCAAACGGTAAGGTTCACGTGAGAGACGTTCCAAAATCATTGGCGAAACATTTCCTCCACCGTTTGCACGGTCATCAATGATCAATCCCTCTTTATCCAACTGCGGATAGAAATAACGAGCAAATTCATTCAAACCATCCGGCCCCATGTCCGGGATATAGATATACCCGATTTTACCATTCGATGCCTGATCGACCTTTTTGATATTGTCCTGTATCCAATTATAATGATACAACGAATACTCCTCATCCAACGGGGTAATCACAATCTTCCGAGCACCAGCCAACTGCGGTTTACTATTCAATGAGATTTCAGTCAAGACATTGGCTTTTCCCACTAATAAAGCATACATATCCTTGACACTATTCGTAGGAACTCCATCTATTGCCACAATATATTCACCCACTTTTGCTTCTATACCCGGCTCAGTCAGAGGTGAACGTAACTTTTTACTCCAAGATGCACCCGGTAAAATCTTCTCCAAACGGAAGAAACCACTTTTATCACGAGAGATCTCAGCTCCCAACAAACCGGTAGGGATACGCTCCGGAGTTTCCATTTCTCCCGGATTCACATAGGCATGGCCACAATTCAATTCGCCAATCATTTCACCAATGATGTAATTCAAATCCAAACGGGTTTTCACATGAGGCAGTAAAGCTGCATATTTCGCTTTCATCTTCTTCCAATCGACCCCATGCATGTTTTCCAAATAGAAGCCATCACGAAAAGCACGCCAAGCCTCATCGAAAATCTGTGCCCACTCTTTCGAATAGTCAACCGTAATCTGCATATTAGAAAGATCAACCGATTCATCCAAATGTACCTTTCCGGCAGGGATATCCTTTACATAAAGCGTTCTTCCTTTGGAGAATATCGCTTTCTTACTACCCGGAGCAACCGTCATCATAGCGCCATTTGCAACCACATCCTCCTTCTGTTTATTTAAATCATACGCATAAGTGCCACCCCGTTTCCAATAATAGACCTTCTTGCCGTCAGAGTAGATATTTCTAAAGAAAGAGGGTTCAACAGGAAGTTTGACGATACGTTCTGTTATACCTTCCGGATCAAAGGATACAGAAACAGACGCTTTTACCTCTTTCTGTTCCGGTTTGCCCACTTTACCTTCTTCTTTCTTTGTTGTTACTTCTGCATCTTTACCCATAAAAGGAGAAGGGGTCTCTTTTGACAGCAAAGCCAAATAAAGCCCGTTCATATTGTTATATACATGATTCCATTCCAACGAACCATAAGTCGGATTAAAGTCGCGCGCAGAGGTAAAAATCAAATACTTGCCATCTGTACTAAAGACAGGAGAAGAGGAATCATACCATTTGTCCGTTACCGGATACTCTCTCTTTTCATCCAAGTTATACACATAAACGATATTATGATCATTCTCTGCAGCACGAGTATAGGTCAACCATTTACTATCCGGAGAAAAAGCGACTCCGCGTGGTTCACCTATCGGGTCTTGCCACAAAGTCATTACCTGCTTAGAATCTACATCTATCAGATTCAAGCGGTTCTTTCGATCTGTATAAATAATCTTCTTGGCATCCGGGCTCCATACCAAGCTACGAATGTAGGTCGTATTACGTTTGGTCAATTGAACCGGCTCGCCTCCTGTTGCCTCTTGCAAATACAGCTCTGTCTCACCTGTCTGGTCAGAGATATAAGCGATATACTTGCCATCCGGCGACCATTTCGCACCCCGTTCATGTGCACCGGGAGTACGAGTGATATTTTTAGTCACTCCTTTTTCTACCGGCACATTGAAAACTTCTCCACGAGCCGTTACGGCCAACCGTTTACCGTCAGGCGAAAGACTGGAAGCTGTCACATAATTCGCTCCGTTCTTTATCTCCTTACGGGCATAAATATTATCTGAAGCCAAAGTGATATTGATCTTTTCCGGTCTCTTGGCTGTTGCATCCATTTTATAAATGTATCCACCATTCTCAAAAACAATCATATTTCCATTTGCACTTGGGAACTTGATATCATACTCCGTAAAGTTTGTCACCTTATTAATCTCTTTCGTCCGTGTATTATAGACAAATAGATTCATCGTCCGGTCACGATCTGACAAGAAAAAGATCTCATCCCCAATCCACATCGGGATAATATCTTGTGCTTCATGATTCGTGATATTTTCCACCTGTTGCTTCTCCGGATTATAAATCCATATATCGTCAGCCATACCGCCTTTATAGTATTTCCATGTACGAAACTCACGCATCACCCGATTATAGGCCAACTGCTTTCCGTCCGGTGAATAACTACAGAACCCTCCTTCCGGAAGAGGAATAACCTCTGACAAACCTCCCTCTTTATCTACAGTATAAAGTTTACCGGTAAAACCGTCACTGATACGATTACGATAAATAATCCGCTTCCCGTCTGGAGTCCAGTTCATCACCATATTATTCGGCCCCATCCGGTCACCCAAGTCATCTCGGGCATTTGTTGCTGTATAGGTCACTCGCAAAGGTTCACCACCAGTAGCCGGAACAGTATAAACTTCAGTATTCCCATCATACTGTCCGGTAAAAGCGATAACCTTCCCATCCGGAGAAAAACGAGGAAACATCTCATAACCAACATGCGAAGTCAACCGCTGTGCTTCACCTCCCTTTATTGAAACCTTATAAAGATCTCCTGCATACGAGAATACAATGTCATCTCCATTTGTTGCCGGGAACCGCAACAAACGAGCTTCCGTATTCGCTGCATCTATCACAAAAGAAAACCCTGTCAAGAACAGGAATGAAAGAACTAATGCTTTTTTCATATTCTATTTCTATATTTATTTAATATCGGCAAAGACCGGAAAACAGATTAATGGACAGAAACCATAAAAAAACAGGGAGATTATATTTCTATATGAAGAGGTAACCTCGATAACCTGCAGCATATATATACATATAACCTCCCACAATCTGGAAGACAAAAATAGAAAGAATAATATAAGAGCCAAAGGATTAATATTATTTTTCCATAATAAACAGAAAACGTATCTTTATCCCCCAAAAAGAAAAAACACCTATGAAAATTCTACTCATTTTAATTACAGCATGGTTCTCTGCAATCCATTTATTTGCGGAAACCCCTTTATGGATGCGCTATCCGGCCATCTCACCTAACGGAGAATGGATCGCTTTTACCTACAAAGGAGATATTTATACTGTCTCTTCGGCAGGAGGAAAGGCCAACCAATTAACGACTCATCCTTCACACGACACCCGCCCGGTTTGGTCTCCTGACGGAAACAAACTTGTCTTTGCATCCGACAGAAACGGGAACTTCGACCTTTTTGTAATCCAGAAAGAGGGAGGTTTACCTAAACAATTAACAACCCATTCGGCAAATGAATATCCAGAGACATTCAGTGACAACAAACATATACTCTATTCGGCATCTATCCAACAAGATGCTAAAGACAGCCAATTCCCCTCTTCCCAATTCCCACAAATTTACCAGGTCAGTGTGGAAGGAGGCCGTCCTCTCCTTTACTCTTCTTTAGCCATGCAAAGTCTGGCATTCAATAAAGGAAGAGACAAGTTGCTTTACCAAGACATGAAAGGATATGAGGATTATTGGCGTAAACACCACCAGTCTGCAATCACGCGCGATATTTGGTTATGTACGACTACTCCCCCACGCACTTATCAAAAGATTACCTCCTTTCATGGAGAAGACCGTAACCCGATTTGGGCAATAGATGGTTCCGGATTCTATTATCTAAGCGAAGAGAAAGGGAGTTTCAATATCTTTAAGAAATCATTTACAGAAGAGAACAGTCGGCAAATCACGAACCATACCACCCATCCTGTCCGTTTCTTGACATCGGACAATAACGGGACTTTATGTTATAGCTATAACGGAGAGATTTATACCCTCAAAGAGAAGGGGAACTCCCAGAAAGTTCGTGTCCAAATTATTTCAGATCAGATAGAGAACGAGCTGATACACCAACTAAAGACCAATGGGGCTACCGACATTGCTGTCTCTCCAAATGAGAAAGAGGTCGCATTTATTGTCCGAGGAGATGTCTATGTTACCTCTGTCGAATATGAAACAACCAAACAAATCACCAACACCCCTCAACAAGAACGTGACATCGACTTTAGCCCGGACGGCCGTTCGCTTGTTTACTCCTCCGAGAGAGAAACGACATGGGGCATTTACCAAAGCAGCCTTGTCCGCAAAAAGGATACCTATTTCACCTACGCCCAAGAGATCAAAGAAGAGGTTTTAGTGGCAAGCGGCCAAACCTCTTTTTACCCCACATACTCTCCGGATGGGAAAGAGGTTGCCTTCCTCGAAAACCGTACAACCCTACGTGTCATCAATCTAAAGAACAAGAAGGTTCGGACTGTTTTGGATGGGAAATATAACTATTCCTATTCGGATGGAGACCAACAATATCAATGGTCACCGGATAGCAAATGGTTCCTTGCCAAATACATTGCCGTTGGAGGCTGGAACAATACGGATATCGTGTTGGTTAAAGCCGATGGAAGTGGCGAAATGACCAACTTAACCGAAAGCGGTTATTCCGATGGAAATGCCAAATGGGTATTAGATGGTAAAGCGATGATCTGGGCTTCTGATCGTGCCGGCTATCGTAGCCACGGAAGTTGGGGTGCGGAAGATGATATTTACATCATGTTCTTTGACGCGGAGGCGTATGATAAGTTCCGCTTCTCTAAAGAAGAACAAGCGTTGTTTGACGAAGAAGAGAAGGAGAAGAATAAAGAGAAGAAAAAAGAGGGAAAAGAGGATAAGAAAGAAAAAGAAGAAGACAAACCGGTTACTCCTCTTCAATTTGATTTGGAGAACCGTAAAGACCGTGTGATACGTCTGACAGTCAACTCCTCTTTCTTAGGGGATGCCGTACTTACTTCCAAAGGAGACAAACTGTATTATTGTGCCTCATTTGAAGGAGGTTATGATTTATGGGAACATAACTTAAAGGAGAAAACAACCAAACTGTTAATCAAAGGTGTGGGAGGCGGTTCTATGCACCCGGATAAGAAGGGAGAAAATATCTACTTGGTTTCAAGGGGACAACTGAAGAAGATTGAGATAAAAGACAGCAAAACCAAATCCATTGCTTTCAAAGCCGACTTCAACTACCAACCGGCCAAAGAGCGTGCATACATCTTCAACCATGCTTGGCGTCAGGTAGCAGATAAGTTTTACGACCCGAAAATCCATGGTATTGACTGGGATGGATACAAGAAAGCGTATGAGAAGTTCCTCCCTCATATCAACAACAATTACGATTTCTCTGAAATGCTGGGCGAAATGTTAGGCGAATTAAACGGTTCCCATACCGGAGCACGTTATCGTCCTGCCTCTACTACCCCGGCAACAGCCTGTTTAGGGGCTTTCTTTGACAACAGTTACAACGGCGATGGCCTGAAGATCGAAGAAATCATCGCCAAAGGACCGCTTACCCAAGCCAAATCAAAAATAACGGCAGGCTGTATCATTGAGGAAATCAACGGTTCAAAAATCAAAGCTAATGAAGATTATTACCCGCTGCTAAAAGGGAAAGCGGATAAGAAAGTCTTGCTTTCCGTCTATAACCCGATGACAAAAGAGCGTTTTGAAGAACAGGTCAAACCAATCACGTATAGTACTTTATCCTCTCTCTTATACAAACGTTGGATAGAGCAAAAGCGTCAAATGGTGGATAAACTTTCTAACGGAAAGATAGGTTACGTGCATGTCAAAGCGATGGATAGCCCCAGTTTCCGGGAGGTTTATTCGGAATTGTTAGGTCGTTGCCGTAACAAAGAGGCGGTGATAGTGGATACCCGGCATAATGGCGGTGGTTGGTTACATGATGATTTGGCAACTCTTCTGAGCGGCAAACAATATGCCAAATTTACCCCACGCGGACAGTTCATCGGAAACGAGCCGTACAACAAATGGATAAAACCATCATGCGTGTTAGTCTGCGAAGATAACTATTCCAACGCCCATGGTTTCCCGTGGTTATATAAGACACTGGGAATAGGGAAACTGATCGGTACACCGGTTCCCGGTACCATGACCGCCGTTTGGTGGGAAACACAAATTGATCCGACCATCGTCTTCGGTATTCCGCAAGTGGGTATGGAAGATATGCAAGGTCGTTATTTGGAAAATATGGAACTTCAACCGGATATTGAAATCTACAACTCTCCCGAATCACAACTTAAAGGAGAAGACCAACAACTTGAACAAGCCGTAAAAGAGATGTTGAAAACGATTCAAAAATAACATCACCTAACAAAAAATCCCTGCTCATGGAGTAAAAATTCCATAGGCAGGGATTTTTCTTTCGTTGCTCATCAGATTTTCCTCCTATCAGCAGTCGTTACACAAACAAAAAAGTCGTCCATTTAACAATGAACGACTTTCCTGTGGTCCCACTTGGGCTTGAACCAAGGACTCCCTGATTATGAGTCAGGTGCTCTAACCAACTGAGCTATAGGACCTGTTCAGAGTACTGCTCTGAAATCGGGTGCAATATTACGACTTATTATCGAAATACGCAAATATAATAGGAGAAATCTTACTTTTCTCCCGTTTCTTGTCCTCCAAACTCCATCAAATAAGCTTTGATAAAATCATCAATCTTACCATCCATCACCCCATTTACGTCTGAAGTCTGATAGTTCGTACGATGATCCTTCACACGGCGATCATCAAAGACATAACTGCGAATTTGTGAACCCCACTCGATCTTTTTCTTTCCGGCCTCAACCTTTGCTTGCTCTTCCATGCGGTGTTGCAACTCTTTATCATACAAGATAGAACGCAACTGACGCATCGCATTCTCACGGTTCTTCGGCTGGTCACGAGTCTCCGTATTCTCAATCAAGATTTCCTCTTCCTCTCCGGTATAAGGATCCTTAAATTGATAACGCAAACGGACACCGGACTCTACCTTGTTTACGTTCTGTCCACCGGCACCCCCTGAACGGAATGTATCCCAAGATATCGCAGCCGGATCAATCTTTACCTCAATCGTATCATCAACCAAAGGGGTTACGAATACTGAAGCAAAAGAGGTCATACGCTTACCTTGCGCATTGTAAGGAGAGACACGTACCAAACGGTGTACGCCATTTTCCCCTTTCAAATAGCCATACGCATAATCCCCTTCTATATTAAGCGTAGCAGTTTTTATACCAGCCTCATCACCTTCTTGATAGTTGGCCATCGAAATTTTATATCCGCTTGCTTCCGCCCAACGAGTGTACATACGAAGCAACATGGAAGACCAGTCCTGGCTTTCTGTTCCACCTGCCCCTGAATTTATCTTCAACACGCAACTCATCTGATCCGCCTCTTGGCGCAACATATTACGGAACTCCAGACTTTCAACTAACTGTATGGCTTTTTTATATGCCTCATCAACCTCCTCTTCACTGACAATCTCCTCCTTTACATAGTCATAAGCCAACTGTAATTCCTCCGCAGCTGCATGTACCTCATTGTAAAGCTCAATCCATTTCTTCAGTTCCTTCACCTTCTTCATCTGGACTTCTGCACGCTTGGCATCTTCCCAGAAGCCCGGATCTTGCGTACGTAACTCTTCCTCTTCCAACTGGATGGTCTTACCATCTATGTCAAAGATACCCCCTCAGCGCTTGCTCGCGCTCCAATACATTATGTAATTGGTCTGATGTGATCATAAATAGTTCTACTTTTTAAATTCGTCTGACAAAGATACAGAATTTTTTACTCTTCATACATCTTCTCTATCGCCTCTGCATATTTCTGAAGGATAATCGGACGTCGCAATTTAAGCGTATCCGTCAATTCACATCCAAGCGTAAACGGTTCGGACAACAACGTAAAACGTTTAATCTTCTCGTATGAAGCCAAATTTTTCTGGTTTTCCTCAATATGAGTTTCCAATAATCGTATGATTTCTTTATTGGAAACCAATTCTTTCCGACCATTGAAAGTCAACCCTTTCTCCGCTGCATATTGTTCCAACATAGCATAAGATGGCACAATCAATGCACTAACGAACTTACGCTGATCACCAATTACGGCAATTTGCTCGATGTATTTATCTCCACTCATCACCATTTCAATAGCCTGCGGGGCGATATATTTACCATTAGAAGTCTTATACAAATCTTTAATACGTTCCAAAAAGTATAAAGTATCCCCTTCCAAACGTCCCGCATCTCCGGTACGGAAGAAACCATCTTCAGTAAAGGCTTTTGCATTTTCTTCCGGTTTATTATAATAACCAGACATAACAGTCTTTCCCTTTACTAAGATCTCATTGTTTTCCGGATCTATTTTTACTTGTACATCCGGCATCACTTTTCCGATAGAACCAAATTGGAAACCAACTCCCGGAGAACAACTAACCGTAGCTGTAGTTTCACTCAATCCATAACCATATATAATAGGAATATTCACAGATTGTAAAAATTCATTCACGGTATCCGACAAAGGAGCACCTGCGACAGGGAAAATACGTCCTCGTTCAAGCCCTAAAACCCGCTTCAATAAGGTATAAACCGTTTTATCATACATTTGGAATTTCAATTTCAACTTCAATGGAGCCGGAATTCCTTTGTTTTTATATTCTAAATTATATTTACGCCCGGTTTCTATCGCATCCAAAAAGATTTTTTTCATTGCAGGAGAAGATGAATTGATCTTTTCTTGCACTCCGGCATACACTTTCTCCCAAAAACGAGGTACACTACACATGGCTGTCGGATGAACTTCAGTCAATGTTTTCTGAATCATTTTGGGATCTTGATTAATCGCCACCGTCATACCTTTATGTAGGCAATAAGATGTCCATGCTTTTTCAAATATATGGGTTAATGGTAAGAAACACATAGAAAGATCCTTATCCGTCATTGACAAACGAATATCATGGATACGCATAGCTTCCAAATAAGAGGAATGTTGAAGCATCACCCCTTTTGATTCCCCTGTCGTACCGGATGTATATATAATAGTAGCCAAATCTTCCGGAACCGCTTCATTCATTCGCACTTTGACCATTGTCTCCGCATGCGCATTATCCCCCAAACGTAAAAAGTCATCAAAATAAATAGAAGATTTATCCTCCGGATTCAATTTAACTTGCGAATCAAATATAACCAGGCGTTTTAAATATTTTGAATCTTTCAAGACTTTGAAAGCGTTATTATACTGCAACTGTTCACCAACAAATAATGTATGTATATGCGCATCATTAATAATATATTCTATTTGTCCCGGAGAACTTGTCGCATACATGGGAATAGAAACTACGCGGTTCGCATAAGCTCCAAAATCTGTATATAAACACTGTGGCATATTCTGAGAATAGACCCCAATATTTTCTTGTACACCAATCCCAAACTCGGCCAAGGCTTTAGCCGTAAGCATAACTTTTTCTGAAAAATCTCTCCAAGAAATTTTCAACCATTTCTCTGTCGCATTATCTCGATATTTCAATGCTGTACGAGAACCATATTTTTCTGCCTGACGATGAACCAATTCGGCAAAGTGATAGTATATCATAATCCTATTATTTTGAATTGACGTTGCAAAAGTACGCTTTTCAATTATATTTAACATTATAATCTCTTTTTTTTTTACACAAAAAGCGCGTTTTTGTGCAATAATAATGTTAAATTTCAATTTTTATAGTATTATGTATTGCATAGTACATACGTAATACATATATTTGTAGCATAAATTTCAAAATATATGAATGCAGAGAACGTAAAATCACAAATGAGAAAAGGAATATTAGAATATTGTATTCTATTACTCTTAAAAAAAGAGCCTGCTTATACTTCCGATATTATCCAAAAGTTACAAGCGGCTAAATTAATCGTTGTGGAAGGTACGCTATATCCCCTGCTAACAAGATTAAAGAACAGTGGATTTTTAAGTTATCAGTGGATAGAATCTACGCAAGGACCACCACGCAAGTATTACCAGTTAACAGAAACAGGAGAAGAATTCCTTAAAGAACTGGAAACTTCTTGGATGGAACTAAATGAAACTATCAATCATATCAGAAACAATTAAAACAATTACAATGAAAAAAACACTCACTGTCAATTTAGGAGGAACAGTTTTCCATATCGACGAAGACGCTTATCAATTACTTGACAAGTATTTAACGAATCTTCGTATACATTTCCGCAAAGAAGAGGGCTCCGATGAAATCATGGATGACTTCGAAATGCGCATTTCGGAATTATTCAATGAACGAATACGATTAGGATATGAAGTGATTACAATCGAACATGTAGAAGAGGTAATCAGACGAATGGGAAAACCTGAAGAGTTGTTTGAGAATGAAGAATATCAAGAAGAAAGTAAATCTCAAGAATCTTCGAATAAAGAAAATGAAAGTAAAAAACGATTAATGCGTGACCCTGATAACAAATTATTGGGAGGTGTTGCTGGTGGCATTGCGGCCTATATGGGCTGGGATACAACTGCTGTACGTTTAGCTATGATATTATTACTATTTGTCCCTTATGCCCCAATTGTTATTCTATACATCATTCTATGGCTAATCATACCATTAGCTCGAACTGCAGCAGACAAACTTATCATGCGTGGAGAAAGTGTAACACTCGAAAACATCGGTAAAACAGTAACAGATGGCTTTGAAAAAGTTTCTCATAATGTCAATGACTATATCAGCTCTGGTAAACCAAGAACTTTCTTACAGAAGTTAGCCGATTTGTTTGTTAATATAGTAGGATTTATTCTTAAATTCTTAGTTATATTAATAAGCATACTTTTACTTCCGCCTTTATTACTGGTAGCTTTTATACTAATCGTTGTTTCATTTGCACTTCTTATAGGAGGAACAAGTGCTCTTTATCATTTGTCTCCATTTGGAGCAGATCTATTGGTTGGAACACCATCATATTTAGTTATTATGGGATGTTTAGGTATCTTTTTATTAATTAGTATTCCTATATTCTCCATTGTATATGCCATTTGTATTCAATTATTTAAGGTAAAGCCCTTGCCTTCTAGTGCCAAATGGACACTCTTAATACTATGGATACTATCTATAGCTTTAAGTATCGTTTACTTTTATACCACAGGAATTAATGGTTGGAACACAATCCCTTGGTCTAATTTTAATATTTAATTATCATGAAACAGATTAGCTTATTATTATCAATAGTTATTTTGTCAGCAGTCTTATGTTCCTGTTATTTTCGTCCTAACACAATCAATGGAGATGGAAATATCATTACAAAAGAGATTCAAATTAAAGATTATGAACAATTAGAGATTGAATTAAATAATGTTGAATTGATCTATCAACAATCAGAAGATACTCCAATTTTAAAGATTGAGACAGATCAAAATATCATGGACATAATAGACTTTGAACAAGAGGGGAAAAAACTTTCATTAAAGCACCAAAGAGAGTTCACACAAACCACTCCCACACATCTCATCATAACGACTAATTCAACTAAACTAAAGGAATTAGCACTTGCAGGAAGCGGTATTTATAACTTAGGAGAAGGTATTTTTGGAGAAGAACTTGAAATTAAACTTGCAGGGAATTGTAGAGTACAGGCTGATTCAATCACCGTCAACAATTTGGATTGTGCAATTGTTGGCAAAGGAGAATTATATCTGAATGGGAATGTTAAAGAAACAAATATTTCGGGTGCAGGAAATAGTCATATTGAAGCATTTGGACTACATACTGATATTTTAGAATGTGAAATAGCAGGATACAGTCATATTGAAATGACTGTAAACCATCAAATTACAACTCAAATTGCGGGAAAAGCAGATATTCTTTATAAAGGAGATCCTAAAATTACTCAGCAATCAATAGGAAAAGGATCCATCAAACAGGTCAAATAATCTTATAATAAAACGAGAGAGCGGTTTATCAAAATTTTACCGTTCCCTCGTTTTATTTAAGCTAATGATAATAGCTATTTAAATGCTTCTCTTATTTTTAAAGCAATTTCTGCTAACTGCTCTTGAGATATTTCCATCTTTTTTCCTCCAAAATACATATCAGATTCCTTCTGAATAGGAATCAAATGGATATGTGCATGAGGAACTTCTAATCCCATCACTGCCAATCCTACACGTTTACACGGAATAACGGTTTCTTGGGCACGAGCTACCCGTTTTGCAAAAATCATCATCCGACTTAAAAGAGAATCCTCTATATCAAATATATAGTCTATTTCTTTCTTGGGAACAACCAATGTGTGTCCGATTGCAACTGGATTAATATCAAGAAAAGCAAAAAAATCATCATCTTCTGCTACCTTATGAGATGGAATTTCTCCTGCCACAATTCTACTAAATATAGATGCCATAATTATTCTGCCTTTTTAAATAGATATGTCCATGATTTCGAAACTCATAACACCTGATGGAACTTTAATTTCCACAACATCACCCACTTTCTTACCCATTAAACCTTGAGCAATAGGAGTACTCACAGCAATCTTACCTTCTTTTAAATTGGCTTCCGAGTCTGAGACCAAAGTATAAGTCATCACTGCATTATTCTTTGTATTTTTTATTTTGACTTTATTCAAAATTTGAACTTCGTCAGTCTGTACACGGGATTCATCAATCAAACGAGCATTAGCAATTAATCCTTTTAATTGAGCAAGCTTTGCTTCCATAATACCCTGTGCCTCTTTTGCGGCATCATATTCTGCATTTTCAGACAAATCACCTTTATCTCGCGCTTCTGCAATTTGGGCTGATATTTCAGGACGTTTTACTGTCTCCAAATAATTAATTTCAGCTAAAATTTTATCATAACCCTCTTTTGTCATATAGCTTACTGCCATATTAAATCCTCCTAAATTTATTATATTATTGTTATTTTAATCAGATAATAAAAAAAGAATCCCGACCAATAACTTGACCGGAACTCTCTATTTCTTATTTTCAGACTTTGCAAAGATAGATATTCTTCACAAAAAGGGCAACCCACAATAAATGCTTTACAACATACAGAAAATTAATCTATAATAATTAAAGAGCTGATTTAACATCTGTTTCTAACGTCTTCAAATCATCCAAACGTTTAACCAAATTTCCTTTACGGTCTATGATAAACAAAGCAGGTAATTGTCTAACATTATACATACCCGCAATTTGAGAATAAACAGACTGAGGATCACGTACACAAGTCCAAGGCAAATTAGAAGCGGCATTTCTCCAAAAATGAGTATCTGCATCCAATGAAACTTGATATATTTCCAAACCTCGTTTATTATATTTAGTATACAACTCTCCTAATTCCATATTTAGAGCTGGTGACCATTCTGCTTGATAAGCCGTAAAATTAACAAGAACAGCTTTTCCTGGAGCAATTGAAGAAAGTTTAATAATCTCCCCTTTTACATTTGGCAATTCTATATCCCAATAAGAAATTTCTTCAGTTTTTATATCTAACAAATCAACGGGACGTTGCGCACGAAGCACTTTCATCGATTGTAATGTCAAATTATGCAAATGCTTAGCTCTTGGACTTTCTGGATAATAACGATCATAACTTGTAGCGACAGCACCATAAACCTTTATATCATCCTTGTCATACAAATCAAAAAACAAAAGTCCATCAATTTGCTGGAATAATGCATAATAGGCTGCAGTTGACATTGGAGCTTCAAAAATACGTTTTCTTGCAATCTCTTTATACAGATTTGCTGCAGCTAAAATCTTTGAACGATAAGTTGTATCAGAAATTATCTTATCCTCATAATCTTTTCTCAAACGGTTAATCAATTGATTTGCATCCAATTGAGCCAACGTTATTTCTTTTATAATTTCTGAATTTTTTGATCCTTCCACAGTATAAGAGGTAGCAAATGTACCAGCATCAGCAACAACAGAGACTGTCTCTACAGAATCTATAGAGAAATTTATCAACTGATTATTTAAACGCAAACGATAAAAATCCGGAAATTCAGGTCCTTTCTTTGTAAATTTAAATTTACCGTCAGAAGTCAATTTAACTGAATCAAGCGTAATAACATTAGAAATACCCACATTTTCTAAATACATTAATTGACCTTCAGCCCCAGTCACAACTCCTTTTACCGTAAAATCTTCAGATTTATTACATGAAGACAATAGGAACAAACATATTCCCAAAAACATCAACAATCGCATAGATATCTGTTTCATCATCTTTTTACTTCTTTAATTCGGTGCAAATATACATTAATTTACAATTTTGACACTATTATTCACAAAATCTTCCTAGTATTTTCATAAAAAAGCGTACTTTATTTGTTTTTATTTTCATTTTCATATATTTAGAGCTAAACTTTCACTACCTTTGCACCAATTTTACAGATAGAAAAATAAGAAAAAGATTATGCTTAATCCTATTACAAAGACGATTGAATTGGCTGATGGAAGAACCATCACCATCGAAACCGGGAAATTAGCCAAACAGGCAGACGGTGCTGTTACCGTCCGCATGGGTAATACCGTATTACTTGCCACTGTTTGTGCAGCTAAAGATGCAAACCCGGGTGTTGATTTCATGCCGTTACAAGTTGAGTACAAAGAAAAATTTTCCGCATTTGGCCGTTTTCCAGGTGGTTTTACAAAAAGAGAAGGTAAGGCTTCTGATTACGAAATTTTAACTGCACGTTTAGTCGACCGTGCCCTTCGCCCTCTTTTCCCAGATAATTATCATGCAGAAGTATATGTTAACGTCATTCTATTTTCCGCAGACGGGATTGATATGCCTGATGCATTAGCAGGTCTAGCCGCTTCTGCTGCATTAGCTGTATCAGATATTCCTTTTAACGGACCAATTTCTGAATGCCGTGTAGCTCGTATAGACGGAAAGTATGTAGTCAACCCTACATTCTCTGAATTGGAGAAAGCTGATATTGATATCATGGTTGGTGCAACCATCGATAACATCATGATGGTTGAAGGAGAGATGAATGAAGTTCAAGAGTCAGAAATGCTTGAAGCAATTAAAGTTGCACATGAAGCAATTAAAGTTCAATGTCAAGCGCAACTTGAATTATCCGAAGCTTGCGGTAAATTAGTTAAACGGGAATACTGCCATGAAGTTAACGACGACGAACTTCGCAGCGATATACACGAAAAATGTTATGCAAAAGCATACGAAGTTGCAACTTCTGGAACAGACAAACACCAACGAGCTGCAGCATTTGAAGCAATTGTTGAAGAATACAAAGCTCAATTTTCTGAAGAAGAATTGACAGATGAAAAAATCGAAATGATTAGTCGTTACTACCATGATGTTGAAAAAGAAGCTATGCGCCGTGCTATCTTAGACGAAGGCAAACGTTTAGATGGTCGTAAAACAACAGAAATTCGTCCTATTTGGATTGAAACTGATTGTTTGCCGGGTCCTCACGGTTCTTCTATTTTCACACGTGGTGAAACTCAATCTCTTTCAACAGTGACTTTAGGAACAAAAGCCGATGAAAAAATCATTGACGATGTATTAGTTCATGATAAAGAACGTTTCCTACTTCATTACAACTTCCCTCCTTTCTCTACAGGTGAAGCAAAAGCTTCTCGTGGAGTAGGTCGCCGTGAAATTGGTCACGGTCATTTAGCTTGGCGTGCATTGAAACGCATGATACCAGAAAACTACCCTTATGTAGTTCGTGTAATGTCTGATATCTTAGAATCTAACGGTTCTTCTTCTATGGCTACAGTTTGTGCCGGAACATTAGCATTAAGAGATGCAGGTGTTCCTATGAAAAAACCTGTTTC
Organism: Parabacteroides distasonis; assembly: GCA_015060925.1. GTDB lineage: Bacteria > Bacteroidota > Bacteroidia > Bacteroidales > Tannerellaceae > Parabacteroides > Parabacteroides distasonis_B. Next base: position 100,302 of record SUXM01000002.1, read on the forward strand.
AGGTATAGCAATGGGATTGATATCAGAAAATAAAGGTCAAAACTATGCAATTTTATCTGACATTTTAGGAGATGAAGACCACTTGGGCGATATGGACTTCAAGGTTACAGGAACAGAAGACGGAATCACTGCTACTCAGATGGATATAAAAGTAGATGGTTTGTCTTATGAAATCCTTGAAAACGCATTGGCTCAAGCAAAAGAAGGTCGTATGCATATTTTAGGCAAAATCATAGAGGCACAACCTGACACTCGTTCAGATTTGAAACCTCATGCTCCAAGAATCGAATCCATGACTATCGGTAAAGAATTTATTGGTGCTGTCATTGGACCGGGTGGTAAGATTATCCAAGGTATCCAAGAAAAAACAGGTGCAGTTATTACAATTGAAGAAGAAGATGGTGTTGGAAAAATTGAAATTTCAGGCACAAATAAAGCTATAATTGATGCAGCAGTACGTGCTATAAAAAGTATTGTTGCTGTTCCTGAAATTGGAGAAGTTTATGAAGGTAAAATCTCTTCCATCATGCCTTATGGTGCATTTGTTGAATTCATGCCAGGAAAAGATGGATTGTTACATATCTCTGAAATTGACTGGAGACGTTTAGAGACTGTAGAACAAGCTGGTTTAAAAGAAGGTGACACTGTCACTATTAAATTAATGGATATAGATCCCAAAACAGGTAAATTCAAATTATCTCGTAAGGTACTACTTCCTAAACCAGAAGGTTACGAAGAACGCCCTCAAAGAACAGAACGTGGACCAAGAATTGATCGTGGACCTCGTCAGGATCGTGGACCTCGTCGTGAACACTAATTAGAGTCAATATAAAAAAAGGAGAAAGAACTCAATGAGAACTTTCTCCTTTTTTATTTCTTAATAATGATTACTTAGCACAACCAGCACAACGCGGTTTAATTTGTTTAAAGAAATCATTGCCTTTGTTATCAACGAGGATAAATGCAGGGAAATCTTCCACTTGAATCTTCCAAATTGCCTCCATACCTAATTCCGGATATTCTACACACTCAATACTCTTTATATTATTTTGAGCCAAAATAGCCGCTGGACCACCAATACTACCCAAATAGAAACCTCCATGTTTCTTACAAGCATCTGTAACTTGTTGACTACGATTACCTTTAGCCAACATAATCATACTACCGCCATGGCTTTGGAACAGATCTACATAAGGATCCATACGACCAGCCGTAGTCGGTCCCATAGAACCACAAGCCATACCTACAGGAGTCTTAGCCGGTCCTGCATAATAAATCGGATGATCTTTGATATATTGAGGCAATTCCTCACCTTTATCCAAACGTTCTTTTAATTTTGCATGAGCAATGTCACGACCTACAATAATCGTTCCATTTAATGAAAGACGTGTTGCGACCGGATATTTATCCAAAATCTTCAGTATTTCTTCCATCGGTTGATTCAAATCAATTTTAACAGCATCGCCTTCACCTGCCTGACGTAATTCTTCTGGAATCAATTCTCCAGGATGACTATCTAACTTCTCAATCCAAATACCCTCTTTATTAATCTTACACTTAATATTACGATCTGCAGAACAACTAACACCCAAACCTACTGGACATGAAGCACCATGACGAGGTAAACGGACTATACGAATATCATGCGCCAAATATTTACCACCAAACTGTGCGCCTAAACCTATATTATGTACCTCTTCCAATACCTGTTTTTCCAATTCAACATCACGGAAGGCACGACCATATTCATTTCCAGTTGTTGGCAGGTTATCATAAAAACGAGTAGAAGCCAACTTTACAGTCAATAAGTTCTTTTCAGCTGAAGTTCCTCCAATTACTACAGCGATATGATATGGAGGACAAGCCGCTGTTCCTAAAGTCTTAATCTTTTCGATTATAAACGGGACCAATGTACCCGGATTCAAAATAGCCTTTGTTTCTTGATATAAGTATGTTTTATTTGCAGAACCTCCCCCTTTTGTCACACAAAGGAAATGATACTCCATTCCTTCTGTTGCTTCAATATCAATCTGTGCTGGCAAGTTACATTTTGTATTAACTTCGTCATACATATTCAACGGAGCATTCTGAGAATATCGCAAGTTCTCCTCTGTATAAGTCTTGAAAACGCCTAAAGACAAGGCCTCTTCATCACAATAACCTGTCCATACTTGCTGTCCTTTTTCTCCATGGATAATTGCAGTACCAGTATCTTGACAGAAAGGAAGCACTCCTTTAGCTGCTACTTCTGCATTTCGCAAGAAAGTCAACGCCACATATTTATCGTTATCACTTGCTTCCGGATCGTTCAGTATTTTAGCGACCTGTTCATTATGTGAACGGCGAAGCATAAAAGAGACATCCCGAAAGGCTGCATTCGCCATTGCTGTAAGCCCCTCTTTTTCTACTTTCAAAATTGGGTTTCCTTCAAATTCAGAAACCGAGACATAATCTTTGGTAAGCAGATAATACTCTGTTGTATCCGGTCCCAGTGGGAACATCGGTTGATAATGAAACGGAGTTGTTGCCATAGTGTATATTACATTTATTAATTATAACTGTTTACATTCTTTTCAAACGGTTTGGCAAACTTAACGAAAAATACCCGAATGATTTATACATCCAGGTATTTTTTTAACTATAATAATTAGAGATATATCCAAAAACTACAACATCCAAACTTCCTCCTAATCTTAAACCGGAAGCAGATCCATATAACCTTTATCCCTATTACCAGTCTTCACATCTATCAAAATTCCATTCAACGAATAATACAGATCCAACTCTTTATTTCCTTGCTCCACCTCCAATACATAAACAGTATCCAAAGTATTCCGTTCTATCATATCCACATCATCCACCCGCCACGTTGCATATTGACTTTGACTAAAAGAGCCTTGTATTACATCTGGAATCAATATGAATGGTACATCTATCTCTGTCATATACCAAACCCCGTTATTATCAAACCAAGCCTCCATATCCACCTGGTTCTGTTCAAAGTCTACAACAACATAATTATCAAGTATTTTCCACTCTACATCCTTTGCTAATGGATATTTATCCTCAAAAACCGTCAATGTAGCCGTACTTACAAAATCCGGAACTCTGTTATCATCATTGCAACTTGGTAAAATAAACAAGCATAAAAGAAGAAATACTAACAAATTTGTTTTCATAATATTTATCCTCATCTTAATTACAAGAATGAATGTTTAATCATCTATATCTATCAAACGGATATTCTTGTCAAATTCCAATGACAAACCTTTTGACAACTCAACTTCATATCCCCGATTCTCCTTCTCTATTTGTACCACTTTCTGATCAGGATAATGCGTTTGCACATGATGTTTAATGGCTTTCGGTATAATTTCGGAAGGGACAACAGAGTTTCTACAATCTACATTCGTCCAAATACCATTCTTATCAAACTCAATCCGACTACGGTTTGTAAAGATTACCTCATATTTCTTGTCAAAGAAATCATTTTCCCTTTTTACCAAAGTAACCTTTTCCTGAGGGAAAAAGATCTTCACAAAAATTTGCGCCTTTTCAGGCAACTGGTCAAAACGAATAGGACGGCCGTCATCTGCATATAGCCCTACACCTACCATGAACAAACAAACAAATAATACCCAAAACTTTCTCATTATAACCTTCTTTTAATTTGACAATATCTTTTTTATTTACGTAATCTATGATAACGCAACATAGATATGAATTTAAAAAAGTAAGTCCAATAATTGTTTATTATTCCACCCTTCTTTTTATTGATTATTTCAGCATTTTACATAAATTTGTATTACCGAATTAACATATCATACAAAATTATGAACAGACGATTATTTTTAGGAGGATTGGTAGCTTTAAGTTGCCAAGGGAGATTATGGAAAACACATGCTTCCTCTCTTTCTCGCCAGTCGGAGAAATATAATAAAAAAATAGGATTTGATGAGAACCTGATTATATTCATATCTGATACACATATCCAGCCAGAAGGTTACACGATCGAATGGTTCGATAAAATAGCTAAAGAGATTTTAGCAATGCGTCCTCTACCACGTAACATTATAAATTTAGGAGACCTGGCTCATCTTTATGGCAAAGAGGAAGATTACCGGGTCGCTAAAGAATTGTTCGCTCCTTTAGAAGAGGCTGGAATCAGAGTCACACATGCAATGGGGAATCATGACCGAAGAGATTATTTTACTAAAGTTTTTCCAGAAAAAGCAGCTTTAACCTCTTGTCCAGACAGGATTGTTTCTATTGTAGAAACACCCCATGCCGACGTAATCGTATTGGACTCATTGCAACAAAGTGAAGATGAGAATAAATGGATTACCCCTGGAAATATTGATGAAGCACAACGCGAATGGCTGAAACAGACCCTACAGCAATACAGTAAACCTGTTTTCATCGTAGCCCACCATCCACTAAATGAGGTAAAACTGGGTAACATTATTTTTAAAAGTCCAACTTGTTGCGGATATATCCATGGGCATGATCATCGTTGGCGTCCCGGTTGGGATCAAAAAGACTGGAAAACACACGAGGTATTGCGTACCCTTTGTTTGCCTTCAACAGGTTATTGGGGGGATATTGGTTATGCATGTATGAAACTGGAAGAAAGACAAGCAACTGTCATGCTCGAACAACGGGACTACTTCTTCCCTAAACCCTTACAGGATGGAGAAGAAAAGCCTTTGCAATGGAAACTAATAGAAGAAGACAACAAAGGATTACAATGTCGTTTTTCTTATATAAGATCAAAATAAACTATGCTTAAACTTATCCTTATAGGTATAGGTTGTCTGTTTACCTGTTTGATAGGCCATGCGCAGATCAGTATCGGTGGACAACCACTACCTTATATTATGACAAAAAGCCTATCAAAAGAGTTATTTATCCAAATGCCTCCGTTCAACTTAGAAGAACAATTACAGATAGATGCTTTGGAATCAACTGATTTGCGTAACGGTTATCGTTTTGCCTACAAATTCATGGGGAATTACACACCGGATAATTCCGGAATCCGATTTACACTACCAGATGGGACAAAAGTTTGGAGATTAGGGATTCACTCCCCTAAAGCCTATTCTCTAAATGTCTTATTTAGTGAATACCATCTACCAGAAGGAGCACGTCTGTTTCTCTACAATGAAGAACAAACGGAAATACTGGGCGCATTCAGCCATTTAAATAACTCCAAATTAGGATTATTACCTATCGCCCCTCTTTTAGGAGACAAGATAATCATCGAATACCAAGAACCAGCTAAAGTTTCATTTCCAGGGAAATTAACCCTGGGAGAGATCAATCATGGATACCGCCAAATCCGGGTGTCAGAACCACAACCCGATCAATCAAGTTTCTGGTGCATGCCTCCTGTCGCTTGTTTTCAAGACACCACCACCCGTTACAACGAAATCGAAAGAAGTATTGTCTTGTTAATCATTAATGGGACAACAAGTTGTTCAGGGACATTACTCAATAATACAGCTAACGACAAGACACCTTATATTTTAACAGCATCTCACTGCCTTAACGGACAATTTCAAATACAAAATCCAGACTATGAAAAGATTGCAGGCAGTATAATTTGTTACTTTAATTATAACAGTCCACAGTGCAACCCTGTTGAACCCGGACATACAGACCAAACATTAGCTTCTGCCCACTTTAGGGCAGCCAACGAAGCAACAGACATGGCTCTTTTGGAATTATTAAATAAACCTCCAACCGAATATAACGCTTATTATGCTGGATGGAACGCACAAAATAATGGGGATGCCCCTTATATATGTATCCACCATCCTAATGGATCACCCAAAAGGATAATAATCACAGAGGGAGAGGTGGAACTCACCTCCTATGTCATTCAAGAAATGGATTTTACCCCCAATAGCCATTGGAAAGTAGACCGTTGGTCTATTGGCTGTACAGCCGGAGGCTCGTCTGGGTCTCCGCTTATTGATGCCAACAATCACGTTATAGGAGGATTAACCGGTGGTGCCTCCTACTGTAATTCTCCTATTAACGATTATTTTTTTTCCATACAAAAAAGTTGGTCAAACCCAACAGATAGTAGCAAACAACTCAAGTATTGGCTGGATCCCATCGGGAACGACTTCCCTCCTATTTGTAAAGGATTAGATTCCAATCAAACAACAGCATCATTAAAGAACATGATACTGACTGGCACAAACATCTCGGTAGATAATAGCCGACAGGTTCTGCATATCAAGTTGAAAGAATTTATAAATCACGCAACATTTATTTTAGTCTCGTTAGACGGAAAAATAATCAAACAAAGTACACTTACCAATCAAGAGACCACTGTAATAGTTGGTCCAGTACCATCGGGAGTTTATATTGCACAAATTATTTATAATGACGAATTTGAGACTAAAAAGGTAATATTTTGACTAAAATAAGTACAAAGCAAAAGATTTTGTCATTGTAAATCATTATAAAATAAAAAAAAAGCATAATTTTGCACCTTAATTAGAAAAGGTACATTCATAAGATTCAATAAACATATAATTATTAATAAACTCACATCAAAATTATGAACAAAAAGTTTTTATTGCCATTCTTCGTATTGGCAGCACTTCTAACTTTTTCTTCTTGCTCTAACAAGTTGAAACCGTTAGCAGAAGAGTACATCAAAGCAGAACCACAGCCATTAGAAGCAATCGGAGGTAAAGTGCCTGTAACAATCAATGCCACTTTCCCTGCAAAATGGTTCAACAAAAAAGCAGTTGTAACTGTTACTCCTGTTCTTCGTTACGCAGGAGGTGAAGCATGGGGTACTTCTTACACTTATCAAGGTGAAAAAGTTAAAGGTAACAACCAAGTGATTCCGCAAAAAGAAGGTGCAAACGTAACCATGAAATCTGCTTTCACTTACAAACCAGAAATGAAAAAATCTGAATTGTATTTGACTTTTGACGCTAAAATCAAAAACAAAACCGTAAAATTGCCAGATGTAAAAATCGGTGAAGGTGTCATCGCTACTTCCGAATTGGCAGATGCTGCAACTGCAAACGCAGCTATCGCAGCGGACAAATTCCAGCGAATCATTAAAGAAGCTCACGATGCAAACATCATGTTCTTAATCCACCAAGCAGAACTTCGCTCTAAAGAATTGAAAAAAGACGAAATCGCAGATTGGAAAGATTTAGTTAAAAACGCAGATGAAGCTCCTAACCAGAATGTAGCAATTGAAATCTCAGCTTACGCTTCTCCAGATGGTGGTGTTAAATACAACACAGGTTTGGCTGAAAGACGTGAAGGCAACACTAACAAATATTTAGCTAAAGAGTTGAAAAAGATGAAGGTTGACGTTCCTGTTGATGCTCGTTATACAGCTCAGGACTGGGAAGGTTTCCAAGAATTAGTTTCTAAATCAAATATCCAAGATAAAGATTTGGTATTACGTGTTCTTTCTATGTACAAAGACCCAGAACAACGTGAACAGGAAATCAAAAATATCTCTTCTGTATTTAGCACTTTAGCTGAAGAAATCTTACCTCAACTTCGTCGTTCTCGCTTAACTGCTAACATCGAAATCATCGGTAAATCTGATGACGAAATCAGTGCATTGGCTAAGAGCAATCCAAAAGAATTAAACATTGAAGAAATTCTTTATGCTGCTACTTTGACAAACAATGACAACGAAAAAATGGCTATTTACACAAAAGCATCTGAATTATATCCTAACTGCTACCGTACTTGGAACAACATCGGTATGATGGCTTTCCGTGCAGGAGATTTGAACAAAGCAGAACAGATGTTCAACAAAGCAAACTCTATCAAGAACAATCCAGAGTCAAACATGAACTTAGGTTTGATTGCATTGACTAAGGGAGATCAAGCTAAAGCTCAACAATTATTTGGTAGTGCATCTGGCGTAACTGAATTAGGAGAAGCTCTTGGCGTTCTTTACTTAGAACAGGGAGAATGGGCTAAAGCTGCTAATTCTTTCGGTTCAGTTAAATCTAACAATGCAGCATTGGCTCAAATCTTGACAAAAGATTATAGCAAAGCATCTCAGACTTTAAATGCAATTGCTAAACCAGACGCAACAACATCTTATTTGAAAGCTATTGTTGCAGCTCGTACAAACGACGCTAACGGTGTTATCAATAACTTGAAAGCAGCTATCGCAGCTGACAAGTCTTTAGCTAAAGAAGCTGCAACAGATTTGGAATTTGCGAAATATGCTACAAACAACGAATTTGCTTCATTAGTGAAGTAATTTCCTTTCTCATAACATAAAAAAGAGATGTGTTCACACGCATCTCTTTTTTATTCTCTTATATGCTCATTGTAACCTCTTCTTATTTATGCTTTAGTCAAAAAGCTATATAATTCTGACAAAAAGCAAGGCAACATCTCTGTAACATTATTTATTTTTGGAAATTACAGAGATTATTAAGAAAAAATACACAAATACAAATGCAAAAACAAATGAAATCAGTGATTATCGCCTTAGCGGCGTGTATGGCCATACCTGCTATGGCTCAAAAAACAGATCTGGTAAATCCGATCATCGGTACTAATGGCATGGGACACACATTCCCTGGAGCTTGTGCCCCTTTCGGTATCGTACAGGTAAGTCCGGACACAGATACAATCCCTCATAACATTGATGGCGTTTATCAACCTCGCGTATATGAGTATTGTGCTGGTTACCAACACAAAGATAGCTCTATTGTTGGTTTCAGTCACACTCACTTCAATGGTACAGGTCACTCAGACTTAGGAGATATCCTTTTAATGCCGTACACTGGTGAAACACAGTTGAACCCGGGTACAGCAGAAAATCCAGATAGTGGCTATCGTTCTCGTTTCAGTCACGACACAGAAGTAGCTCGCCCGGGTTACTATGAAGTTCTTTTGGCTGACGACCAAATTAAAGTACAATTAACTGCTACTCAACGTACAGGTATTCACAAATATACCTATCCTACAAATCAAACAAAGAAAGTTATTTTAGACTTGAATCATGGTATTTATAACTATGATGGTAAAGTTCTTTGGGCAAATCTACGTGTTGAAAATGACACGTTAATCACAGGTTACCGTATCACTAACGGATGGAGTCGCGTAAATTATACCTATTTCGCCATTTCTTTCTCTCAACCGATTAAGAACTATGGTTATAAAGATTTTGGTCCAATTTTATATGGTGGTGGTTTACGTCGCTTCCCTCATGAACAAAATTTCCCTGAAATCGGTGGCCGTAAAGTTATCTCTTATTTCGAATTTGAAGAAGGAGCTAAGCCATTGGAAGTAAAAGTTGCTCTTTCTGCTGTAGGAACAGACGGTGCTATAAAGAATTTACAGGCTGAGGCTTCTGGTAAGTCATTCGATGCTATCTGTAAACAGGCTAACGACCAATGGGAAAAAGCAATGGCTGTTATCGATGCAGAAGGCAATGAAGATCAGATGACTATGCTTTACACTTCATTGTATCACACAATGATAAATCCTTCTGTTTATATGGACGTAGATGGTAGATACCGCGGTCTTGACCACAACATCCACCAGTCTAACGACTTTACAAACTACACTGTATTTTCAGTATGGGATACTTACCGTGCATTGCACCCATTATTCAACATCATCAAACGTAAAGAAAGTGTTGACATCATTAAGTCAATGATTACTCATTACAAACAGAGCGTACACAATATGCTTCCTATTTGGTCACACATGGGTAACGAAAACTGGTGTATGAGATCTTACCACTCTGTTTCTGTATTGGCAGACGCGATTACTAAAGGTCTTCCTATCGACAAGAAAGAGGCTTTAGAAGCAATGATTAGCACATCTAATGTTCCTTATTTCGATTATACAGCTGAATACAAGAAATATGGTTACATTCCTTTCGAATGCTCAAAGAGTTCTTCCGCTTCTACTACATTAGAAAATGCATTTGAAGATTGGGCAGTCTATACAACTGCATCTAAAATGGGAGAAAAAGAGGTTGCTGAAACTTATAAGAAACGTGCACTTTCTTATCAGAACTTATTCAAACCGGGATTAGGATTTGCTTGTCCTCGTTTTAAAGATGGTAGCTGGAAAGAAGACTTAGATATATTGGAAACTCATCATCAAGGATTCTTAGAAGGAAACTCATGGAACTATTCATTCTATGTACCTCAAGCTCCAGCAAACTTGATTAAGTTAATGGGTGGTGATCGTAGCTTCGTTAACAAATTGGATTCATTGTTTACAATGCACTTACCTGATAAGTTCTTCGAACACACAGAAGACGTAAGTCGCGAGGGATTATTAGGTACATACGGACATGGAAATGAACCAAGCCAGCACATCCCATACTTATATGCATGGTCTTCACAACCTTGGAAAACTCAATATTGGGTACGTGAAATCATGAACAAGATGTATCGTAATAACATTGATGGTTTATGTGGTAATGACGACTGTGGTCAAATGTCAGCATGGTATATCTTTACAGCGATGGGCTTCTATCCTGTATGTCCGGGTAGCGATCAATATATCATTGGTGCTCCTTATTTACCTTACATGAAACTTAACTTAGAAAATGGTAAGACTTTCGAAATCAAGGCTCCGAAAGTAAGCGACAAAAACCGCTACATCAAAGCTGTTAAATTAAACGGCAAAGCTTACAATAAAGCTTATATCACTCATGATGACATCATGAACGGTGGTGAACTTGTATTCGAAATGGCATCTAAACCAAACAAGGGTAGAAAATTGGAAAAACCTTATTCTTTAGTTGACTAATAAAAATTCATGAAATTTATAGGGATAAAAATTCTCTCTATATTAATAATAATCGGAACACAGGTATTTTTTGCCTGTGTTCCTTCTGTAAAGAAAGAGAACGTAAAGTATCGGCTCATTCATAATAACGATGGTACTGATTTGTTATCTAATACATGGTTCAATAAGCGTCCACTTTCACCTGCAGACGTAGATTCATGTGTTGATATGGTTGCTAATTCACAAGTAACAACCTACATGATTTGTACAGGTAGTAACCTTTTTTATATGCGTTCAAAATATGGACGGATATTAGGAGAAAATTTTGAAGGGATGAAGTTACGTGATTCAGATACAACACAATACAACACTATTCACAATTTATATTATCAAAACCATTTAAGATTAGAAAAAGCAGGGACAGATCTAATCAAGCAATCATTAAAAAGAGCAAAAGCAAAAGGACTGGAGACCTTTATCACATATCGATTAAATGACTTACATTTCAGTGATACCATCAATAATTGCCCTGCCACCTATTCCCAATTTTGGATTGATCATCCCGAATATTGGTTAAAAGATTCCACACAAGGATGGAATAGCGCAGGAGCTTTCAACTTCGCCATTAAAGAGGTTCGCGACTATAAATTAGCCATTATCTATGAGCAATTAGAAAATTATGCAGACTTGATTGATGGTTATGATTTGGATTTCATGCGTTTTATAGTCTACTTTAAATCTGGTACAGGTGAAGAATACTCATCTCTTATGACTCAGTTCGTAAAAGATGTTCGTAAAAAAGTAGATGAAATTTCATTAAAACAAGGACGCAAGATCCTACTTTCGGCACGTGTACCACCGACTGTAGATCAATGCCTAATGAAAGGGTTTGACGTTCGTGAATGGTTACAGTTAGGATTATTAGATTTCATTACTACAGGCATTCATTGGACAGGAGATCCTGCAATGGCTGTCTCTCAATTCAAAGAAACATTAGGAAAAGATCTGAACATACCATTCTATAGTTCAGTTGATGATGGAGGATACCGTAAACCTCGGGTACCATGGTCACATGGCATGTTTAGAGGCATGTGCTCCCATATCCTTTCCCAAGGCGCAGATGGGATCTATCTATTTAACTACTATTTTGGAGAATTAGCTAAGAACAACAACCAAATTCTATTAGAAGAAGGAGGACAGGTATGTAGAACAATTTCTCCTACACTACTACAAGAATTAGGTTCATTAGAAACACTGAAAGGAAGAAATAAGGTTTACGCTTTATCCGATGGAACAGTGGAATACGAAATTAAACACAACACCCCACTTCCTTTAAAAGTAAATAAAGCTAAACAAGCAGTCGCTAATATTTATGTAGGAGATAAAGTTGAAGAAAACTATCCGAAAGAATCTTTTTTATTTATCCGAACAGATCAGTCTGCATCATTTGAATTATCTGTTAATGGTCACAAGGTAGATAAAGAGAAACCTGAATATGTCAAACTTTATGATCAAGATCGAGAACTAAAAGAAGAGGAATACGTTTATGCATTCATTTTACCGGAACAGGTACTTCTACATAAAGACAATAAATTCGAATTCACAACACAAGAAGAGAAAGGGTTTACAGTCAAACGATTAGAACTTGCATTAAAATATGGTGATGTAAAAACACATGGATATTTCTAAAAAGTTTAAACCATAATTTAAATCAAAGGAAACGGTGTTTTATAAATGTATGATAGAAGAAACACCGTTTCCTTTATAATATTAAATCAGTTATTGTCTATTCTGTCTCTTACGTTCCAACTCGTCCAAAATGATTTTACGCATACGCATGCTATTCGGAGTAATTTCGACATATTCGTCACCTTTGATATATTCCAAAGCATCTTCCAAACTAAAAATAACAGGAGGAGCCAATGATACCTTCTCGTCAGATCCAGAAGCACGCATATTGGTCAACTTCTTAGATTTAGTTACATTCACTACCAAATCATTATCTTTTGTATGTTCACCGACAACCTGACCTGCATATACCTCATCCCCTGGCGCAATAAAGAAACGTCCACGAGACTGTAAGTTATTTAAAGCATACGCATAAGCAGTACCTGTTTCCATAGCAATGATAGAACCATTCGTACGACGTTCAATATCCCCCTTCCAAGGTTGATATTCCAAAAAACGATGAGCCATGATAGCTTCACCGGCAGAAGCTGTTAAAACAGCATTGTTCAAACCAATAATACCACGAGACGGTATTGTAAATTCAAGATGCATCCGATCATTCTTGCTTTCCATCATCGTCATCTCCCCTTTACGCTTCGTTACCATATCGATGATACGACTGGCACACTCTTCTGGCAAGTTTACTGTTAATTGTTCAACCGGTTCACATTTCTCACCATCTATTTCTTTAATAATTACCTGTGGCTGACCCACTTGTAACTCATATCCTTCACGACGCATTGTCTCAATCAACACTGATAAGTGAAGGACACCACGTCCATAAACAAGCCAGGAATCTGCAGAATCAGTTGGGACAACACGCAATGCCAAGTTCTTATCCAACTCTCTTGTCAAACGATCAAATATATGGCGGGATGTAACAAATTTACCATCTTTACCAAAGAAAGGAGAGTTATTGATTGTAAAAAGCATAGACATAGTCGGCTCATCAATAGCAATAGTAGGCAAAGCTTCCGGTGTATTTATATCAGCAATCGTTTCACCTATTTCAAAACCATCTACACCAATAATAGCACAAATATCACCAGATTGGACTGCGTCCACTTTAGTGCGTCCTAACCCTTCAAAGACATCAATCTCTTTAATTTTAGATTTCACCATCGTTCCATCTCGTTTACACAACATGATGTCTTGACCTTCACGTAATTCTCCTCGATGAACACGTCCTACAGCAATACGACCAACATATTTCGAATAATCTAACGAAGTAATCAACATCTGAGACGCTCCATCTAAGACTTCCGGTTCTGGAATATATTGAATAATAGCATCCAATAAAGCCGTAATATCATCTTTAGGAGCTTTCCAATCTTCAGACATCCATCCCTGCTTAGCAGAACCATAGATTGTCGGGAAATCCAACTGCTCTTCTGTCGCATCCAGATTAAACATTAAATCAAATACCATTTCCTGCACCTCATCTGGGCGGCAATTCGGCTTATCCACCTTATTAATTACAACAATTGGTTTTAGTCCTAACTGAATAGCCTTCTGTAAAACAAAGCGTGTCTGTGGCATCGGTCCTTCAAAAGCATCAACCAATAACAGACAACCATCGGCCATATTCAATACACGTTCCACTTCACCACCAAAGTCTGCGTGCCCCGGAGTATCAATAATATTGATTTTATAACCTTTATAATTAATAGAGACATTTTTAGCAAGAATCGTAATACCTCGTTCACGCTCCAAATCATTATTGTCCAGAAACTGATCTGGCTCCGCTTGCCCTTCTCGGAAAAGTTTACCAGCTAATAACATCTTATCCACGAGTGTAGTTTTGCCGTGGTCTACGTGTGCGATGATCGCAATGTTTCTAATCTTTTGCATTGTAAACGAATTTATTGGTTGCAAAATTACAATAAATTTACGATATGTATATGAGAATAAGGTTTCAAATTAAAAAAGACCGATAAAAAGATTTGCCAATCAAAAAGGATTCATTACCTTTGTCGCCGCTTAGATAACATAGTATTAATTTATTAAAGTAACAAGAATCATGTTTTTAGATTCAACAAAGAAAAAAGAACTTTTTGAAAAGTATGGTAAATCTGCTACAGACACAGGTTCTGCAGAAAGCCAGATTGCGTTGTTCACAGTGCGTATTTCACACTTAACAGAACACCTAAAAGTTAATCACAAAGATCATAGCTCTGAAAGAGCATTGAAAATGTTAGTAGGTAAACGTCGTCGTTTATTAGATTACCTTATCAAAACTGATATCGAAAGATATCGTTCTATCATCAAAGAACTTGGTATCAGAAAGTAAAAAAACAACTTCTTTATCGGAAGTCATAAGAAAAAGGATGGTCTCATTGAGATTATCCTTTTTTTCTTTCATAAAAACGAGTATTAAATAAAAAATTAATGTAATTTTGCGCCGTTCTATTACAAACTAACAGAAATCAAATAAACAAACTATACATTTTACACATGGGATCCAATAAAATTATCGGAGCCAAAATCAAAAGTCTCCGTGAATCTAAACAACTTTCTATCGAAGAGATAGCAGAAAGATCTGGTTTAAGTGTTGAACAAATCGAACGTATTGAAGGTAACATAGATTTTCCATCTTTGGCTCCACTTATTAAGATCGCTCGTGTATTAGGCGTACGCTTAGGAACATTCTTAGATGATCAATCAGAATTAGGACCAGTCGTAAGCCGTAAAAAAGACAGCAACGAGACAAAAGGGATTGGTTTTAGTAACAATGACAGCCAAGCTCGCAAACACATGGAATATTACTCTTTGTCACAAGATAAATCTGGTCGCCACATGGAACCATTTTTAATCAATGTAGCACCGACAGAAGAGGGAGTTAAATTCGATTTATCTTCTCATGAAGGAGAAGAATTCATTTACGTCATGGAAGGGATTGTCGAAATTAACTACGGTAAGAGCACTTATGTTCTTGAAGAAGGTGATAGTATTTACTATGATTCCATTGTGGCTCATCACGTACATGCTGCAACCAATACCACAGCAAAGATTCTTGGTGTCATCTACACTCCTTATTAATTCAAGATGGAACAGTTACATAACAAAACACTCGGTCAATGGATGGAACATTGGGCTGAGACCACACCGGACAAAGAATATCTGGTTTATTCTGACCGTGACCTACGTTTTACATGGAAAGCTTTTAACGAACGTGTAGATCACATGGCTAAAGGTATGCTTGCCATCGGTATTAAACATGGTACCCATGTTGGTATTTGGGCGACCAATGTGCCAGATTGGTTGACATTCCTATATGCAGCGGCCAAAATCGGTGCTGTAGCAGTTACGGTTAATACCAACTACAAACAAAACGAATTAGAGTTCTTAGTAAAAGACGCTGATATCCATACATTATGTATCACAGATGGAGTCTTTGACGGAAGTTATATTGATATGGTATACACCATGTTGCCTGAATTAAAGAATTCCCAACGTGGTTATTTGAAAAGCGAACGTTTCCCTGTCTTGAAAAATGTTGTTTATATTGGACAGGAAAAGTATAGAGGTATGTACAATACTCCCGAGTTACTCCTTCTTGGCGAAAATATAGAAGACGACACATTAACCGAGGCTAAAAAGTTAGTAACACCTCATGATGTTGTCAATATGCAATATACCTCTGGAACAACAGGATTCCCCAAAGGGGTAATGCTTACCCATTACAACATAACAAACAACGGTTTCCTTACCGGTGAACACATGAAGTTCACTTCTGAAGATAAACTTTGTTGTTGTGTACCTTTATTCCATTGTTTTGGTGTTGTATTAGCTACCATGAACATATTGACACATGGATGTACACAGGTTATGGTTGAGAAGTTTGATCCGTTAGTGGTATTAGCATCAGTCCATAAAGAACGATGTACAGCCTTATACGGAGTCCCAACCATGTTCATTGCCGAGTTAAACCATCCAATGTTCAATATGTTTGATCTAAGTTCTTTACGTACAGGAATCATGGCTGGCGCTTTATGTCCGATCGAACTGATGAAACAGGTGGAAGAAAAGATGTTTATGCGTATCACCAGTGTCTATGGATTGACAGAAGCATCTCCCGGTATGACACAAACCCGTATTGATGACCCAGATGAAATCCGTTACACAACAGTAGGTCGTGATTATGAATTTACCGAAGTACGTGTAATAGACCCAGAAACAGGAGAAGAATGTCCTGTTGGCGTACAAGGTGAAATGTGTAACCGTGGTTATAACACTATGAAAGGTTACTACAATAATCCATCTGCCACAGATGAAGTCATAGATAAAGATGGTTTCTTGCATAGTGGAGACTTAGGTGTAAAAGATGAAAATGGTAACTACCGTATCACCGGACGTATCAAAGACATGATTATCCGAGGAGGGGAAAATATTTATCCTCGTGAACTGGAAGAATTCTTATATCACTTAGAAGGAATAAAAGATGTGCAAGTGGCTGCCGTCCCTTCTAAAAAATATGGAGAAGAAGTTGGAGCTTTCATCATTTTACATGATGGAGTAACTATGACAGAGGATGTCGTAAAGGACTTCTGCCGAGGGAAAATTGCCCGCCATAAAATCCCTAAATACATATTTTTTGTAGACACATTCCCTATGACCGGCAGCGGTAAAATTCAAAAATTCAAATTAAAGGATCTATCGTTAAAACTTTTAGCTGAGCAAGGAATTACTCCGGTATAAAACATACTCAATCATAAAAAGGGTTATCTGAATAAAAACAGATAACCCTTTTTCATTATAAATAAGTAAATCCCGCCTAAATATTACTACCTTTGTAACCAAATTATTTTAGAATCAAAATATGTCACAATTACTTCCTACAAATCTGCCTTACAAAGTTGCAGATATGAATTTAGCAGAATTCGGTCGCAAAGAAATAGAAATAGCCGAACACGAAATGCCTGGATTGATGGCGCTTCGTAAAAAATATGCAGATCAAAAACCATTAAAAGGCGCACGTATCACCGGTTCTTTACACATGACTATTCAAACAGCTGTATTAATCGAAACGTTAGTCGCATTGGGAGCAGATGTCCGTTGGGCAAGTTGTAACATATTCTCAACACAAGACCATGCAGCCGCAGCAATTGCAGCAACAGGTGTTCCTGTTTTTGCTTGGAAAGGAGAAACTTTAGAAGAATACTGGTGGTGTACAGACATGGCACTTCGTTTTCCAGAAGGTAAAGGTCCCCACATGATTGTAGATGACGGAGGAGACGCTTCCCTTTTAATTCACATGGGGTATCGTGCAGAAAATGATGCTGAAACAATCAACCGTAAAGGCGGGAACCACGAAGAGCAGGTCATTCTTGATACATTAAACTGCATCTTATCAGAAGACAATACACGTTGGCATCGTACAGTTTCAGAAATGAAAGGGGTTTCAGAAGAGACAACTACCGGAGTACATCGTTTATATCAGATGATGGAAAAAGGAGAATTGTTAGTACCGGCAATCAACGTCAACGACTCCGTTACCAAATCCAAATTTGATAACCTGTACGGCTGTCGTGAATCATTGGCAGATGGTATCAAACGTGCGACTGATGTGATGATTGCTGGAAAAGTTGTGGTTGTTGCCGGTTATGGAGATGTAGGAAAAGGATGTTCTCACTCTATGCGTTCATACGGTGCACGTGTATTAGTTACAGAAATCGACCCAATTTGTGCCTTACAGGCTGCCATGGAAGGATTTGAAGTTACAACCATGGAAGAGGCTGTTAAAGAGGGTAATATTTTCGTTACAACTACCGGAAACTGTGACATTATCACAATAGAGCACATGGCACAGATGAAAGATCAGGCGATTGTTTGTAACATCGGACACTTTGACAACGAAATCCAAGTGGATAAGTTGATCAACTATCCGAATATCAAACACACAAACATCAAACCTCAGGTTGACAAATATACATTCCCGACAGGTAATTCCATCTTCCTATTGGCAGAAGGTCGTTTGGTCAACTTAGGATGCGCAACCGGTCACCCCTCTTTCGTCATGAGTAATTCATTTACCAATCAAGTTTTAGCACAAATGGATTTATGGACAATGCCATACGAAGTAGGTGTTTATCGTTTACCAAAGCGTTTGGATGAAGAGGTGGCACGCCTACACTTGGAACGTATCGGTGTCAAATTATCCAAATTAACTCAAAAACAGGCCGACTATATCGGTGTCCCGGTAGAAGGCCCCTACAAAGCAGAACATTACAGATATTAACATAAAGAAAGGGGTAGATGATGAATTTACCCCTTTTTAATGATTCATTTTCATGAAAATAGCCATCCTCTCTCCTTTTTATCCCTACCGTGGAGGTATTGCCCAGTTCAGCGCAATGCTTCATACCGAATTAGAAAAAGAAGGGCATACCGTACAAGCTTTTAACTTTAAACGTTTATACCCGGATCTTCTTTTTCCAGGGAAAACACAATATGTAGAAGAAGGAGATAAAGCAATCACCATAAAAAGCCAACGTGTATTAGATAGTATTAATCCATTTACATACTTTCAAACGGTTAATGCAATAAAGAAATTCAATCCGAATGTTTTGATTATAAGCTATTGGATGTCATTCTTTGTTCCCGGATATGCACATATTGCCAATAGGATGAAGAGAGATTGTAAGGTTATCACTTTAATTCACAATGCCATCCCTCACGAACCTAAATTCTTCGATAAGCCAATGGCCAAGCTCCTATTCAGACAAAGCCATGGATTTATCGTATTAAGTGATACAGTCAGAGATGATTTATTAAAACTTAATCCTCAAGCCCAATACATACAAAACCCTCATCCATTATACAATCACTTCGGAAGTCCAATAAAAAAAGAGATAGCTTGTCAGAAGTTACAAATTTCAAGTAATAAGAAGAATCTTCTATTCTTTGGGCTAATTCGGGATTACAAAGGCTTAGATTTATTGATTGATGCCGTTAGCCATTTAGATGATTCTTACCAACTAATCATTGCAGGAGAATGTTACGGTAGTTTTGAGAAGTATCAAAAACAGATCGACAAATCCCCTGCCAAAGAACGTATTTTTGTTCATAATCATTATATCAACGACGACGATATCCCACTATTTTTCTCTTCTGCAGATGCTTTAGTTTTACCCTATCGGTCTGCAACTCAAAGCGGAGTAGTCTCAATCGCATATCACTACAATTTACCAATGGTTAGCACTCCTGTTGGAGACTTCTTACAAAGCATAGCAGAACCCCAAACCGGTATTGTTGTTCATGAAATCTCAGCAAAAGCATTAAAAGAAGGAATTCAATCACTATTTGCGGAAGATAAACTGACATTCATCACACAACAAATAGAAAAAGAAAAAGTCGCTCTTTCGTGGGAGACCCTCACAAAAAAACTTCTTTCTTTTATCTACCACCTTGTTTAAACCTCCGATGTAAAATATATTTCCCTGGGCAGGGGAAAAAATTTTTCTGCCCAGGGAAATAAAATTGACATTCTATTAATTACTCCTTTTTCGACTCTGAGATGGTCTTCTTTACAGAATATCCAATTGCAACTAACAACAACAAAAGAATAAACAAGGAGCTATAAGAGGCAACATAAGAAGCCGTAATATACCCTTCCGGCTTAAATTCAAACACAATTTCATGCACTCCTGCCGGGACTAACAATCCACGCAAAGTCCAGTCCACACGAAAATGCGGAACCTCTTTACCATCTATTGTTGCAATCCATCCCGGTTGATAATAAATTTCAGAGAAAACAGCCAACTGTTCCTTCTCTGCTTCACTCTTATATACCAACCTATTAGGACGGTATTCTGCTAATACGATTGTTGCTGTAGAATCTACCTGTGGGACAAAACCATCTAACTCTTGCTGAAAACGCTTATCAACAACCGCCTCTTTCAATGGATTAAGCGTATCCAAAGCCGTTATCTCTTCATCTGCATTATCTACAAATTGAACAGAGTCTACAAACCAAGCATTACCAAATGCAAACGGATTCTTCAAAGGAGGCTGCTCCGGATTATAAATAATATAACGTGTATTCAACATATTCAATGAAGGACTATTTTTAAATGCAACCATTATATCATTCGCACTTTTTGCATTTTGTAAAGCTTTGATTATTCCTATCAATTCTTCATTTAGACGATTATCTATCAATTCTTGATAACGACGTAATTTGGCAGCATGATATCCTCCTATAGAGTGATGAAAATAGGATACGTTTGTATCCTGCCAAGGATTATTAAGGTTTAACACTCGATAAGTTGAATTTGTATCTTTCAAGATTTCCTTATCTGCAACGGTTTCTTTATATACTTCTGTCGGTTTTTCTTTTACAAAATCCTTATCATTCAAATAACGACGATCTACATTCCATAAGTCAACTAAAATAAGTATCGCAAAACAAGCACTTACTATTGTTGCCGATTTTTCTTTATTCTTTGATTTTCCGAAATAAAGAAGTAACCCTGCCCCTAACAATATAAAAATGAGAGAACGTAACGCATCTGACGAAGCTAAAGAAGCACGATCTATCAATAAAGCATTATAATACCATTCCGGAACCTGATTTTGAAATTGTGCATCATAAGTAGAACGAAAATCCAAAAATAAAGATGGCATAATCCATAAAATCAAACAAATGCCTCCAGTCAATCCTAATGACCAAAAGAATCCTTTTCTTAATTTTTCTTCATCCACCTTTTGATTCAAGATATCACGTAAACCCCATATCGCAATAATAGGGAAAACCAGTCCTGGTATTACCAAAGCCATTTCTACTGCACGGAATTTATTATATAAAGGCAGATGGTGAAACATGATATCATTAAAAGAATCGAAATTTCGTCCTAACGCAAGAAAAGTTAAAAAGACAGCACCAGCTAATAACCACCATTTCATAGAATTTCGGATAACAAACATACCCAAAACGAATAGGAAACAGATTAATGCACCAAAATAAACCGGACCGGAAGTAAATACTTTATCTCCCCAATAGGTATATGTTTGTACCTCTTTTCCTACTTGTGCTCCATTCTTTCTTAATTCTTTATACAATTCTGAAGAA
This sequence comes from Parabacteroides distasonis, assembly GCA_015060925.1. GTDB lineage: Bacteria > Bacteroidota > Bacteroidia > Bacteroidales > Tannerellaceae > Parabacteroides > Parabacteroides distasonis_B. The sequence goes on from SUXM01000002.1 coordinate 121,861, forward strand.
CTATCCAATGTCCCAGCTGAACTACCACCATATACTTCAGGAACAAGTATCGTTAATAATTCTTTCCAACCATAACTCCATTGAAAAGCATATTCCTTATCCAAACCGGAAGATGCTTTTTCTACATTTCCAGAAGTATCTGGATTCTGTGTTAATTCAGATTTTCCACGAATAGAGTGTTGTGCTAAATCCCAATTAGAATATAAATTTTTAGCATTTGGCATTACAGCTAACACCACACAAGCCAACATAACCAATGAAGTCTTTAAACACTCACCATAAGCCTTCTTTCTAATTTTATTAACAAGAAAACCTAAATAAATAAATGCACACAACAATACTAAATAATAAGTTATCTGAACATGTCCATTTGCTAACGAGAAAGCGACTCCTAACAAAAAGAGAATAACTCCCCATAAATAAGAACGTTTAAACAATAGAAACATTCCAGCCACAGTTAATGGCATATAGGCTATTACGTAAGCTTTAGTAATGTGTCCGGCTTCTATTATAATCAAATTATAAGAAGCAAATGCAAAAGCTATAGCACCAGCTATAGACAACCACCAACTTACTCCCATAATACACATCAAAAGATAGAAACAAACCAAACCCGTAAAAACCATAGCAGCATCACCATAACCGACTCCTTTCAACCAACTATCTATAATCAAATAGGATGGCATTTTAGGAGTAGGTTCTCCATATCCAGAAACGTAAGGCATTCCACCAAACATGGCATCAGACCAAACACTAAACTCTCCTGGGGCAGCAGTTTTCGCATATTGCTCCATCTGGCTTCCTCCCATACCTGTAGCTTTAATATTATCACCTTGAAAAATAACTTTACCTTCAAATACTACTGGAGAAAAATAGACCAGTACCAATCCTAAAAATAAAAACAGGGCAATAATATGCTTACCCCACTGCTTAAGTAAATCTGTCATATATTTAAATCCAAAATTCAATTACACTCTTCCAATAAGCAACTTTGCCCAATAAAAACGAACAGCAAACCAGCCATGAAGTAAAACTGTCACAAATGTACCATAATATTTACACATAATGGTATATCTCTCTTTTAAAGAGGCTTTTCTTTGAGTCGAACTTGTCCCTCCATCTAAAAAATTAGACAAAACAAGATGAGTATTATACAATGATTCTGCCTGTTTCATACAACGAATACACCAATCATAATCAGCAGAATAACGATACTGCAAATCATATAACGGAGCAAGCTCTCGCTTTACAATGAAAGATTGATGGCAAACCAACATACCCATACGAAAACTCTTCCATGATAATTTTTGAGGAGCCTTTAATCGACGTAATCCTAATAACTGTCCATTTTCATCAACAATATTCGTTTCACCATAAATAATATCCGGAAACCTCTTTTTATTCTGTATCAAAGAAACAATGTCTTGAATTGTTCCAAACGAGGACAACGAGTCTCCTGCATTTACAAACCACACATAATTCCCCGTTGCAATCTTTAATCCCTTATTCATCGCATCATAAATTCCCTTATCCGGTTCACTCACCCAATAAGTAATACCGGACTCATAACGTTTGATAATATCAACAGTTCCATCTGTTGACCCTCCATCAATGATGATATATTCTATATTAGGATACGATTGTCCTAATACATTTAATATTGTCTGTTCTACCCATTGAACAGCATTATAAGTAATTGTTATAATAGAAAAAAAAGGGTGTTGCATCTTTATTTATCCCTTAGTAAACGTTTATACAAATCAATATACTGTTTAGCTACTATCTCTTCACAATAATTCTCCTTTACCTTCTTAATACAAGCTTCAGAAAGTGTTTGTGGTTCTTTATGTTCTAAAACCCACTGAATACCATTGGCTAAGTCTTTAGAATCTTTATAATTGGCGACATATCCATTCACTTGATGATCGATCATCTCCGGTATCCCTCCCACTCGGAATCCGACACAAGGAGTTCCACAAGCCATTGATTCCATAATCATATTTGGAAGATTTTCTTCCAAAGAAGGGGTTACAAACATATCAACCGCATTATACAAATCAACGATCTTGAGTTCATCAGATAAATATCCTATTGAATGAATCGGAAGTGAAAACATATTTCGAATATTCTCTTTAACTTGTCCCAATACAACTAACTCTACATCTTGCCTATCTAACAGTTCTAACGAAGTTATTAAATACTCAATACCTTTACGTCTATCTGTTACATTTAAAGCTCCAAATAACAATAATTTTTTATTCAATGGAAGCCCTAAGAGATTACGAACTTCTTTTTGACCCTTTTGTCTAAAAAGACTTACATCTATAGGATTAGGAATAGAACATACCAACTTATTTTCTAATAAACGACTTTGCTTTGCCCTATTAGTAAGCCATTGACTACAACCAACAAATGTTATATTAGCTAATTTATATAATGATAGTTTCTGATTATATATTTTTGTGGATAAATCATTTCCCTTGGAATCAAGAAAAATACAAGAACCACACTTTTCTTGATATCTCTTACAATCTCTAGCGTGATGACAAATTCCAGTACATGGCCACATATCATGCATTGTCCATACTATAGGTTTATTCAATTCAACTAATTTCTTTATATTATTCAAAGACAGAAAACCTTGATTAATCCAATGTAAATGAATAATATCAGCTTCTTTAACCAAAGGATTAGAAGAAATATCCTCTCCGGTATTAGCGATTGAAACCATAAATAATTTTTTACGGTTCAAACCATTACACAAGAAAATAATTAATCGTTCCCAATAAAAATGTAAACGATTCAATTTCGTATCTTTTCGAACAATTTTACTTACCGAAACACCCACCCGAAGTAATGCCTTTTCCAAACGTCCGGCAGCTACAGCCGCTCCGCCTGTTCGTTCCGAAGTATTAAGAATTAATATTTTCATATAGTGAAAACAAACTATTGTCTATTCTGAAGTTCAGATAAAGTATCACCATCTCTTCCCACATTTGCAAGAGGATGTTCTATTGAAACTGTAGAACCGTGATATAATACTATTTTTCCCATAATACATTATCTCTTTATTGTTTATCTTTCATGTTTTCCCAATTAGATAAAGCTTCAACTACACCCTCTGCAACATGTTTTAGACTCTGAGAATGTAAAGGCTCATAACAATCAAATAATAATCTCTCAATCAGATCTACCTGTTTCAACCGATTATACATTTCCTTAGAAGATATACCCATCTTTTTTACGGCAACCTCTATTGCCATCACAACAAAATGAACTTCACGATATTGAGATGTTTCTTGAAAAATTGTATTATTAGACATAGATTTTTTTGTTTCTATAAATCTTATTCAAAAACGATATCACATTTTTCTTTTTATATATTTCCACAAATCATGTATCCATGTATATTTTAACCATTTCGCAATAAATCCTCCATTTATTTTATCTTGAAAAGAACGATAATTCCTCAATATTTCATTATTATAACCATTGAATGGAATAAACTTAGTAGAAAGCTTTCGATTATCTAACACAGGTTTGGCCCACCATGCATTCTTATTATTTCCGCAATGTTCTCCAGTACCATCAAACCCCCAATTCTGTGTTTTTGATACAACAGGAAAGACAGAACACATATTATTTTGAAACATATGATAATAAACACGTAAATCATCTGCCACAAATTCTTTACGAGAATCAGCTTTTAAAATACCTTTTATATAAAATCCTATAGAACAAAATTGCTTAAATCTTTCTGAATCTTTTTTCAGTTCTGAATAACGATCAAAATAATCATGATTTACAGCTACCCATCGATCTTTCCATGTAGCTATTCCCCATGGAGAATTACAAGGATAAAAAAAGACATCATCTTTATAATTCTTAGGTAATTTAAATGGAGCTTTAAATCCACATATCGAATAAACTCGTTTATCTTCTTTATAAAATTCTAACGCTTCATTCATATATTCTAAAAAATTAGGAGCTACCACGATATCATCTTCTAACGAAATAAACGATTCATATGTTTGTAAAACATTCTGCAATGTAGTAGTTATAGACTTATGTCCACCCATATTTTCTTTATGAAAAATCGGATAAACTTTTTTAAATCCTGTTATTGACATAATATAAGAACGAACATCTTCTATTCTTTTAGTATGTTCCTCTTTATAAGGAGCATCAGAAACTATATATATAACTGTTTGTAATGCATATAGATTTCGCTTTAATGATTCAATACATATCTTAAGATGTTCCAATCTATCATATACAGTTATTACAACAGGTGCATAATCATTCATAACTATAAAACCAATCTCATTATATAACTATCTTTCTGTTCTTTTTTTATTAGAAATCTTTTTTTCTCATATAAAGAAATAGCAATTTCATTTTTCTTATATACCTCTAAATCAATATATTCAAATCCTTTATTTCTAGCTTCAATCAATACTTTTTCTAATAATGTTGAAGCTATTCCATATTTTCTATAGTCAATATTAACATGAACCAAAGTCACATATCCTATTTTAGAAGTAAAATCATTTAAATATACAGAGATTAACCCTACCAATTTATTATCATTTCTTGCACAAAAATGAGTCGCATTATTCTTTAGCTTCTTTGAATACTCAAAAATATTAACTCTTTGACTAATTGGATAAAATAACGTTATGTCAGAATCAACTTCATTAAGAAATGAAAACAATTCATTTATATCTAAATCTTCTATTGAATAAACAAAATTATTCATAATTTAACTTTTACTTGAACGTATTTATCCATATTTTGAATCATATCGAACATTTGTTCTATATTATCGTATTTTACAATAAGAGTACCTAATGCATCTTGAGCATCACGAAATTTATGGACAAAATCTCCAATATTAGTATCAGTAACAAACTCAACTAAATTATTCTTTTTAAAATTCTCATCAAATTCCACTTCGACAAACTGTCCTGTTTCGTTTGCATGAACCATATAATTAGACCAACAACCTTTAGAAGGTTTCATACATAATTCACTACAATCCTCTCCCATCGCAGCTTTAATCACATAAGTTACCATATTAACCCCTGTTGCACATTCTGTTATTTGGGGGATTAAACTACCTCCACTACGAGCACCTAATTCTAATATATAAATATTATCATTCTTATCAACAATTGCTTCAACATTATACGCTGTAGATTTCATTCCCAATAAAGAGATTAATCTTTGTAGATCATTATGTAAAGAATCTATAATTGATTGCTCCATCTGAAATGGCCAACATTCTCCTAAAGGTGCAAAATCTTTACTTACTTTATCACTATAATACTCATTTCCAAAACAGTGAAAAACAAGTTTACCATCCACACTAAATGCATCTCCAGATATTTGATACCCTTTTTTTTCAATAAATTCTTCTATCAAAAAGCGTTTATCTCGCGAGTAACTTAAAGCATCTATTACAAAATCCTTTAATTGAGTTTTATCCGTTAACTTATTAATACCTTTACTTCCAGAAGAATCTACGGGTTTTATCATTACAGGAAGTTTAAATTCATCTATCACAGATAAAGCTTCTTCATATGTACTAAATCCTTGTGCTTTAGGCACATTAAAATTATGTTTTTTTAAAAATGATCTAAAAAGATCTTTTTTAGATAAAATTTCAACCGATTTAAATGGACTTGTAGGTAAACCTAATTTTTCACAGACATAAGCAGCTGTCGGAGCTGCAGGATCAGAAGCATAAGCAACAACCCCATCTACTTTTAATTTTTCAGCCAAATTTAAAACAGCCTCTTTATCTGTTGTGCTTACATTATAATATTCATGAGCATATTTATGTCCTGGATTATCAGGCAGATAATCACATGTAATTACATAATATCCTAAACGAACAGCCTCCTTTATAGCATATACTTGATAAAGAGAACCTCCCAACATTAATACTTTTTTCATCATTGTAATCGCTCTATAAATGTTCGTATTCTACTAATACCTTCTAATATCTTATCCTCTGCTAAAGTAAATGCAATACGTACGTAATTATCACAACTTTGACCATACGTAATGCCAGGTACAACTGCAACATGAACTTCTTTTAATAATGCTAACGCAAAATCCTCTGATTTCATACCTGTTTCAGAAATATCAACCATTATATAAAATGTGGCTTCCGGATTTAAACAAGACAATTTATCTATTTCATTTATTCCTTTATAAAGAATATCTCTTCTTCTTGTAAAGATTTTGACCATATCCTTAGAATAATCATTTTTACCACTCAATGCTTCAATTGCAGCATATTGAGAAGGTAATGGAGCACATGCAACAACATTCTCTTGTAATTTAGTCATTGCTGCTATAATCTCAGAGGGGCCAATAACATATCCTAATCGCCAACCTGTCATACAAAATTCTTTTGAAAGACTATTTATTAAAATAGTTCTTTCACGCATCCCCTCTATAGTTACAATACTTCTAAATTTTATATTATCATAAATTAAACATTTATAAACTTCATCTGAGATTATCAATAAATTATACTTTTTAGCTAAAAAAGCTAAAGCTTCTATTTTTTCTTGAGGGATAATTTTTCCTGATGGATTTGATGGAGTATTAATTATAATAGCCTTGGTTTTATCTGTTATTGCACTTTCTACATCATCAACACTAAAACCCAATTTCTCATTTGTTTGATTATCTACAATAATTGGAATAGCATGACACATTTGTACCATCTGTACATAATTTACATAATATGGTGCAGGTATTATAACTTCATCTCCAGGATTTAAAATAGATAATAGAGACAAATAGAGACCTTCCATAGCTCCAACTGTAACAATAATCTCATTTTCTGGATTATAATTCAACGCCTCTTTTCGTTCATAATACTTACTTATTATTTGACGCAATTCTAATAAACCAGCATTTTGAGAATAACGTGTCTTTCCCTCCTGAATAGCTAAACAACCTGCATCTTTTATAGCTTGATGAGTTTGAACATCTGGATCTCCTAATGTGAAATCTATCACATCATCATATTTCTTTGCAAGATTAAATAAATGTCTTGTTAAAGAAGGCCTTATCGACTTTGCTATGTTTGATAACATTATCATAACTATTTCTCTTTTATAACAGATAAAATTCTTTCTAAATCATTTTCACTCAAATTATGATGCATTGGTAAACAAATGACTTCATTAGCCATACGATGAGCGATAGGTAAATTTATCGGATTGGCAGAATCTAATCCTCTATACGTAGAAAATGAACTTATTAATGGATAAAAATAACGTCGCCCATATACTCCTACAGATTTCATTCGCTCATATAAAGTATCTCGACTTATTCCATATTCTTTTTCCGATATAAAAATAGGGAAATAAGAATAATTATGTTTGACATTCGACATATCTTCAAAAAATCGGATACCTTTTATATCTCTTAAAACTTCTCGATAACGTAAAGCTACTTGACGACGTAGCTCTATGGCCTCATCAACATGTTTCAAACCTAACAAACCATAAGCCGCACGTAATTCATCCATTTTCCCATTAATGCCTGGAGCAACAACAGTTGTTTCATTTGCAAATCCAAAATTTTTTAGATAATCAATCCGTTTTTTAGTCTCTGTATCATGACAAACCAAAGCCCCTCCTTCTATTGTATTATAAACTTTTGTTGCATGAAAACTTAATGTAGATAAATCACCCGCATTTAATACAGATATTCCATTATCTTCCACACCAAAAGCATGAGCAGCATCATATATTACTTTTAAACCATACGTATTAGCGATTTCTTGAATACGTTTCATTTTACAAGGTTTTCCATAAACATGAACAGGCATAATAGCCGTAGTCTTAGGAGTAATCGCTGCTTCTATTTTCTCCGGATCAATATTTCCAGTTTCAGACTCTATATCAACAAATACAGGCTTAATGCCATTCCACCACAATGCATGGGTTGTTGCGACAAAACTATAGGGAGTAGTGATAACCTCTCCTGTTATACGTAATGCTTGCAATGCACAAATTAAAGGAAGAGTTCCATTTGTAAATAGACTTACATAAGGTACTTTCAAATACTCACAAAGAGCCTTTTCTAAAGCTTGATGATAATGACCATTATTTGTCAACCATTTCCGTTTCCATATATCCTCCAAATAAGGAGTAAATTCCTCTAATGGAGGAATTAATGGTGAAGTTACTGTGATAATATCAGTATTCATATAATCTATTTGTTACAAATTGATAAAATCTCTAAATCTATATTAGATAATTGAGCTGCCAATATAGAATATGTGCTATTAGAAGAACCATATATTTTTTTCATAGATGCTAATGTATACAACTCTACAATTGCATCTAAAATACCTTGTTCATTATCCCTTGTAACCTTATCCAATAAAGTCACAATACGATCTCCATATACATTTTTTAGTCTCAGTTTCTCTCCTAAATCATCTGAAGCTACATAAAAACGAACTGTAGAATTATTTAACATTTCTTTATTAATTACATCAAAAAACAAGGACAAAGGACTTTCTTGGATAGATTGTATATGGTCAGTTCTTCGTATATGAATACCAATCATATTTTCATCTAATCCCAATTGTATTCTTCTTTCTTCTATTAATTTTAAAACTTTAGAAGTAGGTTTTAAATATTGTAATATGTTATCTTTCTTATAGAAATCTGAACAATGTACTAAATATACAGACTTATATTTTTTAACAACATCTATTAATTGTTTTACAGAAAAAGAAGAAAACATATCTTCATCATAAAACCTTTTATCAAAAATAAATTTCTGCCATAATTTTGGAATCCAAAAATTTCTTTTTCTAGGACGATCATATATATAATACTTCCAATTTGCGTCTATAATTTCTATATCTTTAAAAGATTGAGAAAACTCCATAATAGAATGAAAATCGGCACCCATTCCCCAATCTTTAAACCAAAGAATACGTAATTTTACTTGATAATCTTGACAAAATGCAATTGCGGAAGTAATAGCCAATACTCGATTAGCTAAACCACCTATAGGAACAAAAGTTATTGTTGATTTCATTCTATTTTTTTAAATATTGAATACACTCTTTAAATGTTACAGAACGACTAATCCACATTATCAATACATATAATAATGTCGCAACTATAATCTTTCCTATAAAGAGAATATAAATATTCTCTATTGAAAGTGTTATATAATAAGTTACACACATGACTAAAGCCGCAATAAACATAAAAGGGAATATATCCTTTAATGCATCAAATAAACTCAAACGAAGTTCTTTCCAGACAAAATAGTGCCAAACAAAAATCCAAGCAATATTTACACAAACATATGTAACAACCATTATATATATTCCCAATAAGTAAAACATACACATTGTTATAAACAATATAACAGCTAATAAAATGGTATTCCACATATAAATATCAGATTTTCCCTTACTTATAATCAAATTAGAATAAAGTGTTACTATTGGTATAAATGCTCCACTTATACATAATAATTGTAAAAGATAAGCACTCTCTATCCACTTATCTGTAATGGTAATAGATATCAATTCTGGAGCTACTAAGGATAATCCAAACATAGCAGGGAAGGAGACAAAGGAGGTAAAACGTAACATTTTTCGGAATACACGAACCTGTCGCTCCTGTTCATCTGTCACTTGAGAAAAAACAGGTTGAGCGACTCCACCAACCATACCAGAAATAAGTGAATGTCCCATATAACTCCATTTATTTGCTTGATTATAAAAACCGACATCTTTTCCTGAATAAAACTTTCCTAAAATTACAGAAAACAAATTTCCACTAATATGGGTAAATATATTCGTAACAAGTAACTTACTACTGAATAACCATAAAGACTTCAATGGTTTAAAATTAATCTGAAAAGAAGGACGCCATGGAGAATAATACCAATTACAAACACTTACCATAAAAATATAAACTATACTTTGTGTAGCAATCCCCCAATAGGCAAATCCTTTGAAAGCTAACGTTACCCCTATTATACCTGAAACTAATAAGGCAATAATAAGCGCTTGAGACCTTTGTTTCACCATCAAGTTTCGAAACAAATAGGCATTTTGAGCCGTTCCAAAACTTGCAATAACAAACCCTAAAAAAGAATATCGGGCTAATGCTGTCAGTTCAGGCGTATTAAAAAAATGTGCAATTAAAGGCGCACAAAAAAACAAAATGGCATAAAGTAAAAGGCTAGTTAATATACTGAACCAGAACACCGCATTATAATCTTCATGCTTAATATCTTTTTTATTAGCCAAAGCTGCCGTAAATCCACTTTCTTGTAAAGAACCTGCAACTAAAGAAAAAATACTCAACATTCCGACCATCCCATAATCTTCCGGAGATAATAAACGAGCAAGGAATATACCAAACACCAAATTCAGTATTTGCTGTATTCCATTGCTCAACCCTCCCCAGAAGAGGCCTTTGGCTGTTTTTTCTTTAAGAGTTTGTATATGCTTCATATTCAAAAAGGAATAATTTTTTTCCAAAAAGTAGCATATTCATATTTTTCCCAAGCATGACAACCAAATGGCAAAATATTATTTGTTTTTTCATATAAAAAAGAAGGCTCTGTTTCAAAAGAAAAATACATAGCTTCTTGTGCTTCTGGAATCGAAAAATAATCATATTTTAATGAAGAATAAAAAATATCTTCATTTACAGGATTAATATTGACAAAATAATTTAGAGAGTTTCTATAACCTAAAAGTCCTAATAAAACATATTTAAATTTATGTAAAGGACCTCTATATCGATAATAACACATCAATCCCTTAAAAGAAAATATTTTTTTTTCAAGAGGTGTATTCAGTAATGATATAAAAGTTTTTACTTTTCTTAAAGAAAATCCACCATTTCCACATGTTTCATGAAACTTTTTATTAGGCCATAACCATGGTGCTCCAACATAATCATAACCCTTATTACACCATTCTGTCAGTTTATTCTCGAAGACATATGCATCTAACTGATAAATTAAAATATATTCATATCTTTGAAAACGAGTATAAAAAGATTGAGATAACATCAATCGATTATACCCTACAACACTTTTAAAAAACATTGTATCAAAATACTCCACAACAATTGGAAGTTTATATTCCCTAAATATTAATTTATATTTTGATAAATCTATATCATTTGAACAAACCAAAACAATATCAAAAGTTCCTAAAATCTTAAGACATTGTTTTAAAGATAAAAGTTCACTCTCCGATAAAAAATCTTTATATATAGGAATAACAATTATTACTTGTTTTTTTATATCGTTCATATTTTTTCTTTAAGTGTCTGTTCTGCCATTTTTATTTAAAAATCATATCTACCATTTGTATACTCATTTCTTATTGAAGCAATCAGCTCCAACCATTCCATCCTTTTTAAACTATTAAATTCTATTTTATCTATTTTCTTCTCTTTTTTCTTACCGACCGATGCAATGATAGACGAAACCGTATTCTTCAAGTTCTTTGATGTCGTAAATATTACGTCCGTCTAAGATTAGCGGCGTATTCATCAGCTTCTTGACGGCTTGCCAAGAGGGCAGGCGGAACTCCTTCCATTCGGTCGCAAGCAGAAGGGCATCCACATCGACCACCGCATCATAAATATCTTGGGCATAGCGAACTGAATCTCCTATACGGCGACGCGTTTCTTCTATGGCTACCGGATCATAGACAGAAACTTCACAACCGGCTGCCAACAACTTCTCGATCAATACTAACGAAGGAGCTTCACGCATATCATCTGTCTCCGGCTTGAAAGCTAATCCCCATAGGGCAACTCGTTTACCTTGTAGATTACCTTGATAATGTGCCTCTAACTTACGATAGAGAATTGATTTCTGCTCTTCATTGACTGCTTCCACCGCTTCCAAAATACGCATTGTATAGCCATTCGTCTTGGCAGTCTTGATTAAAGCCTTGATATCTTTTGGGAAACAGGAGCCACCATATCCGCAACCGGCATATAGAAAGCGATTCCCGATACGGGCATCCGAACCAATCCCTTTGCGCACCATATTCACATCTGCCCCTACAATCTCACATAAATTGGCAATATCATTCATAAAACTGATACGAGTGGCCAACATCGCATTGGCTGCATATTTAGTCATCTCAGCTGATGGGACATCCATGAAAATCACCCGGAAGTTATTCAGCAGGAAAGGACGATACAGGCGAGTCATCAACTCTTTAGCACGTTCAGACTCCACACCAACCACAACCCGGTCAGGACTCATAAAATCTTTAATAGCCGCTCCCTCTTTTAAAAATTCCGGATTGGATGCCACATCAAAGGCAATCTCTACCCCTCGTTTATCCAATTCTGCTTGGATTGCTTGCCGTACTTTCAAGGCAGTTCCTACGGGGACGGTACTTTTCGTGACCACCAACAAATGCTTGGTCATGTGCTGTCCAACCGTACGCGCAACCTCCAGCACATACTTCAAATCAGCACTTCCATCCTCATCGGGAGGAGTTCCTACCGCACTGAAAAGTATATCCACATCATTCAAACAATCGGTCAAATCGGTTGTAAAATGAAGACGACCTGCTTTCTGATTCCGGTGTACCATCTTCTCCAACCCCGGTTCATAAATAGGAATTATCCCCTGTCTTAGGTTTTCAATCTTTTGCACGTTAACATCCACGCAAAACACCTCCGTTCCCATCTCTGCAAAACAGGCTCCGGTAACCAATCCAACATACCCCGTTCCGACTATAGCTATTTTCATATTTTATAATCAAATAAAGTTGGTATTCTCCCTTTTCTAATGAGCTTCGGGCATACAAAGTCTCGTCACTCCCAAATCCGGAATGGCGAAACTGCAACAAAGATAATATAAAGCCATCCAAAAATAGTATATTCACAAGTAAAATTACATCCGATGTAATTTGAAATAGGTCGGACCTAATTTGAATTTACCTCGGATGTAATTTCAAAAAGAAATCTTAGCCTGAATTTCTGCTTAAAATGAATTAATTGTGTAAATTTGCGCTACAAACAATATAGGAACAATGGGCGTAGAGATAAAAGAAGTTACCAGTAAAAAGGAACTGAAGAAGTTCGTAAAATTTAATATCGAATTATACAAAGGCAATCCGTATCATGTACCCGGTCTGATCGAAGAAGAGATGGTAACGCTTGACAGGGAAAAGAACCCTGCATTTGAAATGTGTGAAGCTATCTATTTCTTGGCATACAAAGAGGGCAAAGTAGTCGGACGTATTGCCGGTATCATCAACCATCGTAGCAATGAGACATGGAAACAGAAGCATGCACGTTTCGGTTTTGTAGATTTCATTGATGACAAAGAGGTGGTAGATGCCTTGTTCGCTGCCGTAGAGAAATGGGCAAAAGGCAAAGGGATGGAATCTTTGCATGGCCCGATGGGATTCACCGACTTGGATCACGAAGGGATGCTTGTTGAGGGTTTCGACCAATTAGGTACGATGGCAACCATCTACAACTATCCTTACTATCCGCAGCAAATGGAACGTATGGGATATGTCAAAGACCAAGACTGGCATGAATTCAAGGTCTATATTCCGGACGGAGTACCCGAAAAGCACATGCGTATCGGTGAAATCGTAAAGAAAAAGTATGGATTGAAGATCATGAAGTTTAAGAATGCCAAATCCATCATGCCATATGCACAGAAAGTGTTCCAGACATTGAACGAATCATACGCTCCGTTATATGGATTTGCACGTTTGACCCAAAAGCAAATCGACTACTATATCAACATGTACATACCGATGTTGCAATATGATTTGGTCACACTGATTGTACGTGAAGAGGATGACGCAGTAGTAGGCTTCGGCATTTCACTTCCCAGCTTGTCAAAGGCAATGCAAAAAGCGAAAGGACGTCTGTTCCCATTCGGTTGGATACATCTGCTGAAAGCTTTGAAGAGCAAACCGAAAGTGATTGACCTATACTTGATGGGAGTTTTGCCCGAATATCAGAGCAAAGGGGTCAACGCTTTATTATTTAATGATCTCATACCGGTATACCGTAGCGTAGGTGCAGTCTATGCGGAAAGCAATCCAGAACTGGAGAGTAACAATGCCGTACAGGCTCAATGGGATTATTTCAAACGTGAACACCATAAGACAAGAAGAGCATTCATCAAGCATCTGTAAAAATGAGCCCAGACAAGAATAACATCATGCAACCTGCTTCAAATACATCTTTTGAAGAGCCACAAACTTTGCCTAATCCACCGTCACCAACAACAGATTATAGTGATGACGACATTAAAACTCTTGATTGGATGGAGCATATTCGTCGCCGTCCCGGTATGTATATCGGGAAATTGGGAGACGGTAGTTATGCCGATGACGGTATTTATGTTTTACTCAAAGAGGTTTTAGATAATTCCATCGACGAGTTTATGATGGGATTCGGAAAAACCATTGAGGTGACCATTGAGGAGGGAACTGTTTCTGTTCGGGATTACGGCCGTGGCGTTCCTTTAGGCAAAGTGGTAGATGTCTCCAGCAAGATGAATACCGGAGCCAAATACGACAGCAAGGCTTTTAAGAAGTCAGTCGGATTAAATGGGGTCGGTATCAAAGCGGTCAATGCATTGAGTAGTTATTTCTTGATTGTCAGCCATCGTGACGGCGAATGTAAACGGGTGGAATATAACAAAGCGATTGTAACCGAAGACGCTCCTATCTGTCCGACTAAAGAGGCCAACGGAACGTTGACCTACTTCATTCCGGACAAAGAGATCTTCAAGGATTATGCCTATAAAGAGGAGTATATCGAAAGCTTGCTAAAAAACTATGTTTTCTTAAACTCCGGACTAACCATCATCTACAATGGGAAAAAATTTCATTCCCGGAATGGCTTGGTTGACCTGTTGAACGAGAACATGACAGCAGAGCCGTTATATCCGATTATCCACCTAAAGGGAGAAGACATCGAAGTTGTCATCACTCATAGTAACCAATATGGAGAAGAATATTATTCTTTTGTGAACGGCCAACACACGACACAAGGGGGAACACATCTGTCTGCCTACCGAGAAGCACTTGGGCGTGTCATCAAAGAGTATTACAATAAAAACTTTGAATATTCCGACATCCGTGCAGGAATAGTCGCAGCCATCAGTATCAAAGTGGAAGAGCCTGTCTTTGAAAGCCAGACCAAGACAAAGTTAGGATCCAAAGACATGGGACCGGAAGGACCTTCCGTTGCCAAGTTTATTGGCGACTTCATCAAAAAAGAATTGGACAACTATCTGCACAAGAATGCAGAGACATCCGATATTCTTTTGCGTAAAATCCAAGAATCGGAAAAAGAGCGCAAAGCGATTGCCGGCGTAACCAAACTGGCGCGCGAACGTGCAAAGAAAGCGAATCTACATAACCGAAAGTTACGGGATTGCCGTTTCCACTTAAATGATACCAAAGGTGATAATTTGGAAGAGAGCAGTATCTTCATTACGGAGGGGGACTCTGCCAGTGGTTCCATCACCAAAAGTCGAGACCCGAACCTACAGGCCGTATTCAGCCTTCGAGGTAAACCGCTTAACAGTTATGGTTTGACCAAGAAGATTGTTTATGAAAATGAAGAGTTTAATCTGCTACAGGCTGCCCTAAATATTGAAGACGGATTAGATGGATTACGTTACAACAAGGTGATCATCGCTACCGATGCCGATGTGGATGGTATGCATATCCGTCTGTTACTCATCACTTTCTTCTTGCAGTTTTTCCCGGATTTGATCAAACGAAATCATGTCTATATCCTACAAACCCCTCTCTTCCGGGTACGTAACAAACAGAAAACTTGGTATTGCTATACCGAAGAGGAACGGGTAAACGCTATCGCTG
Source organism: Parabacteroides distasonis (assembly GCA_015060925.1). GTDB lineage: Bacteria > Bacteroidota > Bacteroidia > Bacteroidales > Tannerellaceae > Parabacteroides > Parabacteroides distasonis_B. The sequence continues at coordinate 137,768 of SUXM01000002.1, forward strand.
CTGCCGGAAAAAATGCGGAGATTACCCGATTTAAAGGATTAGGAGAAATATCCCCGGATGAGTTTAAACACTTCATCGGAAAAGACATCCGTTTGGATCAAGTCTCCATGAAGAAAGAGGATTCAGTCAAAGAGATGCTGGAGTTCTATATGGGCAAGAATACCATGGAACGACAGAACTTTATCATCGATAACTTAGTTGTAGAAGAAGACGTTGTGAATTGATTATGGATAAAAGTACATTTACAAAACGCATCGCACTTTTTCCCGGATCTTTTGACCCTTTTACCATCGGTCACGCCTCTTTGGTCAGTCGGGGTCTCCAATTAGTCGATGAAGTCATTATTGCCATAGGCGTTAATGATCAAAAGCAAGGATTCTTCCCTTTAGACAAACGGTTAGATGCAATCCGAACCCTATACAAGGATGAGCCTCGCATACAAGTAACTTCCTACCAATCACTAACGGTTGATTTTGCCGAAGAGATGAAAGCTGGTTTTATCTTACGTGGGATTCGCTCTACCCTTGATTTTGAATATGAGAAAAACATTGCGGATATCAACCGGCAATTAAATGGTATAGAAACCTTGATTCTTTTCACCGAACCAGAATATGCTTCTGTCAGTTCCAGTGTTGTTCGTGAGCTATTCCGTTACGGTAAAGATATTTCTCCATATATTCCTTTTGGAATCAATCTTTTAATTGATAAATAAAAATGAAACGATTATTCTTTCCACTTCTTATCCTGAGTGTATTTGTAGCCTCAATCTCGGCACAACGCTCTAATAACAATAACACCAATGCACGTAAACTGCAATTGGCTCTATATGCCATATCCAATTTATATGTAGACACGACCGATGAAACCAAATTGGTTGAAGATGCGATTATTGGCATGTTGAAAGAGTTAGATCCTCATTCCACTTATAGTGATCCGGAAGAGACGAAAGAGATGACAGAACCTTTACAAGGGAATTTCGATGGAATCGGTATTCAATTCAATATGTTGACCGATACACTCTATGTGATCCAGGTTATTCCGGGAGGTCCTTCCGAAAAGGTAGGTTTAATGGCCGGAGACCGTATCATTATGGTTGACGACACCCTTATTGCCGGTGTAAAGATGAAAAATACCGATATCATGAAACGTTTGCGTGGTCCTAAAAATACAGAAGTGAGGGTAAAGGTACAACGTAATGGCGTTCCTGAATTGATCGAATTCAAGATTATCCGTGGAAAGATTCCTGTATATAGCTTAGATGCAGCTTATATGGCTGATAAACAAACAGGCTATATCAAGTTAAATCGCTTTGCTGCCTCTTCTGCAGATGAATTCAGAGAAGCATTGGCTAAACTTAAAAAACAGGGGATGAAACATTTAATCCTTGACCTGCAAGGGAATGGAGGTGGTTATCTGAATATTGCCATAGAATTAGCCGACGAGTTTTTAAGCAAGGACAAACTGATTGTTTATACGGAAGGAAATAAACAACCACGTGAAGAGGCAAAATCGACTACACGTGGAGGTTTTGAAGAGGGTCGTTTGGTTGTTTTGGTAGATGAGACTTCTGCTTCTGCCAGTGAAATTGTTTCTGGAGCTATACAAGATTGGGATCGTGGAGTAGTTGTTGGACGCCGTACCTTTGGAAAAGGATTGGTACAAAAGCCAATTCCGATGCCAGATAAATCCATGATTCGTTTAACCGTTGCCCGTTATTATACACCGACAGGACGTTCGATCCAAAAACCATATGTTAACGGAGATAAAGAACAATACAACCATGATTTGATAGATCGTTACAACCGTGGGGAATTGATGAGTAAAGACAGTATTCACTTCCCGGATTCCCTAAAATTCAACACATTGGAAACAAAACGTACGGTATATGGCGGTGGTGGCATCATGCCGGATGTCTTTATTCCGGTTGATACAACCCGGTACACCGATTATCACCGTAGCATCGTAGCTGCAGGTTTAGTGAACCGTATTTCCATGAATTATATAGATGGACATCGAGCTGAGCTAAATAAGAAATATCCGAAACTGATTCAATTCAAACAGAATTTCAACGTGACCGAAGAGATGATGAAAGAGTTAGTAGCTTTGGCTGAAAAAGAGAAGATTGCTTATAATGAGGAACAATACAACCGTTCCAAAGATTTAATCATGCTCCAAATAAAGGCATTGATAGCTCGTGACCTGTATGATATGACTGAGTACTTCCAAATCATCAATGATGAGAACGAAAGTTTTCAAGAGGCACTCCGTATCATCAACGACGAACAACGTTACAATAAAGCGTTAGGAAAATAGTAGAAAGATAATGTACTGGACACTTTTTCTGACATTTATGAAGATTGGAGCCTTCACGATTGGTGGAGGTTATGCAATGTTACCTTTAATTCAACGAGAAGTTGTTGATCGAGGTTGGCTTTCCAAAGAGGATTTTATAGATCTCTTTGCTATTGCTCAGTCTCTACCCGGAATCTTTGCCGTCAATATCTCCATCTTTGTCGGTTACAAACTAAAAAAAATACTGGGAGGTATCATTTGTGCATTGGGAAGTATCCTTCCCTCTTTTCTCATCATATTGGCAATAGCTCTTTGTTTCACCCATATACAAGATAATATATGGGTGGAAAAAGCATTCAAAGGATTACGGCCGGCAGTAGTTGCTTTAATTGCTGTTCCTTGTCTGACGACAGCTCGTTCCATCAAATTAAGTCATAAAACCCTTATCATCCCGATTATAACAGCTTTGCTCATTTGGTTAGTAGGAATCTCTCCAGTATGGTTGATTCTTTCAGCTATCGTTGGAGGTATTTATTACGGATTAAAAATAAAGAAAGTATAACATGATCTGGCTTCAGTTATTTTATGTCTATTTAAAAATTGGTATCTTCGGTTTTGGAGGCGGTTATGCGATGCTTTCACTTATCCAGGCTGATGTGGTTGAACGTTATGGTTGGATCTCATCCCAAGAATTTACAGACATTGTCGCCATCTCCCAGATGACACCAGGACCTATCGGAATCAATAGCGCAACTTATATCGGTTACACAGCCATACTTAATGCCGGATACCCTCCGGAAATTGCCATATTAGGATCTTGTTTAACCACTTTTGCCGTATGTCTACCCTCTTTCTTATTGGTACTGGCAATCTCATATGCCTTTGCTAAATTCCGACATAATAAATATGTCGAAGCTGCATTTTATGGACTTCGTCCGGTAACAGTAGGGCTTATTGCTGCAGCCTCTTTATTATTAATGAATAGCGAAAACTTTATTGATTATAAAAGCATTCTTATATTTATGACAGCCTTTATTCTTACCTGGAAATTCAAAATCAGCCCTATCTTGATGATACTAATTGCTGCAACAGCAGGAATAATCCTATATTGAAACAAAAAGACGTAATAACAACTTCTCCAAGTCTTTAGTCATTTGTCTCATGCTACAAGAATAATTATTGGACAAAACAGCTACGGCATAGGTATGATTCTCTTTTTGGATATAACCTGCATAACATCTCACACCTGTTATCCCTCCACTTTTCAAAAATGCTTTTCCCTGTAAAGGGGTTTCTTTCAAAAAAGAACGGACAGAGCCTTCCACTCCGGCTTTCGGTAAAGAGGAGACAAACGCTTCAGAAACCTTTGATTGAGTAGCCATATATACCAATAAATCCCCCATAAAAGCTACTGAAATTTTATTGGTTGGAGCCAATCCACTTCCATCATTCATCTTCAAAGGAAACACATCTATCCCCTTTTCTTTCCAATAATTTTTTATGACTGTAATACCTCGACCAAAAGAAGAGATCACTTCATGTTCACGAGGCTTATATTGTAAACCTACTGTTTTTAACAACGCATCTGCATATAAATTATGACTCACGTGGTTACATACACGAACAATCTCTCTTAAAGGTGGTGAATAAGTCGTTACAATAGTCTGGCGTTCCCTATTAGTCCAACGACGTTGTTCCATTTCCAACCGATAACAAGAAGGAGTACCTTCTACTATTATCCCCTTTTTCTGAAGAGAAGTGGTTAAATATTGAGCCATAAACAAAGCCGGATCAGGAATATCTCCTTTTATCACATATTGTTCACGATTGGCAGGCAATGTCCCATACAAATAACGTACTGATTCCAAAGGGACTCCTATAATATAAGCACTATCTGAAGAGGCAGATACAGCCTTTAAATAATTTTTAAATTGAATAAAAGAGACATCTGGTGATGTCGATAATATAACAGGAGATGAGCCAACTCTTCCTGTTCTTAAGGACAATTTATATAAATTATCAAAAACTGAAAGACCATAACATCCCGGAGCATAATAGTTGCCCATATCCTCTCGAAGCCATTTAACAGAGGCTCCTTCTGTATCAAATATACTTTCATCGGAAATAACAGCCCCTTTTATTCTCCTTATCCCAATCTTTTGCAAAGCTGTTATCCAAGTATCCCAAAATTGATTCTGTCTCGGAGCAAAATGAGAAGAACCTAAAGAGGGATCTCCACTTCCTTTGATATACAAATTACCCTCCAAAACTCCCTCCTTTATCACTCCGTCATATTGCAAAGATGTAGGATACCGGTAATCCTCTCCTAAAACCTCAAGTGCTGTAGCCGTTGTCACAACTTTTAATACGGAAGCCGGAGAAAGTTGCCGATCCATATCGTAAACAAAAAGATTCTTTCCGGTCTGTAAATCTTTAACGATTAGAGAGAATGAAGCACCTCGCATATAAGGGGTTTGTAATAGTTGCTTAACAGGATCCAAAGTCTGTGCATAAATAAACATCCATTGGATACAACAGAACAAACAAAAGCATAAGATTTTATTTCGTATCATTTTTTACTATTTGAGTTTCTTTTATCTTTGTGGCAAAGATAATGATTAAATATGAACCCGATATTTGATAAACCATTCACTTTTGACCGAGTTGCACGTATCATATTCGGCCTTGTAGTTATTAGTGGCATCATTTACTTAATAGCGGTATTACGCAATGCCTTATTGCCATTCTTAATTGCATGGCTTTTAGCCTATATGATGCAGCCTTTTGTCAAATTCTTTCAATATAAGGTAAAACTGAAAAGCCGTATCCTTGCTATTATGGCAGTCATTTTATCTACCCTCCTACTTCTGACCTTAATAGGTATCAGCATTGCTCCATCCATCAATCAAGAGGTGAACCGAACAATTGAACTGATGCAAAGACATAATACCAATTATGGGGAGATACCGCTCATTCCACAATCATGGATAAAATTTATTGAAGAGAATATTGAACCAGAACAAATCACGCAACTTTTAAGCAAAGAGAATCTCACAAAAGCTATCAAACAGATCGCTCCCAAAATGTGGGTTGTTCTAACTAATACATTTTCTTTCTTATTCAGCATTACGATTATTTTTGTTATCTTGTTATACTTCATCTTTATCTTATTGGATTATGAGAAAATTGTAAATGGATGGACAAAATTAATCCCTGAACGTTACCGCCCATTCATCCAAGAATTAGCAGATGATGTAGAATACAATATGAACCGTTATTTCAGAGGGCAATCTTTAATCGCTCTCTCAGTAGGAATCCTTTTGGCTATCGGATTTAAGATTGTAAACTTCCCCATGGCTGTTATCCTTGGGTTATTCATTGGTTTTCTCAATCTAATTCCTTATATGCAAACAATAGGTATCATTCCTATGATTTTATTAAGCCTTTTAAAAGCTGCAGAAACCGGAGGTAATTTTTGGTTCATATTTGGTTCAGGATTGTTAGTTTTGGGAGTAGTACAATGTATTCAGGATTTATACTTAACACCTCGTATCATGGGAAAAGCCATGGGATTAAATCCTGCGTTGATACTTCTATCTTTATCTATTTGGGGAACACTATTAGGATTCATAGGATTGATCATTGCACTTCCTATGACTACCCTATTTTTCTCTTATTATAAGCGTTTTATTTTAGCAGATAGTAAACCTTTAGCAGCAAATACAAACGAAGAATCAAATAGAACTGAGGGTATAGTTGAAAAAAATCAACAAAAAGAGCAATAAACTATTGCATATTCAAAAAAAACAGTTACCTTTGCACCCGCATTACAGAAGTAACGCATAGGATGATTCGCTAGCTCAGCAGGTAGAGCACATCCCTTTTAAGGATGGGGTCCTGGGTTCGAACCCCAGGCGGATCACCAATAAAAAAAGGATTAGACAATGTCTAATCCTTTTTTTTATTTCTTCAAAGCATATATCCGTTGAATGATATCTACCACTTTCATTCCTTCTAATACATTAGTCGTAATAGGTTCCGTACTTGATCCAGAAAGAACGCGAACGACATTGCGAATGACGAAATTGTGATTTTGTGCCGACCCTTTATATGGTCCATAATCATTACCCGGATTAGTTGGTGCCAATTCCGGCATTTCATAATCTTTAATATGGCAGTATTCTACCTCATTCATATACTGACCACCAATCTTTACGCTACCATTCTCTGCCACAATCAGCATACTACTCTCCATATTCTTATTCCAAACCGAGGTAGAATAATTTAGACTTCCCATTCCACCATTGACAAAGTTAAAATTCACAAATCCTGAATCTTCAAAAGCAGTCAAATCTGCATGATTGAAATCGGCAAAACGAGCTTGGATATTACAAATATCACCAAACAACCAATACATGATATCAATGAAATGAGAGAACTGAGTAAAAAGCGTTCCTCCATCCATCTCAGCATCACCATGCCAACCTCCCGGTTTATAATAGCGATCATCACGATTCCAATAACAATTCAATTGAACCATGTAAATCTTTCCTAACCGACCAGACTCAACTATCTCTTTAATCCAGACTGAAGGAGGAGAATAACGGTTTTGCATCACGCAAAAAACCTGTTTTCGATACCTCAAAGAGGTATAGACAACCTTCTCCGCATCCGCTAAAGTAAGTGCCATTGGTTTTTCAATCACGACATGATGCCCACTCTCTATAACCTGAATAGCCATAGCCGCATGTAACCCATTAGGAGTACATATATTTATTACATCAGCCTGGATATTTGCCACTAACAATTCATCTATAGAGCTATAGAATGGCACATCATATGCTTCTATACCCAACTCTTCACGTGGACGTATATCACAAAGAGCTATCAGTTCAGCATCCGGATCACGTGTGATCATCTCTGCATGACGCTTTCCAATGTGTCCACACCCCACCACTGCAAATTTTATCTTTTTACCTATCATATCCTTCCTTATTTCTAATTATGAAACGGCTTCTATTAGCCTATTCATTATATATCGTTGTTGCTCTATTGGCATCTCCGTATGAATCGGCAAAGAAAGTACTACCCTACTCAATCGAACAGCCTCTTCCAAAGAACCAGATATTCGTGCTATACCTTTATATGCTTCTTGATAATGGAGTGGCAATGGGTAATAGATCATAGTAGGAATACCCAGTTCTTTCAGTGAAGCCTGAATCAGATTCCGTTTATCCTTTTCTACTTGAATCGTATATTGATGATAAACATGTGTAGAATAATCCGCCTTAGCCGGAGATATAACCTGTGTACAAGATTCTAAACATTTATCATAGTAAGTAGCAACCTCTTGGCGAGCATTTGTAAATCGATCCAAATAGTTAAGTTTCACCTCCAATATTGCAGCTTGTAATGTATCCAAACGAGAATTACATCCGATTAGCTTATGATAATACTTACGTTCCTGTCCATGATTAGCTATCATACGGATACGAGTTGCTAACTCCTCATCCGAAGTCATCAATGCTCCCCCATCGCCATAACAAGCCAAAGGCTTAGAGGGGAAAAAAGAGGTCGTACCAATATGTCCGATCGTACCAGTTTTCCGAATATGACCATCCGAAAAAATATAGTCAGCCCCAATAGATTGGGCATTATCCTCTACAACAAAAAGATGATAAGCTTCGGCCAATGTCATGATTGGCTCCATATCACAAGATTGCCCAAAGAGATGAACGACAATAATTGCTTTTGTCTTTTCTGAGACGGCCGCTTCTATCCTATTCACATCCAAATTAAAGGTACGAGGATCTACATCTACCAATACCGGCGTCAATCCTAATAGAGCAACAACCTCTATGGCTGCGACATAAGTAAAAGCAGGTAAAATCACCTCATCCCCTGGTTGAAGTTTCAAAGCCATCAATGCAATCTGCAGAGCATCAGTTCCATTCCCACAAGGAACAACAAAAGGGACTTTAAGATAATCAGCCAAATGTGTCGCAAAGTTTTGCACAGGCGAACCATTTATAAACGCACAATTATCCAACACCTGCTGCATTGCCTGATCCAACTCCGGCTTCAAACGCAAATACTGCCGATGCAAGTCTACCATCTGAATCGTTTCTCTATCCATCTTATATAAAAGGCTTTCTGAACTATAACGAACAGAAAGCCTCTTCTTGTATTTAATCAATTAAATTATTTCACTTCACTACCTGGTTTCACCTCCTTCTCCGAAGTAATCACAGCCAATTTCCCGTCAAAATTCTCAGCAGATAAAATCATACCTTCTGACACAATCCCCTTTAACTTACGCGGAGCTAAGTTTGCGATGAAACAAACCTGTTTACCAACCAATTCCTCAGGTTTATAATGCTGGGCTATACCAGATACAATCGTACGTTTCTCCAAACCATCATCAATACGGAATTGAAGCAACTTATCAGCCTTAGGAACTTTTGTACATTCCAAAACTGTTCCTACACGAATATCCAACTTCATGAAATCTTCAAATGCTATATTTTCACGGATTGGATTTGCCTTGTAATTAGCCTCTTCGTTTGCTTTTTTTGTATCCAACAATTTCTGTACCTGGGCTTCTATGACGTTATCTTCAATCTTTTCAAACAACAACTCAGCCTTTCCTAATTGATGTCCGGCTTCCAATAGGTCTGTAGCACCCAGACGATTCCATCCTAACGGTTCAACATTTAACATCTGGTTCAACTTCTTCATACTAAACGGCAAGAATGGTTCGAATGCAATAGCCAAATTAGCCGTAATCTGCAAAGCGATATTCATAATGGTAGCCACACGTCCCATATCAGTCTTTGCCAACTTCCAAGGTTCGGTATCTGCCAAATATTTATTACCGATACGAGCCAAGTTCATCGCCTCCTTCTGCGCATCACGGAAATGATAAGTATCCAACAGACGTTCCACATCAGCCTTGACATTCGCAAAATCAGTCAACGTCTGACGGTCATATTCTGTCAACTCACCAATTGCCGGCACTTTGCCTTCAAAATATTTACCCGTTAATACTAATGCACGGTTGACAAAGTTACCCAAGATAGCCACCAATTCATTGTTATTACGCGCCTGAAAGTCTTTCCAAGTAAAGTCATTATCTTTCGTTTCCGGAGCATTGGCCGTCAACACATAGCGTAGCACATCTTGTTTGCCCGGCATATCCACCAAATATTCATTCAACCAGACAGCCCAATTGCGAGAGGTCGAGATCTTATCGCCTTCCAAATTCAAAAACTCATTCGCCGGAACGTTCTCTGGCAAATTAAAAGAACCTTCTGCTTTCAACATGGTCGGGAACACGATACAATGGAATACGATATTATCTTTACCGATAAAATGCACCATTTTTGTTTCCGGATCTTTCCACCATGTTTCCCAACTATCAGGCAACAGTTCTTTTGTATTAGAGATGTATCCGATAGGTGCGTCAAACCAAACATACAATACTTTTCCTTCTGCCCCTTCTACCGGAACGGGGATACCCCAGTCCAAGTCTCGGCTAACGGCGCGTGGTTGCAAACCCATATCCAACCAACTTTTGCACTGTCCATATACGTTCGGTTTCCACTCCTTATGTCCTTCCAGAATCCATTCACGTAGGTAACCTTCCCATTTATCCAAAGGCAAATACCAATGTTTGGTTTCCTTCATCACCGGAGCACTACCACTAATGGCAGACTTAGGGTTCACCAAATCAGTCGGACTCAATGAAGTACCACAAGCCTCACATTGGTCTCCATACGCTTTCTCATTACCACAGTGGGGACATGTTCCTGTAATATAACGGTCTGCCAAAAACTGTTTAGCCTCTTCGTCATAATATTGTTCACTTGTCTTTTCAATGAATTCTCCTTTATCATATAAGGTACGGAAGAAATCCGCAGCCACTTGATAATGAGTTTCAGAGGTCGTACGAGAATAAATATCAAAGGAGATACCAAACTCTTCAAACGACTTCTTGATGATGCCATGATAACGATCCACCACATCTTGAGGAGTGATACCCTCCTTTTTTGCTCTCAATGTAATAGGTACTCCATGTTCATCCGAACCACCAATCATCAAAACCTCTTCCCCCTTCAAGCGAAGATAGCGTGCGTAAATATCAGCAGGCACATAAACCCCAGCCAAGTGACCAATGTGCACCGGTCCATTTGCATACGGCAGTGCCGTTGTTATCAATGTTCTTTTAAAATGTTTTTCCATACCTTATAATCTCTGTTTGAAGCGCAAAGGTAATTAATAAATTGAATCACTACTTAATTATGAGTAAAGAACGGAGCAAATCTTTCAGAAATACCGTCCAAAATATCAAACAACTCCTGCACCGTCTCTGCTCGAAGCATGGCAATTCGTGTTTGTTTGAAATCAGGAATACCTTTGAACAATGGGGTCGCAGCCAAATGGCGACGTATATGCAGGATACCCCGCCGCTCATCCAACCGTTCCACACTCTGCTCCACCTGTTTTTTAATAACGTCCAAATACCAATCGAATGGTTCTTCCGGTAAAGCCTCACCCGTCTGTAAAAAATGTTTCACCTCGCGGAAAATCCAAGGTCGTCCGATACTTCCCCGTCCAATCATGACGGCATCCACTCCATATTGTTCAAAGCGTTGCTTACAAGCCTCTGCAGAGGTCACATCACCATTGCCTATAATCGGAATATGCATCCTTGGATTGTTCTTCACCTCTCCTATCAAAGTCCAATCCGCCTCGCCTGTATACATCTGCGAACGTGTACGTCCATGAATTGATAGAGCCGCAATCCCGCAGTCTTGTAACTGTTCGGCCAATTCCACAATAATCTTGTTGTCAGCATCCCATCCTAAACGGGTCTTTACCGTCACCGGAATATTTACAGCTTTCACCACTTCCCGGGTAATATCCAACATCAAAGGTACATTCCTCAACATACCGGCACCTGCCCCTTTACCGGCTACCCGTTTTACCGGACAACCGAAGTTGATATCCAAAATATCCGGACGAGCCGCTTCACAAATCTTGGCTGCATCTACCATTGTTGCCACATCACGACCATAAATCTGAATAGCGACAGGACGTTCTTCGTCTGACACATTCAATTTTTGCTGCGTCTTATTGACACTTCGGATTAATGCGTCTGCCGAAACAAACTCCGTATAGACCATATCCGCTCCGAAACGTTTGCACATCAAACGGAAAGAAATATCCGTCACATCCTCCATCGGAGCCAAAAGCACAGGGCGTTCTCCTAAATTGATTGTACCTATTTTCATTACATAACCTTATATGGTTGACAAAGGTACGTTTTTCCAATAAAAAAACTATGCCGAAAGAGCAGGAAATGAATGCCCAAAGAATCCCAAAGGGATAAGCATGAAATTAGAAACCGACAGGCATGGATTTTTATCAGATATTATTCCTACCTTTGTCGCATTAATATCTGTAAACTATTTTATCTTGAACGAGAAAGATTTTGAAATAATGGCACCGGTCGGTTCATACGAATCGTTGATGGCCGCTATACAAGGAGGAGCCGACTCCATCTATTTTGGTATTGAAGGGCTGAATATGCGTTCACGCTCTTCCAATAATTTCACGACAGATGACCTCCGCAAGATTGTGGTAATCTGCCAGGAACATGGAATAAAAAGTTACCTGACCGTCAATACGGTTATCTACGGAGAAGATCTACCGTTGATGCGTGAGATCATAGATGCGGCCAAAGAGGCCGGAGTCTCTGCCATCATTGCAGCAGATGTAGCTGCAATGAGTTATGCCAACAGTATCGGACAAGAGGTACACCTCTCTACCCAACTGAATATTTCCAATGTAGAAGCTTTGAAATTTTATGCTCAATTTGCGGATGTAGTGGTCTTAGCTCGTGAACTAAACCTCAAGCAGGTACACGAGATTTACCAACAAATCATCGATCAACAGATTACCGGCCCGAAAGGCGAACTTATCCGTATCGAAATGTTTGCACATGGAGCGCTTTGCATGGCTGTTTCCGGTAAATGTTACCTCAGCCTGCATGAGATGAACGCTTCAGCCAATCGCGGTGCTTGCATGCAGATATGCCGCCGTGCCTACACTGTAAAAGATAAAGACAGCAATATAGAACTGGATGTCGAAAACCAATACATCATGTCCCCAAAAGACTTAAAGACAATCCATTTCATGAACAAGATGATGGATGCAGGAGTCCGCGTTTTCAAAATAGAGGGACGCGCACGAGGTCCTGAATATGTTCGCTTAGTTACTGAATGTTATAAAGAGGCCGTACGTGCCTATTGCACCAACGGGACATTCAGCGATGAGCAAGTAGAGACATGGGAGACCAAGCTCCGTAGCGTATTCAATCGCGACTTCTGGGATGGTTATTACTTAGGCCAACGTTTAGGAGAATGGAGTAGTAAATATGGTTCAGGCGCAACGAAGAAAAAGGTCTATGTAGCCAAAGGAATCAAATACTTTGACAAAATTGGAGTGGCCGAATTCGAAATGGAATCTGGTACTCTCAAGGTGGGAGATGAAATCTTAATCACCGGTCCGACAACCGGAGCTTTAATGCAAACAATTGATGAAATACGTGTAGAATTAAAGCCGGTAGAACAAACCGTCAAGGGAGAACGTTTCTCTTTCAAAGTCAATGAAAAGATTCGTCCGTCAGACCGGCTTTACAAAATGGAAAAGGTTCAACTTGAAAAAACATTTGAGTAATGAAAGAGTATATCTTTACTTTAGAAGACAAGGTTCGTGACTATGAATGCGACCTACAGGGAGTTGTAAATAACTCCAATTACCAGCATTACATGGAACATACGCGCCATGAGTTTTTAGAATCCTTAGGCGAGAATTTTGGGAAGATGCACGAGAAAGGTATTGATGCGTTTGTTTCTAAAGTGGAAATACAGTTTAAAAGCTCATTACGAAGCGGAGACCGTTATCTTTCTTGTTTAAATGTATATAAAAAAGGCGTAAAACTGGTTTTCGAACAGGATATTTACCGGTTATCCGACCACGTATTGGCAACTCGGGGAACGGTAGAATCGGTGGTAGTAGAAAACGGAAGGTTGACACGCGGTGAATATTTTGACGAAATGCTTAAGAAATTAGAGAATAAATGACAGACAAACAGATTTACCAAATTGGCCTTACTATGATAAACGGTGTGGGAGACATTCTGGCACGCCACCTATTGCAATCATTAGGAGATGCAGAGGCCGTATTTACAGAAAAACAGGCGTTATTAGAAAAGATTCCGGGGATCGGCAGTAAATTAGCTGCCGAAATCAAACACCCGAACGTATTGAAACGGGCAGAAAAAGAGATGAGTTTCATCGAAAAGAACCATCTCTCTTACTATTTCTTAACAGACACAAATTATCCGACAAGATTAAAAGAATGTCCGGACGCTCCTGTCCTTTTTTATTTCAAAGGGAACGCAGATCTAAATTCTCGACGGATTATTAGCGTAGTCGGGACTCGTACTCCAACAGAGTATGGAAGAGATCTTACCCAAAAACTTTTACAAGATTTATCAACCTACTATCCGGATCTTTTAATCGTCAGTGGACTGGCTTACGGTATTGATATTTGTGCCCATCAACAAGCACTCAAGAACCAATTACCGACAGTGGCCGTACTTGCACATGGTTTAGACCGAATCTATCCTTCTGTTCATCGGAATACTGCCATCCAAATGTTAGAGAAGGGCGGTTTGTTAACCGATTTCCCCAGTGGCACAGATCCGGATCGTCCAAACTTCTTGTGCCGAAACCGAATCATTGCCGGCCTCTCAGATTGTACCATTGTAATCGAATCAGCTGAACGAGGAGGTTCTTTAGTGACAGCAGATATTGCCTTCTCATACGGCAGGGAGGTCTACTGTTTTCCCGGACGTTCAAATGACCATTACTCAAAAGGCTGTAATAACCTTATCCGAAAAAACAAGGCCGGCCTTATCACTTCCGCAGAAGATTTACTGGCAGCTCTTTGTTGGGATATCTCAACCAAACCTATACAAGCAGAACTCTCTTTCAAAGAACATGAGGATTCTGATGAACAACATCCTATTCTCCAAATATTGAAGAGCCAAGAGACAATACATATAAACCAACTTGCATTGAACCTAAAGGTTTCAATCCAACAACTTTCTGCATTACTGTTTGAATTAGAGATGGATGGGAAAATAAAATCTTTACCGGGAAATATGTACAAACGGCTATAAATAATTAAAGGCTGTCTCACGACAACCCCTAATCAACTTTGTTAACCTTAAATCTAATACTATTATGAAAAAACCACGATGCAAATATACGGACTTTCTCAAAACCATCAATAAAGTAACTGCTAATTTATGTTACAAAACATATAAGAAAGGCTAAATAGAAAGATAGGAATCAAAAACAAATCATTATATAAGATATTCTCCTATATTTGTAGAAAATGTTATATCAATAATCAGATTACGTTAAAAATCTAAAGAAAATGAAAATTAAAGGATTACTAACTATCGCTTTCCTATTTGGACTTTTATTCTCAATAGAAGCTGCTGACCATGTCAAGGGTAATGGTAAATTATCAACCAAGAAGATAACTATCGGAGACTACAATGCCATCAAAATAGATGGAATTATCGATTTCAATTATGTCCAATCAGAAGAGGCTCCATTCATCGAAGTGACTGTTGATGAAAATCTCCATAGTTTTGTAAACATTGATATTAAGGATCGGGAATTAACCGTTAACTTCAAAGGAGCAAAAGTTGACCATTTTACCAAATTTATCGTAACAACTAATTCCAAATGGTTGAAAGAGGTGAAAGTTGCAGGGAATGCTAACTTTATGATCAACAGCAGACTATCAGGAGATGAACTAAGAATAGATGCCAACTCAAACTGCTTAGTTCAACTTAAAAAAAAGGTTGAGGTTGGCAAATTGGATCTGAATATCTCTGGAAGTGCCAACATGGTTATAAATGAACTACAAGCAGATAAATTAGAATGTAATATCAATGGTTCCGGAACTATAAACCTTAAATCAGGAAAAGCATCTCAAGCGGATTATAGCATCACGTCAGATGGAGAGATTATGGCTTTCGGTATAACCGTTCCAAGTATTAACTGTAAGATTGCAGGAAAAGGTCATGTCCAAATCCATCCCACGAAAAGTTTAAAAGCAAATATCGTAGGGAAAGGTAAAATTCAATACAAAGGATCGGCCGAAGTACAACAAAAGATATTGGGGAAAGGGACTATTGAACAAATCAAATAATTCTATATCAAACAATTATTACCATGAAAAGACGAAACTTCATCAAACAATGTATGCTCGCAACGGCAGCCGGTTGTTTTTCCGCAGAACAATCAATTCTCTTTGCTAATACCGTTGCGAACAGCAAACCTAATCTTTCCTCTTCCAAAGATTTATATCAGATGTTCTTAAATCCGGGAACTGCTTATCGTCCTTTCATTCGTTGGTGGTGGAATGGGAATAAAGTTGAAAAAGCAGAACTTAAACGTGAATTACAGTTGCTAAAAGATGCAGGAATCGGTGGAGTAGAAATCAACCCTATCTCATTCCCGCGTTATGCTGATCCCTTAGATAAAAAATCTCTCATTTGGTTAAGCGATGAATGGATTGATATCCTCCAATACACATTTGATGAAGCAAAAAAGATTGGTATTACCTGTGACCTATTAGTCGGTTCCGGCTGGCCTTTTGGAGCTGAATACCTGCGCGGAGACGAACGTGCAGATGTGGTAACCAACTATTCAGAAGTTCTTACCGGCCCAATAGACTATGAGATCTCGGAAGATGGAATCTTTAGTACTGCCAGTCCCGAAATCAGTTCGCCTTTTATCGGTCGAACCATGGAACTGATGTCATTGCAGTTAGTCCCCGAACCATTCAACAGCTTGGATCAAGTGATTGACATAATGAAAAAGGATACTGACGGGAATTACCGTTTCAAAGTTCCCAACGGGAAATGGGTACTATTTGCTTTATTTAAAGTCAAAGGCTTCCAAAAGGTAATTAATGGTGCCCCCGGAGCAAATGGTCCTGTACTTAATCATTTAAATAAGAATGCTGTTCAAAAATATTTGGACAATATGTCTGACAAGATACAGCAACGGATCGGCCCTCTTAAATCAGATATCCGTGCTTTATTCTGTGATGGTCTCGAATTAGAGGGTTCGAACTGGACATACGATATGCGTGAAGAGTTCCAAAAACGACGTGGATATGACATCTTACCTTATCTACCCTATCTTTTCTTCCGAAGCGGAGGTATGGGAAATGTATATGATTATACTCCTCGTGTCCAAATGGGAAAAGAAATGGCAGACTGTATTGACCGAGTACGTTTCGATTTTGCTTTGACTAATGCAGAAATGTATAACGAACGTTTCACTCAAACTTATGTAGAATGGTGTCGTAAATTAGGTATCCAGTCTCGTTTAGAGGCCTATGGACGTGGTACATTCCCATTGGAAGGAAGTATGGAACCAGATATTCCAGAATGTGAATCTTGGACAACTAACTGGTTATGGCATAAAATTGGAGAAGAAATGTCTGAAAAAGATTACCGTAGAGGTCGTGCCTATACGATGATTAATAAATATGTTTCTTCCGGAGCTCATTTGGCAGGGAAAAAGATTATCAGTTGCGAAGAGATGACGAATACCTACTTAGTATTCAACATGACATTGGAACTGTTAAAAATCGGAGGAGACCAAACAGCCATATCAGGTGTTACTCATTCTGTATTCCATGGTTTTAACTACTCTCCAAACAAGGAATTACCTTTCCCTGGTTGGATACAATATGGTGCCTACTATAGCGAGCGAAACAACTGGTGGCCTTTCTTCCACCTATACAATGACTACAAAGGTCGTTTAAGTACAGCACTTCAACATTCAACCATGTATGCAGATATTGCCATACTCAATCCTATCGCTGATATGTGGACAACTATGGGTATGCAAAACGAACCATTCCCCTCCTCAACTATCCATCAATGGAAAACCATGGTATGGGAAGCAATGAGTAAAAACGGGAATGGAGTGGACTATGTAAGTGAATCAATCATCCAGAAATCCACCATAAAAAAAGGATATTTACACTATGGCCCACGTAAATACAACACATTATTTCTAATTGTATGTGAACGTTTGAATCCTTCAACCTTAGAAAAAATGGTTGAATTTGTACAGGATGGAGGTCGTATTTTCTGTATTGATGCTTATCCTCATCTCTCTACAGGATGGCATAATCATGAAACCAGAGACAAAGAGGTTCAATCACTTGTAGAACAATTAAAAGGATATAAAGATCGCTTTATCTTACTACATAAACCAGAAAAAGATTTCATCGGTTGGTATCAACAAGTACAGAAAGATTATCAAATCACTCCATACCTCACTATCGAAACTCCAAATCCATACTTGATGCAGAATCGTTACATCACGGATGAAGGAAATGAGATGTTTTTCTTTGCTTATGCCCATCGTTACCTATCACATAAAACTCGAATTAATTTCAGCAAAGAAGTTCGTCAAAATCGAACAGGTTGGGTTTGGGACTTAGAAAGTGGTAAACGTTATCGATTAGAATTAGATAAAAACGGAAGTTATCTTTTTGACTTTGGTCCGGCAGATTCTTTACTCATTGTATTCGACAAACAACGCCGTGGAGAAAGTTGGAAACCTTTACCCACTGAAGGCAAAGAAAACAAAACATACAATAATGATTGGGATGTTGAATTCAAGCACAGTTTAGAAAATACTCAGAAGAAAGTGCATTTCGATAAACTAATAGATCTCAAAGAGGATAAAGAACATGTTCATTTTACAGGAACTGTGATTTATAAGAAAACAATCCAGGTTGCACAACCAGATGAAACAATTATCAACTTAGGAAATGTACAAGGAATATCAGAACTGTTCATTAATGGGACTTCATGTGGAGTCAAATGGTATGGCAGACGTATCTGGAATATCAGCAAATACTTAAAGAAAGGAGACAACACTATCGAAGTTCGTGTGACAACCACAATGGGAAACTATGTAAAGACTTTAAAAGACAACAAAAGTACCTATCGTTGGATGTATCGAAAGAATGGAACAGAACAACCACTACAATCCATGGGACTTATCGGACCTGTTAATATCTATAAGTTATACTAACAGAGAGAGGGCTGATCATAACCAGCCCTCTTTTTTATACCATTCTATGCTTTCTTCCAATCCTTTCCGTAGCGGATACTGAGGAACAAAACCTAAATCTTTTTGAAGAGGTTCAATATCACAAATCCAATTACGTTGCTTTAAGATTTTATATTTATCCGTATTCAAGGTCATACTTTTATTTAATAATTGTCCAACCCATTCACAGCATTGACAAGCTATATAAACCAACCCTAATGGAACTCGGGCACGCAATACAAACTTCTTGCCTAATATTTCTTGAATCATACGAGCAAACGATTCATCGGTATGTACATCTCCATCTGCCACAAAATAGTGCCGGTTCATGACCGATTCATTTTCCAAAGCCATAAAAGCAACTACAGCCAAATCCTTTACATATATGAAAGTAATACGTTGTGGAGTAAATCCTGCAGTAAAATCAAATCCTGAGTTTATACTACTGATTTCGACAAAATAATCTTTCTCCCCTGGTCCATATACTCCAGTCGGACGTAAGATGACATAAGGGAAAAAGGATTGACCACGCACATAATTTTCGGCCTCCAATTTACTTTTTCCATATTCTGTATTCGGTCTTTGTGGATCTCCTAAAGAGATAGGACGAAAACCCTTTTCATCTCCGCAACCATAACTACTCAAACTACTCATCAAAATAAACTTCTTAAGTTTACATCTTGATGCTACTAATGCTTCAATCAAGTTCTTGGTATAGTCTGCATTTACCCGATAAAAGTTTTTTTTATCTAAAGTTTTTGTTAATCCTGCATTATGAATTACATAATCCCATGAACCATGCTCCTTTACAAACGCAGACAATTGTTCTATCAATACTTTCGGGTCAGCATACTTTAAATCAATAAAATGAATACGTTCATCCTGTAATTGTGTCCGATTACTAGTCGAACGTATCCCGGCCCAAACTTCATAACCTCTATTCAGAGCCTCTTTGACTAAAAAACCACCTATAAAGCCACTCGCTCCCGTAATCAAAATCTTCTTCATTTATCCATCTATTATAGATTCATCCATGATGATGTTCATGTTTTTTCAAAACACGATGAGGCAAATCCCCATGTCCAATCAATTCAATCGGACAAACATATTTATTACCTAACCATTCCTCCGAAATATCAGAACCCGAATGATAATGTAATGATTCATTGACACAAGCGATATTCTTCACCATTGCCAATACAGTACCAATATCATGTGATACTAAAATAACAGCACTCTCCTTATTGATCTCTTCCAACAGTTTATAAAAATGAGACTCAAATCGTTTATCCACATATGAGTTAGGTTCATCTAATATCAAGACCTGTGGACGTGAAACTATCGAACGTCCCAACAACACTCGTTGTAACTGTCCTCCGGATAAATCCCCTATAGCTCGATTCGATAAATCCTCCAATCCCATCTTCACAATCACCTCTTCTATACGTTGCTGCTGTTCGGTATTAAAAGATCGGAACAATGGTTTCTTAGAAGCCAAGCCGGAAGCAATTACCTCACGTACTGAGATCGGGAATTCCTTGTCAATCTGACTTAATTGAGGCAAATATCCCATGCGCAAAGATGGCACCTTTTCTCCCCTTTGATAAAAAGAAACTGTTCCCTCCATAGGTTGTAATAAGCCTAAAATTATTTTCAACAAAGTAGTCTTACCTCCCCCATTTGGTCCTATGATTCCCAAAAAATCATCCTTCCATAAAGTCAAGGAGACATCTCTCAAAACAGTTTTACAACCATAAGCAGCTGTCACATGAGTTATATCAATTAGTTTCTCCATCAGCCAATACTTTCGCTATATGAATCAGTTCTCTTTTCCAATGATAGGATAATGGATTGATAACCTCTAAACAACAACCTGTCTCTTTTGCTATCAGTTCTGCATTCTTTTTATCAAACTCTTGTTGGATAAAAACAACCTTTACTTGCTGTTCTTTAGCTGTATCAATCAACCGTGCTAATAAAGCCGGAGAAGGTTCTTTTCCATCCATCTCTATACAAAGCTGTGTAAGATTAAACTCTTTAGCCAAATAGGTTAAAGCAGGATGATAAATAATAAAAGTACGCTTCTGCAAAGGAGCTAACCAATTACGAATTTCTGTTTCAGTTTGATCAATCTCTTCCAATAATTCGGCATAATTTTTTTTATAAAATTCTGCATGTACACTGTCTAACTGGATAAATACATTCAACGTATTTTTGGCTATGATTCTTGCGCCCACTATAGAACTCCAAATATGTGGATCCACTCCATGAGTATGATGAGTATGTTCCTCCTCACCATCCTGTCCATGATGATGAACAGAGTCAACCTCTTGAATAAAAGGCATCCCTTCCGACAAATTAAAAATCTTTAAATTAGGATTGTTTTCCCGGATCTTTTGCATCCATGCCTGTTCAAACCCCAAATGGCCTATTTGTAAATAAGCAAGACTTTTCCCTAACTCTACCATTTGCTTAGGAGTAGGATCATACGTCTCAGGACTTTGTCCGGAAGGAACCATACAATGTACCATAAACCTATCACCCGCTATTCTTTCTGCAAAAAAGCGTTGGGGTTCTATCGTTACAGTTACAATTTTCTTCTCCGTCTGCTTTCCTCCACACGCTATACAAAACAGCAAAATCGTCAACAATGTTGCTAATTTTATCTTTTTCATCTCTTCTTTTCATTTAAAAATGCAAATATAAAAAAAGAACTTGCTCCTAAGGAACAAGCTCTTTCACCTTGTGCGGCTGAAGGGACTCGAACCCCCACGCCTCTCGGCATCAGATCCTAAGTCTGACGTGGCTACCAATTACACCACAGCCGCTTTGCGATTGCAAAGGTATACAAAATCTATTAACTTCCAAATTTTAATGGAAAGTTTTTACAAATTTCTTTTCATTTTTGTAGAATCAGCTTTAGATAAAAGCCATTCTATAGCCGTATCAATGATCGTATCATATCCTTTTTGCATATCCTCATCCGTTATAGCAACTTTGATATCCGGTTCTATACCAAACTCAGTATGTTCCATATTAACATCCAACATCGGACAAGCCGAAAAACGAACTCCCCATCCATTCGGTAACTCCGAACTAAAAGGCAACCCACTACCTCCTCCGGTACGATCCCCCATAATGGTTACTTGAGGCAAAAGACGCATCACATTGACAAAATCATTCGTGGCACTATACGAATGGCGGTTCGTCAAAACCACTACCGGGTTTGTCCAACGCATATATTCAGAAGGAGAAAGATAGACCGGATGAGGTTCTGTAAAATCATTGTGTCCACTTCCATTTTTATATTGTGTATAACCCGTTAGAATCCGTTCCTCAAGAAAACGAGACGCTATACGGTCGGAATAAATCAAAGCTCCGCCACCATTATCACGTACATCTATGATAAGTCCCTTACACTCCTCAAAATGAGTAAAAATATAATTTAAATTCTTTTCCCCAATACCACTTGAAAAACTTCCATAGTAGATGTAACCAATTTGTTCATTTGCCAACCTCTTGTACTTCATCCCTCCGGCAATTTTATAATCAGTGCCCAAATAATTATCCTGTACCTCCTTATAAAAATTGGCTGGATAATCCTCATACCAAGCCCAATAACGTGACATATCAAAGGAGGAGATAAGATTGGTATGTCCATCTTTCACCTCCGCCAACATATTCCCTAATAAATCGAACAACTCATATTGGTTCATAGTATCTTTAACAAGCAAGCTATAACGTTCATGTACCTCATCCCAATCTACCTCCTTGTAAGCAAAAAAGCAGTAATTTTCATCCATAATTTTCCACAATGCCTCAAAATTTTCTCGAGGTGACGAGGTATAATCTGTAGCCTTTTCACAACCGGTAAATAAAAGACAAAAGAGCAACAACTTATATATAAATATTTTAATCTGCATAATTCAATAGATTAATAATAGGCACTTCGAAATTGATGAGCCTGCTTTTTCAATCGTTTACCACTAAAAGAGACAAACTCCTTCACCCAACCAATCATAAATGAATTAGAAAGGACATGAGTATGAATACCATTTACATCCGTACGATAGATACTATTCAAATATCCTACACGCAAGGTAAAGTTAGAGATAGGTATATCTAACGAGAAGAGGTTTTTCATCACAAATTTATTATGAAAGGAACTAAACCGTACAACTCCATCATGCTCTCCTTGTGTCAAAAAATAATAAGGTTCCCCCTTATGCACAGAGAAAAGAATTCCCATAAAAGGGATCTCTGCTTGATAACGGAATGTGAGAGGACACTTTTTTATATGAAAGTTATAAATAGCCATCGCTGATAAGTTCATATCCCAGTCCAATTTCCCGGATACTGGATTATTACTATTACGAGTATTATAAATAAATCCTCCGGACAGACGGGTTGAAGCTCCTGCCAATAACTTTAAACCAGGGAACAAAGAGGTAAACCGGTAATGATACCCTAAGGAATAATCAGCAAAACCGGCATATTCAGAAGCTGTACCGGCTCCATTCTGAGTAGAGCCAAACTCCACATTAATTAACTGTTGGCGAGAGATTCTGTAATCTGCCAACTTCACCACCTTCATCCGTTCATTCAAAACACGGATTACCCAACCTGTGTAGTTAATATCCGTACTTGGTGAAAGATAGGTATCCCTTAGGTTATATCCTCCTATGCCGATAGTCGTACTTGCATTAGTCGAATGGACTTTCTCTATTTCCGATTGCGCATGAAGCGACCATCCAATATTAAAAAATAAAAAAACAAAAACGAGTATAATTCTCATACCCCACTACTCATCAAAAAGTTTCATTTGTCCGGTTATCTCATCCAAAATATCAGTTTGGCTTTTCTCAGATTCTCCCTCGATTATACCCTCTTCATCCTCATTCTCCTCCTTTTGCTGTGTCTCCGTTTTCGAAGCAAAGCGAACCGGATCAAGTTCATTAATCGTTTCTATTTCAAAAGTTGAGATTCGTTTACCCTTAGCTTTAAAACCTTTCACCCCAATAAATTCCTCTGCATCCAAAACCAATGGTTCACGGAAAGCATCATGTCCTCCAAACACCACCTCTATTCGCGGATAAACCTCATCAGTCAATAACATCAACCGGTTCTTCGGATTCTCACCCAAGAAGTTTTGTTTGCGAACCGTACCCTCCAACAAGAAACGCTTGAGATAGAAATATTTTTGGTCTGCATCATAATAAACAGCCGTCCAAACCTTCATTGAATCATTCTTTTCAATAACCAATATATTATCGTCATAATGGTTACTTAAATCAAAATTAGTCGTAAAAAACTCTCCATTTTGTTGAATCACCAAAATCATATCTTCACTTTGGAATTCACCTAATTCCTCTCCCCTGCCATCATAGTTCAACCGTAAAATGTCCCGATCAAACCATACCATCCTGCCTCCTAACGTAGAGCTTCCCTTCTGTTTTAAACTAATCTTATGAACATCCGCTTTTGTCAAAAGATTACCCATTGACCCTCGTCCTTTTATAGCAACTTCACTGAAATCTTTTTCAAATACCAAAAGTTTCTGGCGAGGTTTAGGTTTCAATATCACCTTGACTGTCTCAGCCTCTCCATTCATATTAGCACTAAAATAAAGGATACGAGAACCTTCTGTTCCTTTTGTCACATCATACTCCCTATCCCTTGTCACTCCTGTAACTGCAAAACGTTTGATATGGTTAAAACCGGCCTTCCCATCCCGATAAATCACATTGTAAATTGTACGGTTATCGTTACGTTTAAAAACATTCAAGTAAATAATATCTTTTCCGACAAACATCTTTTCACTCACCTTCACGACCTTGTATATACCATTCCTATAAAACAAGATAATATCATCAATATCCGAGCAATTACATACAAATTCATCTTTTTTCAATCCGGTACCTATAAAGCCTTCAGTCCTATTGATATAAAGTTTTTCATTAGCTTCCACCACTTTCGTTGCTTCAATCGTGTCGAAATTACGCACCTCTGTCAGTCGCGGATAATTCTTTCCATATTTTTCTTTCAGCATCAAAAACCAGTCGATGGTATATTCCACAATATGTGCCAAATGATTATCAATCTTAGCAATATCTTCTTTATACTGGGCAATAATCGCATTACTCTTATCCGTATTAAATTTCAAAATACGTCCCATCTTGATCTCCATCAACTTCAAGATATCCTCACGTGTCACCTCACGAATGAATTGAGGTTTAAAAGGGGTCAGTCGTTTATCAATATGAGCAACTGCCACATCCATATCTTTAGCCTCCTCAAACTCTCTATCTTTATAGATCCGTTCTTCTATAAATATTTTCTCCAAAGAGGCAAAAAAGAGAGACTCTTCCAGTTCATTTTTTTGTATCTCCAATTCAGTCCGGAGCAATCGTAAGGTGTCATCTGTAGAGTGTTTCAACACATCACTCACCGTTAAGAAGTGAGGTTTGTTATCCATAATGACACAACAGTTCGGAGAGATACTGATCTCACAATCTGTAAAGGCATACAATGCGTCAATGGTTTTATCAGAAGACACACCCGGAGCCAAATGTACTAAAATCTCCACGTTACGGGCTGTATTATCATCAACCTTTTTAATCTTGATTTTACCCTTTTCATTAGCCTTTAGAATTGACTCAATAATCGTAGACGTTGTTTTTCCAAAAGGAATTTCATTTATTACCAAGGTCTTATTATCTTGCTTAGTAATCTTTGCACGGACCTTGACCGAACCTCCTCGTTCTCCATCATTATATTTAGAGACATCTATATACCCACCTGTCTGGAAATCCGGATACAAAACAAACGATTCCCCCCTCAGGTAAGCGACTGCTGCATCCAACAACTCATTGAAATTATGAGGTAAAATCTTAGAAGAAAGTCCTACTGCAATACCTTCTACCCCTTGTGCCAACAACAAAGGGAATTTCACAGGAAGTGTAACCGGTTCCTTATTTCTTCCATCATACGAAAGTTGCCAAATCGTGGTTTTAGGATTAAAGACTGTTTCCAAAGCAAATTTAGAAAGACGGGCTTCAATATAACGAGGAGCAGCCGCTCCATCTCCGGTTAAAATATTTCCCCAGTTCCCTTGACAATCAATCAATAGATCTTTTTGACCTAATTGAACCAAGGCATCCCCGATAGAAGCATCCCCATGAGGGTGAAACTGCATCGTATGCCCAACAATATTGGCCACTTTATTATAGCGTCCATCATCCAACCGTTTCATAGAATGCAGGATACGGCGCTGAACCGGCTTCAACCCATCATTAATATGTGGGACGGCACGTTCCAATATCACATAAGATGCATAATCCAAGAACCAATCCTGATACATCCCCGACAGATGATAAGATATCCTGTTTTCCGATTTTACCGGTACCTTATAATCCGAATGTGTCTCCTGGCTCTTCTTCGATTGTTTCTCTAAACCTTTTACCTCTTCACTATCGTTTAGCTCTGTTATATCTTCTGGTC
Organism: Parabacteroides distasonis; assembly: GCA_015060925.1. Taxonomy (GTDB): domain Bacteria; phylum Bacteroidota; class Bacteroidia; order Bacteroidales; family Tannerellaceae; genus Parabacteroides; species Parabacteroides distasonis_B. Next base: position 163,789 of record SUXM01000002.1, read on the forward strand.
TCATAATAACTCCGGAGTATTAGGCTGTAAATATACAAAATCCAAACGAAATAATAAAAAGAGTAAATTGATAATAGATTTATATACGTTATTTATTCAAATCATAGAGATATAAACACTTAAAATCTCCACTTACAGCCCAAATACAATCCTTTTCCAAACAGATTGTCAAAGCATTCTCTAACTAAGTCGGATGTAATAAAGAATTAAGTCGGACTTATTTCCAATTACATCCGACCTAATTTTCTCTTCTTCAATATATGATAATTGCTACTTCTTCACACAATTTATAGTATGTCAAGTCGATTGTATGAAGTGTAAGTATTACCTTTGCAGACGCTTATTTGTATATCAGAACAAAAGATAATCATTATACACTTTATACATAAGTATGGGAAAATTCAAATTAATTGACAACGTGTTAGGCTGGGTCGTCTTTGCCATTGCCTCTACCGTTTATTTGATGACGATTGAACCTACTGCCAGTTTCTGGGACTGCGGTGAGTTCATCTCTTCAGCTTACAAATTAGAAGTAGGGCATCCACCTGGAGCACCTTTCTTTATGTTAACAGCAAATCTGTTTACCCAATTGGCTTCAGACCCGACATCGGTTGCCAAAATGGTGAATATCATGTCAGCATTGTTCAGTGCGTTGACTATCTTGTTCCTGTTTTGGAGTATTACCCATTTGGCTCGTAAGATTATTGTAAAAAACAATGAAGAACCGACATTAGGACAAATCATCACTATTATGGGTAGTGGTTTAGTCGGAGCATTGGCCTATACTTTCAGCGATACTTTCTGGTTTAGTGCCGTTGAAGGAGAAGTTTATGCCTATTCATCGTTATTTACCGCTGTTGTTTTTTGGCTTATCCTTAAATGGGAAGAAGTAGCGGATAAACCGCAAGCAGACCGTTGGATCGTATTAATCGCTTACTTAATGGGATTGAGTATTGGTGTCCATCTGTTGAACCTATTGTGTATCCCAGCCATTGTTCTGGTATATTATTATAAGAAATTCCCGAATCCGACCATGAAAGGCACATTGGCAGCTCTTCTTGTCTCTTTCGCGATCGTAGGTCTTATGATGTATGGGGTTGTACAAGGTTTGGTAGAAGTATGTGGGTATTTTGAACTACTATTTGTCAATGTATTAGGTATGCCCTACAATTCCGGTGTATTTGCGTACGTATTCACCACTGTCGGTGTTTTGATTTGGGCTATCTGGGAAACAATGCGTGAGGAGATTCATCCTGTCCACATGAAGATTGCTTTTATCTTGTCAGTCGTATTAATCGGTATTCCTTTCATCGGAAGCGGCTATACATTGGCGATCCTATTAACTGCCATATTGAGTTTATTCTTGTTCAAGAGCCAAAAGGTAAATATCAAGACACTGAATACAATTTTGGTCAGTTTGATGGTTATTGTAGTCGGTTATTCGTCATATGCTTTGATTTTAATTCGTGCGACAGCCGACACTCCTATGTGCCAAAACGCACCCAGTGATATATTTACCCTACGTACCTACCTGGCACGTGAACAATATGGTAAAACCCCATTATTTTATGGTCAGACATTTGTATCCGAGGTTCAAAGAGAGAATGATGGAGGTAGCTGTGTACCTGTCATAGAAAAGGGAGCACCTGTTTGGAGTCGCGTAATCAAGAAAGACAAAAACGAAAAAGACCGTTACTTTATCTCTCGTTACGACGAAGAATACCAATATGTAGACGAACTAAACACGCTATTCCCTCGAATGTTCAGTTCAGACCCTCGTCATATTGAGGCTTACAAAGAATGGGCACAAGTGAAGGGACAACCGGTTAAGTATAACTATTGTGGAGAGATGAAGAGTGTCATGAAACCGACATTCGCAGAAAACTTGCGCTTCTTCTTCACTTACCAACTTAACTTCATGTACTGGCGTTATTTCATGTGGAACTTCTCCGGTCGTCAAAACGATATTCAAGGGCATGGGGATGTTATGAAAGGAAACTGGATCACCGGTATCCCATTTATTGATGAAGTATTAGTCGGACCGCAAGAAGATATGCCTAATGATATAGCCAATAATAAGGGACATAACGTCTATTATATGTTACCGTTATTGCTTGGTATTTTAGGTTTGTTGTTCCAGGCCTATTCAGGAGACAAGGGTATTCAAAGTTTTTGGGTAACATTCTTCCTGTTTTTCATGACCGGTTTAGCCATTGTATTGTATCTGAACCAAACTCCCTATCAGCCTCGTGAACGAGACTATGCATATGCAGGTTCTTTCTATGCATTCTGTATCTGGATTGGATTCGGAGTAGCTGCTTTAGCTAAAGGATTAGAGAAATATTTAAAAGCGAATCCGGTTATTTCAGGTTCTATTGCCACAATCATCTGTCTGCTTATCCCAATCCAGATGGGTGCTCAAAACTGGGATGACCATGATCGTTCAGGTCGTTATGTGTGCCGCGATTTCGGTGCAAACTACTTAGAATCATGCGAACCAAATGCTGTCATCTTTACCAATGGTGACAACGATACTTTCCCATTGTGGTATGCACAAGAGGTAGAGGGTATCCGTACTGACGTGCGTGTATGTAACACCAGCTATTTGCAAACAGATTGGTACACAGACCAAATGAAGAAGCAGGCTTATGAGTCAGCTCCATTACCTATCACATGGACACGTGACCAATATATCCAAGGCAAACGTGACGCTGCCTATGTATTCCCGCTTACCAAAGATTCTATCGAACTGAATACTGCCCTAAATTTCGTTCGTAGTGATGATCCGAAGTTCAAAAAGATTCCGGGTATTAATCAAGAATTGGACTACATCCCGGCAGACCGCTTGTATTACAATGTCGATTCTGTTGCTGCAGCCAAAGCATTAGGAGGAAAAACAGAAGGCATGGTTAAGCAGATGATGATTAATCTGCAAGGTAAAAATGCGTTGGGTAAGCAAGAATTGACAATCTTGGATATGTTGCAAACTAATAACTTTGAACGTCCGATTTATTATGCGATTACTGTTAGCCCGGATCAATTTGTAAACTTGGATCGCTACTTTGAGCAAACCGGTTTGGCTTATCAAATCCTTCCAAAAGATGCCAACAAAGCTATCAATACGGAAAAGATGTATGATAATGTCATGAACAAGTTCAAATGGGGTGGAGTTGATCAACCGGGTGTCTATATTGATGAGAATGTCATGCGTATGTGTAAGAGTTATCGTATGATGTTATTTAATAAATTGGCAGAGGCATTGATTAATGAGGGTAAAAATGATAAGGCTTTGGATATATTGGATAAATGTATGCAAGTACTTCCTCCTGAAAATATACCTTTGGACTATACGGCTCTTTCTACCGGTGAGCTATATTATGTATTGGGACAAAAGGAAAAAGCTGAAGAGGTGTTCACCGGCATTGCTGATGATGCCATCCGTACAATAAACTGGATCTTCCGTTTAAATCCGGCACAATTAGCTTCTGTGGAATCAGAATTACAACATAACTTGGCCGTTTTGAATCAAGTATTGGTAGTAAGTAAACACTATAATCCTGAATTTGGGAAGAAATATCAAGAAGAGTTTGACAACTTCCGAATGGCTTATGGTTCAGTGAACAGATAAGAAACGATGTTTATAGAGCAACCACCCTGGTTCTACAGGGTTTTATTTCCCGGGGTAACCTGGCGGATTCCGACCAAACCAAAGTGTGTGTATCTCACCTTTGATGATGGCCCAATCCCCGAGGTTACCCCTTGGGTTTTAGACACATTGGATAAATATGGGATAAAAGCCACCTTTTTTTGTGTGGGTGACAATGTCCGCAAATATCCGGAAACCTACCGAATGGTCATAGAGCGTGGTCACCAAGTGGGTAACCATACCTTTAACCATATCCAAGGACTTCGTTTCTGGACAAAAAATTACCTTGCCAATATTGAAAAGGCAGCCCTATACATCCAAAGTGACCTGTTCAGACCTCCCCATGGACACATGCGTTTTCCACAGGTGTTGGCCCTCCGTAAATTATACCGAATCATCATGTGGGACGTTGTCACACGTGATTACAGTCCACACTTGAACTCTGATGATGTATTCAATGTGGTTAAGAGATATACACGCAACGGTTCCATCATCGTCTTCCATGATTCATTGAAGGCTGAAAAAAACATGCGTGAAGCAATGCCTCGTTCCATCGAGTGGTTGTTGGAACAGGGTTATGAATTTAAAACACTATAAAGGATTTTTCTTTTGCAACTCTCTGCCCAACATATTAAACAAAAGGCTCAAGAAATCGGATTTGATGCTTGTGGCATTGCCCAAGTAACATCCATAGAAAACGAAGCCCACTATTTTGACCAGTGGATTACAGAAGGTTACCATGCAGGGATGCACTACATGGAAAATCATCGGGATATTCGCTTGAATCCGGAGGGATTGGTAAAAGGAGCACGAAGTGTCATTTCTGTAGCCCTCAACTATTATCCACCCAAGAGATTACCCGAAGAACTCCCTCACATTGCCTATTATGCATATGGGAAAGATTACCATATCGTAGTAAAGGAGATGTTACAAAAATTATGGAAAGAACTACTTCTTTCCTATATACCAGAAAATAAATTGACAGACGAAACACCTATAGCCCGTTGCTTTACAGATTCCGCCCCTATCTTGGAACGATACTGGGCATGGAAAGCCGGATTGGGATGGATTGGGAAAAACACAAACTTGATTATCCCGGGAAAAGGTTCTTTCTTCTTTTTAGGTGAGATTATAACGACATGGGAAGTTGATGTATATGACAACCCACAAAAAAACCGATGTGGAAACTGTACCCGCTGTTTAGAGGCATGCCCAACAGGGGCATTGGAACAGAAGATGAAATTGAATGCAAACAAATGCCTATCTTACTTAACTATAGAGAATCGTGGAGAGATTCCAACAGAACAGGCCCATCTGTTAGGGAATCGAATCTACGGTTGCGATACATGCCAAGAGGTATGTCCATGGAATCGTTTTGCCTATCCCACTTCCATAAAAGCTTTTCATCCCACAACCAATCTACTTTCCATACGAAAAGAGGATTTAAAGGATTTTTCTCGTGAAGATTACACACGTATCTTCACCCAATCAGCTGTTAAAAGAGCTAAATACGAAGGATTATTACGAAACATCAACCAATGGTTGACAAAATAAAAGAGGGACTACACTAACTCCTGTACTTTATAAACCAACTCCATCCAAACCCAATAACGAAGGGCTTTTCCTATAAACATGGAAATAGCAACAATCCAAACATTTCCACGCAAATATCCCAGTGCTACAGCGATAAAATCACCTATACCTGGAAGAAACACAAAAAAGGCCATCCATGACCCCTTTCCGGAAATCCAATTTTGTACCTTTTGCAACTTGACCGGATCTAACTTTAAGTATTTCTCTATCCATTCGATTTTCCCTAACATTCCTAACCAATAGCAACTCATACCACCTAAAAAATTACCCAACGTGGCTGCAACCATACAAGGCCAGTAGGCAGCTCCGGTTAATAAAACACCGGTTAAAACAACTTCACTACTGAAAGGCAACACCGTTGCAGCTAAAAAAGCAGCAATGAAAACTCCTATATATCCGTATGCTATAAGAAATTCCATACACGAACAAAAAATACGACTATTAATAGGACAACCATTGACCAAAAAGCACCTAAAACAATCTTTCCTCTCATCACAGTAAAGAAATGGGCAATTAAAATCGAAGCAGGTATACACGCCATTTCCAAAAACTCTTCCGAAACCTCCTTATAAAAGAAATAAAGCCCAAAAGCCCATACCGAAAGCATGATGAGGAAAAATAAAAACTGACGTGAACGCAAAGAATCTTCCACTTCATGGGTGATGATATTCAAAGAGGAAACCAAAGTAAACAAAGCTATCATAATTATACTTAACCAATTCAATAAAACAATCCCATCTGTCGCTAAAAAATGCAAACTAAACAGTTTGGAGAAAGGTATTATAAAAGGAGTAAAATCATGCATCCAAATACACCATCCAAATAAAAACCAATAGACGGTTAACACTCCTAAAATTGAAGCCAAAAAGGTTCGAAGTGTTAAAGAGCGGAAATTATACATACCGATCCAAAATAGAGGAAGAAACCAGAGTAAATGAACCCAAAGCAAACTACCTATCCCAATCAATAAGGCTGCATTATAGGCTTTATCACGAGCCTCCGGATCATGATAAGAGATAAATAACTGGTAAATAGCCAATATTAAACAGAAAGCTCCAATTGAAGTAGATTTTAAAGGGAAAAAATCGGGGTTGGTACTAATAAATAACACATAAAAAAGAAAAGGCAAAAGAGTTTTTTCCCGTATCAGTGCTACTGCATAATTGGCACGATGCAGCAGAAACGCACCTCCAATTACCAAAATCAGCCCTAAAATATAGGTAAATTCCTTCCCAGGAAGTGATCGACAGATAGCATTCCAAAGAGGAGTATCAGATGAATCTCCATGTACAGGATAACCAATCGAATAAAAATAACTACAAATCCAACAGGATAAACAGGTTATCAAAATAGGGATCAATACTGACAATGAGGAAAAGTCAAACCGGCGGTCATATCTACTTGGGGAAATTCTCATATTTATAAATAAAAATGGATAATAGACAAACGTCTATTATCCATTGACTATAATGTTTTTACAAATCAAATCCTATATCGCTTCGGAAATACTTCTTTTCAAAATCGATAACTTTTGCACCTTCAAAAGATTGAGCCAAAGCCTCTTCCTTATTCGCACCATACGAACTGACAGCTATAACACGTCCACCATTTGTCAAAATAGCACCGTCTACCTCTGTCGTTCCGGCATGGAACACTATACTTTCCGAAGAAACCTTATCCAATCCTGTGATTACTTTATTCTTTTCATAGGCTTCCGGATAACCTCCACTCACTAACATAACCGTTACAGCAGCACGAGGATCCTGCTCCAACGTACGAGTACCCAAATTCTCTTCAGCAATACCTTCCAACAATTCAACCAAATCACTTTGGATACGTAACATCACCACTTCTGTTTCCGGATCACCCATACGGCAATTGTATTCAATCACCATAGGTTCATTCTTCACATTAATCAAACCTAAGAAAATAAATCCTTTATAATCGATCTGTTCAGCCTTCAATCCTTCTATAGTCGGACGAATGATACGTTCGTCTACCTTCTGCATAAAAAGTTCATTAGCAAAAGGGACTGGTGAAACTGCTCCCATACCACCAGTATTCAATCCAGTATTACCTTCACCGATCCGTTTGTAGTCTTTCGCAACCGGAAGAACCTTATAATCTTTTCCATCAGTCATGACAAATACAGAACATTCGATACCATCCAAAAATTCTTCGATCACAACAGTCTTGCTGGCATCCCCAAACATACCACCAAGCATATCGCCCAATTCTTTCTTAGCCTCTTCCAAGGTATCCAAAATCAACACCCCTTTTCCAGCAGCCAAACCATCAGCTTTCAAAACATAAGGAGCTTCCAACGATTCCAAGAAAGCATATCCCTCTTCCAAGTTTTCAGCAGAGATACTTTTATAACGAGCAGTCGGAATATTGTGACGCATCATAAATGCTTTGGCAAAATCTTTACTACCTTCCAACTGAGCACCCTCCTTAGATGGTCCAATTACCGGGATAGTAACCAATGCTGCATCATTCTTAAAGTAATCATATACTCCTTTTACCAATGGATCTTCCGGACCTACCACAACCATATTTACTGCATTTGACAAGACAAATTCTTTAATCGCTGAGAAATCATCCGCTTTGATATTCACATTGGATCCAACCAATGCAGTCCCGGCATTACCGGGAGCAATAAACAACTTATCCACTTTCGGACTTTGAGCAATTTTCCATGCAATAGCATGTTCACGGCCACCTGAGCCAAGCAATAGTATATTCATAGTAATCAATATTTATTATCTGTTCTTCAAATAATCATCAAAATACCTTGTTATCTTTTCATATAAATGAGGACGATCCTTACCTATCACATTGTGCAAATGACGAGGATAAACGAAATAATCCGGATAAGTATCGGCATCGATACAAGCCTTCACAAATCCTAAACTATGTTGCCAAACGACAACAGGATCAACATCCCCATGAATAAGTAACAAATGTCCTTTTAAATTTCCGGCCTTCAATTTCAAGTTGGCATTCTTATAACCCTCCGGATTATCTTGTGGGCGATCCATATAACGTTCGCCATACATAATCTCATAATTACTCCAATCAATCACAGGGCCTCCTGCAACTCCCACTTTGAATATTTCCGGATAAGAGCACATCAGATTGGTTGTCATAAAACCACCATAACTCCATCCATGTACCCCTATACGGTCGGCATCCACATACGGCAATGATTTTAGGAATTCAACACCTTTCACTTGATCAGCCATCTCATTAACACCTAAATTTCGGTGAATGACATCCTCAAAGTCCTGGCCACGGTTTGCCGAACCTCTACTATCCACAGTAAAGACCACATAACCTCGCTGCGCCATATAGATATCCCAACCTCTTACTCCATTGTTCCAATCACCGGTTACTAACTGGGCATGAGGCCCTCCATAAACATATACGATTGTAGGATATTTCTTTGTTTCATCCAAACCTACAGGTTTTAACAGACGATAGTTCAAATCAGTCACACCATCGGCAGCCTTAATCTTTCCAGTCACGATTTCCGGCATCGCATATCCCCTATAAGGATCTTTGGCAGTCAATAAAGAACGTATCTGTTTACCCTTCTGTATATCTATGACCGCAATTTGGCGTGGGACATTCGGAGCAGAGTAGGTATCAATCAAATATTTACCGGAAGTACTTACTTGTGTACGATGTACCCCTTGCGCACCTTCACTGGTTGTCACCGGACTCCATGAACCTTTCTTCAAATCCAATTTCCAAGTATTGACAGCCAATGCATCTCCCTCTTCCATTTGTTGATGAGGTAATGGCTGGGTAGAAGAGAAAAACAGTTGTTTTGCTTTTGCATCAAAGCCCTGTAACTCCAACACCTCCCATTTTCCTTTGGTCAACTGTTTCTGTAACTCTCCTTTCGTGTTATACAAATACAGATGGTTATAACCATCACGCCGGCTTTGCCAAATAAATTGTTCCGGATTATTCGGTAGGAACAAAACCGGATGTTGAGGTTCTACATATTTGTCATTCTTCTCTGTAAAGAGATCAGCCTCCCTATCGCCAGTCAAAGCTGAATAACGTACCAAATGCATCTCGTTTTGTTCACGATTCAATTCAGCTATATAAATACTTTTTTCATCCGGACTCCAAGCAATATTGGTTAAAAACTTCTCTTTAGGAAGCCCTGTCTTCAACCAAATGGTCTTGCCTGAAGCAATATGATAGACACCAACTGTCACCTCATGACTTTTCATTCCTGCCATTGGATATTTAAATGGTTCTACCTTTGCACAACGTGCCGTAATATCTACCAACGGATAGTCTGTTACCATACGTTCATCCATCCGATAGAAAGCCAAAGCAGTTCCATTAGGAGACCAAAATGTTCCTTTATGAATACCAAACTCGTTTTGATGTACAGACTTTCCACAAACAATTCCGTCAGCCGTCTCATCAGTTACCTTCATCTGCTTTCCATCAAGAGTAAGAATAGCAACATTGTTACCTTCCGTAAAAGCAAAACTACCGTTTGCCGGGCAAAAGTCATAGTTTTCCCATGAAGATTTCAATGTATAAGAAGCCACAATCTTATGTTCCACATAATGATAATGGTTCAGATGTCCTTTAGCCGAAAAGGCAAGTACCGGTTGATCTTTATATGGAGATGAAAACATAGGCATACTTCCTACCGTATTCAATCCGGCAGCCTCTAACGCCTCATTCAATTGCAAACGAGTAAAAACGACCTTTTCTGCTTTAGTCGGTTCACCGCCCATCATGCTATCTCCTTTAGCATACAGGTATTGATCTCCCGACCATTGCAACTGCCTCATACTTTCCGGGACAAAACGTCTATAAGTCTTTCCCCCCGGAATGAGATCATGTAAAGTAAACAGTTTATCTTGTCCCATGATAGATAACGGATTGAAACTTATCAATAAACAACATAAACTAACCCATTTAATCTTCGAAATCATCTCTATTTTTCTTTTTAAAAGGTTTCTTGAATGAGCGATTACCTCCGGATTTCTTATCCCCAAATTTCTTTTTTCCATCAAAATCATCCTCATTCCTAAAATGTTTTTTCGCTGTATGCTTACCAAAATCTTTCCGGCTGGGTCGTCCATCATTTCTTTCATTGCCAAAATAACGTTTACCTGGCATATACATTGCCCGTTCGCTTTCATCTTCGGCATGGGCGGCAGCAAAACGACGTTCCGGACGATCCATACGAGCTGTCTTGAAATTCGGCTGAGACGTACCATCACCTTTTAGAGAAGCAGTACGTCCAGAAGGTTTCTCGCCTCTTTCATTCAAAGCCTTCTTATAATCCTTATTCTTACCTTCAAAGATTTCATAGCAACGATACTCACACTCTAAAGAACCATTCATCAATTTGATTCTTTCACTTGGTCTCAAACCAATCTTATCGAAACATTCATCTTTATAACTCAAGATCCAAACCTTATAATCAGTAAACACATGTTTCATGCGCTCACCTATCATGTTATACAAACCCAACAAATCCCGACTGGAGATACGTTCTCCATACGGTGGGTTAGTCACCATGATACCCGGTTTTGGAGCCTCAGTACATTGCTGGAAAGGTTGTACCTTTAGATCAATATATTTCATTAATCCTGCACTACGCACATTCTTCTCTGCAATCTCTATTGCTGCTGGATTGATATCCGAGCCATAACACTTAAAAGAAAAAGTACGTTCCTGGCTTTCATCATTATATATACGGTCAAACAATTCTTGGTCAAAGTCGATCCATTTTTCAAAGGCAAACTCTTTCCGATAGATACCCGGCGCAATATTCAAAGCAATCATGGCAGCTTCAATCAAAAGTGTTCCCGAACCACACATAGGATCCACAAAATTAGATTCGCCTTTCCAACCGGTCTTCAAAATCATACCGGCAGCCAATACCTCATTCAAAGGAGCTTCCGTCTGTTCCACCCGATAACCACGTTTATGCAAACTCTCACCGGAGCTATCAATAGAAAGGGTACAGTCATTATGAGAAATATGGATGTTAATATAAAGATCCGGATTACTCACACGGACAGAAGGACGTTTCTGTTCCTTTTCCATGAAATAATCAACAATCGCATCTTTTGTCCGATAAGCTACAAACTTTGAATGATTGAAATCATCCGAATAGATGACAGAATCAATCGCAAATGTTTTGTCTAACGACATGTAGTTTTCCCATTTTACCTTCTTCACCTCTTTATACACAGTATCAGCATCCTTCGCTTTAAAGTGATAAATAGGTTTCAAAATACGCAGTGCCGTACGACAATGGAAGTTTGCTTTGTAAAGCACCTCTTTGTCTCCTGTAAAAGAGACCATCCGGCGACCAATCTGGATATCATTGGCACCTAAAGATAATAATTCGCCAGCCAGAATCTCTTCTAACCCATAAAGGGTTTTGGCCACCATTTCAAATGTCTCGCTCATTTTTATTGAGATTTGTTTATATATAGTCTTTTTTATTTTTTATTTTTCTCATCTATGCCCAACTGAATCGTAACCCCTGCCGGAACATCCTCTGTCACCCAAACATTCCCACAAATCGTAGCCCCTCGCCCGATATGGATACGCCCCAACAAAGTAGCATTGGAATAGACCGTCACATAATCTTCCAACACAGGATGGCGAGTCACTCCCCGTATGGCATTTCCATTCTCATCAGGCGGTAATTTTTCTCCAGCCAAACTTACACCTTGAAAAATACGCACATGGTTCCCTATCACACTGGTTTCCCCAATGACTGTACCCGTCCCATGGTCTATTGAAAAATAGTGACCAATCTGTGCTCCGGGATGAATATCAATACCTGTTTCAGAGTGAGCCATTTCCGTAATCATACGAGGGATAAAAGGCACTCCCAAACGATACAACTGATGGGCTATACGATAATTGCAGATAGCTCGGAAACCGGGATAACAGAAAATCACTTCATTGATATTTTGGGCAGCCGGGTCACCATTAAAAGCTGCCTCCGCATCAGTTGCCAACAATTTACGCATTTCGGGAAGCGTCCGAATGAATGCTTCGGAAAGTCTCTCTGCCTCAACATTGATTTCTTCTTCCGAACCAACCATGTATGAACCATTAGCAAAACAAAGCCCTGCATAAATTTGCTTAGAGAGCAACGTATGCAAGGTCCCGACATTGACACCTATATGAAAACGGATAGTTTGTTTGCTTACCCGAGCATTTCCATAATACCCAGGAAAAAGGATGGAACGACATAAATCCACAACCTCTTTAAGAACCTTTCCCGAAGGTAATGCCTCCTCATCGCGATAGGCATGAAACAGTTGTTTATAAGACCCCTCATCCGAGAGCATCTCTACCGTATCATTCAAGCCTTTGCTTTGCTTCTGTAAGTCCATTATTCAGCAATATCACGATTTGGCAACAAAAATACGAAATAGTTGAGAGTACACAAGTAACCAATAGATGTTATACATTCATATCTTGATGTTTATTTTTATAAGAAACACCAAATTCTTTACAAGTCACCTCTTCTAATGCCACAATCCATATCTTCACATTTTTCACAGCTGGATCACCATAACTAAAAGTCCGATTGGTATAATGCTTCATCATCACATTCAGTGCCTCAACCTTCTTATCGAACTCCTCCTCAAAACGGACAGTACCCCAACCAATCACGCTATTGGAATGCATACTATAGCTACAAGCCACCTCCGGATGCTGACAAATAAGTTTCCGATCCGTATTGAAAGTGATACACACACGAGGATTACGTTCAAGGATGGAGATACTCCGTCCCATTTGTGCCGAATGTAAATAAACGACTCCATCTTGATAACCAAAATTCATCGGTAATACATAGGGAGTACCATCCGTATCAGCAAATCCCACATAGCAAACATCACATTTACGAATGATCTCTTCTATCTTCGCTTTATCTGTATGTACAAGTGTCTTCATCTATCTTCAATCAATTATGACACAAACATACAAATAATCCACAATGTTTGTATCTTTATCTCACTCTTTTCAATTTAAGATTCTTTCTCCACATGAATTTCGTTAATAAAAAGACATTTTTTAATTATCTAATAAATTCACTTTTGACAAATCAAATGAATATAAATAATAATCATCATCCCAACCTAAAGCAATCAATCTCTTATTATCTTCAGACACACAAATATTAAATAATGGTTTATCCGAAATTAAACGACAAACACAGTCTCCATTCCAATCAAACACTAAAATATTCTGAGAAGTCATTGCATGATGCATTTCTTCATTATTTTTTTTATTTAATTGAGATCCTGAATACAATGTAAAAATATATTTATTTGTAGAGTAAATATCTACATAACCAATGATGTTTTCTTCTGTATATTGTATACCTTTTGTTTTGGCTATACTTTTATTTCTATACATAGGATATAAATCATGATATTTTCGGATTAAAGATGGATTATTTTGTAATTGATAAATTTCTAAAATAGAGCCAGAAAATGAGACTGAAGCAAAACGATTTAATTCTGAATTATACACCATCCACCCCTGATAGGCAAACATCTTAATATCATAAGGACAATCTATCTGATCATCAGGGAAAAATCCAAAAGAATCTATATATTCTCCATCTTTATCAAGTAATGTATATCTTTTATTTTCAAAATTTCTATCACCTATATTGCCTGATAAAACAAACCCTTCATTCACTTTGATTAAAGAAAGGCTTTGATATTTTATATTTTGAGAACATACAATTTCTCCGGATAGTTTTTGGGTTACAAGTTGTTTTTTATGAATGTCATAAATTTCTACATCATTTTCTTTATTTGTTTGTATAATACGTGGCATGATAAACTCATTTGGACCATTTCCTAATTTTGCAAAAGGGATTATACTATCTCTTTTAAAAAAGATGAGGTCTATAAGAGACTCACTACGTGAATTTTCTTTAACAATACAATTTTCACTATCCACCATTCTCATTTTTCCGAAAGATTTAATTTTATAAGAATCCACATTTAGCCTTTGGGATTTTATGTGGAAAACAGATTCAAAACGTGATAATGTATCAATCTTCGGACTATTACAACCGGCAACTATAGCTATAGCAGCAAAGGCTATAAAACCTAACATTTTCTTTTTCATGTCTTTATTTATTACAAATCAAAATATTTCAATTGAAACTCAGGTTCTAATACTAAACAATAGGCTCTTTTTTCTTTTTCACTAATAACTATATTCGTTATATTTTCATAAGATTGCAATAATTGAATAGGATTTCCTTTCCAATCTACGACCAAGATTTCTTTTTTATAGGAACTATTTTCGGTGTTTCTAATTAAATATAAATATTTATCAGAACATGCAATCCCTTTAATTTCAGGAGAAGAGGTTTGACTGTTTTTTGCTGTTATAATATTTTGATGAGTAAATGTATAATTATAAAATCCTAATTGCTTCTTAAACAATAACTCCGGAATACCAATACCATCCTCCTTATATGTATAAATCTCTAATACATAATTGGAACAAGTAGCAAAAAGAGGTAAAGTCGGATGTTTGACAAATTTACATTGATGAAACATAGCCTTTACCGAATTGGGAAAATCTTTTTCTTTCTCCCAAAAATCCGGATATTCTCCAAATTCCACTATATTTGAATTATTGGAGTTCTTATCTTTTTGGAAGAGAGCATATCTTTTATCCCACATCCCCGATAAAATAAAAGTGTTATTATTTAAAGGCAAAAAGCAATCACTTTTTTGAGGAAGTTGTATCTGTTCTTTTATTTCAATATTTTTTTTATTTAGATCTTGCACAGGGATATGTCCAAAACGAAATTTAGAACGACTAAGTATATATAAATTCCCATCACAAAGACTAACATCTAAAGGACTAAGCATTTCATTAGGACCATTCCCTTTAGAAATTAACTTATGAGAAATTGTATGATTATTTAAATTAAATAAAGTAAGGAGAGAATCTCCATGAAAATCATTTATAATCAAGAAACTGTCTACTTTTAATAATTGTAATCCAATTCCAATGATATCCGGATAATCTATTGCTTTACACACAATCTCTTTTTGCACATCAAATTTATATGGAATATATGAATCAGACTTAAAACCACATTGTACAAATAATAAAAATATAAAGATAAATAAACTATACTGTTTCATATTCTTTATTATATTAAAACTCCAAACACTTGATAATTTTCAAGAGCCAAATTTAAAAGATTTACGTTATTCATATTCTGATTGTAGTTCCAACCGGCAATTATAGCTATAGTAGCAAAGGCAATAACGCCTAACATTTTCTTTTTCATGATATTATTATATTATATATTATCCTTTATATCCCAATAAGCAAATTGGATATCATCATTCATTGCCATAACAATTCGATTATTCTCCTCATCTATACAAAAATCTTGAAAACGATATCCTATATCTATCGTCTTAATATAATTTCCTTCCAAATCAAAAATCAAGAAACAAGTGGGTTCATACGCTGTCATATTATCTCCTCCTGAATAAGCGGCAATTATCTTATCTTTATAAATAACCACTTTATCATAATAATGAATTCTATTACTCA
>SUXM01000019.1 GCA_015060925.1 Parabacteroides distasonis
TCACCTCTTTCATAGTGATTGCTTTGGTCTTTTAATGAATAATTAAGTTAGTTCTATCTTCCACAAGAAGATATGGAACAAATATAGCTATTTATTCCATATATACAACTTTTAGCCCTTTATTTATATTTCATGAAAGTTGTAGAATATATGTTTAAACAGTTTTGTACTCAAGGATTCCCTTGGGGTACACTACGAGTACCTGGAAGATGACTATGTGTTAAACGGGAAATAACGGCCTAACTTCAATCGTCATATTTAGCAGCGTCTATTTCGTCGGCATGCGCTTGCAAACGTTTTGCTATATCTCGAAACGCATCAGCCAGTTTGTGGTATTCTTCTTTTTTGAACGCCATAGATTTTTTTAAAACGGTACAACCATTTAGACGTTGAGAAAACCAACTCTGCGATTTACCAAAATACTGCTTTGCAATTTGCGTTTTATTAATAATGTCCTCTAATTCGCTAAAAGCTGTGACTGTTGCGTCTGGCTTGTACTCAATACATTTTTTGCGACGTTCCTCATACTCCGCAATATTTAAAATTTCTCTTTTACCCAAATACATAATTATTCATGTTAATTTCTCCCGACTTAACGAAGAGTGTTAATAACTTCTTTGTTAAAATTCTAAGTGCATTTAATAATGCCTCAATCTTTCTTTATTTTACAACTACAGCAGTTTCCAACAAAACAAAGATAGGAATATTCCGATAAGTGCTTCAACTTTTGAAAAAGATACAATCGAAATAAATTCAACCATCTGGAAATTACATCCAAAATCCATGAAGTTTCTGAAACTCCATAAGAGGACTCTTTACTCCCGTTCGGTACAAATTCTCAAAAGTTTCTCTTTATTCTTCAAATAAGTATTATAATAGAAAAACAACATTCTATCTGCTATGTCTATTCCACTCGCCACTGAAACTTTTATAATACTATGCACATTCCTCTGCTCCTCGGCAATGTCAAACAATCCCATAGCCAAAGGGATATGTTATGCTTAATGCGATTTTTAATCTCAGAATACAATCATCCACATCACTAACACCCACAGTTGAGCCATCTTTATCAATACCGATATAGATGTATCCACCCTCCTTGTAGTTAAAGAACGCCACAACCTCTTTTCTATATCAAGTTCTGAGGTCAATTCTCTTTTATATTCTATGCGGTTGGTTTCTGGCATAATTACTAATTCATCAAATTAATTTATGAACAAATCTTGACTTATTTTTTAATTCTTACAGACATAAAGTTCACCATACTACTAATAATTCCAATCGTATTGTAGAAAACCTCTATCATGAAATAACAAATTAAAAATCGAACTACAATTACTGATGATAATTTTAAGAATATTGAAAAGGATCGTAAAGTAATTGGAACCGTAGTATAATTGGCGATATTAACACTAAAAAAACTTGAATACATAACATTTATACAAATTAACGCCAAAGCCCATATGCCAACTATAACACTCTTACCAACTAAAACATTGAATTTCTGAACATAGTAAAAAGATTGTTTTTGCCATAGTTTTTCCCTGGCATTCTCAAAAACGACTTCATCAATTGAGATCTCAAGATTTCGAGTTTGTTCATTTTCTTCCAAATACAATTTGTAATCTCCACTCTTTTTCTTGGGCGGAATATAAAACTTGTCTAAAGCAAATACTAATGCTGTTAAAAACAATCCAATTAAAATGGCTAGAATAGAAGCTCCCAATTGAAGAAACTCATTATTATATCCCTCAGAAAGCGAAAAAAGCACAAACACAGTTATAGGATAAGCAAGTAAATACCTACCATTCCTACGAACAAAGGATTTCTTTTGGTTATTTATGTCTAAGGTTTCACTTTCCCGTGCCTTAGAATATACAAAATGAATAAATGAGTGTTCTATATTACGCTTCATTGTTTTGCTCAAATAAATCGGGTCTAATTTCTGGCAACACTTCATCTTTAAATAGATTCTGACAAAGCTGATTTAGTTCATTAAATTCAGGAGTGTCATCATCATTATAGTGATTGATACGTCCTTCAAGATATACTACTGGGATTACATTTAAGCTCTCATCGTCAAAATCAAAGGTTCTGTCAGTTTTTGAGAAAGGACTATTTAATATCATTTTCTTTCTATCAAAACTTGTCAAACTTTCAGTGTCATGCCTATGGCGAAAAAATCCTAGTTGACGTAAAAGATCCACCATCTTTGATTTCGCCATTAACGGAATGTTTCCCCCTTTTGGCTTTATTTCTATTTTAACATCATACAACTGCTGGTACGTTCCAATACCGTTATCTGTAAAAACTTCATCTCTATAAGTATTGCTAAACTCTAGAGACTTAATTATAGCTTCGTTTTGAAACTCTTCTTGAAATGATTTTGGGCAGAACATGTTTAGTGCAGTGCGTTTATAATTTCCTCCTTTAAAAAGTCTCTCTATATAAACTTTGAACATATCTGTAATTGTTTCTTCTTTACTATTTGAATGAATTATAAAGCACCCTTCATTATGATCTAAAGGCAAATATAATAGGAAATAGAAATAACGAAGGATGGTTTTATTTTTACCAAAAGCATTCGCTTCTTCTGCATCTGCCGAAGAATCACTCATCATTCCATTGCGACCAAATCGTCCCCCATTAATCACACCATAGATAAGATTGTTTCGGACATCTACCCTAGGACTATGTTCTAAATGTAAATTCGCATTTGTTTTTATTAGTTTTAGTTGCTTTTTTATACTACTACTCTTTGCTGTATCAGTAACGAGCCTGTTCATAAAGTGATCAAACAATTTATTCATTATTTGCGCATCTGAACTTGGACGCCTTTGATACAATTCATCAATAGCAAAGTCCCTAAATGTTTTGTACTCCCCATTCTTAGAAACTAATTTAATTCTAAAAAATTCTAATTTAGGTCTTAATGCCATTTTCTTAACTTTATTAATATGTTCTTTCAAAATCTTATTTTCCGCCCTTCACTCTATTACAATTTCGGCAAAGCATTTGACAGTTGTCTGCCACGGTTGTGCCGCCTTCCTTCCAAGGTGTGATATGGTCGGCTTCCATTTCTTCTAATTCAAAGTGCTTTCCACAATGTACGCATATACCCTTTTGTCTTTCATATGCCTCACGCTTCTGCTTTCTGTCGAATGTACGGAATGATAAATCACGCAAATCACCACTCAACACATAACGGTAGATACCCGATTTCTTCATTATCTCGTCATCTTCCATAAGGTCATGTATCTGCTTTTCGAGTGCATTTACATCATATACATTTTCATTAAACTCGTCAAACATAGCACCCCAATCAAGACCTTTCATCTCTTTGCGGTAATGTGGAAATGTTGAGCGTACCCAAGTCATAATTTGCATATAGTACGCCCATAGTTTATTGGCGTTAGGATCGTGCTGATGAATAGCCATATACTTATCAATAGGCTTTTCTTCGTGTATATTATCGTGACGAGCTGCCCATTTCAAAATTGTTTCGAGATATGCTTGTTCTTCTAATTTTCCTGTCATATAATCGCCACCAATCTTATAAGCAGGACAACCGTTTTTCGAAAAATGGCGACGAGCATCGGTTACAAATGGCCCAACATATACCGCATTTCTCAACTCCTGATCCATAAGTTTCTCACCAGCAATGTTGATTACACGAAACCAATCCAACTTCTCCTTGTCTGTACCACTACAGAAATAAACAGTCAGTTCATAGTTAAGAAATGCATTTTTCTCCTCATCTGTTAGGGTATTGAAAAACAATACACCTCTATCCTTATCTACGATATTAAAATCGTGGGTATAGAACTCACATATAGAAAGTGTACGCTGCTGTCCATCAATCATCTCAAATGTGCCGTCAGCCTCTTCCGACCAATACATTATATTGAGCGGAAAACCTTTCATTATAGTTTCAATAACAGCTCGCTTTTGTTGCTCATCATATCGGAACTCTCGCTGATATGGAGGGCGTACATCAAGTTTACCGCCATAAGCGCGAACACCTGTGTCGGGATTATTGCTATAACCTGTTATAAGGTCACGAATAGGTATAGATTTCAACTCAATATTCATGGTTATTTCTTTTTTGAATTATTATACGAGCGTAAGGCAAGGTTACTAAACCATCTTTGATTATGTATGGAGAGTTCATATTTGCTGTGACATGAGCTTTATTCCCCTGTTTCCTTAATCGGGCTATAGTGTCTTGGCCTAAAGGTTTGAACCCTTCCAATCTAATCCAATCTGTATCACAAGTATTACCGATTATTTCAAATTGCTCTGGATTATATTTGTCTAAAAAAGTTATAGGAACCCCCATTTTCCCATTATAGTCATATGGAATTTCGGAAGTTTTAGTTACATCTATTGCATCATAGTTCTCATACTTAGGAAATTCTTCTGGAGTATATGATTTATAGAGTATTAAATCTTCGTGGCGTTTTTTAGTTTCAAGATTGGTAAACCAATGAACCCCCGATACTCTAATCATACCCTCTTTGTGGTTACCTGCGGTTGCGGTGTCTTCATAATTAGATACAAAGTGCCCAGCACCACCCTTAAAGCCATACCCTAACCAGATTTTATTTTGTTGTATGAGAGGGAAAATTTCTTTGTATTTAATCGCATTCTGATGCCCAATAATCAAGAACTTCTTATCGTATTCAATAAGTTGCGCCACGAACTCACGAAAGAGAGAAAAAGGCGGGTTAGTCACAACAATGTCTGCTTCTTTCAGCAATTCTATACACTCAGCGCTACGGAAATCACCGTCGCCCTTTAAGGGGTGAATGCCTATTTCTTCAGGGTCGGGAATGTGGTTGCCATTCTTATCGCCCTCATAAATTAAATACACGGCTTGCTCCGATTCTCCTTGACTGAACAAATCGCTATCCTGATTCTTATAGCAAGTGGTAATCAGTTTCTTCAAACCGAGAAATTCAAAATTATAAGCAAAGTAAGTGAAGAAATTGCTCACGCGTGGATCGTCGCAATTACAAAGCACTGTTTTGTCACGAAAGTGTTCGCGGTAGTGGCGCAACTCATTATTTATATCCTCGAGCTGCGTATAAAATTCATCTTTCTTAGCCACCTTGGCTTTGTTCAGATTCTTATTTGCCATATTAATTAATCAAATCTTTGGTTGTCACATTAAGAGTCTGGGCAATCTTGGTCAGCATCACCAAAGATGGCTGCATTTTGTTGTAGCACCATTTGGAAATAGTTGAGGGATTTTTACCTAATTGTTCAACCAACCATCTGCCAGTTTTCATCTTTTCTACAAGCACTATTTTTAAATGATTAATATCCTCCATTATAATCACTATATTGAACTTAACGTAAAGTTAAGTTATTTTATCGGGAATAATATAATATTCTTTATAAAAAATTTATTTACCCTTAAAAGTTCCAACTTTGAGGGATAAAAATTCACAGAATGTATCAAGGTATTCAAGAGTAACCCGAAAGGTTTCGAATAATTCAAAAACACCTTGCTTTGTTCCTACGAACATCAAGTTTTAAGCAGTTAAAAAACTTCAGCGTATCAATTCTATTTGCTTATTTTTTTGATAGCAGGTGCGTTTTCCGATAAAAATAACCATTAAAAAGGTGCGTTTTCCTACAAGATCGGCAGTAACACTCTCCCTCCGAGCTAATCTCTTATTTCCTCCGACCTATTTCAATTTACATCGGAGGTAGTTGGAGATTAGGAATAATCTCTTACCTTTGTCGGCAAAGAACCAGGAAGTTGAATTTTAATGCGAAGTCCCGGAGTTCAACTTTTTGGTTTATTTTCCTTAAATCAATTTTTTTTCTCCCTTTCTTCCACACCGGTTAGAGTTAAGCCTTGTGGTTTTATTACACAAATCATTTCAAATTTTAAACTATGGCAAGACCATTAAAGAAGGGGCTTGGCTATTTCCCGTTGGACACCCGTTTCTTGTCTAACAGGAAGATCCAACGCCTGGCCCAACGATACGGCTGCAAGGGCATCTGTATTTATATCGCCACACTCTGCGAGGTGTATGGAGAAAAGGGGTATTATGCCCATTTTGATAGGGATTTTTGTTTCGATGTCGGTTTCTCGACCGGTCAGGAAGATACGTTTGTCGAAGAGGTTATCCTCTTTTGCGCACAAATCAAACTGTTTGATAAACGTTTGTTAGAGCAAGAGCAAATACTCACTTCGAAAGGTATTCAATTACGGTTTGAAGAGATCTATAAACGAACCAAAGTTCAAATAGAAGAAAGGTTCAATTTACTTCCTTCAAAGGAGGTTTCTGCAACAAAAACCCTAGTTAATGTAACAGAAACCCTGGTTAATGTAACAGAAACCCCTGTTTTTGCTGCAAAAACCCCTACAAAAGGAAAAGGAAAAGAAAAAGGAAATAAAAATACTACTCTAAAATCAGGACTTCATGAAAATAGAAATTCCACAGATAACGGAGAAGCAGCCCGTCGGGCAGAACTGCTCCGTATGGCAGCGGAGGCAACAAGCGGTTGCTGACATGCGCCAACGTTACGGCTCGGCCGAAGATTTTTTGAAACTGTTCACCCCTGACCTGCAAATTGCCACTGCCCGCAATGAGGATCGTGCCTATTTGGGTACGGCTCCTACCTTGGCAACGATGGCTGATGGTTATGGCAAACAGATGGTGATCGTCTGGCTTTGCATCCAGATCGAGAACATCAACAATTTCGCAGGAGTCAAAGACAAGATGCCGATAGCCCGGCAGAAGGAGCTGGCGGCACTGATTTTGGCGGAATACCCCAATCTAAAGGCTTCTGAGATGTTACTTTTCTTCCACCGGTTGAAATGCGGGCGGTACGGCCGTTTCTATGGGATGGTGGATGCGCTGTTCATCACCTCCTCACTCCTGCAGTTCATGGAGCAACGGCGTACGGAGATCATCCGCCATCGGGAGGAATACCAGCGGAAAGCACAAGCGGCATTGCCTCCCCAAGCGGAAAGCAAATGCATCACATGGAAAGAATATTTAAAACAAAAACAAGCAAAAGAAAAGGAGAACAATCATGGATAAAACACGTATTTACGGACATACCGAGCTTGCAATGCTCTATTTCAAACATGTATTGCCGAAGTCGGCATCTACCCAACTGACTCGTTGGATCAAACGTGACGAGGAGCTGATGGAAGAGCTTATCTTGGCAGGTTACAAAAAGGGGCAACGCCTCTACACCCCACTCCAACTGTCGATCTTGATCGACCACTTGGGAGATCCCGAAACATGGGAAGTTAAATAACAAAAGCTACCGGTGATGCTTTACCCGGTTATTCAACTTCCCCGGTTTTTGTTTATCAGAGTAAACAATTTTTTTCTACCTTTGCGCCAGAATCTCGAAAAATGACTGAAACAACTATTTTCATATTCCTTTTATCGATTGTTGCCAGCTTCATTCAGCGGGTAAGTGGATTTGGTTTCGGTATATTCGTGATGATGTTTTTCCCCTTTTTCCTACCAACTTATGGTGAATCGGTCACTATCTCCGGTCTGTTGGCAGGAACGACAGCCCTGCTTATTGCCATTCGGAATTGGCGTTTCATCCGTTGGCGAACCATGGGGATTGTTTTATTATTCAATATCATAGCCTCTTTCATTGCGATTGAATACATGTCGTCATTGAGCAATGACACTTTGAAACGTTGTTTTGGTGTAGTCTTAATTTTGATTGCCCTCTATTTCCTTTTCTGTGAGGGGAGACTGAACCTCCTATTCAAATCCAAAGGAGCACAAGCCATTATAGGAGCCGTTAGTGGTGTCATGGGTGGTATGTTTGCCATGCCCGGACCGGCAGTTGTCCTCTATTGTATTGGCACAATCGAAGACAAACGGGAATACCTCACCACCCTACAGGCCTATTCAGTCTTATTCAATATCTTCTATACCCTTTTCCGTGCACGGGTAGGATTCTTTTCTGAAAACACATTCCTTTGGTGGGGAATTGGCTTGCTTGGATTGGTAATCGGTGCCTGGATTGGAGCACGTTGTTTCGAACGGATCAGTGGTGCTTTATTGAAAAAAATCGTCTATTCCATGATGCTTATCAGTGGTATTGTTGCCATTATCTAAGATTAACTCAATCCATTTCCACCTTCACCGACAACTTCCGACTACTCCTTTAATGATATCCATACCTTTACCTCAAACAAAAACGAAAAGGTATGAGAAAAATCAATTTAATCGTATTGCATTGTTCGGCAACAAAAGACACCCAGTCCTATTCACCCGAACAGTTGGAACGAGATCATAAAGCGCGTGGATTCACCCAAGCCGGTTATCACTTTTACATTCGCCGCAATGGCGAGATTATCTCCATGCGACCGGTCGAACAGATCCCGGCACATGCCAAAGGATTTAACCGAAACAGTATCGCCATCTGTTACGAAGGAGGATTGGATGTGACCGGAAAACCCAAAGATACCCGTACACCCAAACAGAAGGAATCAATCCGTATCTTATTATTACTTCTTCTTACCCACCATCCCGGTTCCCGTATCTGTGGCCATCGGGATTTAGGTGCACACAAAGCATGTCCCTGTTTCAATGCGGAGGATGAATATGCCGACCTTTAAGAGAAAAACATACCGTTTGAACGGTCAGTTGGCCATGGCATTCCTGTTAACCATGTCCGGCATCAGTCTGCTTTTTATGGGGTTCTGGTATCATCCGACCGGAGAGATCCACCACTCGGTATTAGTAGCCTTTGGTGAGGTCTCCACCTTTGCCGGTGCCCTGTTCGGGGTTGATTATAGTTACAAATTCAAATACAAAAAAGAACATGAAAAAGAATCATAGCCTACAAGGAGGAGCCGGTTGCTTATTACTGGCTTCCCTCCTTTTCCTTCCGACCTGTGCACTGCATAAGAAAACAATCCAAAAGGAACAGATACAGAGCCGAACAATGGCATGTCAGACCGACAGCCTTCATCTTATCCATCAAACCAAGCAGAAACAACAATTCGTGATCCATCGGGATGAGATCTACTTTTCTGCACCCGACAGTAACGGACAACAACATATCACCGCCTTAATCCGTAACCGTATCGACCAAAAGAAGCAATCAACCATACAGGATACCTTATCCACCTGTTCATCCCTGCAATCCATAGAAGAAACCGGAATCGAGAAACAACTCAAACAATCACCTGATTCTCTCTTCCATCTACCCTGTTGGACGTGGGTAATAATCCTCCTTTCTCTCCTGCTTTTTGGGATAAAAAAAATTAAAAGATAAAATATCTTATCTATAATCTTCCTCTTAATCTTCAAGCAAAGGCAAAGTAGTCCCGATCTTAGAGAATGGTAAAAGAGGAAAATCTTTTATCATTCGGTAAACAGGAGCATCAGCCTCAAAACCTTTCAGAGGATTAGATGGATCTACCCAACCAGGGTTGGTACTTGTAACCCAATTATTATTCATTTCTAACCACTCTGTACGGCCGGCTACCACATTCCCTATTTGATAAAACAGATTACCTTCTATTAAATTACCTTGTGGGTATGAAGGATCAGACTCCCAATAAGTCGGTAACCTAGGATAAGCTTTACTATAAGGAGGTTGTTTGTAATTTACCGTCTTCAACCTTTGGTCTATTACCCCTCCCTTTTCAACCATGGACTTTCCCCAATTCTGCATCCTATTATCAACACGAATAGCGATCGGAGAATCCACAAAAATATTATTCTTGTAATGATTCTGATGTCCTCCACCAATCAACACAGGAATGGATCCCGCTTTATAATAAATATTGCCATAAACTTCACCTCCACAGGCTCCATCATCATGATAAGTAGCCGTTACCCTATGATGCGCACTTAGGTCATGGAAGAAACAATAACGTATGACATTACCCAACTCCGATGGATCACGACCATAGTATATCGCAGCTTGGTCATCAACCTCATTACAGACACGGGTTATGTCGCACAACTCGATTACATGATCATTTCCATGAAACAATATAGCCATACTCGGGGCATCATAGATACTACATCCGGAAACTCTATTGCCTACTCCATCTATCCAAACACCCGGACGATATGATTTTTCAATACGGTTATAGTTATAAATACGACAATTTTCCACATAATTTCCTGCCGGAGTCAATGTTGCTCTATCACCACCTCCCAAGCTGATACCACCTGCTCCAGTCTGATAAATATAACAATCCACTATTCCGTTATTCGTACCCCCTTGACGATTAAACAGAATATCTTCATACAAACGTCCCATTAAATCTCCAATCTCACGCGCAACAGGTTTCCCTCCAAATTTATGTCCTTCCGTATTTGTAAGTTTATAAGTTCCTTTTCCTATTGCAATACCTACTCCTCCCATATTTCGAACAACACATTCCTTTATCAGCACATGATGCGTATTCTCCAAATAAATGCCTATCTGACGACCATATTCAAAAATAATTCCTTCTACTTCCACATTACTACAATTCTCAATTGCAAGTAATGGAGCATCAAGACAAGAGACATTTATGTCTTTGATCTCTTCCTGGGGCATAAACACATACATCTTTCTATTCTCCGCATCCAACACAAACTCACCAGGTACATCCAATTCTTCCAACAAATTTAAAGCCATCCATCTTCTCCATGGCTTCCCCGACATGAATCCATACAAAGTATGTTGTGCTGTATGAATTTTCTTTTGGAGTGTATCAATAGCTTCCACACGAATCATATCATCTGCATACCCATGGGCAAAATAACCGCTTATCCATAAATCTGTCACCTTTTTCCATCTATTAAGATGATCTTCTTCATAACCAAAAACCGGATAATCGGCTTTCTCTCCATTTTTTGAGATACCTGATTCATAGACCTTTTTTATGGCGATTGTCGAATCATTCGGCCAACGGGCTATTCGCAAAGGTTTTCCATTTATATACATTTCAGTCCATGCACTTTGTGTAGGTCGTCCAAAACCTGTAGCATGTAATCCTTCAAACGGAATACCAAACTTACCAAAATCTACAACCCTAATATTTTGACGGAATTCAGGTTGTAGTCGTTCCAAAGCAGCTACATCCTTTACCTTTTTAAGCATCCTTGCAGCTAATTTCCTTCCTCCGGAAATCGAAACTTGCTCATTTTCAAATGCAGTCAATTTAACATTGTTCCGGGTTATTTCCAATGTTGTATCCAACTCATAACATCCTTTTCTTAATTTAATTTCTACCGGTATATCATGGTTTAACCGTTTGGCTTTATCAAGAGCAGCTGCCACAGTTTTTAAAGGGTGAGCCACATTCCCTGAAGCCTTATCATTCCCAGTTGGAGAGACAACAATAACGACTCTATCCGTAGCTAAGACATTTAATGACAAAACAAAAAATACAATAAAAAACAGACTCCTCATATCTCTAATCTGATTAAAGTTAACATTTTCATTATCCTTTAGGAAACAAAAGTAATAAAAAATTCATTGGACTAAATATACAAATTCTTTATATTTGTATGTTTATTTTAACAACAGATCTAATAGACTCTATGGAAACGATTAAAAATTCAATTTTAAGCATACAGGTAGCCGAACATGGTGCCGAGTTACAAAGTATTCAGAAAGACGGGAAGGAATATTTATGGCAAGGTGATGCCAAATTTTGGGGAAGACGATCACCCGTTTTGTTCCCTACGGTAGGACGTGTTTGGAATAATGTCTACCGCCATGAGGGGATAAGTTATGACATGGGACAACATGGGTTTGCCCGTGACATGGATTTCCAACTGGTCAGCAAGGAGGAGGACAAGATTGAGTATGTATTGGAAAGTACGCCTGAGACATTAGCTAAATACCCTTTCCCCTTCCGCTTGCATATCGGTTATGAATTAGTGGAAAACCAAGTGATTGTCAAATGGCGTGTGGAAAATATTGGAGAGCGTGAACTCTATTTCCAGATCGGTGCGCATCCGGCTTTCTATTTCCCAAATTTCAACCCAACGACATTCGACCGTTGCTTCTTTGCTTTCGACAAAACTGAAGCTTTACAATACATTTGCCCGGTGGAAAAAGGATGTGCCTCTCCGGAAATCCATACTTTGGAACTAAACAAAGAGGGATTGATGCCGATTGACATCCACTCATTCGATTGTGACACCTACATTTTTGAAAACAAACAACTCAAAAAGATTACTCTTCTGGATAAAGCGAAAGCCCCCTATCTCAGCTTGGCGTTCGACACTCCATTGGTTGCGATCTGGTCACCTACGAAAGAGCATCCCGATTGCCCATTTATCTGTATCGAACCTTGGTATGGTCGTTGTGATACCGTCGGATACGAAGGTGAATTCAAGGAAAAGGATTGGATGCAGACATTGGCTCCGGGAGCTGTATTCGAAGCAAGTTACCAAATCATCATCGAAGCATAACCATCTATAAAATTAATGCGTTAATAGAACGGATTTATAAGGTCAGATATTATTAGCATAAAATTTTAAACTATCTTTGAAGGTTGAAAAAATAGAAGAAAATGATACAAAATAACTTGATAGACGATTTACGCATCAAATGGACACGCATACAACAGGCGATGCAGCAGATAAATGCTGACGGATGCCTGTTGACTGTCGATGTCAATCTTTATTATACTACCGGACGCCTTTTCAATGGCTATTTTTATCTGCCGGCAGAAGGTGACCCTTGGTTTTTCGTCAAACGCCCCAATGGATTAAAAGGTGAACGAATCGCCTATATCCGTAAACCGGAACAGATGCCGGAACTTTTTGCGACCAATGGCTTGAAGATGCCGGAAAAGCTTTTACTTGAGGCAGATGAACTGACATATAATGATTATATCCGTATCCAATCTGTTTTCCAACCCAAAGAGACAGCAAATGCGACTGCCCTTATGCGTAAGTTGCGCCAGATTAAGACACCTTACGAAATAGAACAATTCCGTATCTCAGCCCGGCAACATGCAAAAACATACGCAGAGATCCCGACTTGCTACCAACCGGGTATGACCGATGTGCAATTCCAAGCTGAGATCGAACGGTGTATGCGCAGAAACGGTTCTTTAGGTATGTTTCGTGCATTTGGAGCAAACATGGACATCTTCATGGGAAGCGTGTTGGCAGGAGATAATGCGGAAGCCCCCTCTCCTTTCGATTTTGCTTTAGGAGGAAATGGCTTGGACAGCTCATGCCCATTAGGTGCAGATGGGACTTTATTGAAAGAGGGTACGGCTATCATGGTCGATATGGCAGGTAATTATACGGCTTACATGACCGATATGACCCGTGTCTTTTCCATAGGAAAACTAACTGACCTTGCTTATCGGGCACATCAAACAGCTTTAAACATTCAAAACGAGATAGAAAACATCGCCCGTCCGGGTATTGCCTGTGCAGAGTTATACAACTTAGCTTTGCAGATTACAGAGAAAGAGGGATTGGGTCGTTATTTCATGGGAACTAAACAACAGGCCAAATTTGTCGGCCATGGCATAGGTATCCAAATCAATGAGTTGCCGGTCTTGACCCCACGCTCCAAAGAGTTGTTGGAACCAAACATGGTCTTCGCCTTAGAGCCTAAATATGTGATACCGGGTGTGGGAGCTGTAGGTATAGAAAACAGTTTCTTAGTTACAGACAACGGACTGGAAAAGATAACTCGGTTCGAAGAAGAGATTATAAAATTATAAAACATACAATCATGAAAAAGACAATTTTAATGCTTTTATTAGCTTCTTTTTTGATGCCAGTACAGGCCAAAAAAGCGAATGAGATAAGACCGGTGAAAAATGTCATTGTAATGATTCCGGACGGCACTTCCATTTCGACTGTGTCTGCCGCTCGTTGGTTGCAACGATATACTAACCCGGACAAAAAGATGTTGAATATTGACCCTTATATGTGTGGAACGGTCATCACCCATTGTTCTAATGCGCCAATCGGTGACTCAGCTCCTACCACCTCTTGTTATATGACGGGATATCCAAGTTTGGCCGGTTGGGTTTCAACCTATCCATTAGCCGATCCGGAAGATGATATCTATCCGAACGATCCGAAACGTGCATACCAACCGCTGACTACTGTATTAGAAGCGGCTCGGATTTTAAAAGGAAAAGCTGCCGGATTGGTTTGTACCAGTGAATTTCCACATGCAACACCAGCCGACTGTTCAGCTCATAGCTATAACCGTAGCAAATACGATTGGATTGCACCTCAAATGGTACACAACGGATTGGACGTGGTTTTGGGAGGTGGCGCACCTATCCTTTCAGAAGAGAATGAAGCCATCCTAAAATCCAAAGGATATGGTGTCTTCAGAAATGATTTACAAGGTATGCGTAATTTTGAGGGAGATAAAATCTGGGCGTTGTATGACAAACGTGAGATGGATTATGACATCGACCGTAATCCGGACGAACAACCATCCATCGAAGAGATGACCCGATTAGCTCTTAAAAAACTTTCCAAAGATCCGGACGGTTTCTTCTTGATGGTGGAAGGTAGTAAAGTGGATTGGGCAGCTCATGCCAATGACCCGATCGGTACTGTTACCGAATTCTTGGCTTTCGACCGTGCTTGTGGAGCTGTTTTAGACTTCGCTCGTGAAAATGGTGAAACGGCTGTGGTGATTCTTCCTGACCATGCAACCGGTGGTTTGTCTATCGGACATAAAGGATTGAAGAACTACACAGGATTAGGAGCAAGAGAATTGTTCCACTCCCTCTCTCAATGCAAACGTACTGCATACGAAATGGCTCAGTTGGTAAATAAGCATCCGGCATCCGAATTACAGAACCTTTTCCGTACATACTGGGGATTTGAATTGACGAAAGAGGAATTGGACGCATTATACAATTGTAAAGATTATGAAAACAGTCCGATACCAAAGGATCAACGAAAATCCGGTATGGGAGCCTCTCTATACAGCAGTTCGTTGACCTCATTCATGGCGAAATTGATCACAGCCCGAACCTGTTTCGGTTTCACGACCGGCGGACATACAGGCGAAGAGGTCTTCTTGGCAGTTTACCATCCACAAAAAGACATTCCGACAGGTGTAAAAACGAATATAGAAATCAACGAATATCTATGTAACCTATTCGGCTTTACGCATGATACGTTGGAAGAGCTGACTGAAGAAAATTTTGCTCCTCACACCGAAGTCTTTGAAGATTACCAATATGAGATAATCCCTGCTGAAGATGAAAAAGGCTTCCCGACATTGGTTGTCAAGAATAAAAAAAGCAAAAACAAACAGCTTATCATCTCTCCTTACACCAATGTAGTTAAGATGGGTAAAAAAGGAGAAGAAGAGATTCAGCTAAGCTCTGTAATCGTGTATGTAGATAAAAACAACACCTTCTACCTACCGGAAGATTTAGAAGAATACATCGAAAGTAAATAAGACCTCAAAGGCCTTACACATAAAAAAGCGGGTAAATGGATTATAAAACCATTTTACCCGCTTTCCTTTTATTTTTAATCAAACTTACAACTTCTCTACCTCTTCTTCATAGCGATATTCCATGCAGGCATACCAATCTCGTTCAACCGATAAACTCAATTCATAAGCCAATCGCTCGTCCAAACTCATCCGTTCTACCTCGACCGCACTCTTCAACTTCTTCAAAAAGTTATCATTCTCCCAAATATGTTTTGGTATCTTACATCTTCTTTTGAAGTAAAAACGGAACTTCTTCCAACTAACCACTTTCCCTATTAGTTTACAACTACCTCGGACATAATCCACAATTACCTCCGATGTAATTTCAAATACATCCGACCTAATTTTCGTCCATCTTCCGATATTGTGAAGGTGATACTCCCAAATGTTTCTTCACATATTTACCAAAGAAAGAGATATTAGGGAAATTAAAATCATCAGCTATCTGTTTGATCGGTTTTTCCGTACGTTTCAGTTGATATTTGATCTGTTCAATCGCCTGTTCATGAATAACAGTAGAAGGGCTTTTTCCACTGACCTGTCGAACAACCTTCGATAAATACTTGGGTGTATAGAAAAGTTCTGTCGCATAATACTCCACCGAACGATGAACTCCTTGGTCTGAAACCACCTTATTCAAGAATCGTCTGAAGATCTGTTCTGCTTGGGTAAAACCATTGATTACATCTATCTCCTCTTTTTCTGCCAACGTTTGGAAATAGGAGATAATCTCACAAAACAAAGCAGAGAGCAATATATGTAAAATATGTCTGCTATAAGGTTTATTAATTTCTTCAATTTTGGCCTCAACCAACGTATTATAGATACGAATATTAGCTATATTTTCTTCACATATCTGATGTACTGGGTTCTGATACAGATAACCTCCGGTATTCCACATTCCCTTATTACGAGGTATTACACGTGAAAGAAGTCGTGTGGAAAATCCAACAATCTTTACTTGATGCTCCACACTGGTCATCACTCTGTTTATCACCATCGTTGGCAAACAAAAAAGAACATTTCCAGTTTCTAAATTATATTCTTTGCCATTAAGGAAAATCTGGATATTTCCCTCGATGCAATGGATGATAAAGAAACAATCCATTCTTACCGGGCTGTCTTTCTCATGGGGGATTCCCTTAAAATCCCTCACCAAAACAAAATCTTCATCTACATAATCTATCGCAAAATCTGTGTTTTTGAAATCTTCAATTTTGATACACTTAATCTCTTTACTACTCATTTCTTTCCCTTTTAGTAGGGCAAAGATGAAAAATACATACTGATAAATGATTGTTCTTTTGGTTTCAATACTGTTCCAAATTTCGCTTTTTCAAAGTATTAAAAATAAAAGAGAAAAATAGAACACCAATAACAACAAACAGATAATCCCTCCGGAAATCATTTCCTCTACTTTTGCCTTCCAAAAATCAAATTATCGATCAATAAAAAGCATTAAAATGGCAAAAAGAAATGAGAGATGGATACAACTGTTAGGAGTTATCAGTTGTGTGTTATGTTTCACCTCCTGTAAAAAGACAGAGGGAGTACAGATGCAAACAGGTTATGAGACGATGAAGGTCGCCACTATGGACAAAGCCCTTTCGACCTCCTATTCAGCCACAATCCAAGGACGCCAAGACATCCAAGTCTATCCGCAAGTGTCCGGAACAATTGTCAAGTTGTGTGTGACAGAAGGACAAAAGGTTCGTAACGGGCAGGTGCTTTTCATCATTGACCAAGTACCCTACAAAGCGGCATTAAACACAGCCTTGGCCAATGTAGAAGCAGCCAAAGCCGGGTTGGCGACAGCCGAACTGAGTTACAACAGCAGCAAAGAGCTTTACAACCAAAAAGTGATCTCAGCCCATAGCTTGCAGACAGCCCAAAACAGTTTCTTGACAGCGAAAGCACAATTGGCACAAGCGGAGGCACAAGCTGTCAATGCGCGAAATAACCTCTCCTATACAGAGGTGAAGAGTCCGAGTGACGGGGTTATCGGTATGTTGCCTTTCCGTGTAGGAGCATTGGTCAGTCCAAGTATTCCACAACCGTTGACTACCGTATCAGACAATTCGGTAATGCACGTCTACTTCTCCATGACGGAAAACCAGTTGTTGTCATTGACCCGCCAGCATGGATCCATGGATGAAGCATTGGCCAATATGCCGGAGGTGCAATTGGAGTTGAATGATGGTTCGCTTTATGACATCAAAGGGAAAATCGAATCAATCAGTGGAGTTATCGACCGCCAGACAGGGACAGTCGGTGTACGTGCCGTATTCCCCAACGAATCACGCCTGCTACATAGCGGAGCTTCTGGTTGCATCATCATGCCAAACATCTATCAGAATTGCATCGTAATCCCGCAAACTGCCACAGTCCAGATACAAGACAAATACCTTGTATACAAAGTGATCGAAGGCAAAGCAGTTTCATCTCTCGTCACCGTTGCCCCCATCAGTGACGGAAAAGAATACATCGTATTGGAAGGCTTGAAACCAGGCGAAGAGATTATCGCCAAAGGAACAGGTTTGGTACGTGAAGGAACACAGGTTAAATAAGGAAGAGATTAAAAGATGAAAGGAAATATATTTATCAAAAGGCCGGTGATGGCATTCTCCATCTCCATCCTCATTGTCATAGTCGGGCTCATCTCATTGGTCAGCCTGCCGGTAGAACAATATCCGGACATTGCCCCTCCTACCGTTCGTGTGGATGCAACCTATGTGGGAGCCGATGCGGAAGCAGTGATGAACTCCGTTATCATGCCTTTGGAAGAGGCTATCAACGGGGTGGAAAATATGACCTATATCACCTCTACTGCGACCAATGCCGGTTCCGGGACTATTGAAATCTTCTTCAAACAGGGAACAGACCCAGATATGGCTGCGGTGAACGTACAGAACCGTGTGAGTAAGGCACAAGGATTGTTACCAGCCGAAGTAACAAAGATCGGGGTAACTACCATGAAACGCCAAACCTCCTTTTTGCAAATCGTCTCATTGGTTTGTACCGATGGTACATACGATGAGAACTTCATCGGGAATTATGCCGACATCAACATCGTTCCCGCCATGAAACGTATCGAAGGAGTCGGTGACGTGATGGCTTTAGGTAATACCTACAGTATGCGTATCTGGTTGAAACCGGATCGTATGGCGCAATATGGATTGATTCCGAGTGATATCGCCGGATTACTTGCCGAACAAAACTTGGAATCCCCGACCGGTTCATTAGGTGCTGAATCTGATAACACTTACCAGTTAACGATGAAATACCGGGGGCGTTTGAAAAGTGTGGAAGAGTTTGAGAACATTGTCGTTCATTCCACCGAAAGTGGCCAAGTACTACGTCTGAAAGATATTGCAGAAGTGGAATTGGGAGCCATTTCGTATGCCTTCCATGCCGAAACAACAGGTAATCCGGGTGTCACTATCTTGAGTTTCCAGGTGGCAGGAGCCAATGCAACCGATGTGAACAACCGTATCTCCAACCTGTTGGATGATTTGTCTAAAGATTTACCGAAAGGCTTGAAATTTGTAAAGTTGATGAGTTCAAACGACTTCTTGTACGCCTCTATCCATAGCGTGGTAGAGACTTTGGTAATAGCGATTATCTTGGTTATCTTAGTCGTCTATTTCTTCTTGCAAGATTTCAAAGCAACCTTAATCCCCTCCATTTCGATTATTGTTTCATTGATTGGTACGTTTGCCTGCTTGATGGCAGCCGGATTCTCCATCAACATTTTGACTCTGTTTGCTTTGGTATTGGCAATCGGTACGGTGGTGGATGATGCCATTGTGGTGGTAGAGGCTGTACAAGAAAAGTTTGACTCCGGTTATAAATCTTCCTATTTGGCGACCAAAGATGCCATGGGAGACGTGACCATGGCAATCATCACCTGTACGGTAGTCTTCATGGCGGTATTTATCCCTGTCACCTTCATGGGTGGTACGTCCGGTATCTTCTATACCCAGTTCGGGGTGACAATGGCGACCTCCGTAGGTCTCTCCATGATCTCCGCCTTGACCTTATGTCCGGCACTTTGTGCCATCATGATGCGCCCAAGCGACGGGAAGAAAAGTCCGAAAAGTATCAACGGCCGAGTACGAGCAGCCTACAATGCCTCTTACAATGCAATGTTAGGCAAATATAAAAAAGGAGTAATGTTCGCCATCAAACACCGTTGGATGGTTTGGGTAGCCTTAGTCTGTGCGTTGGTTTTAATGGTTTATTTCATGCGTACCACCAAAACAGGTCTGGTACCTCAAGAAGACCAAGGAACCATCATGGTCAATGTCAGTGCCTCTCCGGGTTCTACTTTGGCTGAGACCCATGCTATCATAGACCAGATTGAAGAGATATTGGTTGATATACCGGAGATTGAAAACTATGCCCGCATTTCCGGATATGGTTTCTTAGCCGGACAAGGTACTTCTTATGGTTCTATTATCATCCGTCTGAAAGAATGGAACGAACGTAAAGGAGAAGAACATTCGGCAGATGCTGTCATGGCACGGTTAAACGGGGCTTTACAAGGAATCAAAGAGGCACAAGCCTTCTCTTTCCAAATGGGTATGATTCCCGGGTATGGTATGGGTAACTCTACCGAACTTCACCTGTTGGACAAAACAGGGGGTGACAAGAAAACCTTCTATCAAAACTCCATGCAGTTCTTGATGGCACTGAACCAACGCCCGGAGGTAGCCATGGCTTATACGACATTTGCGATGAACTTCCCGCAGGTAACAGTGGAAGTAGATGCTGCGAAATGCAAGCGTGCCGGTATCTCCCCTGCTGAAGTGTTGAGTACATTGGGTGCATACTGTGGTGGTTCATACGTATCCAACTTCAACCAATTCGGTAAAGTATATCGTGTGATGCTGCAAGCCTCACCGGAATACCGTTTAGATGAACACTCTTTAAACAATATGTTCGTACGTAACGGTGCAGAGATGGCTCCTATCAGCCAGTTTGTCAAATTAAAGAAGGTAGAAGGTGCTGAAATCGATACCCGTTTTAACCTTTATAGCTCCATCAAGGCTCAAGTTAACGCTGCCCCGGGATATTCCAACGGGGAGGTACAAAAGGCTATAGCCGAAGTGGCCGAACAGGTAATGCCTACCGGCTACGGGTATGAATATGGGGGTATGTCACGTGAAGAGGCTGAAACCAGCAGCGGTTATCAAACCATCTTCATTTATGTGATCTGTATCGTCTTGATCTTCTTGATTCTTTCTTGTTTGTATGAAAGTTTCTTGATTCCTTGGGCAGTCATCTTATCTGTCCCGTTCGGGTTGATGGGTTCATTCCTGTTTGCTAAGTTATTCGGATTGGAAAACAACATCTATCTGCAGACCGGCGTAATCATGTTGATCGGTTTGTTGGCAAAGACAGCCATCTTGATTACTGAGTTTGCTTTGGAACGCCGCCGCAAAGGGATGGGGATCGTTGAAGCCGCTTATCAGGCAGCACAGGTTCGTTTCCGCCCGATTTTGATGACCGTATTGACCATGATCTTCGGTATGCTTCCATTGATGTTCTCTACCGGTGCCGGTGCAAACGGGAACAGTTCATTAGGTACCGGTGTCGTAGGTGGCATGGCTATCGGGACAATCGCCCTGTTGTTCGTCGTACCGGTGTTCTTTATCATCTTTGAATTCCTACAGGAAAAGGTTCGTCCACCTAAACATGAAGAGGCTGATGCTCAATTTGCATTGGAATTGGAACGAAACCAAGCTGAACGAAATGCGTTAAACGAAAAAAATGAGAAGTAATCCATTATGAAGAAGATAATCCTGTTAACATCCGCAACTGTCCTGCTCGGCAGTTGCGGTACACTCAAAAAATATAAACCGGCTACCACTACACCCGAAAAGCTATACGGAGAAGAGGTAGCTACCACCGACACTACTAATCTGGGGAATGTCAATTGGAAGGAGTTCTTTACTGACCCGCAACTACAGGTATTGATCGAACATGGTTTGCAAAACAATACCGACCTACGTACGGCTCAACTCAGGATAAAAGAGGCTGAAGCATCTTTACTCTCTGCCAAACTTGCATTTCTTCCTTCATTGGCATTTACTCCACAGGGAGCGGTAAGTAGTTTTGATGGAGGTAAAGCAACCCAAACCTACTCCCTACCGATCACAGCCAGCTGGCAATGGGATCTCTTGGGGTTGTACAATGCCAAGCAACAGGTACAAGCTTTGCATGAGCAGACCAAAGACTACGAACAGTTGGTTCGTTCTCAGTTGATCGCAGGGATTGCCAACTCCTATTATACTCTGCTGATGTTAGACGAACAGTTGAACATCGCCAAACAAACGGAGCAGACATGGAAAGAGACTGTCTCCTCTACCCAGGCATTGATGCAGGCAGGTTTGGCCAACGAAGCAGCAACATCACAAATGGAAGCAGCCTACTACAGTGTCCAAACAACTGTTTTGGATCTGAAGGAGCAAATCAACCAAGTGGAAAACAGCCTATCTTTACTTCTCGCCGAAACACCGCATCATTATGAACGGGGCAAATTAGCGGACCAAGTGATTACACACGATCTATCGGTAGGCATCCCTATGCAACTATTAGCAAACCGCCCCGATGTGCGTGCTGCTGAACGAACATTAGAACAGGCTTTCTATGTGACCAACCGGGCACGTGCAGCCTTCTATCCGACCATTTCATTAAGCGGTAGTGCCGGTTGGACAAACAATGCGGGTAGTGCCATCGTAAACCCGGGTAAGTTTTTAGCCTCTGCAATGGCTTCTTTGACACAACCTCTGTTTGCACAAGGGCAAATCATGGCACAATACAAGATAGCCAAAGCACAACAGGAAGAGGCAAGTTTGGCCTTCCAACAGGCTCTCCTTAATGCCGGGAAAGAGATCAACGATGCTTTGACTGCTTGCCAGACCAGCCAAAACAAACGAGTGCTATTCGAAAAGCAGGTAGATTCATTGGAAAAGGCGTTGAGAAGTACCTCCCTGTTGATGGAACATGGTACAACAACCTATTTGGAGGTGTTGACAGCCCGCCAATCCCTACTAAGTGCCCAACTCTCTCAGACAGCCAACCGCTTTGTCGAAATCCAAAGCATGATCACACTCTATCAAGCTTTGGGAGGAGGAAGAAATTAAACATACATTCCATATAACAGATTACAAAAGTAGTTTTCAACATTGACCAAAACCCAAACTATTTTTTACAATCTATTTTCTAAAAACTACAAAGACCTGTCCGGAGTGATCCGAGCAGGTCTTTATCGTTTATATACACTTCTTTTTTTACTTACTGGGGATAATCACCACTTCCAAATAGGCCCCGGCTGCATTCTCCCGAATGTTAAAGTGAGGTTTCCCGTTGATGATATCTACTCCCTGTTCATGGGTATGACCGGTAAATGATGCCATCAAATTTGAAGAATTAATGACAGCATTATAGAAATCATAGGTTTCCGGTTTATGTCCCTCTTCCGGCCATCTCTGACGTCGTTCTGCTCTATATCCTCTATCACTTGCAGCATTCCAATTCGGATTACCGATTGCATATCCAACTCCTCTACCCTTAGCATACAAAGGAATATGCATCATCAGCAACATCGGTTTACCCTCTTTTTCTTGTTGAAGGAAAAACTCCAACTGTTCAGGTAGAATCTCCAAGATGGAGTCATCAATCATCAAAATCTTCACCCCTTTTACCTCTGCACAATACATCAACGGATTGACATCCCCAAACATTGGTTTCAAACGTTTTTCAACCCATGTCTCACGTAGACTTCTGGAAGAACCTTCCATTCCTTCATAGTGCCAATCATGGTTACCACTGGTATAATAGTAAGGGATACCGGTTTGTTCCAATTGTTCTTTTGCCCACTCGATCGCATATTCAGATGGATAGCTAAAAATATCTCCCAACAAAGCAATCGCATCCACCTTTTTCTCTTTAGCCAAAGCCAATGTATTCACAAAACATTCTGCCGGGTTCGTATCCACTCCGGTTTTATAATGCTTGGTTTCATTATAAGCCTTAGACATACGTTTACTGTAATCTTTAAACGGCTCCTCTCTCTCATCACTCATCCATAAATGAGTATCAGAAATCAACATCAAACGTACCGTATCTTGTACCTCAGATGAATAAATTTCAATCTTAGGATCATTGGCTACAAAAGTGATTTCTTTTTGAGTACACTCTTTTTTAGACTCTACACAAGAGCTAAACAAGCTACCGACCGAAACAATGGCTGTTACAGCCAACGAGGCTACTTTCAAATTCTTCTTCATGGTATATATTTTTTTTAATGATTACTTATCCACAACGGCACGTGTCTGTAATATGCGTGAATTAGGTGCCACACTATGTGTCAACCAGATATTACCTCCAATGATCGAACCCCGACCTATAGTAATACGTCCCAAGATCGAAGCGTTGGAATAGATCGTCACATAATCCTCTATGATCGGATGGCGAGGAATATCCATCGGCAGTCCGTTTTCATCCAGCGTAAAGTTTTTGGCACCCAACGTAACCCCTTGGTACAATCGTACATGATTTCCGATAATAGCAGTCTGCCCGATCACCACCCCTGTTCCATGGTCAATACTGAAATACTCCCCGATCTGTGCCCCCGGATGGATATCAATACCGGTATCCGAATGTGCCATCTCCGTAATGATACGAGGGATAACGGGTACTTGCAACTTTAGCAGTTCATGTGCCACCCGTTGATGCAAAATTGCATGGATCGCCGGATAACAGAAAATAATCTCACTCGGGCTCTTAGCTGCCGGATCACCATCCAAAATTGCTTTGACATCAGTAGATAGCAAATACTTAATATGTTGTATTTTGTTGATAAAAGCGATAGCTATCTCCGATGCCTGCTCTTTGGGATTAGACAGTTCGTTCGATTCAAAACATAATCCATGATATATCTGCTCTTGAAGCATATCGTAAATCTGTTCTAAATAAACACCCGTATAATATTGAATCGTATCCGGATTAGCCTCCTGCTCCGTTCCAAAGAAACCGGGAAAAACGACTTTCCGAATCAGTTTCATCATTTCCCGCAAAACCTGGACAGCCGGGGAAGCCACTTGATGCAAAGGGATATATTGGAAATTCGCACTCGACAACAACGTGGCATTCTTCTGTATTTCATCTAAGATATGAGCTCTATCCATAAATCCAACTGATATAAACGAAGCGAATGTATAAATATTTAAGAATAGAAAAAAATTCCCCAACAGAAAAAAATAAAAATTTCTATCAGGGAATCTCCGGTTTTGGCATCTCTAACAAATTTATCCTTATGAGTAAATGAAACAACTCTAAAATCTTTGATGCAAAGATAAGTCTCTTCATCCAATTCCTTATGTCCCTTTTAACGAGAATAATGGTATAAATGTATATCTTTCGTTTCTTTGCACTATCTTTGCATCGGAATTCTAAATTGTATTATCTTGGCAAGAAAAAAGAAACAGTTACCTGTATTAGAAAAGGTGACGATAACAGATGTAGCCGCAGAGGGCAAGGCTATTGCCCGGGTGAACGACATGGTGGTATTTGTACCTTACGTAGCTCCCGGCGATGTGGTTGACATACAGTTGACACGCAAGAAACATAGTTATGCGGAAGGGAAAGCGATCTTTTTCCACGAACAAGCGACACAACGGGCTGTTCCGTTTTGCGAACATTTTGGGGTTTGTGGAGGTTGTAAATGGCAACATCTTCCCTACGAAGAACAAATCCGTTATAAACATAAGCAGGTAATCGATAACCTGACTCGTATCGGTAAAATCGAGATGGAAGAGATCCTTCCGATTAAGGGTTCTAAACAAACGACCTTCTACCGCAACAAATTGGAATTTACCTTCTCCAATAAGAAATGGTTGACCGAAGAAGAGGTGAAGACCGACACGAAATTCGATTGCATGAACGGAGTCGGTTTCCATATCCCGGGAATGTTTGACAAAGTACTCGACATCCGCAAGTGCTGGTTGCAAGATGATATATCCAACCGTATCCGATTGGCTATCAAGGAGTATTGCCTCAACCATGAGGGATACCTGTTCTATGACCTCCGTAACCAAGAGGGATTTATCCGCACACTCATGATTCGTACGGCATCCACCGGTGATTTGATGGTAGTGGTAGTTTTCTATCACGAAGATGTAGAACGCCGGGAAGCACTTCTCTCCTACGTAGCAGAACAATTCCCTGAAATAACCTCTTTGATGTATGTGATTAACGGCAAATGCAATGATACCATCACCGACCAAGAGGTGATTGTGTTCCGTGGCAAAGACCATATCATCGAAGAGATGGAAGGATTACAGTTCAAGGTCGGTCCGAAATCTTTCTACCAAACCAATAGCGAACAGGCATACGAGTTATATAAGGTGGCACGTGAGTTTGCCGGACTGACCGGTAATGAGTTAGTATATGACCTATACACCGGAACAGGAACCATCGCCAATTTCGTATCCCGACAGGCTAAGCAGGTGATCGGTATCGAATATGTACCGGAAGCCATCGAAGATGCCAAAGTCAACTCGGCTTTAAACAAGATTGAGAACACGCTGTTTTACGCAGGAGACATGAAAGACCTGCTGACCCAGGAGTTCATCAACCGACATGGCCGTCCGGATGTAATTATCACCGACCCGCCACGTGCCGGCATGCATGATGATGTGATCAATACCATCCTGTTTGCCGAACCGGAACGTATCGTTTATGTCAGCTGTAACCCGGCAACCCAAGCTCGTGATTTAAGCTTGCTGAATGTCAAATATGCAGTCAAGAAGGTGCAACCGGTGGATATGTTCCCTCATACGCACCATGTAGAGAATGTTGTATTACTTCAAAAAAGATAAAAGATGAAACAGTTACTCCTCTTATTGGTTTCAACCCTGTTCCTATTGAGTTGCAAACAAGCCCAACAGGAACAGCAAGGGGAGGTTACTGTTCCTATAGACCTACCCCAAATCAAAGAGAAAGGAGAACTGAACGCCGTCACCCTCTATAGTTCAACCTCCTATTTCAAGTACAAGATGCAACCGATGGGGTATGAATACGAACTGATCAAGGAGTTTGCCCGTTCGGAAGGATTAAAACTGAATATCAAGGTGGCTGAAAACACAAACAAGCTATTAGAGATGTTGGAAGCCGGAGATGCAGATGTAGTGGCATACCCGATTAAAGTCAGTGCAACCCTAAAAGAGCAGCTGCTGTTTTGCGGGAAAGAGTCTCAGGAGTGCCAAGTTTTAATCCAACGAGCCAATAAAAAGGATACCCCCATCAAAGATGTAACCGAACTGATTGGCAAAGAGGTCTACGTCAAACCCGGCACCAAATACCATGAACGTCTTCAGAACCTCAATGAAGAGTTGGGAGGCGGAGTGGTTATCCATGAAGTAACAGCCGACTCCATCACCAAAGAGGATCTGATCAGTATGGTCTCCACCGGAGAGATCCCCTATACTGTCAGCGACGAAAACGTGGCTCGTCTTAACAAAACCTATTTCTGGAACTTGGACATATCCCTTAAACTGAGTTTCTTGCAACGTTCCTCTTGGGTTGTCCGCAAAAACAGTCCGAAATTAGCTGAAGCTATCAACAAATGGGCATCAGACAACAACCGCAAAGGTACCTACAAAGCATTGGCTAAACGGTACTTTGAACTAAGTAAACAACCGATACAAGCCGAATTGCCAAAGGTAAAGAACGGCCATGTCTCCCCATACGACCACCTATTCCGCCAACATGCCCAGCTATTGGATTGGGATTGGCAACTGCTCGCCTCCATCTGTTATCAGGAATCCCGCTTCAATCCGGAATTAGTATCATGGGCCGGAGCTGAAGGGTTGATGGGTATCATGCCCAATACAGCCAAGCGGTTGGGCGTGTCGCCACACGAACTAAAAGATCCCAACATAGCCATCCGTACCGGAGCAGAGTGTTTACGCCGGTTCCGCCAAGGGCTTAAGAAGGTGACAGACCCGACCGAAAAGATCAAATTTACGTTGGCTGCCTACAATGCCGGTATCGGACACATCTTCGATGCCCAACGTTTAGCAGAGAAATATGGGAAGAATCCCTACGTCTGGGACAACCATGTGGCCGAATACATCCGCTTGAAAAATGAGCCGGAATATTACAACGACCCGGTCTGCAAACATGGTTACCTGCGTGGCTCAGAAACATTCAACTATGTCCGTGAAGTCATGGAACGATACCATTACTATTTAAAACAGACTAAAGGGCATTAAAATTCTCCCAAAATTCCCCTCCCATAAGGTTTATATTTACAATTTATTTCTATTTTTGTTCAAAAGAATAAGTATAAACCTAATAAAGAGAAAAACATGATCCTGTATTATTTGATGCCAATTGTCTTCATTGTAGGGATATTGGCGATTGCTTTTGAAGAGGTGATAAAAATAAACAAAGCCGCGACAGCTGTAGGTATGTCCATTCTACTGTGGCTCTTTTTCCTCATTGACGCTGTAGGCATCTTTACCTCTCACCCCCCCGTACATTTGGCTGAATTTATCAAAGGTTTTCCGGCATTTGCTGAACTCCCGATTCACGAACAGGCATACGAATTTATTGAGTTTCGTATGATTGAAGCCTTGGGTGATGTCTCCACTACCCTTTTCTTCGTGTTGGCTTCGATGGCTATCATCGACATTATCGACTCACACAGAGGATTCAGCGTGATAACCTCTGCCATCAAGACCAATGCCCCCCGTAAACTTTTATGGATTCTCTCCTTCATAACCTTCTTCATGGCTGCCCTATTGGGTAACATCGCAACCGTTATCGTATTGATAGCCATCGCACGTAAGCTGATACCGGAGAAGGAGATGCGTTTGCTGTTCTCTTGTATGATTATTGTGGCAGCCAATGCCGGAGGTGCTTGGTCTCCGATTGGTGACGTGACGACATTGTTACTTTGGACAGGAGGAAACCTTTCTGTAGGCCATCAAGTGACGCATGTCATCCTGCCTTCACTTGCCATGATGATTGTGCCATTGATTGCAACTACCTTCATGTTGCCCAAAGATGCCGTATTGGCTCCGGTTCAACAAGAGGATCCAAGTTTGGCCAAGATAGACCCGAAACTACGTAAGACCATCTTGCTTGTCGGTTTGACCTCTTTGGCTATCATCCCGGTATTGCAGATGTTAATCCAGTTGCCTCCTTTCATGGGTGTGTTGTTAGGCTTGGTGGCATTATGGATCATCACCGACCGCCGCTATACGCATATAGAAGATGAAACATTCCAGGAACTTCGTGTACACCGAGTATTCTCCCGCATCGACATCAGTACCATTTTCTTTTTCTTAGGTATCTTGATGTCCGTACAGGCATTGAACGCAACCGGCCAATTAACCATCATGGCCAACTTCTTAAGTGACAACTTTGAAAACGTGAACCTGATTGCCTTGATATTGGGTGTATGTTCTTCATTCTTGGATAACGTAGCGTTGGTTTCTG
The DNA here is from genome assembly GCA_015060925.1 of Parabacteroides distasonis. Taxonomy (GTDB): domain Bacteria; phylum Bacteroidota; class Bacteroidia; order Bacteroidales; family Tannerellaceae; genus Parabacteroides; species Parabacteroides distasonis_B. The sequence continues at coordinate 28,966 of SUXM01000019.1, forward strand.
CTACCATGGGTATGTATCCGGTAGCTGAAAGTGGCCAATTCATGGCAGATAGTTCGTTCTGGACCTTCTTGGCATATTGTGCCGTAACGGGTGGTAGTATTTTGATCATCGGTTCGGCATCGGGTGTGACAGCGATGGGCTTGGAAAAAATATCCTTTGGTTATTACTTGAAACGCTTCACCCCATCTATCTTGATCGGATTCCTTTTGGGTGCCGGCGTTTATTCTTTAATGTTCTAATTGATTAATCTTTAAAATATCATATCATGTTTGCAAAAGAGACCTATATAGCCCGCAGGGCTAAACTGAAACAGACCATCGGTTCCGGTCTGTTGCTATTCTTGGGGAATGAAGAATCCGGCATGAACTATGCTGATAATACCTATCATTTCCGCCAAGATTCCACTTTCCTCTATTTCTTTGGATTACCATACGCAAGCCTATCGGCTATCATTGATATTGACAATGACCGGGAAATCATCTTCGGAGATGAATTAACCATAGATTCCATCGTATGGATGGGTATCCAACCGACATTGAAAGAGAAGAGCGAGGCAGCCGGTATTACCGAAGTTCGCCCTTTTATGGAGATTGAAAGTTATTTGAAGAATGCCCAACAAAAGGGACAAAAAATCCACTACCTGCCGACCTACCGTGCCGAACATCAAATCAAATTGTTCCAATGGTTAGGCATTGTCCCAGGAACCGAACAGCCCTCTGTACCGTTTATCTACGGAGTGGTGAACCAACGTAACTACAAGACTGCCGAAGAGATTGCAGAGATCGAAAAGGCCTGTTTGGTTACAGCCGATATGCACATCGCAGCGATGAAGACCGTCCGTCCGGGTATCCGTGAATGTGAAGTGGCAGCTGCTGTTGCAGAGGTGGCACAACGTAACAACTACGGACTTTCATTCCCGATCATCGCAACCATCAACGGTCAAACCCTGCACAACCATGACCACAGCCACCTAATCAAAAGTGGTGATATGCTGTTATTGGATGCGGGAGCAGAAACAGAAATGGGCTATGCCGGAGATATGTCGTCCACCATCCCGGCAGACAAAAAATTCACCACCCGTCAACGGGAAATCTATGACATCCAAGTGGCCGCACACGAAGCAGCAGTAGCCGCTTTACGTCCGGGCATTACCTTCGTAGAGGTGTACGAACAGACCTGTAAAGTCATCATGGAGGGATTGAAAGGATTAGGATTCGTCAAAGGTGACCCGATGGAAGCCGTAATGGCCGGTGCACATGCGATGTTCATGCCTCACGGATTAGGACACATGATGGGCTTGGACGTACATGATATGGAAAACTTGGGAGAGATCTATGTCGGATATGACGGTCAACCGAAGAGCACACAGTTCGGACGCAAGTCTTTGCGCTTGGGACGTAAGTTAGAACCGGGCTTCGTCTTGACCATCGAACCGGGTATCTACTTCATCCCCGAATTGATGGATTTGTGGAAAAGCCAGAACAAGTTTACCGAGTTCATCAACTACGACAAACTGTTCACCTATAAAGACTTCAGCGGTATCCGCAACGAAGAGGACTACCTCATCACCGAAGACGGAGCACGCCTGTTAGGTAAAAAGATACCTATCCATGCCGAAGAGGTCGAAGCAATCAGATAAGAACAAAATAAACAAAAGCAGAGCCGGTATCACTCGATACCGGCTCTTGTTTTATACCTCTAAAAAACTTGCATCCGCAACCACTCTCCCATGAATCGATCATAAATGATATAACCATCCGTTGTTTGATAAATCAGTTCATGGTCAACTAATTTTTTCAAAGAAGAACTCACACTACTTGCTGCACGAAGTTTATGCTTGCTGATAAACTCCCCGGACAAAACCTCCTTCACACAACCCTCACAGGCAATCGCTTTCAACAACCGAACATTTCCGGCAGAATAGGCTTTCAATAAACCGGCATACGAATAACTCTGTTCAGCAATAATCTGTTCTGTTGCGTATGTAACTAATTCCAAATCTACATCCTGATTATATCCATACAAACGATTAAGAAGATTCTGTACATACCAAGTATGTCCATCAAACTTTGCATAAATAGCCTCAAAAATTTCCTGCGGAAGCTGTGTATGTTGCTTGGAAAAATGTTCCATGGCAAAAGCGGCATACTCCTTACGATTAATCGTGTCAATAGTAAGCAACTGCGTACTCTGATAAAAAGGTTTCTTTGATGAAGTAAACATTTCTTGCATCACATGCTGCTTACTACCTGCAAAGATAAAGTTGACATTCGGCAGAAACTGTATATAAGAACGTAACAAAGCCTCGACACCCTTCTCCGGATATTCGGTTATCTGCTGAAACTCATCAATAGCAATATAACAACGTTTCTCCGATGAACCTAAATAATCAAATATCTCCTTCAATGTTCTTTCCTCTTCTGAGGGAGAAAGATCAATCGTCACCTTAGGAATTCCCGTCAACTCATCGAAAGTAAAGACCGGACGACAACTACGGATAAATGTCCCGATACGGTTCAATGCCTTTTGAGGGACAGAATCCAATTTACCCAATACAGTATAAGCAAACAAACGAACAAAATCCCCCAACGACTGTGTAGAATAAATATCCATATAAAGCGTAACAATATCAGGATGTTGCTCCTTCAAATGAAAAAAAGCATGACGAATCAACCCCGTTTTCCCCATACGGCGTGGAGCAATCAACGTTAAATTACGCCCATTATGAAGAGCTTCAAGAATAGCAGCTGTTTCCCGTTCCCGATCACAAAAATAATCAGGGCTATGATAGCCTGAAATCAAAAAAGGATTATTCGGTTTCATCTCATTTCCATTTTATCGTTACACAATCATCGTAACGCAAATATCGCAATAAGATTCATATCATCCAAACAAATCCCCTAATAAACGTCCAATTACCTCCGACCTATTTTCAATTACCTCCGATGTAATCCCCAACTAAGTCGGAGGTAGTTTTAGAAAAGAAAGAAAGATATTCTTTAGTAAAGAACAAACTAATCTATTCAATATTAATAATTCACTTTTACAAAAAAAGTTTCTTTCGTTTAATCTATAATATATAATTTAGAGGCTAAAATTAGAAGCTAAAAAAGATAGAATATATGGCTACTTGGTCTAAAGAAAACTTATTAAGAGAAAACGGAGAATTGGTATCAATGCAAGTACCGGAGATAATCTCGGCAAGCAGAAGTACAGATATCCCTGCCTTTTATTCAGACTGGTTTTTTCATCGGCTGAAAGTAGGCTATTCTGCTTGGACAAATCCTTTTAATGGAGTAAAAAGCTATGTGTCATATAAAAATACACGCTTCATCGTTTTTTGGTCTAAGAATCCTCGTCCTTTATTATCTCATCTTGATTATTTAAAAGAACGAAATATAGGTTGCTACATCCAATATTCTCTAAATGATTATGAAAAAGAAAAATTAGAACGTGGAGTTCCTCCTATTACAGAACGTATTGATACATTCAAGAGACTTGTTGATGCTTTAGGAAAAGGTAGTGTTATTTGGCGATTCGATCCATTAATGCTAACTGATGACATTGATATTGATATGTTACTTCAGAAAATAGAGAATATAGGAGATCAACTAAAAGATTATACAGAAAAACTTGTATTTAGTTTTGCCGATATAACTACATATAAAAAAGTAAAGAAAAACCTTGAAACTAATAGAATACCTTTCCAGGAATGGACAGAAGAACAGATGAAAGAGTTTGCTGCAAGATTAGAAACTTTAAATAAAGAAAAAAATTGGAATTTTAAACTTGCCACCTGTGGAGAAAAAGGAAAGTACCCAGGTATAGAGCATAATCACTGTATTGACGACGAATTAATAATTCGTAGAAGTTTTCATGATAAAGAACTTATGAACTTTCTCAAAGCAGAACTTAAACCTATGCCAATACAAGATATTTTTGGAGAATCAGAACCACTACCAACTGATGCTATAATATTAGGTAATGGCCAGTATGCAACAAGAGGTGATAACAGAGACAAAGGGCAACGTGAGTTTTGTGGTTGTATGAAAAGTAAGGACATTGGTCAATACAACACATGTATACATATGTGTGAATATTGTTATGCAAATACAAGTAAGCAATCCGCAGCTTTAAATTATAAGAACCATAAGGAAAATCCTTGGGCAGAAACGATAACAGGGAAATGAGTTACATTAATGACATACAAAAAATCAAGAATTTAACGATTTACGATATAATTCAAGTATCGTATATTTATCTTCCAGATAAATATAAACAATGTGCTTTCGCTTATAAGGATAGTCAAGGACGAAGCCTTGAACATGGAACAGCCATTCTTGAAACAGAGGAACAATGTTGTGCCTATATGGTTGCTTACGGTTCAATGCATCATCACAAACTCATGAGAGCTTTGGATGAAAGTGAATTTCCATATAATGCTTTATCAAATGGTATAGAAATATATGATTGGGGATGTGGCCAAGGTATTGGAACTTTAGCATTAATTGAAAAGTTACGTCAACATAACTTATTGGAAAATTTACATAAGGTTACTTTGGAAGAACCCTCTAATGTTGCAAGAGCGCGTGCAGTATTACATGTACGCAAAGCTCTAAAAGATATAAATACAGAAATAGTTGATACACCTGAATATTTGCCATCTGATAATGAAGATAATAGTAATTCTATTACTGAAATTGATGTAAAACAGCCATGTGCCATTCATATTTTCTCCAACATTCTAGACATAGAGGCAGTAAGCTTAAAAGGTGTTTCAAAAATGATTACTTCATCCGGACAAAAACACATAGTTCTATGTATAGGTCCGGCTAATTTAAATGAGAGTAGAATCTACTCTTTTAAGAATTATTTTATAAAAAATAAAGTTCATACATTTACTGATTTTCAAGACACAAACTTTGGACATCATCCTGATGGTAAAGTCTATGGATGTCTAATTAATAGTTTTACATATAACTTTAGTACAAAAGATTCTAAAGAAACAATGTTAATTTACAAAGCATTTCGAAAAGAAGATAAAAATGGCGAAGTCTTCTTCACACTCTACCTTCACAAAAAAGTAGAGGAGAATAAAATAAGTGTTGCTAGATACATGACTAACATCTTTAATTCTATCGACACTTGTGCTATCTACAATACAGTCTCAAAAATAATGGGTAATGAAGATGAGAAAACTTTTAAAATACCGTTAGAAATAAATGGAGAGATTGAATTCACAGATTCTCAAGAGACAAACTTTGGCCATCATATAGATGGAAAAGGCTATGAATGCCTTATAAAAAATTTCACATATAACCATACTTTATTAATTTACAAAGCATTTCGAAAGGAAGATAAATATGGCAATGTATTCTTCACACTCTACCTTCGCAAAAAGGCAGAAGGAAATATCATAAGTGTAGCTAGGTACATGACTAATGTCTTTGATTCTGCCGAGACTGGTGTTATTTACGATACTATCTCTGAAATAATGGGTAATGAAAACGAAAAAACATTTGAAATACCATTAGAAGTAAATGGTGAGGTAGAATTTTCCGATTCTCAAGATTGTCTCATTAGAAGTCTTACATATAGCCTTGCTACAAAAGATTTAAAAAAAACATTATTGATTTACAAAGCATTTCGGAAGGAAGATAAATATGGCAATGTATTCTTCACACTCCACCTTCGTAAAAAGACAAAAGGAAATACATTAAGTGTTGCAAGGTACAAAACTAATATCTTTGATTCAACCAATACAGGAGCATTATACGATGCTATAGCTGAGGTAATGGGTAAAGAAGAGGAAATGACTTTTGACGAACCGTTCGAAGTGGACGGTGAGGTAGCTAAGGTTGCCGTACCTAAACACTATTACTTCAGTACCAATGAAAAAGGTAAGGTGGTAATAGATAAAGACCGTATTGTCCAATTCATACGCGTAGTAACGCTGGATGAGGATAGTATTGAAAATCAGAGAATGTCTTATCTAGATAGAGTACCTGAAGAGGCTTGGATTGAAGAAGATGATGAGGAGGAAGAAGACGATTAATTTCATCTTTTTTAATGAAAAAACACTACTGTATATAATATATAGCTATACTTCTTTAATATTTGAAATATGCAAACACTACAAATAAAGGATTCTTCTATCCATGACAAAAACATGAAAACAATAGATTCTATCATCAAAGAATTTAGTGATAGCTTCAATATTATCACTACCGGGTTTAGACAGATTGATACACAAAAAAGGGGATGGCATTCGGGTGAACTTTGTATAATTGGTGGACGTCCACGAATGGGTAAGACTGCCTTTATTCTAAGTGTGATCAAAAATCTTTTAAAAGAGGATTTCCCTATTGCTCTGTTTACAGCTACTGACACGATTCATATCCAGTTTTTATCTCGAATCGTTTCATGTTTATCCAATAAGAGGCCTACAATTGTCGTAGCAGAAAACCTAAAACTGCTAAAAGAGAACCCTTTGGATAACTTGCCCTTATATCTACATTGTAAGCAAAATATGAATTTAGCATATATCCGTAGCAATGCAGAGATATTGGTACATAAATACAACGTAAAATGTATATTTATAGAGACTATTCAATCGATATTTCATGCAGAAGAAATAGATAATCCAAGTATAAATAAAGAATTAATCTGTATAGAATTAAAAAAGATAGCTCAAGAATTGCACGTTCCTTTTATCCTCACATCTGATTTAAGCGAAACCCTCGAACAGCGAAAAGGATTAAAAGGGAAGCAACCTAAGATAACCGATTTAGTATATGCTGATTCCATTACGAATATAGCCGATTCCATCTTCCTATTATTTAATCCAACCTATTACAAAAGAAGAATTTGTCGTCCGATGGAAGAGGATGAACCTCTTGATACATTTTATGTAAACATCGCTCAAAACAAATATGATTCAACAGGAATAGTAAGTCTTACTTTTAATCCGAACAATGGTTTGGTTGAAGATGAAACTAATTACACGATTTCTCCCTCAGATGCAAAGAATCTACAAACGTTTATGGACAATTTTGATCTGATTTATGAAGGGGATTCTCCTTTCTAATCAATACTAAAAGGGATCAAATCACGACTTTTTGGGAGATTATCTGTTATCCAAGACTTTGAATTTGATAAGGAGTTAAGTAAAAAAAGCGAATGTTCCTCAATCGAAAACATTCGCTTTTTACTTATGTAGTCATACAATTAAATACTTAGAAGGACATACGCATCATGAAACGGATACCACGGGTTTGGATTCCCGGATTGTCTTTGTAGTTCAAACGCCATACATAGTCCAAACGTAGGAACTTGAAGATGTTTTCGATACCGACACTGGCTTCCATATAAGGCACTTTACCCATTACATGGGATCCCTGTGGGAAAAGGTACAATCCCTCTTTATCTCCCTCCTTGAATGGGTTGTTCTTATCTGTCAAGTGTCCCCATAAACCACGGAAACAGAATACCTCTCTCCACTTCAACTTCTTGACAAGTGGGATACGGTTCAAGAGGTTACCATTCATATAATAGGTCAAATCCCATGAAGCATACTCGTCATTAATAAATTCCATTGCGTTCATATTGGTATAAGACTCCGGCTGAATGGTATATGAAAGGTTAGCATTCGGCAATACCAATAAAGGATAAGGAACCTTATTCCATACCTTTCCGGCTTTTGTAATCAAGTCGATATAACCAAATGCGGAGAACCAGAAGCGTTTCTGGATACCAATGTCTGTACGATGGTAGTCATAATCAGACCCCAAGAATCCTTTTTTCGCCATCACATGGTTCACGTTGAAAATCAACGCATCAAAAGTAATCGGATAACGGATGTTACGTGTCTGATAAAACTTCTCGTCTTTTGCATAACGGAACTTTAATTCCAACTGCGACATATCATAACTCTTGATCGGGGTAATCGAACCATCCTGTCCGACCCTATCAAAAGCCGCATACTCGGTCGAATATTCGCGGCGGTTACGGAGCACCGCTCCATACGCCAAACCGTTATAATGTTCGTGGTAGTAAGTCAACTCAGCCTGGCGCAAGTAGGTCGCACGTGTATCCTTCATACGTTTCCATGCCAAGAACATATTATCCTTGCTGGCATACATATACTGTTGTCCCAACTGGTTGATATCATACATATATTCCAAACGGATTGAGTTCAATGGAAACTCTTTACGATACTCTTTACGGTCATTGAAAGAGTACTCGATCAATGCATCATACTTCAACTTTCGGTCTTTCGTCCCGTATGCCACATATCCGTCCATAAACAGGTTCTTGCTGAAAGCTGTAGTAGTCGTTCCCCCTACACGGAAACGGGCACCTTCAATGGCATTACCGCTGACTGTCGTATTCATCGGCCCGAACTCAAACTTACTCTTCAACGGATCCTTATTGGTTGGGATATAACCGGAAACCAAGATAGACACCACCTTTTCGGTAATGTAGAAGACCGGAACAGACCGGAACTTTGCCATCAACTGTTCAACCGTATTCGGATTCTTTTTGATACCCTCTTTCGGTCGGTTGTTCTTCCAAAATTCTTCATTCTGGGAATAGGCCTCCTTTACGGTAATCACTGGGGCACTCTCCGCAAACACTTGATACTGTTCCTCATCCGGTTTGTCAAACTGATGGTTACTATAGATACACAGACGGCGGGAATACATCCCTTTCGCCTTTTCGCTCAATTTAAAATTCACATGAATATCATCCTTGGTAATGATACGCGTACTATCCGGAGTACGATCAAACATCTGTTCGATGGTCATACCGGAAACAAAGTTCAAGTTGATGTCTTTAGGAACATTCAAGACCGCTTTTTGGACAAAGAAAGTAGAGTCAAGTGTCACATACAAATGGCCGGTAAACCCAAAGGTCTCCGAGTTGAACGGCACAAAACCTAAATCTACACATTTTTTACCTGCCACATCCAACGTATCCAACAGGTAATACTTATAATAATGAGGTCCCATTGTGGAGAGCGGGCTGACAAAACGCTGCAAGAACAGAGGAATATCATTCTGGAAAATATCCACCTCCTTAAACACCTCATTCAACAGCTGCTCGATACCGTCACGCGAAAAGATCTCATCCACACCTGACGACTTTGTACCTTTGACCAAACGCTTTTCCGACTTCGGATCTTTCCGGTAGTAGATAGTCTCCACCTTCTCCTTTTCTGAAAGCGGGAGAATCTTCTTTCCGGTCTCCAATGTATCGATATAGTCATTCATGAAATCAAACTTACCCGGCTTTTCCCCCTCTTTCCTTTTCTTGGGTTCGTAATCATTCATGGCAAAGACCATCTTCTCATATTGGTCGTATTGGAAGTAATCATGGTTACGAGGATCATTGCTTTCACGCAAAGCAATTACCTGCTTGACCAAACGGACAGCCGGATTTTCTTTCTTGTATTTTTCCTTTTTCGGCTTGACAACGACCTCATTCAATGCGATACCGTTGGGAGCCAACTTCACGTCTAACTTGTTTATCCTACCTGTCTTGATTGTGATCTCCTTTGTGTCATATCCCAAATAGGACACCTGTATGATATTAGCCTTGGAAGGAGTAGAAAAATTGAAATTTCCATCTCCATCAGTAGCCGTACCAATCGTCGTTCCTTTGAATATGATTGAAACATAAGGTAATCCTTCTCCGGTAATTGAGTCAGTGACAATCCCTCTGATTGTCGTATTCTGCCCGTTTGCCACCCAAATTGTCAACAAAAAGGACAGCAAAAAAACAATCTTTTTCCCCATTACAAATCTTTATAACCTAATAATTGCCTTACTTCTTAATAATTAAAGGTGCAAAGGTAACACAGTTTCTCCTTATAAAATGTTCCAAAATGCACACATACTATTCCTATTGACAACATTTAAGATATTCAACCCCTATCTCCCCTTATTTTTTATATAATTTTCACTCTTAGACGACCTATTTTCAAGTTGTTTAATCTAATCTTTATTATATCTTTGTTGCCGAAAGGGGTGCCATACTAACAAACAGGGCTGAGATTATACCCTATGAACCTGATGCGGGTAATGCCGCCGTAGGAATAGTACAAATCGAGCTATACCCCCTTTTCTATGTAAAAATGAGAACACACTACAATCTTCGCTACCCGATAGCACTTACAATCGCAGGGTCAGACAGCGGCGGAGGAGCCGGCATACAGGCTGACCTAAAAACATTCTCCTCATTAGGGGTCTATGGTGCATCTGCCATTACAGCCGTTACGGCACAAAACACATTGGGCGTGGAAAATATCCAGGCAATCTCTCCGGAAATAGTAGAAAGCCAAATTGATGCCGTCATGCAAGACTTCCAGGTCGATGCGGTGAAGATCGGCATGCTATTCCTCCCGGAAACAGTCCGGGTAGTGGCTCAAGCCATCAAACACTTCTCCCCTTCGCACGTCATACTTGATCCGGTCATGATCTCGACCAGTGGCAGCAAACTGATTGAAGATGAGACCATCGAAGTATTAGTTTCCGAACTATTCCACTGTGTCCATCTTATCACTCCCAACACCGACGAGGCGACTTTCCTTACCGGGATCCCTATCCGAGATGAAGAGGACATGGGAATGGCTGCCGAGAGACTGTTAGCAATGGGATGCCCAGCTGTCTTGATGAAAGGAGGACACCTGCAAGATGAAACGATAACGGACACCTTATACATAAAAGGAGTCGAACCGCTCCGTTTAACCGCACCTGCCATCGACACTATCAACACGCATGGGACAGGCTGTACCCTCTCCTCTACCATTACCGCCTATTTGGCTTTGGGATATACATTGCCTGAAGCGGTCAAATCTGCCAAGATCTATATCACAAAGGCACTCCAAGCCGGTGCGGATGTACAGGTCGGACATGGGAATGGCTCGTTGAACCATTTCTTTAATCCACAGCCGTTAGTAAAAATCAAACGATGAAACAGCTTATCCTACTCACCTTCCCTCGGTTCTTTTCAGAAGAATCCCATATCATCACCCGTCTTTTCAAAGAGGGATTACAACGGTTGCACCTACGCAAGCCGGAAAGTACGGAAAGTGAAATCAGAGGATTGCTGGAAGAGATACCGACCCTCTTTCATCCGCAGATAGTCCTCCACGACCATCTTGAATTGGCTGCCATTTATCAATTAGGTGGGGTTCACCTCAACCGGCGCAACCCATCTACACCGGAAGGGTTCAAAGGGACAGTCAGCCGTTCATGCCACTCCTTCGAGGAGCTTGTCCGGTTCAGTGACTTGGATTACCTCTTCCTCAGCCCCATCTTCACCAGCATCTCCAAAGAGGGATATGGGAACGGATTCACCATGGATCAACTTCGGGAGGCTTCTGATAAAGGGATCATCCATGAGAAAGTTATCGCCTTGGGAGGCATCGACCTCTCGACCCTGCCCTTACTCCATTCCCTTCCGTTCGGAGGGGTTGCCGTATTAGGAGCAGTATGGGGGAAAGAACCCTCCACACAAACATTCGAATCCATCATTACAAACTATAAAAAGATACAAACATGGATACAAACAACTATATAAACCGGTTTATCGATCCTACCGGATATGCCAACTTCAAAGGGAGCAGTCGCCTGATGTTCATCACCCACCGGACGGAACGATATACGGAACTGCAACAGATCCAAATGGTCATGGAAGGGGGTTGCGACTGGGTACAGCTCCGCATGAAAGAGCGATTGGAAATAGAGACAGCCCGGAAGGCAGCAGCCATGACTGCTTCCCGTTGCGTTTGTTGCCTCAACGACCATGTAGAGATGGCTTTGGAGGCCGGTATCGACTGCGTACATGTAGGGAAAAAGGATATACCTGTCGCTGAAGCGTGGCAAATCATCAAAGAGAAAGGACGGGCAAACCGTTTCCTTATCGGGGCTACTGCCAATACTTTTGAGGATATTGTGCAGGCAGAACGCCAAGGGGCAAGTTACATCGGCTTAGGACCTTACCGTTTCACCTACACCAAAAAGAATCTTAGTCCTGTCTTAGGATTAGAAGGAATCCAAAAAATAGTGGCTCAGTGTAAAGAAGCTGGGATTCAAATTCCTATCTTTGCCATCGGTGGGATTCTGTTTGAAGACATTGCCGCCCTCATGCAAACCGGCATCACCGGCATTGCTGTTTCAGGCGCACTACTCCAAGCTACCGACCCGGTGCAAGAGACCAAACGTTTCATCCAAGAAATTCAAAAATTCAAACAACATATCTAAACTTCTATGAGTACTAAAAATAAAACCCGTATCACCTATCCCTCTTCCGAGAAGGTTTATATACCCGGCAACATCCACCAGATCAGTGTCGGAATGCGAAAGATCAAACTGTTGGACACCGTCATAGAGAAAGAGAACGGTGAGTTGGTTCATAAGAAGAACAAGCCTGTCATTGTCTATGATACCAGCGGTGCCTATTCAGACCCGCTAATCACCACCGACCCGCAAAAGGGGCTTCCCCGTATCCGGGAATCTTGGTACAAAGGGCGTAAAGATTTGGTACACCTGAAAGCGTTAAGTTCCGAATATGGACGCCAGCGGTTGGAAGACTCCTCGTTGGATTCCATCCGTTTCCCCCAACACTACCTGCCCTACCGTGCCAAGGCCGGAAAAAACATCACCCAGATGTATTATGCCAAACGGCGTATCATCACACCGGAGATGGAGTATGTGGCAATTCGTGAGAACCAGCAGATCGAAGCGATGGGTTTGAAATCTTATATCACGCCGGAGTTCGTCCGCAAAGAGGTTGCCTCCGGACGTGCCATCATCCCTGCCAATATCAACCATCCGGAAGCGGAACCGATGATCATCGGTAACAAATTCTTGGTGAAGATCAACACCAACATCGGAAACTCAGCCCTCTCTTCGGGTATCAATGAGGAGATAGAAAAGGCAATCTGGAGTTGTAAATGGGGCGGCGACACCTTGATGGATCTTTCTACGGGCGACCATATCCATGAAACTCGGGAATGGATTATTCGCAACTGCCCGGTACCAATGGGAACTGTCCCTCTCTACCAAGCCTTGGAAAAGGTCAACGGCAATGTAGAAGAGCTGACTTGGGAGATCTACCGGGATACCTTGATTGAACAAGCGGAACAGGGTGTGGACTACTTCACCATCCATGCCGGACTATTAAGGAAACATGTTGAACTGACCCACACACGCTTGACAGGTATCGTCTCACGTGGCGGCTCCATCATGGCACAATGGATGGAGATACACAACGAAGAGAATTTCCTTTATACCCACTTTACTGAGATTTGTGAGATCCTCAAGAGCTATGACGTGGCAGTTTCGCTTGGTGACGGGTTACGCCCCGGCTCCATCTATGATGCCAACGACAGTGCACAGTTTGCAGAGTTACAGACTTTGGGCGAGCTGACCGAAATGGCATGGGATCAGTATGTGCAGGTTCTCATCGAAGGGCCGGGTCATGTCCCGATGAACAAGATTGCCGAAAATGTCAAGGAGCAACGCTATATCTGCAACAACGCTCCATTCTATACCTTAGGTCCTCTGACCACCGACATCGCCCCCGGCTATGATCATATCACCTCTGCCATCGGAGCAGCACAAATCGCTTGGCAAGGAACAGCCATGATCTGCTACGTGACCCCCAAAGAACATTTAGGTTTGCCGAACAAAGAGGATGTACGTGCCGGTGTGATCGCCTATAAAATAGCCGCCCATGCCGCCGACTTGGCGAAAGGACATCCGGGCGCACAAGTGCGTGACAATGCCTTGAGCAAAGCCCGCTTCGAGTTCCGCTGGAAAGACCAGTTCAACCTCTCCCTCGATCCCGAACGTGCACTCCAATACTACAAAGAAAGTGCGGTGACAGACAATGAATACTGTACGATGTGCGGTCCCAACTTCTGCGCCATGCGCCTAAGCCGCGACAGAAACAAGAAAAAGTGTAATCAATAAAACAAAAAATTACCTCCGATGTAAATGTAAATGCATCGGAGGTAATCCCCACTTTCCTCGGAGATAATTTTACCCCACTCCTATTCTTTTTTCATAATCCTCAATAGTAGAAATTAAATTAGTCTTATAGGTTCTATCATCCTATAATGATAGTAAATGTATAAATCATTATTAAATATCATTTATTTTTACGTTTAAACATACTACAATTTTTGGCATAATTAGGATCTACAGTAGGTTTTATCCCTAACCTTCCATAACATCCGCAATTTGCCATTCCACCTTTATTAGCCCATGAAAGATTAATTTCACAATCAAAACATGAACGTTCAAGAGATTCATTTACATTTTCTAATACTTGAAAGATTTCTTCATGTGATTTTTTTACTGATGAGTGAGAATCTACAATGTTTAACGCATCTTCTAAAGAATCATTATGTTGTCTACATCTAACATTTTTAAGTTCATTTACTTTTGTGCGTTGTTCATCCCGTAGACGTTGTTCATTGATTACTTTTAACTGATGATTATATTCATTAATTTTACAAATACGAAATACCTGACCGTTATTCTCAATCCGTAAGGGAATATGTGAAAAACGTTCTTTTATCGCACAGCATGATTTTATTAATTCACATAAACTACAATCTTGTTCCGGTATAATTTTAATTAGTTTTTTTGCCTTATGGTAAATTGTTTCTATCTGATTAAAATAATTATCATTATTAATCCATCTTCTATTTTGATTAGAAGTCATTAAAAACTTTTCCAATGACTCTAATCTTTGGCCGGTAAGATCTACCTCTAGGCAAGAAAAGTTGTGATAGTCTATATCTTTTTTATGCTGGACTTTATATCGAAATATAAATTCTATTAAATATTGTTGATTATCTCTAGTTGTTGCAATAACATCTGGTTGTTTATCCTCACGTTCGTAACGGTTATCTACCTTTACATCCGTAAATTCAATATCGGTTTCTTTATAAATACCGTAATACGAAGGTACATGAATCCTTTTTTTTGTTTGAAGTATATGTTCAGCCAATTTGTAAAGAGTGACCATATAGCATATATCCAAATTTGCTTTTCTTTTTTTACTTTGATGTGCAAAACCATGTTCCCTTATATCTCCATGCCTTGCTAATAGTTCTTCATGACAACAAGGACAAAAACATTTACATTTTAATCCATTGGGTACATTGTCAACATGCACCATTTTGCCATTAACATCTTCTGCCCATGAGAATACAACACTTTTGTTCATTGCTTATTTTTTTTCTTTTTCATTACATCCCAATCAAAAGAATAAACTTGTCCATTTATGGGAATATTAACAGTCATATAAAGACCTCGTTTCCATTTGATATTCATGTAACCAATTACAGCCTTTCCAGAATGAATATTTAAATAACCCTGTTCTTTGATATTCTTATCATCCTCCAGTCTCTTTCCAAGTGTCACTATTTGTGTCTGCGCTACCATATTTGTGATAGAATCAGAGTGTCATTATAGTTTGTGGAGATTCCGGTATAAGGTATACCTTTTATATTATAAGCTGTTATGTAAGAATTCAAGTTACTGATTCTTCGCCAAGATTATTTAAGAATTTGATTATACTTTCCATAATCATCCTTCTCTTCATAATTAGTCATACCTACCATAAAATTACCTAAACTCCGATAAGCCCATAATCTGCCATTATTATATTCCGTAAAAACAGTTGTATCTCTTTCAGACTTAATAAATGTTTGCGCTTGTAAATTTACATACAAATGTAATAAAAGTACTATTAAAATTATTCTTATATTCATACTGATGAATTAATCTAATTACTTACAAAAATATAGATATTTTCCAAAACTTATAGATATTATTAAACGTTCGATAAGTTTCAAAGCCGCAGACAATAACTTGTTTTCCTGTTTCTGTGTAATGAAATTCTATGCTTTAGATTTGCAAGGTCACGACAAGCAATAAGAAGATGAATACCCAACTTCAATTGTTTCTTGTTCTATTCTTCATGTTTTAAGTAGATTTTAGGTTTCTTTATATTTAATACAACCGAGGTTAGAAATCGAGTATGTTTTTTGAGAAATTTTTTATTGGCTTTATCACTGAAGACTCTTAAACAAACATCTATAATGTAGAAATTAAATTAGTCTTATAGACTCTATCTATTCTATAAGACGGTGTAAAAATAGAGTTAATATATTAATTATCAAAGTTTTTCGTATAATTTTAGATTTAGAAAAATTTGATCAAGTAGTCACACAAACTATATTTTGACTGGCTTTACGAATCCTATTCCTAAAAAATTAGGACTAAGGCTTGTCTTTAATTTAAATTGAAGATTTAAAGATTCTTATAAAAAGTAACCAAAGATTCTTTGTATTTTAAAGAAACAATTATCTTTGTGAGAATCAATCATACAACAGGTTTGATTGATTCTACTATTAATCACTAAAACCATCAAGCTATGGGAAAATTCATGAATCCCTTTACCGATGTGGGCTTCAAGCATCTGTTTGGTAGAGAAGTTAGTAAAGACTTACTGTTGGAATTATTGCGAGTCATCTTGGATGATGAACGTAAAGTAAAAAGTATCAGTCTTTTGAACAAAGAAAAGATACCGAAGTCTTTGAATCAGAAAGTGATCATATACGACATCCTTTGTGAAGATGAAGATGGTACGAAGTTTATCGTGGAGATACAGAACCAGTATCAAGATTATTTTTTAGACAGGGCTTTGTATTATCTATGTCGGATGATTGACGAGCAGGGGTTAAGAGGCTCTGCTTGGAATTATGAGATTTATCCGGTTTACGGCATCTTCTTCTTGAACTTCAAGATAGCCCCATTGACGAAATTCCGCACCGACGTGATTTTGGCCGATCGGGAAACAGGCAGGATGGTCAACAGCAAGATGCGGCATATCTATTTAAGTTTGCCCTACTTCACAAAAAGGGAAGAGGAATGTGAAACCGATTTTGATCGTTGGATGTATCTATTGAAGAATATGGACAGTTTTGAGAAAATACCTGAATATGCCCCGAAGTCAGTGTTTGGCAAGATTTTGGAGGTGGCAGATGTAGCCTCGTTGAATGAAGAGGAGCGTTGGGAGTATGACCAAGCGCTTAAACATTACCGGGATTACAATAACACGCTACATACCAGTTACCGCCAAGGCAAAGAAAAGGGGTATGCCGAAGGCGAGGCAAAAGGTCTTGTAAAAGGTAGAGCCGAGGGTGAAGTTATCGGTTTGACAAAAGGAATCCGTCAGATGCTTTGTAATATGCAGGCCATGGGAATGGATATGGCTACGATGGCTCAGATAACCAAACTGTCTGAAGAAGAGGTGGTAAAATTATTGCAGAAATAAAACAATCATTATCTTTGACAAGTCAGCCGAAATACAGATTTCGGTTGGCTTGAATATTTATAACTAAAACCATCAAGCTATGGGAAAATTCATGAACCCTTTTACGGATGTGGGCTAGCCCCATTGACGAAGTTCCGCACCGATGTGATTTTGGCCGATCGGGAAACGGGTAAGATGGTAAACGGTAAGATGCGGCATATCTATTTAAGTTTGCCTTACTTTACAAAGAAAGAAGATGAATGTGAAACCGATTTTGATCGTTGGATATATCTATTGAAGAATATGGATAGTTTTAAAGAGATACCGGAATATGCTCCGAAATCTGTCTTTGGTAAGATTTTAGAGGTAGCAAATGTAGCTTCGTTAAGTCCGGAGGAACGTTTGGAATATGACCAAGCCCTCAAACATTATCGAGACTACAACAACACCATGCATACCCAATATCGTCAAGGGAAAGAAGAGGGATTGGCTGAAGGACTTGCTAAAGGCAAATCAGAAACAATATTTCAAATGCTTCAAAATATGCAAGAGATGGGTATGAATATAACTACCATGGCTAAGATAGTCAAATTATCTGAAGTAGAAATTACAAACATCCTACAAGAATAATATTAATCAGAAACAAATAGGAATTAACAAGAGGTATGGGAAACAAACCACACCTCTTATTTTTTTAACATCTTTTTATCCTGCTTATTTTCTTCCTTAGGATTTCAAACACACAATAAAAATTAGCTTCCATTATCTTTTACTTACTATAATCTTTTCATTTTTCATTTCAAACTTAGCTATTCCTATATCATTCAACACTCGCAGTACGTCTTCTATATGTTTGGGCCGTTCCATGCGGAAATAGATACGCTCATTCAATAAATGATGGTGTTGAAATGCCACACTGATGTTATACCACGAACCGATTTCTATCATTGCATCCATCAATTCCTTGTTGTCGAAAGCAAATTCACCTTCTGCCCATTTACCTTGTGTGGCAGATGCCTTTGCCAATTTCAACTTGCCTTCCTTATTGAGAGATACCTGTTCGCCCGGTTTCATCTGTTGAGAAGAAGCTCCGTTGAGGCTTACTTCCACACAACCTTCGTAAAGCGTTACATCAGGAGCGGTGGCTGGATAAGCTTTGACATCGAACACTGTGCCTAGTACTTGTGTCTGTAGTAGTTCGGTACGGACAATAAAAGGACGCTTAGCTTCCTTTGCCACACTGAAACGTGCCTCACCCACTAAGGTCACTTCCCGCTTGTCAACAGAGAAAAACTTGGAATATTCCAATCGGCTATTGGCACTGAGCAAAACTTCGGTTCCATCACTTAGGATGAGAGACTTGGTAATTCCGGCAGGGGTACGTATTTCCACCCGTTCACCCACTTCTAAGTAGGTGATTTCCTTAGGAGCTTCCAATGAGGTAAACACCAATATGCTATCTTTGCTTTGTTTGGAATCCATCAAAGGCCAAAGGACAAGCATCAACAAGAGAAGAGCTGCCGCCGAAGCTATTGTCACATAAAGACTATGGTGCGTAAGAATGGTTTTTCGGCGTTGGCCGATAAAATCATGCCATACCTGTTCCGTTTGCTCGGAAGTTGGCTTGGATCCAAGAGCTTCGCCGAAAAGGGCTTTCAGCCGATGGTCGTTGGTATCAGGATTATTTCTCATATTGCTATGTTTTTATCTTGTCATTTCTTCTCTTAGTATTCGCAATGCTTTGCTGATATGCTTTTTTACTGTATCGGGACTGATGCCCATCTCCTCTGCCACCTCATGATATGTCTTCTTTTCCCAATAACAGAGACGAAGAACAATACAAGTTGGTTCGGGTAGTTTTTTGGCAATAGTTTCCGCCTTTTGTAACAGTGCTTCATGTTCCCAATAACCATTGTCAACATCTGCTTGCGTGGCAAGAACTATAGCTTCGACATGCTCTTGTTCCACACGAAGGTGTTTCAAACGGTTGAGGCAGGCATTTCGGGTTGCTGTATAAAGCCACGAACTACGATCTTCGCACGTAAAGTCGGGAGTTTCCCATGCTTTGCCGAAAACTTCACTTACAATATCTTTAGCTTCGTCCGTATCTCCCATCAAGGTAGTAGCATAGCGGATAAGTTTGGGATACATTACAAGGAATAGTTCACGGAACCGTTCTTCTTTCCCGGATTTCTTTCGTCTGTTAAAAATTGACAGTCCTTTCATAGGATTACAAAGATAGTAACGTTTTTTTTAAATGCCACAGCGTTTATAAACGGTTCTTTTCGCTCTGACCAGCTCCTGTTCCCTTGTATTTACTCTTGGTTGCGTTGAACTTATAAGAGAGTTGAATTCCTATTCGTTGATGATCGTAGTATTCCGTAAATGAGGTGGAAGTTCCGATGCTATAAGCGGTCATTGCATTGTGCTGCGTATGGAAAATATCGTTGGCAGTCAGTGTCACACTCAATGCATTTTCTTTTAAGAATGACTTGGAAAGTCGAAGATTAACCACGCCCATAGCTTTTTTATCAGCAGAACCTTGCTTGAATTTAGGTACATAAGTTCCTTGTAAATTGACAAACCAACTTTTCGGCAGCGTGAAGGTATTGTCGAAAATGAAATACCAATAAGGATCATTCCAATCGTAGTTGATGCCAATGGCTTCCAGTTCAGCGTCCCAAAAAGAGAGGTTAATAGTAGCTTGTGGTTGCCAAATACCAATCTTTGGAGCGAATGTAATGGCACTTCCGTATGAGTAGGAATTGGGTATTGCCTGATAATCGATGATATGTACTCCGGGATGTGTCTCATCATTGTAAACTTGGGTTACGGTTGTATAACTATTCTTTACATGCTGATACCAAGCGTTCATATAAATCCATTTCCACGATGCATCCAAGGACAATCGGTCGCTTGTCTGCTTGGGAAGTAACGGATTGCCCGTCATGTATTCGTACTTGCTCCGATAGTTGATGGCATTGGTTAAAAGATTGTATGGCACATTCTCTTTGTAGTTCTTATATGATAAAGTTAGACTCCAATTACCATTCCTATAATTCGCAGAAACGGTCGGAATAAAGTCATTATAAGTAGGACTTTGTTCTTCCTTATGAATGTTATTATCATAATAATCCGTCTGCTGATATTCATAACGGAAACCTGCACTGAGATTCCATTTACCGAGAGGTAACGAGTAATTAGCAAAGACTGACCAAAGGCTTTGCTTCACATGATTATTAGCATCGTTACTAAATCCACTTTGTAAGAATAAGTCGTGACGACTGGTGAAAATTTCTTCCGTTCCGACAGAAAAATGTCCTTTGGCTATAGGTGTACTGGCTGTAGCCTTCACTGCATACAAATAGTTACGAACCTTACTGGTTGATTCAGCGGCCTTTTCTCCATTATTACTGATTTCTTGAAAGGTTTCCTTTTGCCCAAACAGGTAATCGGCATTGACATCCACATTCCATTTTCCAATGCTACTTGTGTAATAAGCGTTGACAGAATGTTTCCATTTGCTTTTGTTTTGAAATATCTGTTCGGTTTTCATTTTCTCCATATCCACTCCGTCTTTCTTCACACTGACATCAGAATAGACAGGTACTTTATGATTGCCGAAAGGTGTGTTCGGTTCGTATCGCAAACCAATGGAATGATGTTCGTTAAAATCATAATTGAATCCCAATACACCGAAAAAGTAATCTTGTTTTTGATTATAATGT
>SUXM01000020.1 GCA_015060925.1 Parabacteroides distasonis
GTACCCGGTCATCCGCAGCAATCAAAGCAAAACCTTCAGGTTCAAACTGTACCACATAGTAACAGGTATCTCCCTCTTCCAACATCGGAGTAATGGTATAAGCCTTGGTAGAAAAATCCTCTTCAGCCACACGCATACAGGCGGATACTGCTTGACGATGGATCTCCTCTCTGCTTACCGATTCAGCAAATAGACAGAAACACCATAAACCGAATAATAAGGATAAAGCTAATCGTCTCATAACAAAAAGTTTTTAGGGTTCTACAAATATAACACAAAAGAGACCTCATTTCTCTTTATAGTATTGAAAAATGAGATCTCTTTTGAGAGTAATTTATTCTGTTATCAGAATAATCGGCTTTTTGATTTTCATTAAAGAATCGTAATTATCTTCAATAGGATCTCCTTCTCCTGGACCAGGTTCTTCTTGCCCTGGTAAGTTATAAACCAATGGTAATCCAATTGTTTCATAGACAAAATTATATTGTAGGCCTAAAGATTCTGGATAAATTTTAATATCACCTTCATATACAGAAGTTACAGCTCCAGCCATAAGAGGAAGTCCTGTTAAATAATCTCCGGTTCCATTAAATGAAATGAGATCTGATAGATATAGTTTTACCCAATTGGTATTATCCCACTGCCAAACATTATACAAAGGGAACTCTATTCTTTCAAAACTAATTTCCGGATTCATAGAACAATGCGCTTGAGCATAAGAAAGTAGATTAGGTGGAGTTCCTACAGATTGATCAATTAAAAAAGAGAAAGTAACTGTTATAGTAGGTAACCCTGACTTTGTTTTTAATTCATCAGAAGAGTTTACTGCTACCTCTTCAATACTGTTTGTGCAACTGCACAACAAGGCTAAACTCATTAGCCAAAACATTAACTTCTTCATGGCATTTAATTTTAAATATTAAACAAAAAGCAATCGATATCGCTTATAAAAATCACTAAATAACTATCTGCGTACAAATATAAAAGAATATTTGATAAAAACAAATATTCTTCTAATAAAAATAGAAAAATACTTCCAAAATCAAAGAGGAGTTTTTGACCGTTTAAGAGGGGGGGGTTGAAAAATTACTCAATATATTCAAACTCCGGAAGATTCCATGATATATTGAAGAAGGGTACTCCCCAATCATGCAGACATTGTCAGTGATTATGGGGACCAAGAGAAAGCCATCAAACTTCAAATGCGAGTATTAAACCATTCCATTGAAAAAAAAGACAGTGTAAATATAGCCATAGCACATGCCTCTTTGGCCAGATATTACCTATTACAAGACAATTTAAAAGAAGCAGAAATACAATTACACTTAAGTAAAGAAAATATAAATGAGGCATTCAGAAACAATATAGCAATGAGCAGCTACATGGTATTGCTACAAAGTATATTCAATTATGCCAAAAACAAACATATCAATATAATGAACTGGGCTAACTTTTTCAATTCTTTACAAGAAAATGCGAACAATAAACAAAAAATCACGGATGACAAAGAAGAGGTCAAACGCCTGTTAAATGAAAAAGAGATCCAATTGTGTTGTTTGTTGAAGGCCAATTTTTCAACCAAAGAGATCAGTATCGTCACCCAACAAGGGATACGAACTGTTTATCAACGAAAAACAGTCATACGTCAGAAATTAGGTATCGAAGAAAAGGGGGATATTGCTGAATACCTCTCAACCCTGTCTAAAAAAGAACCTTTATAATCCCCAAAAGTAACTAATCATGCAAAAAGTTTATCACCATGAAACTTTTAGTTTCACGCCTGAAACTTCGAGTTTCATAGGCAGAAACTTTCAGACCGTTCAGTAACCATAAGAAAATACTCGGCATCTATATTCAATTACATCAGAAATAATCCCAATTTAAACCCAAAAGAGTCTTTCTATAATTCGTTTTTTCTTAAATATTATATAGACACACATATATTTTATTATATTTATGGCTTAATTTATAAAAAGAGCTCAATATGAAACAGGTAGCCCCATTATCTAAGTCACAGTATGGTATCTATGTCGAGTGTATAAATAAGGCAGGCGAGGTCTGTTACAACAATGGTTTTATCTATCGACTGGATGGATGTTTGGAGGAAGAACGATTACGTAACGCTATTGAAACCGCAATCAAAGCACATCCTGCTTTTTTCTATCGCATTGAGCTCAATAAAAATGACGAGCCTGTACAGGTGATAGACTTGTCTAATGAAACATGGAGTTTGGCTATCGAACAAATAGACGATATAGAAACGATTAAACCTCTCTTAATCCAACCGTTTAATTTGTACGAAGACCAGTTGTTTCGTGTTCGTTTATTCAAAGATAGGAACTATTTCCATTTCTTTATAGATGTTCATCATATCATCTTTGATGGGACTTCGATGCAGGTATTGTTGAACGATATAGAAAAGGTTTACAATGATGAACCGATAGATACCGAAATTCTTACTCTGATCGAACAGGCTACAGAAGAGACAGAGCAACGAAATACATCAGCCTATGAAGAGGGTAAAGTTTGGTATACCCAGAATTTTGATTGTGCTGATACCTTTACGCAACTGACTCCGGATCTGGAAGGAGAAGGTAATGAGCAGGGGAATATAAACCGGGTTATGGATCTTGACTTAGACCAAGTTGATACATTCTGTAAAAAGAATAAGGTGTTTAAAAGTAACTTGTTTACCACAGCATACGCTTTCTTGTTGGCAAAATATAATAATGAACAAGAGTCTTTTTTCACTACAGCATACAACGGGCGTAATGACAAACGGTTGGCACATACTGTAGGTATGTTTGTGAAAACGATACCGGTTTACACCAAATTTACCGTAGAGACAACTGTCATGGATTTGCTTCGTGCAGGACAAGAGCAGATGAGTGGTTGCCGAAAACATGACACCTATTCATTTATGGATTTCATGCATGATGTGTCTCCTCAGTTTAATACCATGTTTGGTTGGCATGGGATGCTGTTCAATTATATTCAGCTCATGGGTAAACCCATGAAAACAACTTGGTTAATAGACAGCACGTTGAATGTCTCACTTTATATGAAAGCTTTTATAGAGAATGGCAAATGTCAAGTAACTGCTGTCTATAACGTAAAAGAGTACACGCCTGAATTGATCAACCAATTTTTAGAGAGTTATGAAGCTGTAATAAAAGGTTTCCTTACACAGGAATATTTGCGAGATATCAACATTGCTACAGAAGAACAGGTTAAGATTCTGGATTCTTTTAATCAAACAGATAAGGAATATGATGATTCTCAAACTATAGTCTCTTTATTCCGTAAACAAGCAAAAGAGCATCCGGATCATATTGCTGTCGTTTATCAAGATAAAGCTTACACCTATGAACAGGTTGACAAGATTAGTGACCGTATTGCGGCTTATATAGCATCAAAAGGATTAAGTGTTGAAGATGTCGTATCCATTCTTATCCCCCGTTGCGAGTGGATGGCTATCGCTCCGTTAGGCGTATTGAAAGCCGGCTGTGCCTATCAACCGCTCGACCCGACCTATCCGAAGGAACGACTTAATTTCATGATGAAAGATGCAAATGTTCGTTTGTTAATTACAGAAGAGGATCTGTGTCCATTGGTGAACGAATACCAAGGGGAGGTATTATTAACCTCTGAATTGCCTTCATTACCGGAAATACCGGTTCCAGGTGTGTCTATCACCCCTAATAATCTGTTTATATTGCTTTATACCAGCGGTTCTACCGGTGTACCGAAAGGTTGTCAGTTAGAGCATAAAAATATTGTTGCTTTCTGCCATTGGTTTCAATCTCATTATCATTTACAAATGGGAGAAAAGGTTGCTGCTTATGCAAGTTTTGGATTTGATGCCAATATGATGGATACTTATCCAACATTGATATCCGGTGCAACCCTTTATATTATTCCGGAAGAAATGCGTTTGGACTTATTGGCATTGAATGATTATTTTGAACAGAATGGTATAACTCATTCTTTTATGACGACTCAAGTAGGTTACCAATTTGCGACCAACATTGAGAACCATACACTGAAATATCTATCTACGGGAGGAGAAAAACTGGCTTCACTGACTCCACCAGTAGGATACCAATTCTATAATTTATATGGTCCGACCGAAACAACTGTATTAGTTACAGCTTATCAAGTGAAACATAAACAAAAAGAGATTCCGGTCGGAAAGGCCTTAGATAATATCCATCTTTACATAGTTGACCCATTGGGACACCGTTTACCAGTGGGTGCCTCCGGAGAACTATGGATTTCAGGCCCACAAGTGAGCCGTGGGTATTTAAATCGTCCGGAAAAGACACAGGAGGTCTATATTACAAACCCGTTCAGTGATAATGAGAAATATGCCCGTATCTATTGTTCCGGTGACATTGTCCGTTATTTGCCATCTGGGGAGATACAATTTATGGGAAGGCGGGATGGACAGGTAAAGATTCGTGGTTTCCGTATAGAGTTAAAAGAGGTTGAATCTGTTATTCGAGATTATCCGGGGATAAAAGATGCTACTGTCCAAGCATTTGATGAAGAGGGTGGAGGTAAATTCATTGCGGCTTATATTGTAAGTGACCAACAAATAGACATTGAGGCGCTAAACCATTTCATTATGGAGGAAAAGCCTCCATACATGGTGCCGGCTGTTACAATGCAAATAGACAGTATTCCGCTGAACCAAAACCAGAAGGTAAACAAGAAAGCATTACCTAAACCAGAGAAGAAAAGTACAGTTGTACAAGAGACTAATGTCCCGATGAATCTCCTTGAAGCTGAATTGCATGAACTTATTGCGTCTATTATTAATAACAGAGAATTTGGAATTACAACTATTTTAGGTTTTGCGGGACTTACATCTATTTCGGCTATCAAACTTGCAGTACAAATCAACAAGCGTTATGGCGTTGAAGTTGATTCTAAGACATTGGTAAAGAATGGAACTTTACAGTTTATCGAGAATGAAATTCTTCGAAAAATAATGAATAAGTCCAATCTCGTGGAAACAAGTCATGAAAAGCCAACAGAAAAAAAGACAATAACATCTGTCCCTCTATCGTATGCACAGATGGGTGTCTATTTTGAATGTTTAAAAAATCCATTCTCTACTCTTTATAACATCCCTTGCCTATTGACCTATCCGGCTGGAACAGATGCACAACTGTTATCTAAAGCCGTAAAACAAGTGATTGGTTCTCATCCAGAAATGCATGTCTATTTTGACACGCAAGATGATGGGATTGTCCAAACCATCACAAATTCACAAGCCATAGAGGTTCCAGTAAAAACAATGGATGAACAGAAACTCATCAGTTATAAAAAGGATTTTGTAAAGCCTTTCAATTTACAAAAGGCTCCCCTATATCGTATGGAAGTTGTACAGACACCTACGGCAGTCCATTTGTTGATGGATGTTCATCATTTGATTTTCGATGGCAGTTCTGTTGATTTGTTTATCCAACAGGTTACAGACATACTTGAAGGAAGAAATGTCTTCCCGGAAAACTTTACCTATTTTGATTTCATTCGTGAACAAACGGAATCGGAACAAACAGAGACATTTAAAAACTCAGAAAGATTCTTTGCTGAAAAACTTCAAGCATGTGAAAGTGCCAGTGAAATTCCGGCTGATTTACCAAGTTCAGACAAGCAGGGATACATAGGGACAGCATCTTGCTCGATAAATCATGAAAAAGTTGCTCAGTTCTGTCGACAATTGGAAATAACCCCGGCACACTTGTTTTACGCAGCAACAGCCTATGTCGTGTCAAGGCATACCAATAATCGTGATGTCTATCTGTGTACTATTAGTAGCGGTCGAAGTAACTTAAAAGTGGCAGAAACTGTTGGTATGTTTGTCAACACATTGGCTTTGGCTCTTTCTATTGAAGATGTTTCTGTTGAAACTTTCCTTCAAACAGCAAGCCAGGTTTTCACAGATACCTTGAATAATGAAAATTACCCGTTTGCCCGGATCGCTTCTGATTATGGATTCCAACCAGCAATTGCATATGCTTATCAAGTAGGCGTACTTTCAGAATATTGCCTAAATGGAGGTAAAATTAAACAAGAGGCATTGGATTTAAATACTCCTAAATTTAAGATTAATGTTCAAATCCTGCCAGAGGGGGTTGTTGTGGAATACGATGATGCGTTGTATAGTCAATCATTAGCAAAATCTCTGGCAGAAAGTATTGTTGCAGTTGCAGAACGGATGATGTTACAACCTACAGGTCGTATACGTGGTATCTCTATTATAGGATCAGAACAGGAAAAAGAGTTGAATCAAATCCGAACATCTGCTTCAGGAGATGCTCCTTTCCTTCTTTTCCATGAATGTATTCACCATTTTGCAAAGATGCAACCAACACATAAAGCGTTAGTAGCTTGTGATGCAACTTATACATATGCAGAGATGGATGAAATAACAGACCGAATTGCATCAGCACTTCGGGAAAGAGGTGTACAGCCTCGTGACCGGATCGCTTTATTGTTGCCTCGAACAAGTCGATTGGTTTTGGCATTATTTGGAGTTTTGAAAGCTGAAGCAACCTATATACCTTGTGATCCTGAATATCCAATAGACCGTATTAAACTTATATTAGAAGATTCAGAAGCCCGTTACATATTGACAGACAATAACCATGAGGAAGGGTTACCTATTGATAAACGAATTAACATAGAGGAGTTAATGGATGTTCAAATAGAAAAATGGGAACCATCTATTACTCCGGATGATTTAGCATATCTGATTTATACCAGTGGATCCACTGGCAGACCTAAGGGTGTTATGCTACGCCATGAAGGAATATGCAACTACCTCTATGGGCATCCAGCTAACGCGTTGGCACATGCTATAAAAACAGATACGGAACGAATTTTAAGCGTAACGACAATCTCTTTTGATGCAGCATTACAAGATATTGGGACAGCATTTTTTAATGGCAAAACCTTAGTTCTGGCAACAGAAGAACAGGCTAATAACCCCATAGAGTTAGCACGATTAATAAATGAACAACAAATAAATATGGTATCAGGAACACCATCGCGTTGGCAGACTTGGTTAACGAGTGATGATTTTATAAAAGCCATCAGTCATATCCAAATTGTTCGTGCCGGTGGTGAAAAGTTCCCAAGTCAATTGCTTGAAGAACTAACAGCTGTTACGTCTGCACGTATATTCAACTGTTATGGACCGACAGAAATCACTGTGGCTTCTAACAATAAAGAATTGAAACAAAGTTCTTTGGTTACAGTCGGAAAACCTCAATTGAACGTAAAAGAATTTATTGTAGACCAAGATGGAAATGAACTGCCAGTAGGTGTAGTTGGAGAACTATATATTGGTGGACGCGGTGTCGCTCGCGGCTATAATAATCTGGATGAAATGACATGTGAACGTTTTATTAATTATAAAGGTGAACGAGTCTACAAATCGGGAGATTATGCCAAATGGACAAAAGATGGTGATGTTATCATCCTTGGAAGAACTGACAACCAGATAAAGTTACGTGGTTTACGTATAGAGTTGGGAGAAATAGAAAATGTCATGTTGAAAGTTGAGGGTATAGAAAAGGTGGTTATTCTCATCCGAAAGCTGAATGATAAAGAACATTTGTGTGCTTATTATACAGCCAACTGTAAGATTGCTCCGGATATATTAAAAGCGGAAATTTCAAAGAACTTGACACAATACATGATACCAACCGCCTATTTGCAACTTGAGAAAATGCCTCTAACTCCCAATGGGAAAACGGATATTAAGGCACTACCGGATCCGGTATTGGTAATCAATTCTGTATATGAAGAACCGGCAAATCAAGTAGAAAAGGTTCTATGTGAGATTTATGCAAATATCTTACAAATGGATAAAGTTGGAGCAACCGATAATTTCTTTGACTTAGGAGGAACTTCCCTTGTTGTTACTCGAATTATTATAGAAGCTGAAAAATCAGGCTTACATATCACATACGGAGATGTTTTCACCCATCCTACCCCTCGACAATTAGCCAAGTTAATAAATAAAGGCAATGATTATGAGGAACAACAAAAAATAGAAGAATTTGATTATACTCCTATCAATCGTCTTTTGAATGGTAACACATTGGTTGCTTTCCGAAAGGGAGAAAAACAGAGCTTAGGTAATATTTTATTAACTGGTGCTACTGGATATTTAGGTATACATATTTTGAAAGAATTGATTCATTCAGAAGCTAAAAATATCTACTGTTTGATACGAGACAAAAGCCAAGATGCAGCAGTGAGACGATTAAAAATGCTTCTGTTCTATTATTTCAATGAAGAGTTTGCAGATCTGTTTGGAAAACGTCTACATGTTGTTTTAGGAGATGTCACTCAGCCGATAGAAGAAAGTTTGCCTGTTGATACGGTATTCAATTGTGCGGCAGTGGTAAAACATTTTTCCGAAGGGACTCTTATAGAAGATGTGAATATTAAGGGGGCTCAACATTGTGTCGAATTCTGTTTAAAGAAACAGGCTCGTCTTATTCATATATCAACTGCCAGTACCCGGGGTTTAAGCGTTAACGGAATACCCGGAAAAAACGATGTATTCTCCGAACAACGCCTTTATATGGGGCAATTCTTAGGGAATAAGTATATTTATTCAAAGTTTATGGCAGAAAGACTTATTTTAGATGCCATAGTCAATCAAAAACTCTCTGCTAAAATTATGCGTGTTGGTAATTTGGCAGCACGTTCTTCTGACGGTGAATTCCAAATTAATTTTTCAACGAACTCTTTTATGGGACGTATCAAAGTATATAACATGCTTGGATGCTGCCCACATGAAATGCGAACTTCCCGTGTTGAGTTCTCTCCTATTGATGAAGTCTCAAAGGCTATTATTTTGTTGACCTCAACGCCTAAAGAATGTTGTGTATTTCATCCTTATAATATTCATACCCAATTCTTGGGCGATGTACTGGAGAAGTTAAATACCGTCACACAAGGTGTCGAATTTGTTGAGATGGAACAATTCAATGAAGTAATGGAAAAGACCAAGAATGATCCAATAAAAGCCAATCTTCTTTCCAGCCTGCTTGCTTACCAAGATATGGCTCATGGACAAAAGACTGAGGATGTAAATAGGACGAATGACTATACAACTCAAGTCCTTTACCGTTTAGGATTCAATTGGTCGTCAACATCGTGGGACTATGTAGAACGAATGCTAAAAGCAATAGGAGGATTAGGATTTTTTGACATTTAAAAAATTAGAGTAAATGAGAACTATAGATTTAAATAAAGCTCAACAAGTAGTTGCAGAGGGAATGAATCAAACAGCATCTGAACGACTTAAACTTCAACAAGAAAGATTACATGAACTGGTTGCATATGTGCGAGAACACTCGCCCTATTTTGCAAAACTGTATGCTTCTATTCCTAAATCATTCAATCTTACGGATCTTCCTATCACTAAGAAGAAGGTTTTATTAGATAATTATGATGATTGGGTAACTGACCGTGAATTACATTTGGATGATGTACTGAAGTATATTAAGCGTGATGTTTCTGAAGAAGATCATTTACTTTTAGGTAAATATACAGCTTTATGTACATCCGGTTCTACAGGAAATCCTCTACCCATGGTTAGGGACGACCATCGTAACAAAATACACTCCCAACTTATAGCTCAACGATTGTGTGGGAGTATGGAACCTGATATTCTTAATATAAGAAAACATAAAGTTGCAACTATTATCCATTTATCGAATGGAGCTTCAAGTTATGAGGCTTTAAAAAGAATGAAGCGTGCAAACATTGGATATGAACATAATTTACTAGCTTTATCTGTATTGGATAATATTGATAAAATCGTTGAAGAACTTAATCGTTTCCAACCGGAAGTTATGACTGGTTATCCATCTGTACTTATCAAATTGGCATTAGAGCAGTTGAAAGGGTCTCTTCATATAAGTCCTAAAATAATAGTTTGTTCTGCAGAAATGTTAAGTGAAGATAATTTCTATCTGTTGAAAAGAGCTTTTAATTGTCCGATTGGAAACAACTATTGCATGACAGAAGGAGGAGAGATCGCTATGACCCATAATTGTCCTCATTTACACTTAAATGAGGACTGGATAATCGTAGAACCTGTTGACAAAGATATGAATGTATTGGAATATTCGGATGAATGGTCTGAAGGTATCCTTGTTACGGATCTTAGTAATTATGTACAACCTATTATCCGTTATTATGTAAATGATGTTGTACGTATTAAACGAGAACCTATGGAATGTTGCTCATTACCTCGTTTAGAAATTCGTGGACGTGTTTTTGATGTGTGTACGATCTGCGGTAAAAGTTTTAGTGTTGCGGCCTTTTATATAAAAGCTGAAGTTTGGCCAGGATTATGCAGTTTTCAATTTGTACAGACAGATGATAGGACATTAGAAATTAGAGGTACCTGTAAAGAGGATAGTCAATTAGATAAAGTATTAGGAAGCTACTGTCAATATGTTAAATCTTTCCTGAATGATTTTGGTTGTGACGATGCACAAGTAGTATGGTCAAACAAACCTTTTATTCCTAATAAACGAGGAGGAAAGATTCCTGTTTACGTAAAACTTGAATAATAATAATTTGTATGAATATAAAAGAGACACAAGATTTATCAAAGCTGTTCTGGCGTTATTTGTGGTCCTCAATTTTAATATCAGTATCTGCCAGTTTAGGTGTGATTGTGGATGGAGTGATTGTTGGTAACCTTATAGGGGAAAGTGGGGTCAGTGCAATAAACTTATCTACACCATTGTTACAGTTTATGTTAACCATCAGTTTAATATTAGCTGCAGGAGCGGGGATACTTATCGGATATGCATTAGGGAAAGGAGAATTGTGTCGTGTTCGTTATATTTACACCCTTTCCATGACAGGAAGCTTGTTCGTCGGTTTATTGTTCTCTATATTAGGAATCTTTGTCAGTGAAGAAATTACAGGGATACTTTGTCACAATGATACTTTATTTCCTTACACTCAAGACTATCTGAAACTCATATTGATAGGTGCACCCGCATTCATGATTTTGTGGGCCATGTCTACATTGATTGGAGTTGACGGAAGTCCACGCCTGGCATCTTTGGCTCTTGTTATCGACAATGTTGTTCATCTTTTTTTAGATGTGATTTTTATCAAATTTTTGGGTTGGGGAATTGCCGGATCATCAGCTGCTACCGTAGTAGGCCATTTGGTAGGAATTGTGATTATGTTATACCATTACGCAAGTAAAAAGAATAATCTGCATTTCTCTTTCAAACATAATGAACCTGAATGGGGAAACATTCTTTCGCAAGGAGCTCCATTAGCTGTTGCGTCAATTTGTCTTACCCTGTTATTAATGTCTGCCAATCGTATATTCCTTTCTACCAATGGTCAAAGTGGGATCTTTGTGTTTGCTGTTTGTATGAATCTGTTGCAAATATACAATTTGTTTTTGGCAGGAACATGTCGTACTCTTCAGTCATTAGGAGCTATACAGATAGGGAAAAACGATAACGAAGCATTTCGATTGATTTTAAAAAAATCTTTTAGCTTTATCACCATATCCATGATTATAACATGTGTGCTGATTTATTTCTTCCCGGGAAGTATCTCTCGATTGTTTGGAGCAACTAAGCCAGAGACATTAGCCGCATGTAACCATGCTTTACGCATCTTTGCAATTAGTTTCATTCCATTCTGTTACATCTATTTTGTAATGATTGTTTATAAACTCTATAAACAAGACCACATGGCACTTTTCATTTCGTTTGCCTTATCCCTTACAGTCATTCCTGTCTTATGGGTTATCGCTCATTTTATGCCATCCTACATTTGGTATAGCTATCTGATTGCGTATATATTGGAAATTGTTGCCATATTTATTCTTCATAAAGCAACTCATGCTAAGTTTAGTTTATAGCATAAATGATTCTGTTAACGGAACATATAAACGACTTTGATCTTGAAACTGCTCTTAAACAAGTGTCAGAGCAACGTAGGAAATATGCCTTAAGATACAAGAATGAAAGGGATAGACGATTGTGTATAAAGGCCTATCTTTTACTCTGTGAAGGTTTGCAAAAAGAATATGGTATAACAGATAAACCTCATTTTCATTTTGGGAAATTTGGGAAACCGGTACTGGCAGATTTTCCCCATATCCATTTCAATCTCAGTCATTGTAATGATGCTGTCATTTGTGTATTAGGAAATAGTCCTATGGGGGTAGATATTGAGTCTGTTATTCCTTTTGATGAAGAATTGGCATTGCAAACAATGAATGAAGAAGAGATGAGGCAAATCACATTATCACAATGTCCCGACATTGAATTCATGCGTTATTGGACTCAAAAAGAGGCTGTCTTAAAATTATGGGGATATGGGATCCAAAATAATATGAAGAATATATTGGATAACAACGTGCAAAGTTTAACTACATTTGTAAGCCCCAATAAAAAATTTGTATATAGTATCACAGAGGCATTCACGATATAACATTTATAATATAGTTAGTAACGCCACTTACCTCGGAGGTAATTTGGATTTCCTCCGAGGTAACTCAGACTACCTACCAAATCATTTTCATTTCTATTGCTGTTGTCTAATCAACGCTTCTGCAAGTAATAGATCCATGGGGGTCGTGATCTTAATATTTTCCCGATTACCGGGAACAGCTTTCACCTCATGCCCCATCGCCTCCACTACCGATGCATCATCTGTAAACAATTCAGTATAAGTTTGTTCATATGCTTTAACCAGAAGATTAAAATCAAAAACTTGAGGGGTCTGTACCGCCAAATAACGTGAACGATCCACCGGATGACTACCCTTTTCAGTCATCTCACGGAGCGAATCGACCACCGGCACTACCGGGATGGATGCCCCCGACAGCTCCGCTTCGGTAAAACAGCGACTAATTACCTCCGGATTCACCAAAGGACGTACACCATCATGGATGGCTATCAAAGCCTTCTCGCCTGACAAACCTTCGGCAATCCTCTTTTCTTTCAGAAATTGCAAGCCATTTCGGACTGAATGGAAGCGAGTTTCTCCTCCATTAACAATTTGATGAGGGGCTTTGCTACCGATCTCCTTACACAACATTTTCCAATAGGACTGATGATCTTCTGGCAAAATCAAAATCAACTCTACCGTATCGTCCCAACGATAAAAGGCTTCCAAAGTATGCATCAAAACCGGTTTCCCTTCAATCGGTATAAACTGTTTCGGCAAATCACCTCCCATACGTAAGCCTCGGCCACCGGCCACTATAATCACATATTTCTTTCTCATTCCCATTCCTCCAATACTTTTTTCACCTCCTCATCTGCTTTATATAGCTTCTCCTTACACAACTTGATTAATCGCGTCGCCTCTTTTACCTTTTCAGAAAGGAGATCCACATCCAACTCTCCGTTTTCAATATCGGCCACAATCTTTCGAAGCTTTTCTATCGCCTCATTATATGTTTCTGTTTTCTTCGGCATAATTAATTTCTATTTTAGGATTTGTTTTTACTTTCACTTGAACTTCTCCATCCGAGAAACGGATAAACAATTCATCCCCTTGCGCCAACACCTTAGCCTCTTTGACAATCTTTCCAGCTTTCAACGTCAAACTGTATCCTCGTTTTAACAAGTAATCAGGGGAGGCCATCTTCACATATTGTTCTGTCAGTTCAATCCACCGTTCCCGCTCCTTCAATTGTCCATCCACCCGATTCTTGAGCTGTAAAACCAATGCATCCAAACCGTTCTTTTTCCTATTCAACAACGTAGCTGCCATAATCGGGAGCTGGCCACCTATACGCTTCAACAGAGAACGGTTACGTTCCACTTGATTCAAAACCCATACAGGCAAACGGTTCCCTAACAACTGCAAGAGAGATTGTTGTTTTGCCAACTGATCAGTAGCAAACTGGCAAACTGCTTGTTGCAAAGTATCTAACTCATCAGCAGCTCTATCCATTTGGGCAATTAGAAACTCCGCAACGGCAGTTGGGGTTTTCATACGAGTATGCGCCACCATATCCAACACCGTATCATCCCGTTCATGTCCGATACCGGTAATAACAGGCAATGGGAACTGCGCACAATTGGTTGCCAACAGATAGGAGTCGAAACTACTTAAATCCGAAGTGGCACCACCTCCACGAATAATCACTACCACATCAAAATATTCTAAGTGTCGATAAACCTGATCCAATGCCGCAATTACAGACTCCTCCGTCCGTTCACCCTGCATCAAAGCCGGGAACAATCGGATATAAAAAGGATACCCCGCCTTATTATTCGCTAACTGGTTCATGAAATCCTCATATCCGGCAGCCGTAGGAGAAGTTATCACTGCAATCCGTTTCGGTAATGTAGGGAAAAGAAGCTCCTTGTTTAAAGAGAATACACCTTCCTCCTTTAACTGGCGGATAATCTCTTGCCGTTTCCGAATCAAATCTCCTAATGTGTAAGCCGGATCAATATCCAAGACAGTAAGACTATATCCGTACAACTCATGGAACTCAACCGAAACCTTAACCAACACCTTCAAACCGGAAGCAAACATTTGTCCTGTCTCCATCTCAAAATAGGGCTTCAACATCCGGAAGGTCTTCGCCCAAATCGAGCCTCGTGCACGCGCCACCAATTGTCCCGAAACCGGATGCTTCTCAATAAATTCCAAGTAACAGTGACCAGAAGAGGCATTACAACGAACATCACTCATCTCTGCCCGTATCCAACAAGTATCTGGGATCGCTTGTTGTAGTACATGCTTCACTCGGTTATTCAACTCTAGTAAAGAATAAGCCTCTCGTGTTTGTTCTTTTGTATTGTACTCGTATTCCATCTTCCTTCCTATATCCTTGAATCCACATATCCAATTATATCAAAAATAGATAATATAATCCAAACCTCAATGCCCATTCATAAGAAAAATATGAATAAAAACAAAAACGGGCGAAAAATGCCTCTAAACATCTTCCGCCCGTTTATTTTAAAAAAAAATGAACTACTTATTTTTTAGAATCATCTTTTACGATTTCAAGCAATTCGATTTCAAATTTCAATGTGCTGTTAGCTCTAATATCTGCACCTGCACCACGTTCACCGTATGCCAATTCAGAAGGGATCCATACAATATATTTAGAACCTACCGGCATCAACTGAAGCACTTCTGTCCAACCTTTGATAACCTGACCAACGCCAAATTCAGCCGGTTCACCACGATCTACAGAGCTATCGAACTTTGTTCCATTCAACAATGTACCTGTATAGTGAACTTTTACTTTATCATCAGCTGTCGGTTTTGCACCCTTACCTTCTGTAACTACTTGATATTGCAAACCGCTTTCAGTAGTGATCACACCACTCTTTGTTTTGTTTTCAGCCAAGAATTTTTCACCTTCTTCTTTGTTCTTCTCAGCTTCTTTAGTTGCAGCATGCATAAAATAAGTTTGCATATAAGCCTGTGCTTCCTGCGGAGTCATCTTCATAGCTGCACTATCACCTTTAATAGCCTGGATAAAACCAGCGATTAAATCATCTACATTAGCAGGATCTCCCGGTAATGTTTTCAAGTTTTCTTTATAACCTGCACCTGTTGTAATACCGATTGCATAACTTACACTGTCTGCTCCAGTTTTCAAAGATGCACTCTTGTGAGAACCACCACCACAAGAAACCATACCCATAGCTACAACTGCTGTAGCAACTAATACACTAATCTTTTTCATCTTTCTTTTTTCTATTTTACAATGTCTAATAATTCTACATCAAAAATCAGAGTACTGTTCGGTTCAATCACATCACCTGCTCCCTGCTCACCATATGCTAACTCAGACGGTATAAACAGACGCCATTTAGATCCAACAGACATCAGTTGCAAGGCTTCCACCCAACCTGGGATAACCTGTGACACACCAAATACAGCCGGCTGTCCACGTTGTACAGAACTGTCGAACACTGTTCCATTAATTAACGTACCATGATAATGGCATTTTACTTTATCACTTGCAGCCGGTTTTGCTCCTTCTCCGTTCTGCAATACTTGATACTGCAAACCGCTTGGCAAAGTAACAACTCCGGCTTTTCCTTTATTGATTGTCAAAAATTCCTCTCCGGCTTTCTTATTTAATTCCAACTTTTGCTTCTGAAGATTCATAAAAAATTCATTAATCACCTGCTTGGCTTCATCATAACTGATTGCCGGTTGAGCACCACTTAAAACATCATTCAAACCCTTTACAAAATCCTCAACTTGAAGACTGTTAATTCCTGAATTCTGGAAATTATTCCCTATACTTAAACCCAGTGCGTAACTAATTTTATCCATTCTTTTTTCTTTTCTTCTAATAATGAGCCACAAAAGTAATGCTTTTAACTACATAAACAGCAAAAACAACACTTTTTCACTCTTTTACTCCTCCATAATTATCTCAAAATCCACCTTTAAGGGGAATATTCAGACTAAATAAGAACAAATATGAAGGAATAAATGTTGTCTTCATTCATTTTTCCACCCGATTCAGACACGCTAAATATAAAATTATGTAACTTTGTTACTTGTTCAATTTAGTTTAGTTATTTATAAGTTTTTTTGTTAACATATCAAATTCAAAAAACAATGAAAAAAAAATTATTTGCTTTACTTGTCGTATGCTTCCATTTGGTAAGCATCTCTGTTTTTGCACAGACTAACTATCCGATACCTCAAAACCCGGATACGTTACGAATCTTAGGTATTGGAAACAGTTTCACAGATGATGGAATGATGTATCTTCCGGATCTTTTGGAAGCTGCAGGTATTAAAAATGTAATTTTAGGTCGCCTTTACATTGGTGGTTGTTCATTAGAAGGCCATTGTATCCAAGATCAAAAAGCGCCAAACGAAGGTCAATACATTTATTATAAATCAACTGAGAACAAATGGGAACCGGGAATCAAAGGAACTCATCTACATACTGGTATCGAAGATGAAAACTGGGATATCATCGTATTGCAACAACAATCCGGCAAATCCGGTTGGTATCTAACCTATCAGCCTTGGTTAACCCAGTTAATTGAAATCGTCCGCATGCACAGTACAAACGCAGGCGCATGTATTGCATGGCAGCAGACTTGGTCATACGCTAAGACCAGTAAGCATGGCGAATTCAGTCGTTATGGAAAGAGTGGTAATATGATGTATGAATCCATCATTAATTGCAACAAACAGTTGATGGAAGATTCTCAAATCAATGTAATTATCCCTTCTGGAACAACCGTTCAAAACCTGCGTCAAACTGCTTTATGTGATTCTTTGGAATTTACTCGTGATGGTTTCCATTTGGATTATAAGATGGGACGTTATGCTGCCGCTTGTACTTGGTTCCAGGCATTAGTTGCTCCATCTTTGAAAACAACTTTGGCTGGTAATCCTTGCCGTTTAGCAGATACAAAATATCCATTAACAGACGAAGAGGCTTTAGCTTGCCAATTAGCAGCAAGAAGAGCTTGTGCTAGATTATTTGAAATTACTGTTGATAAATAAGGATTTTCATCCTAAAAGGATAAAAAAAAGACTGTCTGGTATTTTTCAGACAGTCTTTTTTGTTTTTCCAATTATAATATCAATGTATCATATAAGGCATACGAGCCATAATTCCAGACTGTGTCTCAGCCTGCTTAATAGTAGAATAAAGTTTAAATTGTTCTTCTCCAATTACAGACTTCACAATAGAGACTTTCATTTCTTCCATCTGTTTCTCCATAAACTTTGTAAAGAAATCTTTGGTACCTTCGGCCTCTTTGATGGAATATTCTGTTAAATCAGCTAAAGCAGCAGCCTCTTTGATTGCATCGTCCAAACCTCCCAATTGATCAACCAAACCTCTTTCCAAAGCCTGTTCACCAGCCCAAACACGACCCTGTCCGATTGAATCAATAGCCGCTTTAGTTGTACCACGGCCATCTGCACAACGAGTTAAAAACAAATCATAGGTCTGCTCAACACTTCGTTGAATCAATGCTTTTTCATCTTCACGCATCGGACGACTTAAATCTCCCAAATCAGCATATTTGTTCGTTTTCACCACATCTGTAGAGATACCAACCTTCTCAAATGTTCCTGTCAAATTCCGTACAACACCAAACACACCAATAGAACCTGTTAAGGTTGTTCGTTCTGCAAAAATCTTATTGGCTGCACACGAGATATAATAACCACCAGAAGCAGCTACATCACCCATTGAAACCACAATTGGCTTTTCTGCTTTCAAATCTACCACAGCTTTCCAAATCTGTTCAGACACATAAGCACTACCACCTGGAGAATTAACACGTAATACCACAGCTTTTACATCATCATCCTGTTGTAACTTACGTAATTTACCCGCTAATTCTTCTGTAATAACAGATACATTTGACATAGGAGATTCACTGTCTAAGATTTCACCTTCTGCATATAGTACAG
The DNA here is from genome assembly GCA_015060925.1 of Parabacteroides distasonis. Classification (GTDB taxonomy): domain Bacteria; phylum Bacteroidota; class Bacteroidia; order Bacteroidales; family Tannerellaceae; genus Parabacteroides; species Parabacteroides distasonis_B. The sequence continues at coordinate 18,460 of SUXM01000020.1, forward strand.
CAATCTCATCATCACACTCTTTTTCTTTCACCGGAATAGAGGCCACTTTATCAACACCTGCTGCGACCAATTTATCTTTCAAATCCTGTCCGGCTAATTTCTTCACACAATTTTCAGCTTCATAACGATAGCAAAGAGCATCCACCAACTTATACTCAATCGCATTGGTAGCCTGTCCCAACGCTAACCCTTCGTTCAAATAACGAGTCAATTCTTCTGAAGATATTTTACGATTTTTTTCAATCGTAGAGGTCATATTACCCCAGATAGAGCCTAAATATGAAATCAATTGTTCCTTATTTGCGTCACTGAATTTCTTCAAGAAAAATGGTTCAACTGCACTTTTATAAGTACCTACCTTAAAAATATAGTGCTCTATTCCTAACTTTTCTGCCAAACCTGTATAAAAAAGACCTTGTGATAATAAACCAGTTAAACCTACAGTTCCTAACGGATTCAAGAAAATAGAATCGGCAACACTACAAATATAATAAGCATTTTGTGTATAGTTATCCCCATAAGAGACTATAAACTTTCCACTAGACTTGAAATCTTCTAATTCACGACGAACAGTCTCGACTGAAGCATACAAAGATGAAAGATTACCGGCTTCTAAATAAATCCCTTTAATTTGTTCATTGTCTTTTGCTTTACGGATAGCTTTAATAATCTTAGGCAAAGCCAATTGCGTACTTTCTTCACCCATCAATTCAGCAAAAGGATTTTCATTGGCTTGCTCAACAATCTCCCCATTTAAAGAAAGTTTAAACACACTATTGTCTTTCGGTTTGTACTCAGAAGAAGAGCTTCCCGCACTGGCTGCTATTCCTATAAGAAAGAAGAAAGAGGCCATCATAACGATTCCCAGTGCAATTAACACACCCAAAGTGGATGCAAATACAGTTTTAAAGAATTGTTTCATACCTATTTAGTTATTTGTTATAAATCCCTACTTTTAGGGATACAAAAGAATAGATAATTTTCTATTCCACAAAATAAAGCAAACAATTCTTTTAACTTAATAGTTCAAGGCTCAAACTCTTCCCAAATATTCATCCACCGTATAATTCAGAAAACGGTTAAACGGATACAAAAGTTTGAAATCAGCGACAACTTTTTCCATCCAATCTGAAGAGAAGAAAAAGGAATCCGGCTTATTTGATACTACACAAAAATCTTTATGGCGTAAAATTTCTCCATATTTAAAGTCAGAAGGATACCCCACAGGCATACGTTTCAACACCTCTCCCTCCATAGTCGGATAAGTTATTTTAAAGTTCGGTTCTTCCATAATACCCACCAACTCCTCTATGTTTTCATAAATATCTTTACGAAGCATCTTCAATAAGACAGGAGGTGGACACCAAACACCTCCGGACAACAGACATCCATCTGGTTGCAGATGAATATAATACCCTGCCCGTTCACTTCCTCTTCCTCCACAAGAGGCAATATAAGCAGCGAAATGACATTTATAAGGTGTCTTATCTGGCGAAAAACGAATATCTCGATAGATACGGAAAAGACAATCTTTTGCATCTAATCCAGCCACTTCAGGATCAAACAGGCTAATCCGATGAATCAGATCTTGTACTTCCTCTATAAAATATTGACGAAGAGTATCATAACGAGCCTTATTCGCTTGAAACCATACTCGGTTATTGTTTACCTGTAACTCCTTTAAGAATTGAAGAATCTGCTCATTCATATCATTTTCTTGCCAATATATTTCTTTTCTTAATATTTTTAGGATGTCTGAAAGTAATAGGGACCGTATATTTAACATCAACAGCAATCCCCCTTTGCATACCGGGCGACCAACGTGGCATAGTTCGAAGGACACGGACAGCTTCAGCATCCAATAAAGGATCAATACCTCGGAGTATCTCTACATTGGAAATATAGCCATTGGCTCTAACAATAAAGGTACAGGTTACACGCCCTTCAACATCTCCAACCACAGCGCCTTCCGGATATTTAACATTTTCAGCCAAATAACGTACCAAAGCTTTGACTCCCCCTGGGAATTCCGGCATCTTTTGTACGACTGTAAAAATCGGGATTTCAGAAACGTATTCTTTGCGGTTTTTATCCATCGTTCTTTTAGGAACGACAAACAACTGCATCAGCTGATCTGTTCTTCTTTCAAATAAGGCTTGACTATTCGAGGCCTCATCTATTAATTTTCCACTTAAATGCGCCAATGTATCTACATTACTAAGTAAAAGAAGAAGAGCTACTACCGGGACTAAAAGCAAATAACTCACACATTTTACGCCCTGTGTACGTGCTTTATTCATCATTCGAATACGGTTCTTTAAATGTAGCATACTAAAACTATTGGATAGATGCATCCTCCTTTCATCAGCACAAGCCATACCCAACAAATGATATTGGTAGCATTTACTATTGAAACCCGACTTTAAGACCGCATCATCTGCCAAATACTCCAAATTATAACGGACTTCTCTTTTTAGCAACCAAACAAATGGATTTATCCAACAAAAAATACACATCCACTCACTCAGCAACACATCAATAGAATGCCACTGCTTGACATGCGTACCTTCATGAACCAAAATCTCTTTAACCTCTTTTTCCGAATGTTCTTCCGGATTCAAAAAGATATAATGAAAAAAAGAAAAAGGTTCTGACAAATGATTTAGCAGATACACACGAACACTTTGTACATAAGTCACTTTTGACCTATATACTAAATTTAATACTCCCCCTAACTGTATCAGGAAACGAAGAGATAAAAATATGACACCGGCTCCATATAAATAAGTAATACCAGAAAAAAAGAGTTGCTGCCAATTAAATTCGCCCTCATGAGAGACAAAATCCACTGTCACCTCAGAGGAAAAAGCAGTATACACTTCTGCTATTTTAGTTATAGAAACTTGCCCTTGCATCCAATCTTGCATACCCAAGAAAGGATATAACAACGATACGCCCAAAAATAACAGTAAAACCACTCGACGCAGTTTAAAGAATGTATCTTCATAAAAAAGCAATCTGTAAATGGCGTAAAAGAGTACAAGTGCTACATTTACTTTAACAAAATAGGCACAATCCGGTATCATAATAAAAGAGACTACTCTTCCCCTTTTTCAATCATTTCAATGATTTCCTTCAATTCTTCAGTTGAAATTTCCTGTTTTTTTGCGAAGAAAGAAACCATTTCTTTATAAGAATTAGCATAATAATGATCTACAAGAATACTCATAAAATCATGTTTATACTCTTCTACAGGAATTAACGGAGTATACTCATACGTATTTCCGTATCGTTTAGCCTTCACATATTTCTTACGTTCAAGATTCTTAACCACAGAAGCTACGGTTGTATAAGGAGGTTTTGGATCATTGAATTTTGCCAACACATCCTTAATAAAACATGGACCTATCTTCCAAATCCAACGCATTACTTCTTCCTCTTGTCTAGTTAATCTTTCCATTTTTATCATTTTATTTACAACTGCCACAAATATACGAGCATACCGTAAAGTAAACAAACGAATTCCCCACTAAAACTTAAGGCATATACATGTTTAATAACATACCTTTCTTCTCCCTTTTCAAATTTCACCAAAAGAATCAGTTATAATATTAATATGTTTCGCATTTTCTATACATTTATTTAAAAATAAACATCTATTTTTGTAGTCTAGAAACTATATTTATAAACCATTGATATGGAAAAGAAAGTAATAACCTTTGGAGAAATCATGCTTAGACTGGCCACACCAGACTATCTCCGTTTTTGTCAAAGTGATAAATTGAATGCAACCTTTGGTGGCGGTGAAGCAAACGTAGCTGTATCGCTTGCTAATTATGGTATTGCAACTGAGTTTGTAACCCGTTTGCCGAAAAATGACATTGCACGTGCTTGTGTAATGGATTTACGTAAATACGGTGTTGGCACAGATCACATTGTATATGGTGGAGACCGTTTAGGTATCTATTTTTTAGAGACAGGAGCTGTTGCACGTGCCAGCAAGGTAGTTTATGACCGTGCCCATTCAGCCATTTCAGAAATTCAACCGGGAATGGTTAATTGGGAAGAGGTGTTCAAGAATGCATCTTGGTTCCACTGGACAGGTATTACTCCGGCAATCTCACAAGGAGCAGCTGATGCTTGTTTAGAAGCGATTCAAGTAGCCAACCGTATGGGAATTCCTGTATCATGTGATTTGAATTATCGCAAAAACTTATGGAAATATGGAAAAACTGCTTCCGAAATCATGCCTGAATTAGTGGCAGGTTGTGACGTGATCTTAGGTAATGAAGAAGATGCAGAAAAAGTATTCGGCATTAAACCGGAAGGCTTTGACGTTACAGCAACAAACGGCGAAGTAAACGCAGCTGAATTTGAATCAGTATGTACACAATTGATGGCTAAATTCCCTCGTGCAAAGAAAGTTATTATCACATTACGTGGTGCAATCAATGCTAACCACAATACATGGGGTGGTGTTTTGTATGCAGATGGTAAATTGTATCAATCTCGTCGTTACGATATCACTCATATCGTAGACCGTGTTGGCGGTGGTGACTCTTTCATGGGTGGTTTGATCTATGGTTTGTTGACTTATACCACTGATGACCAAAAAGCACTTGACTTTGCTGTCGCTGCATCTTGCTTGAAACATACAATTTACGGAGATTACAACCAAGTGACAGTAGACGAAGTTGAAAAACTAATGGGTGGAGACGCATCCGGACGAGTTTCAAGATAAAAGGGAGTTTAAACATTAACAAATCGAATTATCATGGCAAGATTTAATAAACTACAGGTGCTTGATGCTATCATCAGCACCGGTATGGTTCCTGTATATTACAACAAAGATGTAGAAACTGCCAAACAAGTTGTCAAAGCTTGCTACGAAGGTGGTGTTCGCGCTTTTGAATTTACAAACCGTGGAGATTTCGCACATGAGGTATTTGCTGAACTGATTAAATTCGCAGCTAAAGAATGTCCGGAATTGGTATTAGGTGTTGGTTCTATCGTTGATCCAGGAACAGCTTCTTTATATTTACAATTAGGTGCAAACTTCATTGTAGGTCCGTTGTTCAATCCTGAAATTGCAAAAGTTTGTAACCGTCGTTTAGTTCCTTATACTCCGGGTTGCGGTTCTGTTTCTGAAATTGGCTTCGCACAAGAAGTTGGTTGTGACCTATGTAAGATCTTCCCAGCAGGAAACGTTGGAGGTCCTTCATTTGTTAAGAACATCAAAGCTCCAATGCCTTGGTCATTGATTATGGCAACTGGTGCAGTTGAACCAACAGAAGAAAACCTTTCTGCATGGTTTAAAGCTGGTGTTACATGCGTAGGTATGGGTTCTATGTTATTCCCGAAAGAAATGATTGCAGAAGGTAATTGGGGAGGTATTTCTGCTTTATGTAGCAACGCCTTGGCTATTATCAAAAAGTATCGTTAATCCAAATAAACAAACTAATAGTATGAAAACATTTCTTGATTCCAATTTCCTGCTTTTGACTGATACGGCACAAAAACTGTATCACGAACATGCAGCGAAAATGCCAATCATCGACTATCATTGCCACTTGATCCCTCAGCAAATTGCAGACAACCATCAGTTTGCAGATTTAACTGAGATTTGGTTAGGAGGCGACCACTATAAATGGCGTCAGATGCGTGCCAACGGTGTTCCAGAAGATTACATCACCGGAGACAAACCGTCTTATGAAAAATTTGAGAAATGGGCGGAAACTCTTCAACGTGCGATGCGTAACCCATTATACCATTGGACTCATTTGGAATTAAGCCGTATTTTCGGTGTTGATAAAATTTTGAATCCGTCAACAGCTCGTGAAATTTACGAAGAATGTACAGCGAAACTACAAACTCCGGAATTTCGTGCTCAGGCAATCATGGAACGTATGAACGTTGTTGGCGTTTGTACAACAGATGATCCGATTGATGATTTGAAATATCATGCAGCGATTCGTCAAGGAAGCCTTAAGACAAAGGTACTTCCGACTTGGCGTCCGGACAAAGCGATGGCTATCGAAAATGTAGCAGCATACAATACCTATTTAGGTCAATTGGAAGCAGTAGCAGATATGTCAATCGGCAACTACAAAGAATTACTTGCTGCATTACAAAAACGTCATGATTTCTTTGATGCTGAAGGTTGCAAACTTTCCGACCACGGTTTGACTGCCTTTGTCTATGTGCCTTACACTGACGCAGAAATCGAAGCGATCTTTGCCAAAGCACGTATGAACAAAGAATTAAGTGCAGAAGAAGTAGATAAATTCCGTTCTGCGATTTTACATGACTTAGCTGTTATGAATGCACAGAAGAATTGGGTACAACAGTTCCATATCGGTGCAACACGTAACAACAATGCCCGTATGTTTAAGAAATTAGGTCCTGATACCGGTTATGATGCAATTGGAGACTTTGAAGTTGCAGTACCGATGTCACGTTTCTTAAACCGTTTGGATGAAGAGGGACAATTGGCTAAATCTATTTTCTATAACTTGAATCCACGCGACAACGAACTAATCATGACTACCATCTATAGTTTCAATGACGGAACAGTTCCGGGTAAGATGCAGTTTGGTTCAGGTTGGTGGTTCTTGGATCAAATTCATGGAATGGAAAACCAATTAAATGCTTTGTCTGATTTAGGTTTGCTAAGCCGTTTCGTTGGAATGTTGACAGACTCACGTAGTTTCTTGTCTTATCCACGCCACGAATACTTCCGCCGTATTCTATGTAATATCTTAGGACGTGAAGTAGAAAACGGTCTGTTACCGGCTTCTGAATTACCATTCATCGGTAAGATGGTAGAAGACATCAGCTACAACAATGCAAAAGAATATTTTGGATTCTAAAATATTCCATTCATAATAAAAAGGAGGAACCCTATAAAAACATAAGGTTTCCTCCTTTTTCTATTAAATCGTTATCCTAAATTAATATCTGATGAAACATCTTCTTATCTCCTTCATTTTTATTCTTATCTCCGGTTTCTCGACAGCGCAAACAACCATTCACGTTTCTGCTAATTCTGTTCAAACGGGAAATGGGACATTAGAGACTCCTTTCAATAATTTGGAAGAGGCATTCAAACAATTAGACAAGTTAGCTGAAAAAGCTAAAAGTCAGGATACAATTTATATATCCATTCAACCCGGTCTCTACTTTTTAGAGAATACGATCAAACTCGAAAAAGAGTACGCTGTTCCTGTTGTTATCGAGGGAGACAAAGAGCATAAGCCAATAATCAGTGGAGCCATTAAACTTTCAGAATGGGAAATCACTCCTAAAGGATGGTGGAAAACACACGTTAAAGAGGTTGAACGATACGGTTTGAAAATCGAACAGCTATTTGTAAACGGCGAACGAGCCACCCGTGCCAGAACGCCGGATGAAGGTTGGTTCTTTGTAGAAGATTCGAAAGAATCTGTTCATTTTAAGGGAACTTGGACCTATCCAGAGTATGCAACACAACAAATCCAAGTTCGTCCGGAAGATTTGCAAACAATGAAAAACACAAATATAGAAGACATTACTGATATCATGGCCATGTTCTATCATAAGTGGACTGATACTCGTATAAATCTTTCCTATGCCCGTCCGGACTCCGGCTATCTTTTTATACAAGGTAACGGAATGAGATCTTGGAATCCAATAACAAAAGGAAGTCGTTTCATTCTTGAAAATTATAAAGGAGCATTAAATGCTAAAGGAGAATGGTATATAAATAAATCCGGTGATCTTTACTACATACCGCAGGATGGCGAATCCATTGAAACGGCTACTGTTTACGCCCCGGTTCTAAATCAATTGCTAACAATCAAAGGAAAGAAGGGACGTCCGGTCAAAAATATCCAATTCCGAAATCTTTCATTTGAACATACAAATTACACTATAACTAAAAAATGGAGACCCATAACACAAGCGGCCAGTTTTGTAAATGCGGCTATTCAATTGGATTATGCTGAAAATATCCATTTTGAAAACTGCCAGATACAACATATAGGAAACTATGGTTTTTCTTTCAATGAAGCATGTAAAGATTGTACCGTTAAGCATTCCTATCTCTATGATTTAGGAGCCGGCGGAATCAAAATAGGTGAAACAAATTCTCCGTCATCAACTGAGCAACTTACTCGTCAAATTACGGTAGAGAATAATATCATCCAGCGTGCCGGAAGAATCTTCCCAAGTGCTGTAGGAGTAGTCATCTTCCATTCTTCAGACAACCGTGTGATCCACAACGAAATCTTTGATCAGCTCTATACCGGCATATCAGTTGGTTGGGTTTGGGGGTTTGCTAAGAGTTATTCCATCAATAATGAAATCGCATATAACCATATCCACCACATTGGATGGGGTGAGCTGTGTGACATGGGAGGTATTTACACATTGGGTATATCACCCGGAACACGCGTCCACCACAATGTGATTCACCATATATTCTCTTTTAATTATGGGGCTTGGGGACTTTATACAGACGAAGGTAGCAGCCATATTGTCATGGAGAATAATTTAGTTTATGGCTGTCGAGATGGAGGTTTCCATCAACACTATGGAGAGCATAACCTTATCCGAAACAATATTTTTGCATATAGTCAACATCGACAAATCTATTTGACTAAACGTAAGGATAAGAAACAATCTCTTGAGTTTACATCCAATATTGTATTGATAGATAAAGGAGCTCTGTTGTATGGTCCCTTTGATACGACCAGTGTCAAAATGGACAAAAACTGCTATTGGTCTTTACGAACAGATTCTGTATCTAAATTACTTTCTTACTCTTTTAAAGACTGGAAAAAGTTTAAGGAGCCTAATTCCATCATGCAAAACCCAGGTTTTGTCGATCAATCAGCACTGGATTTCCGCTTTAAAAATCAAAAGGCTATCAAAAAAATAGGATTCATTCCCTTTGATTATACAAAAGCCGGAGTGTATGGAGATAAAGCATGGAAAGAAAAGGCTCGTATGCCCAAAGAACGGGAAGAGGCATTTAACCGTGTTGTTAGAACTGTTGAAGAAAATCCTTCTTCTCTCTTTAAAAAATAATAAGAACCTAATTATCAGAGGGCTATCCCAGCAGGGATAGCCCTCTCTTTTATCTCTTCTGTTTAGCTCTTGCTGCAGCCTCTTTTGCTTTCAATGCCTCCTTACGAGCCTTCTCTTTCGCTTTCAGTTTGGCTTTATATTCACGTTCCTTTTCTTTACGTGCTTTTTCTTTCGCTTTCAAACGTTCTTTGTATTCCCGTTCTTTCTGCTTACGCAATTCTTCACGTGCCTTCATTTTCGCTTTGCGATCGGCTGCCACCTGCTTTTGTTTCGCCTTACGATCCTGTTCCAACTGTTTCTCCCGATCGGCCTTCGCCTTTAACAAAGCCTCTTCTTCTGCCTTTTGAGATTTCAACAACATCTCATTTTCCTTTGCCTTACGTTCTTGCAACTCCTTATCAGCCATTTGTTTAGCCTCAAAAGCTTTACGAGCCTCCTCCTTACGTGCCTCTTCAGCTTCCGCTTCACGTTTACGGATTTCCTCGATATCTTTCAATGTAAGCTGCTTCGGCTGTTCTATCGGTGCAGTTACCACAGGAGTCTCCTCTACAGGTTTCACGACCACCGTATCTTTCGGCGATACTGGTTTTATGATAGTATCCTCCGGAGCCTTCACAACCGGAAGAGTACCCTTCATTTCCTGTTTCACAGCCGGCAACTCCTTCATTTGCAACTCTTCCTGGCGTTCTTCAGAAGATACAACAACCGGAGTTCCTTCCGTTTCCTCATCAGTTTTAAGCTCTACCTCTTCTGCTTCAGCCTTTGCCTCCTCTTCTTTAACCTCTTCTGCCATCATACGAGCCTCCCAACGGGTTGCCAATTCAGGTAATAACTCACCAAAATGGGCTTGGAAGAAGGCTATATATTCATCAAGCGTCTTTCCACGCATCAATGTTTCATAATTATCATCCGAGATAGGCAGGATAGCCACATTCTTATCCAACGATGCACCATATCCATCCTCCCCATAAATCATCTTATAATAATGAACAATTTCATCCAAATGATAGAATCCATTGATCGTCAACATACTCATCGGCCCTACCTCTTCAAAGCTCAAATCAAACTCCTTCACCATGAAATTGGCAAAGTTATAGGCAGCAACCGCAAAAAGCAACTGGTTACGATCCACCGAACCGGAAGGGAACATCAACAACATACGATAGGTCGTGTTCGGTTCTGCAGTAAAGACTCGAGCCGAATCTGAAGCTGAAAGCGTACCATCCTCACCCAAACCAAAACGTAGGTTCCAGGTCATTCCTTTCACTCCACCCTGTACCATCATCCGACCACGAAGTACTCCTTTCAGCATCTCACCCGCCAGTTCCGTCACATCTGCCGAAGGATATTTTTCCACCAATGCTTTCAGTGCCACTTTGAAACCTTCGGCATCTCCAGCCTGTACATAGGTTAACGCATCCAAGAACATAAACTTAGGCAACAAATCAGCCAACGGATATTTCTCGCTCACCGCTTGGTAATTACGACGAACCGTTACCGTATCTTCCGCCAAGTAACTCTTATAGGTCTGTTGGTAAATCGAATCCTGCACCACATCCATCATCCGAATATTATAAGCATAATTCGGATCAGAGATAGCAACAGTATAGTCGGCATCCGGAAACTTCGTCATCAACTTCTGCTGGTAGTCCGCAGTCAAAGCCTGATTACCCGAACGCAAAGCCATCAGATAAACCTGATAATAGCTTTCCAACAGATACTTATTCTGTGGGAAGCGGCGTTCCAACTCCTCAAAAGCCTCGATAGCCAACGAGATATCTTCCAGCTTATCTTTATAGATCATCGCCATGTTATAAAGGCCATCCTCTATGATTAGGTTAGACGCTTCTACATCTTCCGGAGTCATCGGCAGCTGTTGCAAATAATATTCACGAGTCTTCGGGTCATCAGCCGCTACCGGTTCCAAGCCGCTTTCCAACGTATCTTCCCCCTGTCCGGGCTGTCCTCCTTCTGCCGTATCCCCGGTATTTTCTGCCACAGCCTCTTCCATATTCTCATTGAATGTGGACATCTCTTTCTTCCGTCTGCGCCAATGGTCTTCCAAAGTACGCCGTCCCCACTTACGTTGGAAGGCCGTTTTTCCTTGCGCCACTGTTTGCGGATTATAGAAATAGAAACCGGATCCTCCACCGGCAGTTGGCAACACAATTCCGCCCGTCTCTGTACCCGGACGGTCTATACCGCTGCCTTTAGCCTCTTGTTGCGCCAAATAGGCCTCCTTCTCTGCCAAAGCCTTCGCCTCTTCCTCCTCTTTCTTTACCTGTTCGATGATCTTATCAATGACCGCCAACCGTTCGGCTTCCGGCATCTTGGCTAACGTCTGCAAGCTATCTTGCAAATGCACCGATTCAACATGGACAACCAATTCATCCAATACGGCAGACAACTTAGAGACCCGTTCATAATCTTTATATTCTTTTTGGATACCGGCCAATGCACCACTAAAATTGGGTTGTGCCTTCACATAATCCCGCTGCTGGAAGTATAAATCCCCCAACTTAATTTGGCAAATCGCCTTGTCCAAACCGTTCTGTGTGCTTTTCTCTACCCCTAATTCATAGTTTTTGATGGCATTTACCGTATCTTCCCTGCTCAGATAAACATTCCCTAACGCATAATAAACTTGATCAAGCAAATCTTTATTCTTTTGGCTTTTCGCCATACGTTGCAACATCTTGACCACCTTTTGGAAATTGCCACCGGTAAACACCTCCGTCTGTCGGATACGGGCTGCAAACTCCAATTCATAAGGAGGATTGGCCCGAATCACCTCTCCAAACATCTGATAAGCCAACCCCGGCTGATCTTCCGCAGCATAAATCTGTCCCAACAGGTATTTCATGCGGGCACGTTGGCGGCGGTTCTTTTCTGCCTTGATAGCCGTTTTGAAATAGGGGATAGCCTCTTCAAACTGTTTATTTTTCACCAAATAATCGGCATAAACCGCAGCATACTGGTTCAGGTTCTTCCTCGGAATCCCATTGGTATTGAGTTTGCCCAAAATATCTTCGGCTTCATAGAACCATTCCATTTCGGAATAGCTGCGTGCCTGCCAAAGGCGGGCTTCAGCCACTACCTCTTCATCATGCGCATAGTGGCGGGCGATATAGGAAAAGGTTGCAGAGGCTTGCAAGAAATCGGCATTATAAAATTGTGCCTGCCCCATCAGCAACCAACATTTTTTCAAGAAAGGGTTATATTCCTCCTGTTCTTGCCAAGCCCGTTGCTTGGGATCATTCCTCCAACCGGGTTTCTTTGGTGGTTTGGCTTTGATGGAATGGAGCTTGATCGCCTTGTTGCTCTTTTCAATGGCCCGGTCAAAAGGGCCTCCTGTTGTCTGCTTGTCTTTGGGTTGTGCACTGATCGGATACATGTGTATCATATCGGAATAGCTCTCCTTGTATCCGTTCTGCATGGACAAGAATGCCTCATCAAAAGAGGTTTTCCCGTTGAAATAGATATTGTAGCGAGAGGTAAAAGCATGATAATAGCGGCTGGCCTTTGTATTCTTTTTCGTACTACATGACCAGAGCAAAGAGGTTATCAACAATAAAAGTATGTAATAAAAACCCTTCTTCATGCTATCAATATCTTATTTTTAACGCTTACGATAGGCTTTTATTGCTTTAACAACCAAAAAGGAAAGGACTAAGACCAAAATAATAAAGGCTCCAGAGGGTACATTCAAGAAATAGGAGAGGAAAAGCCCGATGATACAGCCCAAGAAACCCAAAGCTATACTTCCCAACGCAATCTTCTTAAAGTCAGAAGTCAGAAGGTTAACCGTTATCTGTGGCAAGGTGAGCAGACTCATCAGCAACATAATCCCTACCAAACGGATTGCCAGCACGATGGTCACAGCAATGAAGAACATCATGGCATATTCTATACAGCGAACAGGCAGCTTTTGGGTCAACGCAAAGTTTCGGTCAAAAGCCACATAGACAATCTCCCGCAAGAATAGTCCGAAAAGTGCCACTAACAATAACGCCAAAACTCCCATCCCCCATAAATCGGCAGTCGAAACCGTCAAGATATTTCCAAAGAGATAAGCTGAAAGGCTTGGGGCATATCCCGGTGTCAGGAAGATAAAAATGACTCCTAACGCCATCCCCAACGACCAGATTCCGGCAATGGCTGAATCTTCCCGGATATTCTGGGAACGACTGACCCACTCCACGCCGAAAGCGGAAAGCACAGAAAAGAACATTGCCATCAGAATCGGATTCAATCCCAAATAGAATCCCAATCCCAACCCTCCAAAAGAGGCATGGGTTATTCCGCCACAGATAAAAACCAACCGGCGTGACACGATGTAAGTCCCGACCAACCCGCAAGCGATAGCTGTAAGCAGACTTCCTAACAAAGCATATTGAAAAAAACTATACTGAAGTAAATCCATCCTTCCAATCTTTTTGATACCTATTTGATTCCATGCCCATGAGAGCTTTTTTCCATGCCCATGAGATAAAAAAAACTTCGGCATGGGATACACAAGGGATGCTAATGTATTCGCCGCTCCCCAACAATCAAGAAAGCCTCGTCTTTCAAATCATCCGGCAAATTGATCTCACGCAGTTGAAGGCTTCGCAGCCATCCTGCCACCTCAACCTCCTGCAAGGTATATAACACTTCACGAAATTCCTCCACCTCTGCCTCCTCGTAAGCATCGGTCGGTAATCCTCTGAAACGGTCTAACTCTTCGTCATCATAATATTCGATGCCTTTGCTGACAGCAGCCAGCAGGCTGTCACGCTCACAAGTCTCATGTTGCCCGCAACATTCATCCTCTTCCGTCAGCTCTTTCGGTTCAGGGATTTCGTCAATTTCACCACGCTCCAACATCTGCTGTAACTTCCGGTTTCTGAAATAACCGGCGATAGCAGCCACAATGCCCAATACGATTATACCTATGACAATATACCACATAGCTTATTCCCCTTGAATCGAAAAACCGGCCTCCTTCAAATCGTCCCAAAAACGGGGATAACTTTTACTTACCACTTCAGGATGGGCTATTTCAATACCTTCCGGGCGAACCAATGCCGCCGGGGCAAATGCCATCGCCATCCGATGATCCTCATAGGTGGCAATCACCGGATGCGCATCCGGTTCACACCGTTCACCGTTCCACTCTAAAATACTGTCATGGCTGTCTTTCAAGAGATAACCCAACTTCCGTAGTTCGGCTTTCAATGCTTCGATACGGTCTGTCTCCTTGATCTTTAAACTCTGCAAACCGGTAAAACGGAATGGCACATTCATCAATGCACAGGCTACCACGAAAGTTTGCGCCAAATCCGGTTCATTCACAAAGTTATAAACCAACTTCTTCGTGCTGTTTCCATTACGTTTCAACAGCACTCCTCGGTCGGTAAATGTCGTCCCCACACCTAACTGGGCGAATAGTTTGGCTCCGGCAGCGTCCCCCTGTAAACTGTTCTTGAATAGTCCCAACAACTCAATCTCGGCATGGCGAGACAATGCCATCATGGCATACCAATAAGAGGCGGCACTCCAGTCAGACTCCACAACAAAAGGAATCGGTCGATACTCCTGCGGACGTACCTTGATGGTTTGCCCGTTCCACTCTGCCTCCACTCCATATTGAGCCATCAACTGCAAGGTCAAATGGATATAGGGCTTGGAAATGACATCCCCCTCCAAATGAAGCGTCAACCCCTTCTCCATCAAAGGGGCAATCATCAACAATGCAGAAATATATTGGGAACTGACACCTCCCGCCAAAGAGATTTCTCCCCCTTGCAATACACTACCGAATATACGAAGAGGCGGATAACCCTCTTTCTCCATATATTCCACTTTCGCTCCCAATGAGTTGAGAGCATCTACCAATATCTTAATCGGACGATTCTTCATCCGTTCTGTCCCGGTAATAGTCCATTCGCCCACGACCTTAGACAAAAAGGCTGTCAGAAACCGCATCGCTGTTCCTGCAGCCTTTATATCGAAGTCACGTTCATTTGAATTTAATGCCTTCACCAACACCTCCGTATCATCACAATCCGAAAGATTCTGAATATCGTACGGGCTATAACTCAGTGCATTGAGAATCAACGCACGATTGCAGATACTTTTCGATGCGGGTAACTTGACAGTCGCCTTAAGTGAAACCGGACTCTTTATTACGTAATTCATACCTCAACCTTCTATTGAGGTACAAAAGTACGGATTTTATCGCGAGATACACCAAAATCCTCAAAATTCCTAACTTATAGTTGGTTTTGTTTTATCAAGATATGGATGTAACTTCCAACTACATCCGATGTATTTCAGATTACATCGGACGTAGTTGAAAATACATCGGAGCTAATTTCCTCTATCACAAAGCCTTTAAAATAAGCTTGTTTGCTCTATCCACCCCGGAACTATCCAACGATGCCAAATAGATACGGGTCGTCTTTTCTGAATCATGACCTAACGCTTCACTGATCACAGCGACCGAGACATTTTTACTACGGGCGATACTTGCCCAGCCATGCCGGCTGACATAGGTCGTCAACGGTTTTGCCAACCTCAACCTCTTCCCTATATCCTTCAGGTTCTTATTAACCCTATGCAATGCGTTCCTATATTGTTGGTGTTCATCTCTCTTGGGCTTTTTGATGATAGGTAGAAGGTAAGGAGTACCGATTGTATCATATTTATCGACTATATCCTGCATTGGCTGTTCCCATTTAATGAAAAGTTGCTGGTTGGTTTTCCTTCGGCGATAGGACAAAATCCCATCTTGCAGATCCTTCTTCTTCAAGAATGCCATATCTACAAACGACATACCCCGCGTATAGAAACTAAACATAAAGAGATCCCTCGCGTAATCCATAGAAGGCGAACCCTCCAAATCCAAGTCCCGTATCTTTCGGATTAGCCTTAACGAGATGCCTCGTTTCACCGTTTTATCAATACCCGTATATACATGTTTGAAGGGATACCGTTGCAAGGTCAGCTCTTTATCTACCGCCCGGTTATAAACCGCCCGAAGGTTCCGCATATAAAAAGAGATCGTATTGGGGCAAACCCCTCGCTTCTCCAAATAGGTCTCATACCCCATCATCAAATCGGAATCAAACTCTTCCCACTTGACCTCCCAATCTCCATAATAGGAGATGAGACTCTGGACTGCACTGGTGTAGGTCTCTGCCATACGACGTCTGCCCAACCGTTTCAAATGGTTGATCAGAGCATAGGAAAAAGAGAAAAAACCTTCAGTCTTGTCCGGTGACAGGTAGATGGTAAGCAGGTCATCCACCGAATATGTATGCCTTTTACTTTCGAGGCGGGAGATGATATGCAGAAAACGCCCCACCTCATCCTTTAGGCTCTTCTCGACATTTCTCAGAAAACGGTAGCGTTCATTTTTATACGAAGGAAGGATGACCTTCTCCTCCACACTGTCCCACTCCGATGCGTTAAGTTTGAAACCGGATTTGATACGCCGGACGATACGTTCATGTATCACTTGATAAAACAGGGTTCCCTCTTTCGATTCGGTAGTAGAGGGACGGAATTTAACTTTTACTGTTGCCATATTTGTCCATTATTAAATGATATATGGCATCAAGTAATAATGAAACGGGGTAAAACTTTCTGATTAAGCAAGGGAAATAGGATACGGAGTTCATGTATCTTCATAAAAGGCAAGTGGGGCAAAGATATCACATCTTGACCCCACCCTATTATTAAAACATGCCTTACTGTTTGTAAGGCTATGGATAGCCTATAACTGAATCAATACCAACGGATGTTCAGTCTCTGCACTGGTGGCAATAGCCTGATTCCGTTCTTCATCGATATCAAAACCTAAAATATTCACATCCAAGGTGTACTTGCGTACCGGATTTCCTTTGTGGTCGAAGACATAGATGAAATGCCCGCCTTTAGGTGCCTCCTTCCCCTCTTTGTAATACTTTTCTCGTTCTTCCCAAGAAAGACCGTCAAAGATCGCATAGATATAACGGTCTGTAATTTTAACATCGACAAATCCTTTGATCCCATTCGGAAAACTCTCCCCATGTGCCTCTTTGAAGCGTGGCTCACCATTAGGCCCATACTTCACAATCTGCTTGCCTGTCTTCAGATTATTAATCTCAAGAACCTCTCCCAACTGGGTGGCTAAGACATAAAGCTGATGGGTAGGGTTATAATCCGTAAAACTACGCCACGCCTGTGCCAAAGCTACGTTTTTCTCCGGATGGGTCTCCGTCGGTATCGTCCCTACATTTTGATATGACTGCCCGTCATGACTGACCTCGTGGTATCGGCATTCACCGGAATAGGCAGGCATCAAGAAGTGTTTGTCTGTCCGATAGAAGTCCAACGGACGAATCAAACTTTTATCTAAGAGGATCTCCTCCACTCGTTTGACGGCTTTCTCCTCTTTGGAGAACATCCACCGGGTGACCTTCATACGGTTTGCATCCAACGTATAGATCGAATCCACCGCATAAAAACGCACACCATCGGCTGACAATACCTCTTGAGGACCTTCTCCTCGTTTCCCGAAGGGGGTGATCAACTGCCAATCAGGATAGGTAAACAGATGATAGTAATACCCGTCCGGATGCAGATCTAACATAATTGCCAGATCTCCCTTGATCCTTACCCGATAGGGATACCGGTAAAAGGTCGAATCGACTGCAATCTCTTGTGCGGAGACTCTCCGTTCCTCAGGAAATTCGGCATAGGATGAGACACCCGATTCCGAAGAGCCTGCACAAGCATATAGGCATATACTTCCTATATATAATAGTAGGGATAGGAGGTGTTTCATTCTGTTTCTCTTTCCGGATCTATGCTAAGACCTGTATATTTAGCTTCTACTTTATGTCCATAGCAATCAATATCTCCATCATTGATACAATAAAAGTTTTCAGGGAAACCATAACCTTCCCCTTGTGCCAATGCCTCTACATTCTGGAAAGCCAAATCGGAAACCGATTCGTTTCCTGCATAGTGGTATGCTCCGTAAATAGCTCCCAATCCAATCAATACAACCAATACTTTCTTTTTCATTTTTACTATTGCATATTTATGTTTTCGCTGGCAAAGGTAGAGCGAAAACCTCCGAAAAAAATATTTTTTTGTCGACATTTTGTTGACATTTACCTTTTGCCCTCCACAAATTAGCAAAATGATGTATTTTTGCGGGCAAAAAAATAGAAACAACCATGAATAAACGTACTTTATATGCGTATGGAGTAGGAGTATTTATCGTATGTTGGACTATCACCTGCTTCTTTTTAATCAAAAAAATATGTCATAGACAGGAAGAAGTTATTCTGTCAAGAATAACTTCTATTTTAAGAGATGCTATTAAAATAGAGCAAAAAGGGCATATCAAAGTGCATAATAAATATTATGACACTAAACTTTCTCCTAATAGAATCTCTATCAAAGAAAAAGAGGAATGGTGTAACCAAAATCTTTTAGCAAAAAAAGATCCCAACCGTTCCTGTTTAGACAGTATCTTTAACTCTGAGCTGAAAAGGAAAAAGGTTAAAGCTCAAGGAATGCTTAGTTGTACCTATAAAGGAAAAACGACCTACAGCTCTCCGGATAGCCTTTTCCGACAGGAGGCAACCCCTTTAACTCCCATCATTTATCGAGTAGATGAAAACCCCAATAACAACATCACCCTGCAGGCTTACGTCCACTATTCCAAAGGGTGGTTGTATCTGAATACCTCTATGGCTTGGCTGATAATAGCCATCTGGTTAATCTGTGTAATTGAAATTATTTCCAGTTATAAATTCTGGATTAAAAAGAAAATCCAGAAAAAGCAAGAGGAGAACCTCCACCCCATAGAAACCCATATTGTAGCCCAATGGTTCGAACTGCCGGGTGGCGCACGATTCGACAAAGAGCATGGGATTATCCTATATAAAAAACATAAAATTTTACTCACACCTAATTCAAATGCTATCCTCACCTGCCTGTTGGAAGCAGACAACTATTCATTGACACATGAACAGCTCTATTCGTATGCCTACAACCGAAAATATCAGGAGGAACTGACAAGGGAGGAGAAATCCACACTAAGCCAAGCCATCAAACGGTTGAAAGAGCAGTTGGCTCCTATTGATTATATCCATATTAATGCATCCAGAGGAAAAGGTTACCAGTTGACATTTGAACAACCCCTTTCGTTCTATTCCAGCACCAGGTTGTATGAACTATATAAGAAGAGCGCTTTGTATGAGAAATCGTATCCGCTCTATAACCGCTTGAGCCTGCACTTCAAGAAACCACCACAAACAACAAAGATAAAGAAGAAACGAGGCAGACCTAAGAAGACCCTTTATGACAAAGCAAGCTAACTTAGGTAGTTTTTCATTATATTTGTATTTTACATAAAGTT
This sequence comes from Parabacteroides distasonis, assembly GCA_015060925.1. Classification (GTDB taxonomy): domain Bacteria; phylum Bacteroidota; class Bacteroidia; order Bacteroidales; family Tannerellaceae; genus Parabacteroides; species Parabacteroides distasonis_B. The sequence goes on from SUXM01000020.1 coordinate 37,925, forward strand.
GTTGACAAGATGATTGTTGTTCAAGATATAGAGCGTTTGCAAAAAGAAAGGATAGCAGCCACCATTGGTTTCTTTGATGGTGTCCATGTCGGGCATCGTTTTTTAATAGAGGAATTGAAACAGGTTGGGCGAAAGAGCGGACTTCCTACCGCTGTCATCACCTTCCCTAACCACCCCCGTACCATCTTGCAATCGGACTATCAGCCCAAACTGCTCAATGCGTTTGAGGAAAAAGTAAACCAGTTGGCAACAACCGGTATCGACTATTGTATCGTGTTAAACTTTACTCCGGAATTGGCTCGACTGACTGCCCGGACATTCATCTCCTCCATTTTGGCGGAACAGCTCCATGTGGATACCTTATTAATAGGTTATGACCACCGCTTCGGTCACAACCGGACAGATGGGTTTGAACAGTACAAACAGTATGGAGCCGAGTATGGGATGAAAGTTTTGAAAGCCTCCCAATATACAGAGGGAGAAGCCTCCATCAGCTCCTCCGAGATCCGAAGGTTACTCTCTACCTGCCAAGTAGAAAAGGCTGCCCGGTTGTTGACCTATCCCTATCAGGTCAAAGGCCATATTGTCAGCGGCTACAAAGTGGGTCGTAAGTTGGGTTTTCCTACTGCTAATATCCAAGTAGATGAACCCTACAAAATCATTCCGGGTACGGGTGTCTATGCCGTATGGGTTTACTGGGAAGACAAATGTTATAAAGGAATGCTCCATATCGGAAACCGTCCGACTTTGGAGAACGGCGACCATATCACATTGGAGGTAAACATCTTGGGGTTTGACGGAGATATATACAATAATGAAATAACCGTTGCGTTCATTCATCATATACGAGGGAACATCAAGTTCCAATCATTGGAAGAGCTGGTCAGACAGCTTAAAAAAGACCGGGAAACGGTCGATCAGTTATTAACAAAAGCGGATTGAAATATGTATTACGATGCTATAGAGTTACTTAAGGGGATGATTACACGCCCCTCTTTCAGCCGAGATGAAAAAGAGGTGGCAGACTTCTTGCAACAAGCATGGGAGAAAGCCGGATATAAAGTTCATCGCAAGGGGAATAACCTTTGGTTGGTTGCCCCTCATTTCCAATTGGATAAACCGACTATCCTGCTAAACTCGCATATCGATACAGTCAAGCCGGCTTCCGGTTGGACCAAAGATCCGTTTATTCCGGAAGAGACCGAAGAGGAGCGCCTCTATGGGTTAGGGAGCAATGATGCAGGAGCAAGTGTCGTCTCTCTGTATGAGGCCTTTCGTATCCTCTCCGATAAAGAACAACCCTACAACTTGATATTTTTAGCCTCTTGCGAAGAGGAGGTATCCGGAAAGAATGGTTTGGAGAGTGTATTGGCAGAACTTCCTCCGATAGCTTTTGCTGTGGTCGGTGAACCCACCGGTATGCATCCGGCCATAGCAGAGAAGGGGCTGATGGTGTTGGATTGTGTGAGCATCGGCAAAGCCGGCCATGCTGCCCGGAACGAAGGAATCAATGCGATTACATTGGCAATGAAAGATATTGCCTGGTTCAATAGTTACCAATTCCCGGAAAAGAGTGACTTCTTAGGACCGGTCAAGATGAGTGTCACCATTATCCACGCCGGTACACAACACAATGTAGTACCTGACCGCTGTGAATTTACAGTGGACATCCGTACCAATGAGTTTTACTCAAATGAAAAACTATTCAAACTAATCCAATCCCAAGTGGATTGTGAGGTTAAAGCACGTAGCTTCCGCCTTAATTCCTCCCGGACAGAAATCGGGCACCCATTCGTACAACGGGCAATCATGATGGGGAAAGAGCCATTCGGTTCCCCTACGTTAAGCGACCAGGCTTTGATGCCTTTCCCTTCAGTCAAGATCGGACCGGGCGATTCTGCTCGTTCACATGCAGCGAATGAATACATTGGTTTCATGGAAATACGGGAAGCGATTGATTTATATGTCAGACTTCTTGACCAATTAAAGCTCTAAGCCTATGAAAGCCCTTCTTGGAACCATCGGTACCCGTTATCTCATCGCGATACTAAACTTGGCACTGATCTTCATCAATGCCAAAGTATTAGGGATAGAGGGTGTTGGCCTGGTGGGGCTGATTATAGCAGCTGTAGGTATCGTATCAATTGTCTGTGGCATATTGGCTGGTAATACGATAGTCTACTTTATGAACCGTTATTCCTTGCAAACCATTTTCCTCCCCTCTTACTGTTGGGTACCTATAGGAGCCTCCTTGACTTGTGGATGCATGGCTTTATTGGGACTTCTGCCGGAAGGGTATATGTCGGAGGTTCTGATTCTCTCCATCTTAAACTCATTAGTAGCCGCCAACTCACGTTTCCTCTTGGGGAAAAACCATATCTGGGGATTCAACCTGACCTTTATCCTACAAGGTGGGCTTCTTTTCTTTGTACTTATGTTCCTTTATTATGGATTAAACAAGAAAGATGTAACAGCCTATATTTGGGGGCTTTATGTAACCAATGGCATCGCATTCCTTTGTAGTTTGCTACTTTTATATCCTTACATCAAACAAAAAGAGAAGGAGACACAACCGAATAAAGGCTCTCTGTATTCTCTCCTAAAAGAGATGTTTGCCTATGGCCTTTGGAGTAGTGCCGACAATATTGCCGAAACATTAACCACCCGTCTGAACTATTTCTTAATCAAACGGTTCATCGGATTAGGAGGAGTAGGATTATTGGACGCCGGGACTAAGATCTCTGAAAGTGTATGGCATATCAACCGAAGCATAGGATTCATCGAATACAGCCGAGTAGCACAAACCGATAATCCTAACGAACAAAAGGAGATCACACTACGTTATTTCAAACTGGCTTGTGTAGCTGTTACCCTCGCAACCGGTTGTATTTTGCTCATACCGGAGTGGTTCTATACCGATTATCTATTCAGCAAAGAGTTTGTAGGGATGAAACAGGTCATAGCCGGATTGTCTATCGGAATTGTTGCTTTTGCAGGGAATAGCATATTGAGCCAATATTTCATAGGAAGTGGAAAGGTCCGTTACAGTACCGGATGTTCTTTTGTCGGGCTATTCACGTTATGTATTGCCGGATTTGTCTTGATTCCTCTTTATGAAATAGTAGGTTCAGCCATCAGCACAAGTATCGCTTTTTGTGCCATGCTAACCTTTTCCCTTACGGCTTTCTGTAAAAAAACAGGAACCCACCTACATGAGTTCCTGATTCATAAAGAGGATATCCTATTCGTTTTAAACAAATTCAAATAAACACTCCAAAGCCATACTTAAAACCGTAAAACGATCATTCTTCTTTGATTCTGATAAGTATATTAGAAATGATTGCTGCAATCCCTCCTGTAGTTATACCTGAAGAAAAGATATTCTTGATAGTTTCAGGGAACTGTGAAAGAATATCCGGATAAAGTTCCACTCCAAGTCCCATACTAAAGCTAATTGCAATAATTAAAGTTGCTTTACGATCTAACTGTTGAGATGCTATAATCTTCACTCCGGCAGAAGCAACAGTTCCAAACATAAGAAGAGTTGCACCTCCTAATACCGGGTCAGGCATAAATGAAAATAATACACCTACCACAGGGAAGAAACCTAACAAAACAAGGAACATTGCAATAAAATAGCCAACATATTTACTCGCAACACCTGTTAGTTGAATCATTCCGTTGTTCTGCGCAAAAATCGAGTTTGGAAATGAATTGAGTATACCTGCGATAAAGGAGTTTAAACCATCTGCAAGAATTCCTCCTTGAGCTCGTTTTAGGAATTTTTCTCCCTCTACCGGTTCTCCTGAGATAAGAGAATTAGCAGTGATATCTCCATAAGCTTCAATGGCTGTGATTACATAAACTATCGCAAATGCGAATATAGCAGAAAGATTAAATGAAACTCCATATTTGAATGGGAGAGGTACATTGAAGAGAGAGTATTCCGGCATATAGCTAAAGTCTACCATACCGCATAAACAAGAGACTATATAGCCAATAGTGATACCTATGATTATCGAACCCATTCTCAAGTATCGATTGGAACTTCTGTTAAAAAAGAGGATTAACACTAACACAAGTGTCGCAATACCAAGATTCTGAAAGGAACCAAAAGTTCCACTTTCGATTGCCGCAGTACCTCCTCCGCAGGATATAATTCCAACCTTTATCAGACTCATACCTATCAATGTCACGACAATACCTGATACCAAAGGAGTTATGATTTTAATCGCATATTTAAGTATTCTACTTATGAATATCTCAGCCAAAGCTCCAACCATTGTAGCCCCAAAAATCACAGGAAGCCCTCCAATAGTTCCAGCCATAATAATAGGACTGATAAAAGAGAAACTGGTTCCTTGGACACAAAGAAGACCACAACCCACCATTCCGAATCTCCAACATTGAATGAAAGTAGCGATCCCAGAAACGAACAACGACATAGACACAAGAAAACTGGTTGTTTCAATATCTAAGCCTAATGCTCCGGCAATAATTAAAGGCGGAGTTATTATAGCTACAAAAATGGCTAACAGGTGCTGTAAAGCTGCAAACAAAGAATCTTTCAATGGAGGTCTATCCTCTAACCCATAAATCAGTCCGTTCTTCATACCTATCTCAAAGTTATCGTACAGTTATCCAAACTGTCTATTATGGCCAGAGATTCAACATGTATACCTCTACTCCGTAATTCATCTCCTCCATTTTGGAAACCTTTTTCTATAAGAAATCCCATCCCTTCCAACTTTGCACCAACCTGATTTAGCAAATCAATGATTCCTTTAGCAGCATTACCATTAGCAAGAAAATCATCGATAAACAAAACCCTGTCATCCTTGCACAGATAATCACCACTCACACAAACTGAATATGAACAACCTTTAGTAAAAGAATAAACCTCCGTCACCAACATATTTTCCATTGTGCTCGGAACTTTCTTTTTCGCAAAAAGTACTGGGACATTCAGATAATCTCCAACCATAATAGCAGGAGCAATACCACTTGCTTCAATTGTTATCACTTTGTTGATTGAATGGTTAGAGAATCTTCTTACAAGTTCTTTGGCCATTTCACGCATAAGTACAGGATCCATCTGATGATTGATGAAGTTATCCACTTTTAAAATACCACCAGGAAAACATTTTCCATCACTTAATATGCGTTCTTTAAGTTGCTTCATAAGACATGTTTATTTGGCGGACAAAATTAGTATAAAAGTCTTTCTAATCCTATGATTTGTTTGACTTAGATACATTTTACATATGCGATTTACCAAAAAGCAAACTTTTATTGATAGACACAAGGTCATTTAAGTATTATTCCAAAATGTTGTTAATCCAACCAAGGTTTCGGATTCAATTTCGTTCGTTCTTTCCAGAGCTGGAAATGAAGGATAGTGGCATTCCCATCTTCCGTATCAGTGAAAATACGTCCAATGGCTTGACGGGTATCTACATGGTCACCGGCCTTTACATATACTTTACTCAAATTACTATAGACAGTCAGGTAATTACCATGGCGAACAATCACTGAGTTGTTATACCCCGGAACTACAAAAACACGTGTAACCTCACCCTTAAAGACAGCCCGCGCATCTGTACCCGGAGTTGTCTGAATATCTATACCATTATTATTGGTGCGTACATACTTCAACTCCTGGTGTTGTTGTTCTCCAAATGAAGAGACAATGGTATAACGACCTACTAACGGATAAGGCAGACGCCCTTTATTACTTGCAAAATCTTCCGACAGTTTTTTCTCCGCTTTGGTCATTGCATAACCGCCTTTAGTTGCAGCTATACGTTCTTCACTGTCACCTCCCGTCCGTTTCTTGGAGGTATTAGCTTTTTCACGAGCAGCCCTTGCTTTTGCTTCAGCACGAGCAATCTCTTCCGCTATCTGTTTCTCTATCTGACGATTCAAAGCATCAGCCTGCTTTTTTTTCTTCTTTAAGTCAGCCTTCAGTTGCTTCTGTTTCTTATTTAACTGCTGGACCTCCTTCTTCTGATTAGACTCTTCAGCCTGGAGTTTCCGATTTTCCTCCTCACGTGCACCCAAAAGCGTATTCTTTTCTTCTCGTGTCTTCTCCAGCGCTTTCTGCTTTTCTTCAATCTCTTTCTGTTTTTCTACAATCTCTACCGCCTGTTTCTTTTGCCAATCTGCATATTCACGAAGATAACGCATACGACGAAGAGACTGGGCAAAATTATCAGCAGATAAGATAAACAAAAGTTTGTCTTGAGAACTACGACGTTTATACAAGCTTTGCACTGATTTTCCATAGTTCTTCCTTTTGGCTGACAATTCCTTTTCCAAAAAAGAGATATTACGACGTGCCTCCACGATCTGTTTATTTATCTCTGCTATTTCTTGGTTAAGCACATTGATTAACTGTCTTCTCGATTTGATCTGCTTAGTCAGTAGATTCAACCGATTCAATGAATTACGGGTAGTCTGTTGAGTTTCCTTCAGTATTTGATTAGTTAATTCTATTTCAGCCAACGCTGCTTTCCGACGTTCCTCAAGTGCACGTACTTTGTCTGAGTTCTGTGCCCATACAGAACCAACCAACAACATAAATAGAATAAACCAACAATATCTCATCTTACTTTTTATTACTCAATGATTTAAGAATCTGTGCCAACGTAATACGCTTGTAACCCGAAGGGATTGAAAAATCCATCTTTACCGGGACATCTGTCTGTATACGGGAAAAAGCGATTGTGACTTCTCCTTGTGAAACTCCTCCTTTCATCCACTTAACATCCATCTTCATCGGGAAAAGCCGTTCATTTACCTCTCGGAAATCAATATAGTCCCATTGCAAACTATAACGTCCGGAAGGTTCAGCCAAACAGGTCGAACAGACCCGACTTTCGCTATTAACTAAAAACGTATATAAAAGATGCATCATATCTTTTACTTGAATTTCAGCTTTACCATCCTCTTGTCTCAACTTAAATTTACCGTATTGTTTAGGTAAAATATCCTGTTGACCGGGAAGAAACAGCTGGTTAGTCAAAAGAGCTTGTAGATTATAAAAGTTAAACTCAATGGGAGTCTGTGCCTTTAAATTGGCATAGTTTTCAGCAACATATCGCTTATTCATCCGATCCAACACCTTTACACTATCCAAGCTAATTTCTGCTCGAAAAACCTCTATCCCTAAAAAAGGTTGAACTGAGAGTTGAAAAGCACTATCCTTGACCATTTTTAAATCTACACGGGAGCTTAAATGATTCCCCGGAAGATCTAAATTTACATTCCAACGAGCTGTCAATGTTTGATACCGAAATGCTTGCTTTTGAATGTCCGCAAAAAATTCCTTCTGTGTTTTTATTTCAGTGGATTCTGTAACTTCTCCTGTTTTCTTTGCTGACTTACAACCAGAAAGAAAGCTAAGGACCATAAACAATAATCCCAAAGGGTAATAAAACCACTTTCTATCCATTCTGCTAAAACTCATATAGTATCCCCTCCTCTATATAAACACCTTCTGCTATCTTACGTTCCAGTACTTTACTTTCTTTACCTAACTCTTTCGCCTTTTTCCACTGCTCAAGTGCCTTATCCTTCTCCCCTTTCATGTACAGAATATCCCCATAATGGTCAACTAATTCGGCACTTTGAGTTGTATCATTAGCCAAGGCACTCTCTATATAAATCTTAGCCAAGGTGTAATTCCCTTGAACAAAAAAAATCCAAGCATAGGTATCCAAATAAGTCGCATTGTTCGGTTCTAACTTTACAGTCTGCGCACTCATCCGCTCTGCTTTTTTCAAATCTTTTTTCTCCAAAGATAGGAAATAGGCATAGTTATTAAGAATCACAACATTCTTATCGTTATACTTTAAACCTTCATCATAAGCTTTATAGGTTTCCGGCAAATTTTTCATCTGGTAGTAGATGTCACCAATCTGTCCATAAAAATCAGATTTTAAACCCAGATTATTTTCCGGAATAACTTCCAATCCTGCCCTATAAGTATCTAATGCTTCTTGAAACTTATCTTGTTGAAAGTAGGCAACACCCAAATAAAAGTAGTATTCCGGAGCATCCGGGAATAAATCCTGACAACGGGTACAAATACGGATGACTTCCGGTATATCTTCTGATTTCAAAGCTAAATTTAATAATTGTTGCCATGCAGCCACACTGGTCGGCTCCATCTCTGTTATCAACTGAAACTGGAAACGGGCTTCTTCATTTTTATCTTGCGCCACCAATAAACTTCCATACATCTGCTTCAAATCAATATCCTCTGGATGTTGTTCCAATAATGTTTGAAACAGAGTATTTGCACTATCCATTCCTTTCTCTGTCTGTCTTAATCGAATGACATAGCGAGAAAGAATTCCAACCTTTGTCTCTACATCCAATTTTTCATTCACCAACGCATTACGTATCTGTTTTTCAGCTGCCTCCTTATCTCCAACAACCTCATAATAATTGGCCATAGAAACAATGTAATAGGGATTACCCGGATCTAAGACATGTGCCTTTTGGTAATATTCTAATGCTTGAATCGTATCCTTCTTTTCCAAGTACAGATCTCCTAAGATTATTTGATAACGGGAATCCATTGGAAACTTAGCAGCCAACTTCTCTACCTCTTTAAAAGCATTATCCGGCTGCTCTAAGGCATTATACAACTTATATTTTTGCATAGATAAAGGTTCTTTCATTCCTATAGATGATTCCAAAGCATTATAAGCATCTATCGCTTTTTCCAATTCTCCCTTTTGTGTAAGCGCATCTGCCAAATAATAATTAAGTTCAGGTTTAGCCGGATAGTCTTCTATCAACTTTTCATATTCATCTGCAGCCTCTCCATACATACCTAAATTACGGCTCATAGTCGCTAATGCCAACCGATAGGTAAAATTATCCGAACTATAAGCAACTGCTCGACGCAACATCTCCAAAGATTTCTCCGGACGATTCATCTGTGCATAAAAAGAAGAGAGTTCATACAAAACAGCCGAAGCAGTAGAGTCTATTGACAAACAATGATTAAAAGCCTCATAGGCCGCATCATATTTCCCTACAGCTTTCAAATTCAACCCTTCATAAAAGAAGTAATCAAACTTACGTAAATCATCGGCACTAATCTGAATTGTCTTAAAAGACATCCCTCCATTGATTTTTTGGGCAAACAATGGCATCTTCTCCACTACCAAAAGCGAGAAGAAACATAAAATAGTCAGAGATCTCAACAACACGTTCATAAACAATCGCTTATTCCTTATCTTCCTGTATGACCAAAACCTCCCGCACCACGTTCCGTATCATCTAAAACCTCTACAGGCTGCCAAGTTACTTGACTATGAGAGGTGATAACCATTTGGCAAATACGTTCACCATCATTGATTGTAAAAGGGGCTGAAGACAAATTAATTAAAATAACACCGATCTCACCCCGATAATCCGCATCAATAGTCCCCGGAGTATTCAAAAGAGTTATGCCATGCTTCAAAGCTAAACCACTACGAGGGCGCATCTGTGCCTCATATCCTTCAGGTAAAGCAATAAACAAACCGGTAGGTATCAACTTCCGCTCCATAGGTTTCAATACTACTGATTCTGTTAAATTAGCACGAATATCCATACCTGCGGACAAAGGTGTCGCATACTGTGGCAAAGAATGATGCGACTTATTAATAATCTTTACTTCCATAAAATCTTCTATTTCTGGACAAAATTACACAAATATCTCTGATTTATTCATTTACAGATTCCATTATTCTTTAAATAATGCTTATAAATAAAACTTTAACTGAATGAACAAAAGAAAGAGACAAAGAATGGGACAGTAAAATCAACAATAATCCCATGAAAAATAGAGATGAAAACCAGATCTTTCCCTGAATAACGTGTGATTATTGGCAAAGTCGTATCCATCGTTGTTGCTCCTCCTGCACAAATTGGAGCTAACTTCCCAAAAAATCTAACAAAGAGTGGAGCTCCTAATAAGGCCATAATTTCTCTCATAATATTCGATATTAACGCAATAGTACCCAATTCTGTCGCCAATTGGATACCCAAAGAGGGCTCTTTTAATTGAGTTATAAGTATCGAAGACAGAGAATAATAGGCAAAACCACTACCCACCGCCAAACAATCAAAGACTGTCCATTGAGAGATAAAGAAAGAAATTAAAGCTGAAAAACTTAGAGTTCCAACTATAGTAGCAAAAGGGACTAACAACAACCGAAGACGAATACTTTTTAGAATCTCCTTTAACTTTTTATCACTACCAATACTCAAACCTACTTGAAACATCAGCAGATATAATACATAGATAGTAATATTTCCTTCAAGCAAGAAGGCTGGCAAACAACCTATCCACCCTAAGATACATCCCAATAAAAAGAAACTTACAACAATTATACTCCCTTTCATTTAGGATTCCTTTCTTTAAAAAAATAGTGGGAAACAATTCCAGCCGCAAACACACTACCAAAAGTTCCTGCTAAAGCAATTAAAAATGCTTGTCCTCCTAAATGCATTAAATTATCTACAATCTCCTTATTAGCTCCTACAGAAACACCTAAAAGAAACAGTAACATAAAAATCGTATAAGAGATTGATTCACCTATATTCCGTAAAAAAAGCCATTTCCGGATAACATAGCCCAAAACTATTCCCAGAAACATTATACTAATTACAATAAACATAAAAGATATATTGATTTAAAATGGGAACAAAGATAAACAATAGAGAAGAATAAATATCTTTGTAAGACAACTATAAAAAAGAAAGCTATGTTAATTACAACAACAAACAACCTTGAAGGGAAAGAAATCATCCAATACTTTGGAATTGTTTCAGGTGAGACTATTATCGGAGCAAATATTTTCAGAGATTTTTTTGCAAGTATACGGGATATTGTAGGAGGACGTTCCAGTTCGTATGAAGAGGTTTTACGGAAAGCTAAAGAAAGTGCCATCGCAGAAATGTGTCAACAAGCCGAACAAATGGGAGCAAATGCTGTTATTGCAGTTGATTTAGATTATGAAACTGTTGGAGATACAGGAAGTATGTTAATGGTAACTGTTACCGGAACAGCCATACGCTATAGAGAAAAATAATTCAATCCTCCATAGCAAAAGGATAGGGGATAGATGAAGGTAGATATAAAAAAAAGGATTGACCAGTTGGTCAATCCTTTCTTCTCTTAAAAAACGGCGGCTACCTACTCTCCCACTTTTACGCAGTACCATCGGCGTGGTTGGGCTTAACTTCTCTGTTCGGAATGGGAAGAGGTGGATCCCCAACGCTATAACCACCTTAATGCCT
>SUXM01000021.1 GCA_015060925.1 Parabacteroides distasonis
TCTTTTTTATCTTCGCCCAGAATCTCGTACTTATTATTGTCCTTGACGGTTTCGTCTTATACTTCTAACGCTCTTGTACTACTTGTTGATATGTAATTCTCTTTCAAAGAACTCTTTCTTTTTTCGCTTTCGATAAGCGAACGTGGATGCAAAGATAAGGACTTTTATTATTTACCTCCAAATATTATTGAAACTTTTTTCAAAAAATATTTTTCATCACTTTAACATCGCGTTCTCTCTCGAATGCGGGTGCAAAAGTAGTGTTATAAAACATGACTACCAAACATTATTGCAACTTTTTTCAACTTATTTTTCACTTTTTTCTCTATCTATATATATGCGACTTACACCTACAAAAAAAATAGAGGTGAGACAATATTGCCTCACCTCTACCCTTTACACATATTATATAAGTTCTATTAAGCCTGTTCCAATTGCAATGTTTTAGTCGGCTGATCACACACTTCTGTCGGACCAAAATACTGGATTGGGCCCGGATATACATAACAAGTATTCAATGCCCACTCATCACGTTTAGCCGCAAAAGCCTTAAATGGAGCACCATCCAATTTAACCAACGCCTTCTGAATAACCGGTTTCATTTCACCATGACGTCTTTCCATATTCATCATCATTGTAACAGGAATACCTCCGGCAATCCATTGATCAGCAGGAGCAGTCGTATTACGTACAGATGACATATAACCAGTCTTACCTGCAGCAATCAAACAAGAAGCTGTATAACCTAATGAATAGCAGTAATCAGCATCATAGTTAGAAGGAGCAGCACAACGACCTTCATAACCGAAGAAATGGTGCTGAGCAGAGAATTTACCTACGAACTTACCTTCGTTCTTCCATTCTGCCAACTTCTTACCTACCATTTCAGACAACAACTTTTCAGTTTCGATCAAAGAAACCTGAACATTTCCGTGCGGGTCACGATCCAAAGATAACTGACGTGCTACACCTTCTGGTAAAGAAGCATACAATTCAGAGTTTTCTTTTGTCAACTTGCTGATAATATAAGCACGTTGTTCGCTTTTCTTAATCATCTTGAATTCTGCATCATGCTTAGCCAAGAAATCATTCAACTCTGCAATCAAACGTTTCATAGCCGGAACGAATTCAATCAAACCTTCCGGAATTAACACTGTACCGAAATTATTACCTGCAGCTGCACGTTTAGCCACGATCTCAGCAATATAAGTAACGATTTCATCCAATGACATATTCTTTTCTTCTACCTCTTCTGAGATGATACAGATATTCGGCTGTGTCTGCAAAGCACATTCCAATGCGATATGAGAAGCAGAACGTCCCATCAATTTAATGAAGTGCCAATATTTTTGAGCCGAATTACAGTCACGTTGAATATTACCGATTACTTCTGAATAAACTTTACAAGCAGTATCAAAACCGAAAGAAGTTTCGATCTGTGCATTCTTCAAGTCACCATCAATTGTTTTCGGGCATCCAATTACCTGAACACCAGCATTGATTGATTTGTAATATTCAGCCAACACACAAGCATTTGTATTAGAGTCATCACCACCGATAATAACCAATGCTTTGATATCTAATTCTTTCAAAATTTCAAGACCCTTATCGAATTGTTCTTTCAATTCCAATTTTGTACGACCTGAACCGATCATATCAAAACCGCCTGTATTACGATATTCATCAATAATATCGGCAGTCAATTCTTTATATTTATGATCAACCAAACCACCAGGACCTAAGATAAAACCATACAAACGAGAAGCAGCATTGTGAGCTTTGATACCATCAAACAAACCAGCGATCACATTATGACCACCAGGAGCCTGACCACCAGAAAGGATTACCCCTACATTCATTGCCGGCATTTCCTTTACAACATTACTCTTTTCAAAAGTAACAACAGGCATACCATACGTGTTAGGGAATAATTTTTTGATATCGTCTTGATCGGCTACTGACTGTGTATATTCACCATCTACAGCCTTCACAGCACTTTTCAATGCAGCAGGAACTTTTGGCAAGTAAGCTGCTCTTGCGATTTGTAATGCACTCTTTGTCATTTGATATTTATTTAGAAATTATTACTCATTCTTAAAAGCGGTGCAAATATAGCCTTTTTCCTACAATAATAAAAATTGATATTTGCTAATTCTTTTATCAAACAAGCCAAAAATTACATCCGATGTAATCCGAACTTACATCCGACCTATTTTCATTTAAGTCCGATGTAATTTTTATTTATATAGAATGTATAAATCATAACTTTTGCTATTTTTGCAAATTAGTCCATAAGATGTATAACATATATCATTTTTAACACTATAAAAAAGTCATGAAAAAGTATTTATCAATCATCGCTTCTGCCCTACTGTTGGTTGCATGTAGCGAAAAACCGGGTTATGTAATTTCCGGGACTGTTTCTGATACCGATTCTAATGGTAAATATGTCTATTTGTACCAAGCCCCATTCAAAGGCAGCCAGGGAGCTATCGACAGTGCATTGGTAGAGAACAACACTTTCACCTTTACCGGTACAGCCGATACAGCAAAAGCCTGTGTCATAGTCCTACCGAAAGAGGGAGCAAGACCTCAAGCAATTGATTTTATCCTTGAAAATGCACCTCTGACAGCCACTTTCAACGAGACCGCATCAACAGTAGTGGGTTCTCCGGCCAATGATAATTTAGTTGCGTTCTTCCAACAACTAAAAGAATTACATGAATCAGGTAAAACAATTGCTGAAGAGTTAAAATCTGAAGACAAGGCTATTGCAGAAGCTGCTAAAGAAAAAGAAGAAGCTTTTGAAAAACAGCTAAATGATCTTTATAAAAATTTCATCAATCAAAACTTAAATTCATTAAGCGGTGCTATCGTCTTGGTTCAACGTTACCACTCTTTAAGCGACAACGATTTGATCCAAATTACGGACAATATGGGTGAAATTTTCAAAACCCATCCAACAGTTGAACGTATCAAACAAATCGCAGATGTCAGAAAAACTGTTCTTGTCGGTAATAAATTTGTTGATTTCGAAATGGCTGATACCGAAGGTAAAATGCACAAGTTATCTGAATATGTAGGAAATGGTAAAGTGGTTTTGATTGACTTTTGGGCATCATGGTGTCCTCCATGCCGTGCCTCTATGCCAAGTTTAGTAGCCCTACACAAAACTTACAAAAACAAAGGTTTCAACATCATTGGTATTTCATTAGACAGAAATGCAGAAGCTTGGGTAAAAGGTATCAAAGATTTAAAGATTACATGGCCTCAACTTTCAGATGTAAAAGGTTGGCAAAATGCAGGTGCAGCTTTATACGGAGTAAACAGCATCCCTCACACAGTATTGGTTTCTAAAGATGGAACAATCCTTGCAAAGAACCTACATGGCCAAGAATTAGAAGAAAAAATTAAAGAAGCTTTGAAATAATAAGGATATTGCACGACTGAATTAAAAAAATTATCTTTGTGCGTTCTTACATAAATAAGCATCAAATTTTATTATCATTTTAATATAATAAATTAGCGATTATGATTTATTCACATGAAGTTCAACACATGTGTGTTGTAAAAAAAGGAGCTAACCATCCATGTGCTCCGATTCCTGAAGAAGGAAAGTGGGTTAGAGCAACTCAGATCTCTGATATTTCTGGTTTGACTCACGGTATCGGTTGGTGTGCACCGAAACAGGGTGGATGTAAACTTACTTTGAATGTTAAAGAAGGTATCATCCAGGAAGCTCTTGTTGAAACAATTGGTTGTTCAGGTATGACACACTCTGCAGCTATGGCTTCAGAAATTCTTCCGGGCAAAACATTGTTGGAAGCGCTTAATACAGACCTTGTTTGTGATGCTATCAATACAGCAATGCGTGAATTGTTCTTGCAAATCGTTTACGGTCGTACTCAGTCTGCTTTCTCTGAAGGAGGTTTGGTAATCGGTGCCGGTTTGGAAGACTTAGGTAAAGGTTTACGTAGCCAGGTTGGTACAATGTTCGGTACATTAGCTAAAGGTCCTCGTTATTTGGAAATGGCTGAAGGTTACTGTACTCGTATGGCATTGGATGCTGACAACGAAGTTATCGGTTATGAATTCATCCACTTGGGTAAATTCATGGATATGGTTAAGAAAGGTATGGATGCAAACGAAGCATTGGAAAAAGCAAAAGGTTCTTACGGTCGCTTCAAAGATGCTGTAAAATATATCGATCCTCGTAATGAATAAGAAAACAATCACACGCGTCTTGCTTGGACTAATTGCTATCACAATCATAGCGACAGTTATCGCCTATTTCGTGATAAAACCGGATCGCCCATGGATGGCATTTTATGTAGCTTGTTGTGGCGGTGTACTTGTTTTCAATTTTCTGATATCTTTATTCCTGGTAAATAAGAATTTAAAAAAGTAAAATAATATGGCTTTATTTGAAAGTTATGACCGCCGTATCGATCATATCAACGCGGTTTTAAATGAATATGGTATCAATGGTATCGAGGATGCAAAAGCAATCTGCGACGCTAAAGGTATCGACCCTTATACAATGTGTAAGGAAACACAACCAATCTGTTTTGAAAACGCTTGTTGGGCTTATGTAGTAGGTGCAGCAATCGCTATTAAGAAAGGTTGTACAAATGCTGCTGATGCTGCTGAAGCTATCGGTATCGGTTTGCAATCATTCTGTATCGCAGGTTCTGTAGCAGATGATCGTAAAGTAGGTATCGGTCACGGTAACTTGGCTGCTCGTTTGCTTCGCGAAGAAACCAAATGTTTCGCATTCTTGGCTGGTCACGAATCTTTTGCAGCTGCAGAAGGTGCTATCAAGATTGCAGAAATGGCAAACAAAGTTCGTAAAGAACCGTTGCGCGTTATCTTGAATGGTTTAGGTAAAGACGCTGCTAAGATCATTTCTCGTATCAATGGTTTCACTTATGTTCAGACTCAGTTCGACTATATGACCGGTGACGTGAACGTAATCGAAGAAAAACCATATTCAGATGGTCTTCGTGCAAAAGTAAAATGCTACGGTGCTGACGATGTACGCGAAGGTGTTGCTATCATGCGTAAAGAAGGTGTTGATGTATCTATCACAGGTAACTCAACTAACCCAACTCGTTTCCAACATCCGGTAGCTGGTACATATAAGAAAGAATGTATGGAAAATGGTCACCCATACTTCTCTGTTGCTTCTGGTGGTGGTACAGGTCGTACATTGCACCCAGATAACATGGCTGCTGGTCCAGCTTCATACGGTATGACAGATACTATGGGTCGTATGCACGGTGATGCTCAGTTTGCTGGTTCTTCATCTGTACCTGCTCACGTAGAAATGATGGGCTTCTTAGGTATGGGTAACAACCCGATGGTAGGTGCTACTGTTGCTGTAGCTGTTGCTATCGAAGAAGCAATGAAGAAATAAGATATATTTCTATCATAACAATAGACTCCTGTAATCTAAATGGTTACAGGAGTTTTTTTGTTTATAGCTTACGATTGCATATAGAGATTTAAGATTTGTCACTTATACTTGAATTGATGAGTTGTAAAGATCGGGAAAGGAATTGAAACGTAAAAAAGATACTCCCCTCTCCCTACTTATCACAATTATATATTGTTGAATAATTGGTATTCACTATTTTTGCAATAACTATAAAGAACAATAATCCATGAGCAAATACAAAGAAATAGGAATGTATGAAATAGCACTGGGCGATGAAAAGACATTGGCTATTCTTGAAAAGTTGGATATTAAGTTTCTATGCGGTGCTATTGCTGGTGATATTATTGGTTCTATTTATGAATTCAGATCATTCAAAGAAACTACATTTCCTTTATTCTGTGGTTCTTCTGAATTTACGGATGATACGGTTATGACCGTAGCTAATGCCGAATGGCTATTAAGTGGAGATAGTTTGTTTGGAATAATGCAAGACTTTGGCAATCGCTATCCAGCAGGTTATGGGGGCATGTTTTGGGAGTGGCTTCATGCTTATGATCCACAACCATACAATAGTTGGGGTAATGGTTCAGCTATGCGTGTCAGTCCTGTAGGTTGGGCTTTTGATACATTGGAAGAAACATTAGAAGTAGCCAAACAAAGTGCAGAGATTACCCACAATCATCCAGAGGGTATTAAAGGAGCACAAGCTACAGCAGCCTGTATTTTCTTGGCTCGTACTGGTAAAAGTAAAGAAGAAATCAAGGAGTATATAGAAGATTATTTCGGTTATAACCTTAATCGAACTTGCGATGAGATAAGACCTAATTATCATTTTGATGAAAGTTGCCAAGGAACAGTTCCCGAATCTATTATCGCATTCTTGGATAGTACAGACTTTGAAAGTGCCATTCGTTTGGCTGTTTCATTGGGAGGCGATGCTGATACTATGGGAGCCATTACAGGGGGAATTGCAGAAGCCTATTATGGAGGTGTACCGGAACATATCAGAAAGGAAGTACTGAAAAGGTTACCGAATGAGTTTATAGATGTGATGTCAAGATTCTATCTAAAATTTGTAGAAAAATGATTACGGAAGAATATGTTACTATAAAAAAACAATAAAGAGATAATTATTATGAAAAGTTTTGGACAAAAACCGTGGATACTTCCACAACCGGTACTCATTCTCGGTACATACAATAATGATGGTACCCCTAATGCCATGAATGCAGCTTGGGGTGGTCAATGGGATGCTAAAGAAATTCTCATTTCAATGGGTTCTCATGTTACTACTGAAAATCTTAATCGATCTGGAGAATTCACAGTTGCTTTTGCAACAAAGAAAACAATGGTTGCTTCTGACTTTGTTGGAATCGTTAGTGCAAAAAATGATCCACAGAAAATACAAAAAACAGGATGGACCACCATCAAAGCGGAAAATGTTGATGCTCCTGTTTTTACAGATTTCCCTATGACATTAGAATGCCGTATCCTACGCAAAATTGATGAAAGCAAAGATGGTTATTATATTGTAGCTGAAATTGTGAACATTCTTGTTGACGAAACATATATAGGAGAAGACGGGAAACCAGATGTAGAAAAGATGGAACTGATTACTTTCGAACCGATTCATCATGGTTATGTAGAATTAGGAAAGCGAGTTGGTAACGCCTTCTCGGATGGTAAAACTTTAAAATAACTGTATATGAAAGTACTACTCATCAACGGAAGCCCTCACCAAAAAGGTAACACAGCTATAGCATTGACAGAAATAGCAAAACAACTAACTAAAGAGGGTATTGAAAGTGAAATAGTGTGGATTGGAAACAAACCCATTCGAGGTTGTATCGCTTGTGGACAATGTAAAGCAAAAAGTTTAGGACGTTGTGTCTTTGACGATGATATTTGTAACAAGATTTCTGAAAAATTCAACGAATCAAATGCTCTCATTATCGGTTCACCGGTATATTATGGACAACCAAACGGAGCTTTACTTTCCATCATCCAGCGTGCTTTTTATTCAAATGGAAGTAATATATCAGGTAAACCAGCCGCTTCTATAGCTGTTTGTCGTCGAGGTGGTGCTACTGCCGTTTTTGAAAGTTTGAATATGCCATTCCAAATGATGAACATGCCTATTGTGACTTCGCAATACTGGAACATCGTTTATGGCCGAGCAGAAGGCGATGCTGCAATGGATACAGAAGGACTTCAAACTATGCGTACTCTTGCCCGCAATATGGCTTGGTTACTAAAATCAACAAATGGAGAAAAAGCACCAGGTCGTCCTGATGAGGAAGCTTGGGAAGCAATGCATTTCATCCGATAAGAGATGTCAAATCATGTTTCATCTTTGATTATAAAATAAGAATTAACTTTATAAGGGAATAATACTATAATGAAAAATATCATACATAAATCCATTGTTACTTCTAACAACCTCATTTTAGTTTTTATATGTTGCCTATTGGAACTGCTATGCTGTAATTGTAACACACCACACAAAAAAGATCATTCAAGCCAAACAAAACAAGATTATTATGTAGCAGCTTTTATCTGGCCATCTTGCCACGATGATTCGTTGGCACATGCTCATTTGTGGACTGAAGGAAATGGAGAGTGGGAAATCATTCAAAAGGGAAATCCTCGTTTTGAAGGACATTACCAACCCAAACAACCCTTGTGGGGATATGAACACGATGATGATCCTAAAGTGATTGAACGATGGATTGATACAGCACTGAAATATGGTGTGAATACCTTTATCTATGACTGGTATTGGTTTATGGATTATCCCTATTTAGAGGGAGCTCTCAATAATGGTTTCCTAAAAGCTCCAAATAATGAAAAGATGAATTTCTACATCATGTGGGCCAATCATGTAGTGGAAAAGAATTACTGGAATTATCATCGATATGGAGATGACAAATCGGTACTTTTTGATCCCAAGGTAGACTGGAGACAGTTCAAGACCATTGTCGACCGTGTGATCAACCAATATTTCAAACGTCCTAATTATGTAAAGATTGACGGTTGTCCTGTTTTTGGTATGTTTAGCATCAAACAGTTCATACAAAGTTTTGGTTCCATTGATGAGGCAGCTAAAGCTATGGATTATTTTCGTAAGGAGGTAATCAAAGCCGGTTTTAAAGGACTTCATATACAGGAGAACAAAGGAGGCGGAGGTTTCCTTTCCGAACAACAAATAGCCGATGCAAAAGAATATATAGAAAAATTAGGTGTTAACAGTATGGCTTTCTATAACATGGGCGGCTTTGACTGTGACTATATGAAACATGGGCAACGTGCACTTGAAATCCGCAAACAATATGACGAAGTGTTTTCCATTCCTGTATTCCCTACCGTATCAATAGGTTGGGATGACACTCCTCGTTTTCCCAATAAAGGTGCTGCGGATGTCACACGTTTCAATCATTCTCCCCAATCTTTTGCCACTTTCTTACAAGCTGCAAAAGAATATGCAGACAGCCATCCGGAACAACCTCCATTTATCATGATAAATGCCTGGAATGAATGGGTAGAAGGTAGTTATCTGCTCCCAGACAGGAAATATGGATTCGGATTTCTTGAGGCAGTCTCCGATGTGATACAGAAAGGTAAGTACGACAAAGTTCCATAAAGAAAACATCCATAAAACAATCCCCTAAATCTTTATCTTCTTCAATCAGGAAAGAAACTCGGATTTAGGGGATTATTCTTTAATTATATTTATTTTTGATGAAGTATGCAGCGATGATAACCACTGGCTTTGTTCACATCTGCGCTCATGATGTGGTATATAGGCTTGTCAAATTCATCTAAAATAAGGGGGCCGGAAAATTTTCGAATAACATTTTCTGATGTATTTTCAATATTGAGGCATGGTTCTTCTCTTGGTTCAAAACTATATGAAACGACTAATTTATCGCCTTTTCGAAGTGTCTCTTTTAGGACCATAAATCCATCTTCAAGTTGTACTTGTGTATCTGTTTTCATCCAATAAGGGATAAATATTTTCATCTGTTCGGCCTTTATTTTACCATGTAACACCTCTAATTCAAATTTCCCGGAGAATGGATAGTCGCTACTGATCTTTAATTGCGTCTCATTGATATGAAGTATGCCTTCATGAAATCCTGTCAAATAAATACAGCCATCTCTATAGTAAGCCAATGAATTCACAGCCGTAGCCAAACCTTCAGCTCCTCTCATCGTACAACAATAATCAGCTTCATCTATTTTCACTCGTAAATCTGGACCGGACGCTTCACCGGGACATGCATCACAACCAAAACCACCATTTGCACGTTGTGCATGACAGATTGCATTGTACCAGATCAGATGCGCATCCTCTAAATACTTCACTTGACCGGTATGTTCCCATAATTTTAAAGCAAGAAGATATGAATCTACTATTGCACAAGGTTCAGTCCAGGTATTATAACGACGAAACCAATTATAGTTTGCGTAATTCTCTGTCATACCATATTTTTTATACAAATCCCATCGTTTTTCTACTTCGGTAATGTAGTGCTTTTCGTCTGTCAACTCTGCAAAACGAACTAATGCACGACAACCGGTAAGTGTCGAATGTATTTGTGATTTGATCTTTACACAATCCACTTCTAAAAAGCGTGCAATCATTTCATCAATAACATTCCGCATCTCGTCTCCTCCGATAATCCGCCAGGCATCAATCAGACCATCAAGTCCAACAAACAAGCATCCTATATCAGATGAAAGTCGCCATTCTCTTACCTGGTTAGCAATACGACCGGCTGCACCTCCATCACCACTCCGTTCAGATTCACTAATCGGATAGTTCTTATATTTACCGGCATGTTTGACAAAAAGATTGTATGAAATGGAACGAATCATATCCAAAGCCTCTTTATCTCCGGTGTAATCATAATAGGCACACAAGCCACGTAACATCCATCCGTTACCGGAAATCTGCTGCTCATCTATAACTTCTCCATAGTCAATACCCATGTACCCTTTCTCATTTAAATGTTCAGGAATAAGATTTACGATTTTAGCAAGATTGTCCGTATGTATGTTACCGGCTTTCGAATCACATACTAAACCAAGGATGGTTCTTCCTTCAGTATCACCCGGCCATCCTTTTGATTGTTCTTCTGTCAAAAAGACATTTTCTGGCTGATATTTTTTACTCTCCAATCGATTCAAATTTTGTTTTATTCTTTCAAGGAGTTCTCCTTGTGGTACAAATGAAACACTTGAAGTGGAAGTTTGTGTACAAGATGTTAACAAAGTAACCAAACTGAGCACGAATAATAATGATAATGCGATCTTTTTCATTTTTTAGTAATATTATGTAATCTATAAACTGTTTTTACAAAGTTAAAAAAGAATTTATTAACTACTTTTGTTCCTTGTAAAATATAACACATTTCCATTATGCAAAAAGAGACTTTTTCTTCAGCACATTTTGCTGATACAAAACCACATTACGAGTTGCTTGACGGGCTACGTGGTGTCGCGGCCTTGTTGGTTCTCATTTACCATATTCACGAAGGATTTGCTTTTGCTGAAGCCACAAATGGAGATGGTAGTGGTTTGATCACAACACTGAATCATGGACATATTGCGGTTGACTTCTTTTTTATCTTATCCGGCTTTGTGATTAGCTATGCATACGATGATCGTTGGAAAAAGATGTCACTTGGCAATTTCTTTAAACGCCGTTTGATTCGTCTGCATCCTATGCTTATCATGGGAGCAATCATTGGAACTATCTCTTTTCTGATAGGAGGTTGCCAACAATGGAACGGGACAATTACCCCCATCGGTTGGGTCATAACAGCCCTACTGCTCACCATGTGTATGATACCCGCCATTCCGGGAGTCGCATACGAAGTTAGAGGAAACGGTGAGATGTTTCCACTAAACGGTCCCGGTTGGTCACTCTTCTTTGAATACATTGGGAATATCCTCTATGCGCTGTTCATTCGCCGTTTATCTACCAAGGCTCTTGCTGCTGTTACGGTTGGTTTAGGAGTCATTCATACTTGGTTCTTTGTTTGGAATATATCTGGATATGATAGTGTAGGTGTTGGTTGGACGATTGATGAGATCAATTTCTGGGGAGGTCTTGTGCGCATGTTATTCCCCTTCTCAATAGGTATGTTGCTTGCTCGTACATTCAAACCTCGCCAAATAAAAGGAGCATTTTGGATATGTAGTGCATTACTCCTCGCCTCTTTTGCTGTACCCTATATCTCTCCTATCGGCAATCTTAGTATCAACAGCCTTTACGAAGTGATTTGTATCGCTTTGATATTCCCTTTTATTGTCTGGTTAGGCGCTTGTGGCTATAGTTCGGATCGATATACAAGTAACATCAACAAATTCTTAGGCGATCTTTCTTATCCGTTATACATCGTACACTACCCTATCATGTATCTATTCTATGCTTGGCTGATTGAAAAGAGAGCTTATACATGGGGAGAGACATGGGAAATAGCATCTGTCGTTATTCTTTCTAGCATTGCGCTCGCATACATTTGTCTTAAATTCTATGATGAGCCAATACGGAAATGGCTTGCCCATAAGTTTATAAAGACATCTTAAAAAAACAATCCCCTAAACCATCGCTATTAAAAGGAGACTACGGTTTAGGGGATTGTTATATCGTCCGTATAGTTTATTCAGACAAACCAACGCTTGAGATAAGCTATAGCCATAATTACAAATCCACCCAACAGACAGAGACCAGAGAAGAGCAGCCCATATCCATTCACAAAAGCAAAAGGAGCCAATGTAACCAACAGGATCTCTATAGGGGCTATAAACAGATAAGCTAACGCATAACTTTCCAAACAACGACTTTGCATCTTAGGATCAACCACCCGCAATAAAGCGATACCCATAGCCATCGTACCGGTATACCACCCCCACGTAAAAAGTGCTTTCTCAAACCAACATTCCTTCATCATCTTTTTCGCCATAATGAAAACATACAGACAAACAAAGAACAATCCAGAAAACAACAAGATGGAAAGAGGCACAATATATGCAATCACAACTGAAATCTTAATGGAAGCAATACCAAAAGCGACCAAATAGTCAGTTAAAGAACCGCTTATATGCCCTACAGTTTGCGAACAAACATACCTACCCACACGCAGACGGTCGAAGAGTCTCTTCAGCAAGATACCTACCACAAAGGCACAACTAAACACCGGCAATTCTAATTCCGGGAAAAAAGAGGAAACCAATTGGCTACAACCATAACCGCCCAAAGCAACCAAACAGATAATCGCCAAATTGAAAGTCATGGAATCCATAGAAATAGAAGAGCAAGTACTAACTCCTATGCTTTCCCGTTTTTCTTCAGGAAGCAAACCTGTCCGTAACTCATCAGGTAAGCCATCATAATCAGACAAGAATACTGTATATCCTCTTCTTGTTCCCCTCTTGATCCAAACAAGTCCGACAATAACCGATGTAACAATACCAAAGGTAGCCGCAGTCATCGCCAACGTAAGAATTTCATCATACCCCAATTGTCCGAAAGCCTGTCCAATTGCAGCAGCTGTCCCATGCCCTCCACAGAACCCGCTCGGCATCGTAATACCGAAACCTGGGCTTAACGGCCATAGTTGATTTAAGACTAACAAGCCTAATAATCCACCCAAAGCCCATTGGAATAAAAATCCGGCTTGCGAATAGGCCCACATCGACCCCACATCCAGCCCTTTTCGCTCTGCCTTCTGTGAAGTCAGAGGCAAAGCTCCGAATATCAAGGCAATCAAGATACCGGCATACGTACCAACCTGATTGGACAGAGGTAACCATCCCAACCCATTACTACCCAAAGCCAATCCTAAGAAACCGGCCAACAAACTGGGAGGAATAAAGAGTCTTTGAATCCATGTGATCTTCACACGCATCCATTTCCCTACCAATAACAAGGCAGAGATGATTCCTATATCCACAAACAATGTCCAAGGGGTGAATGCTTCCATATAAACTATCTCTTAATCTTGGATAATACCTTCCAATTTAGCCGTTTTAGAACCGTGATTAGTCACCACACCCAAATATACCTTGTTACCATCCACTCTCCATGTATAATCAATCGGAGTAATCCAGTTCACATAATGGGCTTTCATCTTCAACACATCCTTACCCTGGCACGCATAGCTACCAGCCACAAAGAAAGGTCCTTCAATTCCGGTAAAACGTCCCAATGCATTGATTGAATAAAATGGATAGGTAGCAAGTTGTCCGGTCTCCCATTTCTTATACCCAAACGGAATCTCAAACACCTCTCCTTTTTTAGTTGTCACTTTCATGACAATAGCCTTATCCTGTTGCTTGAAATCAATGGTAGTCCAACCGTAAATATTTTTCTTCAACAAAACCTTCTTACCCAACAAACTGCTTACAGCGATGTTTCCGGCCTTACCTTCAGGCATCGCCAACTGATATGTGCTCTGTTTTTGTTTCAAGCGTTTGTAATCATTGCCGACAGCCAACGGAGTATCACTCAATTGAGGCACGATATGGTTCCAAATCAGACCTCTCTGATAACGTCCGCTACCGGTTGAACATTGTGTGATAACTACTACCATATCTTTATCCGGCACAACAATTACCCACTGGCCGAATGCGCCATCTGCACGTACAGCTCCCGGATAGGCACAATGCCAAATTTGATAACCATAACTGTTACTTTTCACATGAAGCTCACTCATCTGTTCAATCCATGAAGCCGGTACAAGCTGTTTACCGTTCCATTTCCCTTTATCCAACCATAACTGTCCGAACTTAGCCAATGACTCACTTTGGATATACAATCCCCAGCCACCGGTATTCACTCCTTCCGGACTTAATTCCCAAGCGACATCCGTAATATGCATATCTTTAAAGATCTTCTTCTTCAAATAATCCAAAGTAGTCATGCCTGTCACCTTCTGGACAATCGCAGAAAGCATATAGGTAGCCATTGAATCATATCCAAATTTTTCTCCTGCCCCCTCTACAGGTTTAGCTAAGAAGGTACGGATCCAATCCGTACAAATATTACGCATTTCCCAATCAGGTTTGATACCGGAACGCATTGTCAACAGATCCTCCACTGTCATTTCTGCTAACCCTTCGGATATGCTATCCGGCAATGATTCAATAAAAAACGGAGCGACACGGTCTGTCAAGCGCAAACGGTTCTCCTCTATAGCCAACCCGATAGCCATGCTCACAAATGTCTTGGAACAGGAGTACATCGTATGCTTATATTCGATAGCGAAGGGTTTCGGATAGATCTCCCCTATAACCTTGCCATGACGCATCACAACCACACTGTGAATATCCGTCTGCGGAGTCGCCATCAACGAGTCAAAGACTGTAATCAAAGCCTTAGATGGGACACCCTGCTCCTCCGGAGTTGAACGAGGTAAGTCATAAACCTGTGCGCTTGCTGTACTCCACAGCTGAGCACCCAAACACAACAAACCAAATAGGAATCCTTTTTTCATATTACTTATCAGATTTTATTTTCAACTCATGTTTATTTCACAGACATACGGAAAGAGGACATAGGGAGACCATCTTGCGTAAATATTTCTGTAGCTGAAGTATTGTCGAAACAATACTGTACAATCTGTGGCTTCTCTACCTTTGGAGAAAAAACATAAATCTTATCTTTTGTCACAGTTGCTGTAGCCGGATGGAACTTTCCATCTTCTCCCGCTATCCTAAAGTTCTTTACCTCTTTACCCCAAGAAGTAATACCTAAACCAACATAATCAACTGAAATAATAGCCAAACGACCTTCGATTGTCATGGATACAGGTTCCGGACTACGGTACGGGATATCCTTTCCATACGTTTTAGCCAAAGCCCAGAAAGCTAAACGTTCACCGGCATCTTTCTTCTTTGCCGGATGAATCAATGTATGACTATTTGCGTCCATCAAAACAGCCATTCCGGTATTCGGTGTTGTTTCCATTCCTTTTGATTGTGCTTCACGCAAAAGAGCTGAATTCAAATTTGCATATCTGAAAGGAGCGATCTGGCAATAATAGAAAGGGAACTCTCCTACACCCCAAATAGCACGCCATTCGCGTACCATCTTATCGAATTGCTTCACATATAAATCAGGTTGGCCACAATTTGCTTCGCCTTGATACCAAATAGCACCACGGATACCAAAACCGAC
The DNA here is from genome assembly GCA_015060925.1 of Parabacteroides distasonis. GTDB lineage: Bacteria > Bacteroidota > Bacteroidia > Bacteroidales > Tannerellaceae > Parabacteroides > Parabacteroides distasonis_B. Next base: position 15,624 of record SUXM01000021.1, read on the forward strand.
AATCGGATGTATCATACCATTATATAAAACAGTAGGACTTACATACGGAGACTCAATTTCTGCATCAGTCTGCGGAATATTTTTTTTAGTTAAATCTTTTACTGATTCTTTTGTCATCCAAGCTTCGATACGTGTCCCCCCCCAACTGGTGTGAATCAGTCCTACAGGTACATTCAATACACGGTTCAACAAACGAGCGAAATAATATCCTGTAGCCGTAAACTTCGGAGTCGTTTCAACACCGGCTACTTCCCATGAGCCTTCACACAAATCCTGTGGTTCAGCTTTTGAAGCTCTTTTCATCGTATAGCAACGAATACCAAAATTGGTAGAGTTTAAGATATCTTCCGGACCGTTGGCAATAGGTTGGCCTGTCCAGCCGTTCATCGGCATCTCCATATTGGACTGTCCGGAACAAACCCATACCTCTCCGATCAACACATTATTAAAAGTAATCTTCTTACCATCACTTACCGTCACTTTATAAGGGGTAAAACTTGCTGCCGGAGTCTTTACCTTCACTTTCCAATAACCTTCGTTATCAGCTTTAACCGAATAACCTTTGTTATTCCAGGATGTTGTCACTGTCACTGAAGCCCGAGCCTTAGCCCAACCCCAGATAGCCACCTCTGATTGCTGTTGCAACACCATGTTATCACCAAATACTGCAGGCATCTTAACCTCTGCCCGCAAAAGGAATGCCGACAATACCAGCATACACATCATAAAAATAGAACGGATCTTCATTTTTTTTAATTTATAGGTTTTACATGTTAGAATTCATCACAAATATATTCCATATTACAAAGGTAACAGTTTTTTATTTCTACATAGTACATCAAGCGACACAAACTAAAGGCAAAAATTACATCCGACCTAAGTAAACATTACATCGGACTTATTTTCATTTACATCGGAGGTAATCAGGAAATAAATCATATCTTTGTAATCTCTTATTTATCAACTTTTTTAAACCTCATTCATATCATGAAAATAACAAAGATTTTATCCATCATTTTGATGCACATAACTTGTACTTTCATCCTAATCGCACAAGAACAAACAGACAGTAATCTCTATAATAATTTCAAGAGCCCACCATCAACCGCACGTCCTCGTGTGTGGTGGCACTGGCTAAACGGAAATATCACCCAAGAAGGTATTTATAAAGACCTCATGTGGATGAAACGTGCCGGGATTGTTGGTTTTCAAAATTTCGATGCGAACCTCGAAACTCCACAAATTGTAGAAAATCGTCTTGTATACATGACACCGAAATGGAAAGAGGCCTTTCGATATGCAATCCATTTGGCCGATAGTCTAAATTTTGAGATGGCTATTGCCAGTTCTCCAGGATGGTCTCAAACCGGAGGTCCTTGGGTAAGTGATGAAGATGCCATGAAGAAATTGGTTTGGCGATACGTTGATATGGAAGGGAACCAAAAAATACAGATTAAACTTCCGGAAGGATTTGATGAAATCGGGAAATACCAAAATCAAAAATTTGGAGAACCATCCAAAAAACTTTATCGAGATATAGCCGTAATTGCCATAAAGAAAGCAGAAGCTGATAAAAGTTTATCCCAACTTAATCCGACTTTAACAACGAATTGTGGAAGTAAAGTCACAATCGAACAATTAAGTAATGACGATTTAATGGATTACGTCAAACTGACTCCCGGAAAAGATGGATATGCTTGGATTCAGTTTGAATTTAAAGAACCACAAACCATCCAATCCATGACAAGTGCCATTTGGAAAGATACTGGTAGTGAAAGGGAACAGATTCTCATTGAAAGAGAAATTCAATGCAGCCACGATGGAAAAAACTTCGAGACCATCATGGTTTTACCTAAAATATTGGAATATCACCGACACTGCATTTTAAGAACGATGAACATTCCAACGACTACTGCCAAATATTTCCGTGTTCGTATCAAAAGCGCAGCTAAGGGGAATGATGCTAATTGCCATATTTGTGTTCCTATGCTGATTTTATCCCCTATCAATCAAGTAGAGTTATCAGCAGAAAAAAGCGGTTTTGCCTTTAATCGCTTCTTAGCCCAATATGAAACACCCGAAAGTCAAAATGTAGCAAAATATGAAAACATCATCGATCTTACCCATCTGGTTAAAAATGGTATATTAACTTGGGATGTTCCTTCCGGAAATTGGAGAATCTTCCGTTTCGGTTATGGTCTAACAGGTAGTCGAAACGGTCCAGCATCACCGGAAGCAACCGGTTTAGAAGTTGATAAAATGAACCCGGAAGCTATTCGTAGGTATTACAGGAATTACTTGGATTCGTATGTTGAAGCCAGCCAAGGGATGATCGGAGAAAAAGGGATTACCCATATCCTCAACGATAGTTTTGAAGGAGGAGCCCAAACATGGACAAACAATATGGTTGAAGAATTCTATAAACGTAGAGGATACAATTTATTGCCTTGGTTACCTGCTTTAACCGGTATGATTATCAATAGTACGATAGAAACTGAACGTTTCCTTTTCGATTGGCGTAAAACAATCGGAGAAATGATTACCGAATATCACTATGACCTTGTCACTGATATTTTAAAAGATTACAATCTCAAACGGTATAGTGAGAGCCACGAATATCTTCGTGCCAATTTAACTGATGGCATGGATTGTAAACGATATGCCGATATTCCAATGTCTGCCATTTGGATGCATTATTTACAAAATCAAAATTATATACCCAAAGAGGAGGCTGACATACGAGAATCAGCTTCTATTGCTCATATATACGGGCAAAACATTGTGGCCGCAGAATCTTTCTCTACAGATGGTGTTACACAAGGTGCATTGGTCTATTGTCCAAGAAACTTAAAACCGACAGCAGATGCGGCAATGGCTTTCGGGTTGAACAGATTTGTCATCCACACCTCTCCTCACCAACCGACAGATGATAAGTTTCCCGGACTTAGTCTGGGAAAATATGGACAATGGTTTACCCGTCACGAAACATGGGCCGAACAGGCATACGCTTGGACTGACTATTTATCGCGTAGTTGTTACCTTTTACAACAAGGTCGATTTGTCGCAGATATTGCCTATTATTATGGAGAAGATACCAATTTAACCGGTTTATACTTCAACGAACTACCTATCCACATAAAAGGATATAACTATGATTTTGTCAATCCCACAATCCTACTACAGGTATTGAAAGTAGAAAACGGGGAACTGACAACCCCGACCGGTATGAGATACAGCGCATTATATCTGGACAAAAATGTCAAACGAATGTCGATGGATATTCTCAAAAAATTGGAAGAATTTGCTAATGCCGGAGTTCTTATTTGTGGTGCAAAACCTGAACAATTAGCCAATCTAAATGCAGATGAAACAGAATTCAAACAAATAGTCAATCGTATTTGGCATAGTGGAAAGAAGAATGTATCAACAAATATTCCTGTCGAAAATATTTTAACTGACAACGGAATTAATCCGGACTTAACATTTACCCAAACTCCTACAGCTGAAATCCGATATGTTCACCGTTCTCTACCAGAAGGAGAAATCTACTGGATTACAAATTTGAGTGACAAGGCTCAGAATGTAGAAGCTTCTTTCCGTATCACAGGGAAAAGGCCTCAAATCTGGCGGGCAGACACAGGAGAAAAAGCTTATACAAATTACAACATAACCAACAACAGGACTTTTATCCAATTAGATTTAGTACCTCATGATGCTGTATTTATACTGTTTACAGAAGAGACAGACAAGCTAAGCGAACAGTTTCCCAAAACTATTGAGACAACCATTACACAGATTTCCACACCTTGGGAAATTTCTTTCCAAGAAGGTCGAGGTGCACCCAATTCTATCACATTAGACCGATTATGTTCGTATACTGAATTACAAAACGACAGTATAAAATACTTTTCAGGAACAGCAACCTACCATAATTCATTTGTATTTAGCCAAAAAGAGCTAAAGAAACAAAAACAAACCAGATTCTGGATTGACTTAGGAGATGTCAAAGATTTGGCGGAAATAAAGGTTAATGGGAAAAATGTAGGTGTTATATGGAAATATCCTTATAAAACAGATATCACTGAATATATAAAACCAGGTAAAAACTCTTTAGAGATCAAAGTTGTCAATGTTTGGCAAAATCGTCTTATCGGGGATACACAACCTCAAACAAAAGAGAAAGTCACATTTACCCATTTTCCATATTATAAAGCAACTGATTCCCTACTACCTGCAGGTCTTTTAGGACCAGTACGGATTCTGGAATCAAACGATGTCAAACCTTAATAAACTCTTTCTATATCATAAGTCGTACTGATTCTATTTATCGTAAATTTCACTTACTTATTCGTGTTCAATGAATCTTCCATTATTCACTAAATATTTAAGAGTATGATTTACGGTTATGTTAGAGTCAGTACAGACAGACAGAGTACAGAAAATCAAAGATTCGAGATTACAAACTTTGCAAAAGAGAATGGTTTACGCATTGAGCAATGGGTAGATGAAACTATTAGTGGGACAATCCAAGCGAGCAGCCGACTCTTAGGCCAGTTACTCAAACAATTAAGTTATGGAGACATACTGATTATCTCCGAGTTGTCGAGGTTAGGACGAAACTTGATGGAAATCATGAGTATCCTGCATCAGTGCATGGAACAGCAAGTCCTTGTCTTAACAGTCAAAGAACGATATGAATTAGGGAACAACATCAACAGTAAGATCCTGGCTTTTGCTTTCAGTTTAAGCGCAGAGATCGAACGAAGCCTGATTTCCCAACGCACCCGCGAAGCACTTGCACGAAAAAAAGAGGCCGGAAACCCGATTGGGCGTCCCAAAGGAAGAAAAAACAATCAACTGAAATTAGTCAGAAATGAGGAAGAGATCCGACAGATGATTGATAAAAACTATTCGATGAACGAGATTGCAGAAAAGATGGGTGTCAGTCGCCAGACACTCCGAGATTTTCTCAAAGAGGTATTTCCAAATTGGAGAAAAGTAAGATACTTCAAACAATCTTTTGAAGAATAAACAAAGAAAAGAACCGGTACTGTTTGGTCTTACCTACAATACCGGTTCTTACACGATAAAACCATGTTCTATCCCTCACGAACCAAACATTCATACTCCAAATTACTAATCAAAAAAATCTTATTACCAAAAGAAACACACTTCATCCATATAACCAAACAGCACAAAAAAATGTTTATCTCCCCCTTTATTCCGGTTAAAGAAGGAAGTTACCCGTTGTTTTATTTCCGAATTGCCGTTATATTTGTGCGACTTTTACAAAGTACACAACATAGATAAAAAGATTAAAAAGATAATAATATGCACAATTGGTTTGAATGTAAAGTCTCCTTTGAAAAAGTAATGGAGAATGGAGTACAGAAAAAAGTTACAGAACCCTATTTGGTTGATGCCCTTTCTTTCACAGAAGCTGAAGCCCGTATCATTGAAGAGATGCGACCATTTATTACCGGTGATTTCACTGTTACAGATATCAAACGTGCCCGACTTTCAGAATTATTCCTTAATGAGTATGGCGACCGTTTCTATAAAATCAAAGTTTACTTCATTACCTTGGATGAAAAAAGCGGGGCTGAAAAGAAAACTGCTGCACAAATGTTGGCACAAGCATCCAACTTAAAAGAGGCTATCGCAGTTTTAGAGGATGGCATGAAAGGTACATTAGCAGATTATACCATTGCATCTGTAACAGAAACAGCATTGATGGATGTTTTCCCTTTTGATGCCAACAGAATTCCAGAAGAAAAGAAATCAGAAGAAGAGCTTATCGCTGAACAAAAAATGCAAGCTGAGAGAAAAGAGGCATGAGTATCAAAGAAAATATAACTAAACTGAGAGCATCGTTACCATCGCATGTCCGATTGGTAGCGGTCTCCAAGTTTCACCCTGTCGAGGAACTATTGGAGGCATACGATGCCGGACAACGTATCTTCGGCGAGAGCCGGGCACAGGAACTGACCGCCAAACAACAGGTATTGCCAAACGATATTGAATGGCACTTTATCGGATCTTTGCAAAGTAATAAGGCTAAAGACATTGCCCCCTTTATCCATACCATTCACAGTATTGACTCACCCAAACTGTTACAGGAGGTAAACAAACAGGCAGGAAAACATAACCGTATTATCCGGGTATTGTTGGAACTTCATGTGGCACAAGAAGAGACTAAACATGGGTTCACCCCTGAAGAATGCAGGTTGTTTCTACAAGGTTTCGACAAAGAGGCATACCCTCATATCCAAATCTGCGGACTGATGGGAATGGCAAGCAACACAGATGATGAATCCCGTATCCAACAGGAATTTCAAACGCTCCACTCTTTATTCTCCACCTTCAAAGAAACTTTCTTTGCTACAGAAGACTATTTCTGTGAATTATCCATGGGAATGAGCGATGATTATCCTTTGGCGATCCAAGAAGGAAGCACACTGATCCGCATCGGAACAAGTATTTTTGGAGAAAGAAGATATTAACGACATCGCCCAAGGGAGTAAAGATGAAGGGGATAAGAAAAAATAATTCATCTATCACTTCATAAATGATTTCTATAATCGTTTCATTCGTTTTTATATAAAGAATTGTTATATTTGCGAAGTATATTAACTTAATTAGATCTAACATGGTAAACATAGAGACAAAATATGCAGGGCTTACTCTCCGCAATCCGATTATTATCGGTAGTTCCGGATTAACAAACAATGCTGAACAAAACAAAAAATTAGAAGAGGCAGGTGCTGGTGCAATTGTTTTGAAATCATTGTTTGAAGAACAGATAGAACTACATAGTAAAGTACTAAAGCAGGATTCCGATTACCCTGAAGCCATTGATTATATTTATAATTACGTAAAGGCAAACCAAATAAGCAACTATTTGGAACTGATCCAACAGACAAAAGAGCTTTGTACAATACCGGTAATAGCAAGTATCAATTGCTATAAATCAGATGCCTGGATTGAGTTTGCCAGCCAAATCCAATCAGCTGGAGCAGACGCATTGGAGTTAAATGTCTTTTTCTTGGAAACAGACTTGACCTATGATTACCAACAGACACAGGATTTCTATATTAAACTTATCCGAAAAGTCAAAGAGACAATCTCTATCCCGGTCATGGTAAAGATAAGCAAAATGACAGGAAATATTCCGGCGCTTGTACATACGTTGACAATCAATGGCGCTGACGGTGTGGTTTTGTTCAACCGTTTCTACCAACCGGACATAGACATTCAAGAACTAAAGGTTACAGCCAACAATGTTTTCAGCCAGCCATCTGATTTAAGTGACACATTAAGATGGACAGCAATTGTTTCAGGTAAAATCCAAGGAGCAAGCATTGCTTCCTCTACCGGCATCCATGAATGGGAAGACGTTATCAAATGCTTGTTAGCCGGTGCGGATGCTGTACAACTTTGCAGTACCATTTACAAACAAGGTCCTGAAATCATTTCCCAAATCTTAACTTGCATTGAAGAATGGATGTCACAAAAGAAATATCAATCCATTGATGAATTCAAAGGTAAGTTAAGTTATGCGCAAATAGCAGATCCAAGCCTTTACGAACGTGCACAATTCATGAAATATTACTCTAATCGAAAATAAGAATAAATTGAATCAAGAAACAAAAGAGGCTGCCCTGAAAATATTCTGGACAGCCTCTTTTACTTATCAAGCAATCTCTTTACTTGATCATATCAAAACCGGTGTAAGGAACTAAAGCCTTTGGTATACGAATACCTTCCGGAGTCTGGTTGTTTTCCAACAAAGCAGCAACAATACGAGGCAATGCCAATGCACTTCCGTTCAAGGTATGGCAAAGTTGTGTCTTTTTGTTTTCATCACGATAACGACATTTCAAACGATTCGCTTGATAAGTGTCAAAGTTAGAAACAGAACTAACTTCCAACCAACGCTGTTGCGCCTCAGAATAGACTTCAAAATCAAAACATAAAGCAGCGGTAAAACTCATATCACCACCGCAAAGACGAAGGATACGATAAGGCAATTCTAACTTCTGCAACAGACCTTCTACATGTTCTAACATCTCTTGATGAGATTGCTTAGAGTTTTCCGGCTTGTCGATACGGACAATCTCTACTTTAGAGAATTCATGCAAACGATTCAAACCACGCACATCCTTTCCATAAGAACCGGCTTCACGGCGGAAACATTGTGTATATGCACAATTCTTAATCGGCAACTGCTTTTCATCCAAAATCACATCCCGGTAGATATTGGTCACAGGTACTTCTGCAGTCGGAATCAAATATAAGTCATCCAATTGGCAATGGTACATTTGTCCTTCTTTATCAGGCAACTGACCAGTTCCATATCCAGAAGCAGCATTGACAACTGTCGGCGGCATGATTTCAGTATAACCGGCTTTACGAGCCTCTTCCAAGAAGAAATTGATCAAAGCACGTTGCAGTTGTGCCCCTTTCCCTTTATATACAGGAAAACCGGCACCAGTAATCTTTACACCCAAATCAAAATCGATCAAATCATATTTCTTAGCCAATTCCCAATGAGGCAGTGCATCTTTAGGAAGTTCAGTTTCCATACCTCCCATTCTTTCGACTTTGTTATCTTCTGCAGTCAGACCTTCCGGGACTTCATCATAAGGGATATTCGGAATGGTATAAAGCAAATTCTGCATATCTTCTGCTGCTTGATCCATGGCAGCCTGGATAGCCTTATTAGCTTCTTTGATTTCTGCCACACGCTGTTTAGCGATTTCAGCCTCCTCTTTCTTTCCCTCCTTCATCAACATTCCGATAGTCTTTGAAGTAGAGTTTACTTCAGCCAAATTTTTATCTAATTGATTTTGCGCACTACGTCTTTTATCGTTTAGTTCGATTACTTTAGCGATACATTCAGCCGCACCTTTAAAGTTTTTTTTCTCCAAACCACGAATCACGCGGTCAGTCTCTTCTGTGATTAATTTGATTGTTAACATTGCTTTTCGATGCTAATTATTTTTTCGGTTGGCAAAGGTACAAAATTAAATAGAATATCACACTTTAAAACTTGTAAACTGTAGCCTTTAAATCAGCCACCTTTGTATCCTTCTTTGCCACAATCTTTACAGAAGGAGCTTTGTTCAACGAACGCAAACCGATATAGTCTTTACCCTGTTCTTCACGAGTCAACACATAGGTACGCTCACCATTCATCGTCACCTCAAGCGTTCCTACAAAATCCACTTCCAATGTCAATCCCGCACATTCAATCTGTTCCCATGACTTTTCAAGCAGTTCTTCTACTTTCAATGTCTGATTATTTAAAGTCCAAGTATCAAACACCGGGAATGTTTCGTTAGGCATCATACTGAAGTCTGTCAATAAAATGGTAATACCATTACGTACGGCTTGTACTTCATGAGGTGTTTGGAATATAGAAGACTGGATTTCAAAACCGTTTGCCTGCAAAGTATCGCAATATTGTTTAGTCAATAGTTTTCGATTCATAGAAGAAACGCCGATCTTACCGCCGATCTTTCTCAAACGTTCCATCGTTGCCTGTACACTTTGATCCTTGTCGGTCATCGGATCCAATAGAATCAAACAATTTGAAATCTTACGTGCTTCACTCAAGATTGAATCATGAATTGTAAAAGCAACCCATTCATCTCCCATCATCTTTTGGGCTAACTCGTATGACTCGACAAGGTCACTATGCAATACAGGCAATATTCCCTGTTTCTTACATTCTTCCAACAATTCTTCCAAAGTAGGGATCTGTGTACGATAAGCCGGATCAGCAGATGTCAATACATAATCACGACGCAACTCTTCAAATGTCAAATCTTTCAAATGTACCGGTTCTGTCAATTCCGAATAATCTTTGGCCAATCGAGCGGTACGGTTTAACTTGCCATCATGTAAAATAACCATTACACTGTCTTTCGTATATTTTACATCACATTCGATACCAGCATAACCATATCGTTTAGCCATTCCAACAGCTGCCACACTATTTTCCGGCACAACATCGTCTAACCAACAGCCACGATGTGCAATCACTACCGGCAACTTTTCTTTCTTCGTTTCCGTTCCACAAGAAACAAGCATCCCTACAAGGAGCATTAATGTCAAAATTCTTTTCATAACCATATTCTTTTTAATGTTTCCAATTTATATTCCTTCAATATTTCTACTTTACCCGTCCACCGGTTATCCATGTACGCTCGTAATAAGGTTCACTCAGCGAACTTACAATCACTCCCTTGGAGGTACTGGCATGGATAAAGCGGCCGTTCTTCAAATAAATCCCTACATGTGTCGGGATTTTCTTCTTTCCTTTACCTGTCCGGAAAAAGACCAGATCTCCCTCTTTTAACTTTGAGCGACCAACCTTCTTGCAATTATACTTCAACATATCGGCTGAAGAGCGTGCCAATTTTCTCCCATAAATATTCCTGTAAATGACCGACACGAATCCCGAACAATCCACCCCTCTCTTTGTCAATCCACCTGTACGATAGGGTACTCCCAACCATTTTGCCCCTTCATTATAAAGATAGATATTATCATCAGGTGTCAAACGAACCTTATATAATCTTGACAGTTCCTTCGGTCCTTTAAAATCCGAAGGCAGAACAACCTGTTGCTGTTTTTTACCTCCACATCCGCTAAAAAGAAACAAGAAGCAAAGGATATAAAAGAAAATGAAATCTTTACGAGCCATAATAAATGGCAAAGATAGAATTATTCTGAAATAGGAACAATAATTAATAAATGGTCATGAAAAAAAATTCCCTGCTCATTGAAGAAAAATTTCATGAGCAAGGAATTTCCCAAATAATAGCATCGGATAATAGAACAATTATCGGTCGTTCTATTTCATATTCCACCAAAGAGAAGTACCGACCACGTCTGCCCCATTCAAAAGCTGAAGAGCCTCTTTATACCCTTCCATGTTATTGGTTTGGATATTGGCCGGATAACGGTACCGTTTCGGGTAAAACTCCAACCGACACTCTTTGGCTGATGCCACAGTCAATGGGACTTGGTTTAGCGGATTATAGTCCTTTTCGACGGCTTGGTTCTCAAAAAAAGGCAAACCAATTCGGCGATGGTCACTCCAAGCCTCCTCCGGCAACCAAGGAACTTGGGCTATATATTTTTGGGTAAATATCTTTGTCATCACATCGTTATTATAAGCCCCATTCCGGTAGATGGTATTTTTCGGATAGGTGTATAGCCTTGTCTTATTCTCCTTAGTATAAGGATCTACATACTCAATGGTATATGGTTGAGCCTCCGTTGTATGGTCAAAATAGACAGAAGTCCCAATACGGTTATAATCCGTTGAAGCTAAATAGTCGGCAAGTTTATCTTCCAAACCGTGATAAGCGAAGCTCATAGCAATACCGTTTTCGTAATTGGATTTAGCCGTACCGGGAACATTCCAACCACGCACTGCCGCTTCTGCCAATAAGAAATAACTTTCCCAAGGAGCATAAAACACCCTTTTCTGAGTATTCATACGGTATTTTTTGGCGATGGAAGGATAGTTGTAATTATAACCAATCAGTTCATTGGACAAACCTCCTTTTACATCCCATTCTCCAGCCACCCATGTGTCCCACGTGTAGACTGGGTCAATAGTCAACATTGCTACCGTATGATCATTCGGATCAAATAATTCGACCGGCTTAACATCACTTGCTGCTCCGATATAGTCGGGATAAACCTCTCCATCATTCCAACCGACTACGCTAAAAAGTTTGGGAGCACGAGGATCCACATATTGAGGAATGCCATCAAAATAGAAACCGGCACAAGGATCATTGGTCGTTAATGGAAAATGCTGGTTCAAATACAATCCTAAATAGGTTCGAGGATTCTTTAAACGAGCTTTCAACGAATCAGGTAACGGAAATTCACTATTACCTAATCCGACTACCAAGTTTTTAAAGGTCACAGACATCGCCTGTCCATTCCAAGGACGAGACATGACCCCGGTCAAGTCATTCCAGCCATCCCTTTCCTGTACCCCTGCCAATTCCGAAAGCGAAGAGATATATCCTTTAGAGGCAGCATCTTCAAATTCGGTCTGTGCCAATTGTGGATCTACATAGACTATCCGCATCGCCAAACGCATACGCAGCGAATTGGCATATTTCTTCCACATACTGACATTACCGCCATAAAAAGCATCTTCATTCGCCATGTCCGACATATCAATAGAATTATCCAACGCAGCTTCTGCCTCTCTTAATTCTTGTAAGATAAAGGAGTATATCTCCTCTACGCCATCATACGCCCCGGGTACACCCGAAAAAGCATCCAATGCAGGGATAGGGCCTATCCCATCTGACACCTCTGCATTGAGATAAGCTCTCCAGATTCGTGCCATTTGAACTACATTTCTATAATAAGGAAAGATATCTGCTTCTCCGGATTCAATTTTCTTATTTCCCAATTGAATGGCTTTAGTCGCCTGATTCAACCATTTGACGGCATAACTGTTACTCAAATAAAGTGTCACATAATCATTATTATCCGTACCGATAGTAAAGCCACCTCCTCGGTTGAAACGAGCCGCACGGTTCCAAGTCAAAATAAACATCCGTTCTGCTATCTCCGGATTCATCTGCGTTCCGACAATAGAGGCATTCAAAAACCACTCCGGTTTCACATCATCTTCTCTTACTTGGTTCGGGTCTTCATTTATTTCTAAGAAGTCATCGCAGGAAGAGAATAAGGCTATTGCTAAAAGAAACCCAACCAACAATCTATTTTTTGTATCCATACTTAATATTTTTCTTATTATCTTTCTTAAAAACCAATTGTCACATTAAAGGTAAACGAACGACTTGTCGGTGCTGCTCCATTTTCAAAACCTGTAGCGTTGGTGTTTGTTGCAGACACTGATTCCGGATCTATTCCCGGTAAATTATAATGAATCATCCAAACATTGTTACAGGTAGCAGAAAGGTTCAACCGTTGTAAAGGAGTCTTCTTCAACCAAGAACGGTCGAAAGTATAACCTAACGTGATTGTACGTAAACGAACATTGGTCGCATCGTATGTAAAAATCTCAGGTAATCCATAATTTCCCGTAGAACCAACACGTTCCCAATAATTCTGATGAGTAACTGCCACCGTATTTTCTATATAGGAGCCACTATGCAGCATGACAGAGTTAGGTACTATGAAATCATTTCGTTCACCATTCACAACTGTTCCCGCTGCATTCCCTCTTACATATAAGGTAGAAGCTGTTCCCGAATAGATATTCCCTCCAATACGGCAATCAACTAAGAAACTTAGATTAAATCCTTTGTATGAAAAGTTGTTTGTAATCCCTAACATCCAGTCTGGATTTTGATTCCCGACCTTTGTCTTCTCTGTAGAGATCAACGGTAATCCATCTTCTCCTACAATAAGCTTGCCAAAATGAGGACTGCTCTCATCTGTCACCCGCATAAAAGTTTGCCCATAAATATCTCCATAATAACTTCCTTGAGCTGCTACGATCTGAATGGCATCCAATGTCTTTATATCATAAACTGTCACACCCGGATACAGTTCTATGATCTTGTTTCGGTTCAAAGAGAACTGTGCCGTCATATTCCAATTAAAGCCTTTAGGATCCGGACTTTGGAAGATCGTTCCATTCAAGGAGGCTTCTAATCCTTCATTCTGAATATTACCGGCATTTACCTTACGAGAACTGTAACCGGAAAAGGGATCCAATGGTAAATTCAATAATTGACGAGTGGCATTGGTCTTATACCAAGCAAAATCTAATGCCAAACGGTTCTGGAAGAATCGGACATCAAAGCCTACTTCCCACGATTTTATCAACTCGCTCCGTACATTTGAGTCAAACAAAGTTTGTCCCGGCTCAGCCGTTGTATTTCCATTCTCATCCTTTCCAACAGTATAATTATTATATAATTGATAGGGATCTAAGTCATTACCGACTTCTGCAAAAGAGGCTCTGATTTTCGCAAAAGAGAACCAGTCAGGCATACTACCTCCTATTTTCGGAAGCATATCAGATATTACTCCGGAAAAACTGACTGAAGGATAAAAATAGGATCGGTTTGCTTTTGACATAGTGGAAGACCAATCATTACGGGCTGTCACATCTAAAAACAGATAACCATCCCAATTTAACTGCAATGAGCCATACAAAGAATTCATCTTCCGTTGAATAAGTTCAGAGGTGACAGTTGCCCGATTGACACCATTATTTAATGAAAAAAGATTTGGTACTAACAATTCACCTGCAGAAGCATTCATCTTCGTTCTCTTCTGCATCATCAAGTTTCCACCAAAGGTAATAAAGCCTCCTAATCGGTCTATCAAATTATCTTTCCGAGCAGTTGCCAAAAAACTAAAATTGTTTTCATAGAAAGTCTCCGAACCTTCACTATAGTTTCCTCGTGGCAAAGCATTTCCTCCCGCATAGATTTTCTCATTCTTCGTTGTGGTATAATAATCTGTTCCTCCACGAAACTCGATATCAAACCAATCAGTCGGTGTATATTTCAATGAGACATTTCCTAAAAGTCGGTTTCGCGTATCATTATTCTGACGGTATTTAGTCACCCAATAGGGATTCTCCTGCGGATTGTTTGCTGCATCCCACCATATCATCTTTCCCTCTTCATTCACACTTTGCTCAAACTCTTTGATATTGATAGAGCGAGGTAAAGTGTAAATAGTACTGAAAGCATTTGAGGGATTTACCCCTTGAATAGGACGATTGTGCGCATTCATATTGATATAGTTCACCTTAGCATCTACCTTCCACTGCTCTTCTTTGTCCAAAAATGTAGTAGCACGCAAAGATATATTGGTTTTATTTAATGTTGACTCCGGTGTAATTCCTGCATCATCAGAGCGATTAATAGAGGTAAAGATGGAAGTTCCATTGATATTTTGTTGGAAACTTACCCCTTCATAAAAAGAGGTTCCCATTTTAAAAAAAGCATCAATATTATCATATGTTCGCAAGGCCACCTGATTACCTCTCCAGTCGGCAACAGTTTGCCCTGTCACTTTTGGTCCCCAACTTAAACGAGATTGATTATCATAAATACCAACTGTACCCTGTCCAAAGCTGTTTTGCATTTCTGGTTTTAGAAATATTGATTCAGCCGTCATTCCGGCATTTACTGTAATACCTAAACCTTCATTTTTTCTACCAGACTTTGTCGTAATCAATATTACCCCATTCCCTGCACGTGAACCATACAATGCTGCAGCCGAAGCCCCTTTCAAGACTGTCATGGATTCAATATCTTCGGGGTTTATATCGGAAAGCCCATTACCCATATCGGCTCCGGTATTTCCCCAAACATCATCGACACCACCCGTAAAGTTATCCATCGGAGTCCCATCCACCACAATCAAAGGTTGATTACTACCCGTTAAAGAGCTATTTCCACGCAATACAATCTTAGAAGAACCTCCAATCCCATTACTTGAACGAACAATTTGCAAACCAGAGACTTTTCCGGAAAGGGTATTAGCCAAGTTGGGTTCACGAGATGCCAATAAGTCGTCCCCTTTCAGCTCTTGCATCGCATATCCTAACGCTTTTTTATCCCGTTTCATACCCAAGGCTGTTACGACCACCTCATCTAACTTTTGTGTATCTTCTTCTAAACGAACGTTCAAAGAAGATTGTCCGGTATATGGAATCTCTTGCGTCACATATCCGATAAAAGAGATCTGAATAATATCTCCCTCTCGAAGATCATCTAAAGTAAAGCGACCGTCCATATCGGTCATCGTTCCTGTTGTTGTTCCTTTTATCAAAACAGAAGCCCCGGCTACCGGGCCTAAAGCATCTTCAACAACTCCTGTTACTTTGGCATCTTGTTTTGATATGCCAGCCTTTTGATTCTCCACATCAGGAGCTGCCACAATTGTCCCCGAGGAACACAATACGCTTGCAAGCAAAATCATGCTGACAGGTTTCATCTTTTTCAACATAACTTGTATTTTTTGTTTAATTTACAAATAACATATCGGCTGAAACCAACCTTCTTTTTAGTATTAGAAACATAAATGAAACAGAGTTGTTTAAAATTAAAAACAAATATTTTACCTTTGAGGCAAAAATAAATTTACAACAAAAACATGAGAAACATGATTACCAAAAGAATTTGTCTATTTTTACTCTTATTTATGGGTTGGACAACTTCAAGCATTTATGCACAACTATTCGACCCTGCTGCTTATTATGAAATAGTTAGTAGTAACGGATTAGTCTTAGATAATCAAGACAGTGAAGTAGAAGGAACAAAAATATTCCTCAACAACCGAATACCCGGACGTATATCCCAAGTTTGGATTATCAAGAATATGTGGGGCATTACTTATCAGCTAATCACCCCCCTTTCTGAAAAAAGTATTGACTGTGACAGTTTATTAGTAGAAGGACCGGTTATCCAAAAGAACAGTTCCGGTTTAGAACAACAATGTTGGTGGATTAAGCCAGCAGGAGACAATACGTTCACTCTTACAAACCGTATCAGTAAGATGAACTTAGGTTATCCGGATGCAGGATTACCCGGCGAACCTGTATTTCAACTCAAAGCCGATTCATCTTTAGAAAACCAGCGCTGGACCTTCCGTAAATCAGATGTAAAAATTGACTTTGAAAAAATATTTGGAGGAAGCGATAATGATTGGGAGGATGAAACTATTTATGCAGTCAATAAAGAACCTGGACATGCAACTTATGTTCCTTTCCCTTCTGTTGAGAGTTTAAAGAATTCACCAGACTATCGGAAACCATGGGTACGTCCAAACTCTTCCCGTTACCAACTATTAAATGGCAATTGGAAATTCAATTGGGTAAAGCAACCATCAGAACGACCGGTTGATTTCTACAAACCCAATTATGATGTGTCTAACTGGAAAGAGATACCGGTTCCTTCAAACTGGGAGATGCATGGATATGGAACTGCTATCTACACAAATGTAACTTATCCACACCGTAACCTACCTCCTTATATCCGTCCGAGACAAGGTTATACCATCGTCAATGAACCCAACCCAGTCGGATCATACCGCCGTGACTTTACCATACCTAATGATTGGAAAGGTAATGAAATTTTCCTTCATTTTGATGGAGTATACAGTGCCATGTATATTTGGGTCAATGGTAAAAAGGTGGGATATAGCCAAGGAGCCAACAATGACGCCGAATTTAATATTACCAAATATGTCAAACCAGGGAAGAATGTGTTAGCCGTAGAGGTTTACCGATGGTGTGATGGAAGTTATTTAGAAGATCAAGATATGTTCCGGTTAAGTGGCATCCATCGTGACGTTTATCTTTTCGCAACTCCGAAAGTCCGTCTGAGAGATTATTATTTGACCTCTACATTTAAGAACGATAACTATAGCCAAGCAGACTTCAACATTCGTACCAATGTAACCAACTACGGCAAACCTGTAGATGAGGCTATCGTTGAAGTTTCGTTGTTAGATCAAGAAGGTAAACAGGTTGCATTCGTATCCGAGAAGGTACGCAATATCACCCAAAAGCAGGAAACAATCAATCAAATGAGTGTAAAAGTGAGCAATCCTCAACTTTGGTCCGCTGAAAAGCCTTACTTATATACAGTAATCTTAAATTTAAAAGATAAGAATGGAAAAACATTGGAAGCCATGACTACCCAATTTGGATTCCGAAACATTGAAATAAAAAATAAACGTGTATACATCAACAATGAGCAGGTCTTTTTCAAAGGAGCCAACCGTCATGATATCCATCCGCAATTAGGGAAAGCGATTCCTGTAGAATCCATGATTGAAGACATCGTGCTGTTCAAACAAAACAATATCAATACAGTCCGTACAGCCCATTATCCAAACGATGCCAAGATGTATGCATTATACGACTACTATGGTATATATGTTATGGACGAGGCTGATATTGAGTGCCACGGTAACCACACAATTGCCGATAAAGATAGCTGGGAAGGTGCATTTGTTGACAGAGGCGTCCGTATGGTCGAACGTGACAAAAACCATCCATCCGTTATCTTTTGGTCAATGGGTAACGAATCAGGAAGTGGAAAGAACTTCGATGCAATCCGTGACTCTATCAAAAAAATAGATGACCGTCCTATCCATTATGAAAGAAAGAACAGTATCGCAGACATCGAATCTACCATGTATCCAAGTATGGAGGTAACAGAAAAAACAGATAAGATGGATTCAGACAAACCCTACTTCATCTGCGAGTATTCACACGCCATGGGTAACTCTATTGGAAATCTGCCGGAACGTTGGGATTATATCGAGAACCATTCCAAACGAATGATCGGAGCTTGTATCTGGGACTGGGTGGATCAAGGTATCAATAAGTATGGAGAATTACCTAACCGATACTACTTCGGAGGAGGTTTTGGCGACCAGCCGAATGACTATAACTTCTGCTGTAACGGTATTGTTACACCCGACCGGCAAGAAACTCCCAAATTGTTTGAAGTAAAAAAGGTTTATCAATATATCAAATTCAAGTCAATTGATGCCAAAGCCGGCAAGATTGAAATTCAAAACCGATATGACTTCTACAATTTGAACCTATTCGACTTAGAATGGCGTCTATTGAAGAACGGATACTCTGTAGAAACCGGGGTCATGGATTTAGGAGATGTTGCACCAAACCAGAACACCGTTGTTACGATTCCTTATCAAACGGCCTTAGAGGAAAACAACGAATATTTCTTAAATTTGGTTATCCGTCTCAAAAAAGATTGCACATGGGCCAAAGCTGGACATGATGTAGCTTCCGAACAGTTTGCATTGACCGACAGAGTACAGATAGCTCCTGTAGAAGTATCAACCAACGATACATTAAAGATTGAAAAATCAGGAAGCACGTTAGGCTTCCGTGTACCAGGTTTCTTCATCGCTTTTGATACAACAAGTGGACAGATGACCTCTCTTCGTTATGCGGGTATCGATATGATTTATAATAAGAAAGGATTCCAATTCAACTGGTATCGTTCAATGGACAACGATGTACGGTTAAATTTACCGACAACAATCCAAAATCAATCTTTCATCTGGGAACAGTCCGCAGACAAGAAGTCTGTCATCATCTCAACCCAAATGAATGCAACCGTTGGAGAAGGGCAAAAAGCAGTCATTGTTCCTTTTGATGTAACCTATACAATCTTTGCAAATGGTATTGTAGAGGTGGAAAGTTCATTCAAGACCGACAATAAATTCAATTTACCTCGTTTGGGATTACAAATAGCATTGAACCCACAACTGGAACAGCTTGAGTGGTACGGACGTGGACCAATTGAAAACCATTGGGACCGCAAAGCCGCAGCTTACTTTGGTTGTTATAAAAACACCGTTACAGGAATGGAAGAGGCATACGTACGTGCACAAACCATGGGTAACCGTGAAGAGGTTCGTTGGTTGTCATTGACAAACAAATCAAATCAAGGTATCAAAATTACCTCCAAAGACCGGTTGAATTTCAGTGCCCTTCATTTCACCGACCAAGATTTATGGAATGTAACATACGGTCATGACCGTGATAATGTACGCAGAGCTGAGGTTATCCTAAACCTCGATTGCATCCAACAAGGTTTAGGTAACAAAAGTTGCGGTCCTGGCCCACTTCCGCAATATGTAATCAAGAACAACGAAACATATACCTACTCTTTCCGAATAGAAGGTATGAAGTAATCCTTTCAAAATTCCTTGCCCATCCGTTTTTTATTCCATGGGCAAGGAATTTTTGTTTCATGGGCATGAAAATAAAAACAAGTTATGACATAATTACAACTAAAATCTATACCTTTGGAACCTAATCAAATAAGTTTATAGATTATCATTCAAATGAACTACGGATTTGTTAAGGTTGCTGCAGCTGTGCCATACGTACAAGTTGCTGATTGTTTTTATAATATAGAAAGAATAGAGGGATTGATGCGAAAAGCATCTGCAGAAGGTGTACAGATGATTGCCTTCCCAGAACTGTCGATAACCGCATATACTTGTCAGGATCTATTCACCCAACAAACGTTATTGGACAATGCAGAAAAAGCCCTGCTAAAGTTGATTGACAACACGAAAGACCTTCCACTCTTAACGATAGTGGGAGTTCCCCTCCGCACAGAGAACAGGTTAATCAATGCAGCAGCAGTATTCCAACAAGGGACTCTGTTAGGTATTGTTCCCAAAAGTTATGTTCCCAATCATAAAGAGGCACAAGAGTCACGTTGGTTCGCATCGGCTACAGAACTACAAAGAACAACTATTGAGATTGCCGGTGAAACCTATCCCATAGGAAACCATTTGCTCTTCCAATCCCATTCAATCTGTTTAGGGATAGAGATAGGAGAAGATCTTTGGGCTGCTATTCCAACCAGTTCAATGTTGGCAATGAAAGGAGCTAATATCCTGTTTAATCTATCAGCAAGCCATGAACTTATCGGCAAACATTCCTATGTATCTTCTTTAATCTCCCAACATTCTGCCCGTTGTTTGTCCGGCTATGTATATGCGTCTGCCGGATTTGGAGAATCAAGTACAGATCTCGTATATGCCGGGAATGCAATCATAGCTGAAAATGGAAAGCTATTGGCTGAATCACCTCGCTTTACAATGGAAGAGCAGTTGGTTATCAGTGAAATAGATTTTGAAATCCTTCAGAATGACCGACAAGTCAATACCAATTTCATGAAAGGTTTATCTCTTTTACAAAATATAGAGTATCGAACCATTCATTTTGATTTACCGACTCATGAACCGCTTCATTTGACCCGTCCGATTGATCCACATCCTTTTATCCCTTCCGGTGAATGTTTGCAAGAACGTTGTGAAGAGATTATCCAGATACAGATAACAGGATTAGCCAAACGCATGGTACACACACACGCCCGGACTGCAGTCGTTGGTATATCGGGAGGATTGGATTCTACGTTGGCATTGCTGATAACAGTCATGACATTCGATGCCCTTCAGATTCCACGTGAACAAATCATCGGGATTACCATGCCCGGTTTCGGAACAACCGGACGTACATATAACAATGCCGTCAACTTGATTCGCTCATTAGGAGTGACTTTGAAAGAGATTTCCATCAAGGAGGCCTGCCTACAGCATTTTAAAGATATCAATCACGATCCACAAGTACATGATGTCACCTACGAAAACAGCCAGGCTCGTGAACGCACACAACTGCTTATGGATATAGCTAACCAAGTTAATGGTATGGTTATTGGAACCGGTGACCTTTCAGAATTAGCACTTGGCTGGGCGACTTACAACGGAGACCACATGTCCATGTATGGAGTTAACGGTAATATTCCTAAAACATTAGTCAAATATTTAGTAGAATGGGTAGCCCGCAATAAAGTGGATGAGGACTCTCGTATCACGCTATTGGATATTGTAGACACACCTATCAGCCCGGAATTGATTCCGGCCGATGAACAAGGTAACATCAAACAAAAGACAGAAGACTTGGTAGGTCCTTATGAATTACATGATTTTATCCTGTATCATTTTCTTCGGTTCGGTTCACGTCCTACAAAAATCTATTATTTGGCACAGATTGCTTTTGCTGGCATATATGACCAATCCACCATCAAGAAATGGCTATATACCTTCTTCCGCCGTTTCTTCCAACAACAGTTTAAACGCAGTTGCCTACCAGACGGTCCGAAAGTAGGTTCTGTTGGTCTATCTCCGCGCGGAGATTGGCGTATGCCAAGCGATGCCATCTCCAAACTTTGGTTGGATGAAATAGAAAAGATTGAAGCGTAATCATTATTCATGAGACATAAACTAAGAATCATACTCACATTACTTCTTTGCCTGTTCTGTCTCTGTTCATTAGAAGCTCAGGAGAAAGCTTTCCCTAAAAAGGGAGAAGGCATTGATCTTTTCCTGAAACGACATAATCGAACCGGGACGACATACAGGAAGGAGTTCATCGAAATCAATAAAAAGAAGTTAGGGAAAAATAACTCTCTCCGCATGGGGGTAAAATACACATTACCCCCATTACAAGGGAAAGAGGCTACGAAAGCGAAAGCTAAGCAACGCCCTAATTACGAACCTTTATTCGGGAAAGAACTTGCCTCGTATAAAGTGAGTTCATCCGAATTGAAAGGTTCTTGCTTCTATTTGGTATGTGGCCATGGAGGACCAGATCCCGGAGCTATTGGGAAAATGGGGAATATGCGGTTACATGAAGATGAATATGCCTATGATATCGTATTACGATTAGCACGAAACTTGATGATGAGAGGAGCCAAAGTGCATATCATCATCCAAGACCCGGTAGATGGCATCCGGAACGAGAAGTTCTTAAAAAACAGCAAACGAGAAACCTGCATGGGCAAAACCATTCCCCACAATCAAAACCGCCGGTTGCAACAACGTTGCCAGCAGATAAATACGTTATTCAAAAAGGATCGTTACGCTTATAAACGAGCCATTTTTGTTCATGTGGATAGTCGTAACAAAAAAGCAAGAACCGATGTGTTCTTCTACCATCAGAATAAAAACTCAGAAAGTAAGCAATTGGCAAAAACCATGAAGTCAACCTTTGCGAACAAGTACAAGAAGCATCAACCCGGACGTGGGTTCTCCGGAACAGTGGAAGGGCGCAACTTGTATGTCCTAAGAAATACGACTGCGGCTTCCTTGTTCGTAGAGTTAGGAAATATCCAGAATAGTTATGACCAACAACGGATTATCCTTAGTGACAATCGACAAGCTTTGGCCAATTGGCTTTGCGATGGATTCATCACAGATTACAAACGATATAAGAAAAAGACTAAATAAATTAAGTAGAAATATATGAAAATCAACAGACGTGATTTTATAAAAACAGGAGGAATGGCTATGCTTGGTTCTTTGACTGCTCCCACCTTTTTAGGGAGTTGTGCAGATAATAGTGATAAAGCTGCCGGTATCTCTTTTGCTTTAAACCATTTCGGTGTAAGTGAAAGCGATATGAAAAAAGTATTGACAGCAGCACTTGAAAAAGGAGGCGATTATGCAGATCTATTTTTCGAACACTCATATCGTAATAATATCGGGCTACAAGATGGTGCAGTGAATAGAGCCTCTTCCAATATCGACTTCGGGATGGGAGTACGGGTATTGGCTGGAGACCAAACCGGATATGCATACGTGGAAAACGTAACGATGGAAGAGATGTTGAAAGCTGCACGTACGGCAGCACGTATTGCCAATGGTTCTGCAAACAGCACACCGGTTAATCTAACAGAAATTCCTATTACACATAACTACTATGGTATCCAAACAGCATGGGATGAGTTGGCCGTAAACGCAAAAACGCCTTTCCTACAAAAACTGAACGACCAGATTTTTGCTTTAGACAAACGAGTTCATAAAGTAATCGCCTCTTTAGGTGATACAACTTCACATATTCTATTCTGTAACTCGGAAGGACAAATCTATTACGATTACCGCCCAATGGTCACATTGAGTGCGGTTTGTATCATGGAAGAAAATGGCAAAATAGAAAACTCATACGCAGCTCGTGCTTTCCGTATGGGTGCAGAATTTTTAACCGATGAGGTTATAAATGAACTTGCCAAAGAGGCTGTTGACAAAACCTCTATCTTATTCCAAGCGATCAAACCTAAAGGAGGTGAAATGCCGGTAGTCATGGGAGCTGGTGGATCAGGAATTCTACTTCACGAAGCTATCGGCCATGCTTTTGAGGCTGACTTTAATCGTAAAAACACCTCTATCTTCTCCGACCAATTGAATAAGAAGATTTGTAACGAACATATCAATGTGGTTGATGACGGAACAATTCCATTCAACCGTGGTTCCGTAAATATCGATGATGAAGGTATAGCCGGACAAAAAACTTATATCGTCAAAGAGGGCGTGCTGACCAGTTATTTGCATGACCGAATCAGTGCCAAACATTACGGAATACCGTCAACCGGAAATGGTCGTCGTGAATCCTTCCGTCAGATGCCTATTCCACGTATGCGTGCGACCTATATGGAAGCAGGGAATGTGACCGAAGAAGAGATGATTTCTACTGTGAAAAAAGGGATCTATGCCTCTAACTTCACGAACGGACAAGTACAGATTGGAGCCGGAGACTTTACTTTCTTTGTCAAAGATGGATTCTTAATTGAAAACGGCAAATTAACTCAGCCAATCAAAGATATTAACATTATCGGAAACGGCCCACGCGCTTTAGCAGATATTACCATGGTCGGAAATAACTATAAAATGGATAACGGAACCTGGACTTGCGGAAAAGATGGACAATCTTGTCCGGTTACCTGTGGTATGCCATCAGCCTTGGTTAGCAAACTAACCGTAGGTGGAGAGAATTAATAAACATATAACTGAAAGCTCAAATGATTACAAACGAAAATAAAAAGTTGGCTCAATGGGCGATGGAGTTTGCCCTAAAAAACGGATGCCAGGCTTCACGCGTAAGTTTATATAACGGTTCAAGCAGTTCCTTTGAGATAAGGGACATGAAGATGGATCGTTTGCAACAAGCCTCTGAAAACAGTTTGGTTATCCAACTGTACGTAGATGGACGCTTCGGTTCTTTTTCTACCAACCGTTTAAATAAAAAAGAATTAGAAAGCTTTATCTTGAATGGAATAGCCTCTACCCGTTTCTTGGCAGAAGATAAAGCTCGTACATTACCGGATGCATCACTCTATTACAAAGGGGGCGGTGCAGACTTACAATTAATGGATCCGAAGTTTGATACAATCCAACCGGATGACAAAGTAGCTTTGGCGATGAATGTATGCAATGAAATGATGGGGAAAGACAATCGTATCATCTCAGCTAATTCTTCGTATGGAGACGAAAAATATTTCAAATACATGATTGCCAGCAATGGCTTTGAAGGAGAGGCTTCAAGCTCCTCTTTCAGTTTAGTGGCAAGTGTCAGTATCAAAGGCGAAGGAGATGCCCGTCCGGAATCTTATTGGTATGATTCTTCTCTTTATTATGATACATTGATTAAGGAAGGATTAGGAAACAAAGCCTTAGAACGTGTATTACGTAAATTAGGACAGAAAAAGGTGGCTTCCGGTAAATATCAGGCTGTCATAGACAACATGAATTCCAGCCAAGCACTCTCCCCTATCATCAGCGCGTTATATGGTTCTTCTATCCAACAAAAAAATTCTTTCTTATTAGACAAACTGAACCAAAAGGTATTAGGTGATAAACTGACACTTATTGATGAGCCACATTTAGTCAAAGCTTCCGGTGCCCGTTATTTCGATAACGAAGGGGTAGCCACTAAGCGTATGCCGGTCTTTGAAAAAGGAGTATTGAAAACCTATTTCATTGATACCTACTCCGCAAATAAGATGGAAACTAAACAAACCATCTCTTCCCCATCCATTCTAACCATGCAGATGGGAAACAAGGATACAGATGGGTTAATCGCTTCCGTTAATAAAGGTATTTTAATTACCGGTTTCAATGGAGGTAACTGCAACAGTTCAACCGGAGATTTCTCTTACGGTATCGAAGGTTTCTTGATTGAACGAGGTAAACTGACACAGCCAATATCAGAAATGAACGTTACCGGTAATATGATAACCCTTTGGAACAATTTGGTAGAGGTTGGAAATGACCCTCGTCAGTCATCCAGTTGGCGCATCCCCGGACTTTTATTTGACAATGTTGACTTCAGTGGATTATAAACCCATAAACAAACGATAAAAGAAAAAGCATCCGCCTTGCAAAAGACGAATGCTTTTTTTATCCCTGTTTAAACCAACAAATAAACGGCCATAAAATGACAGATACTTCCTCCCAGTACGAAGCAATGCCAAACTGAATGCATATACTTATATTTGTCCATCGAATAGAAGATACTACCTACCGTATAGCAAAGACCTCCTGCCACCAACCAGTAAAACACATCCATCGAATCTGTTTCACGAAGCACATGGAGCAAAGGTTTGAAAGCAAAAACGATCACCCACCCCATTGCCAGATAACAGGCAGTCTTCAAATGATCGGTCTTCTTTAATTTACGGAAACTCAAACAGACTCCGATAATTGCAGCCAGCCAAACCACCGCAAAGAGTGTCCATCCCCAATGGCTCTCCTGTCGCAAGACTACCAACGTAAAGGGAGTGTAAGTACCCGCTATATGTAAATAAATCGCAGCATGGTCAAAGTGACGCAATAACTTCTTTCGATGTTCTTTCGAACAAGCATGATAGATAGTTGATGTCACGTATGACAATGTCATGCAAATTGCATATACAATAAAACTACCTATTACCCATGGGTTACCATTTTGTATGGCCACTATACACAATATCGCAATTGCCGTTAATCCAAAACACATACCGGCTCCATGCGTCAACACATTAGCCAACTCCTCCCCGTATGTCTGTCTCTGTTTTGCTACCATCCTATTTTTATCCTCCTATTTTATCCATTTTAACCGTAAACTATTCATCACAACTGATACCGAACTGAATGCCATCGCCGCGCTTGCCCACATCGGATTCAATAGTAATCCGTTCACAAAGAAAAAGGCACCGGCTGCCAAAGGAATGCCTATCAAATTATAGACGAATGCCCAAAACAAATTCTGGCGAATCAACCGAACTGTCTGACGGGACAAACGAATCGCTTCGGGCACTAATAAAAGGTCGGAAGTCATCAGCGTAACCATGGCCACATCCATGGCGATATCCGTTCCTTTTCCCATGGCGATACTCACATCGGCACGAGCCAACGCTTGAGAATCATTGATACCATCTCCGACCATAGCTACTCTCTTTCCCTGTTTCTGCAATGCAACGATATAGGCCTCCTTCCCATTCGGCAAGACCTCTGCTTTATAAGATACTATACCTAAAGAGGCAGCAACCTGTTCTGCCGTTCGTAGCCCATCTCCGGTCAGAAGATGTACCTCTACCCCCTCCTTCTTCAAAGCCTCTACTGCCGACATTGAGGTAGGTTTAAGCCGATCCGAAATGGCTAACACTGCCAATAGTAAATTTTCTCTCCCATAATACACGATACTGCGCCCCTCCTGCTGCCATTGTCTTATGACTTGTTGAGTTGCTTCAGGGACAGATGCATGGAAATCCGCCAACAGATTCTGGCTACCGACCCAATAAACAGTATCCTTTACCTCCACTTGAATACCTCTTCCTGTCAAGCTTTCAAAACAATCAACTAAACACAATTTAGCCCCCCGATCCTCTAACCAGCGTACCAATGCCGAAGCCAAAGGATGTTCTGATTTCAACTCGGCTGTGTATAAAATATCCCGTACAGAATCATTTTCCTCTTCTATCCAACAGATGTCAGTCACCATCGGAGTCCCTTCCGTCAAAGTTCCTGTTTTATCCAATACAACCGTATCAACCTTACATAAGTTTTCCAAAGCAAAAGCATCTTTAATCAATATATGCCGTTCTGCCCCTTTCCCTATCCCGACCATCAAGGCAGTAGGGGTTGCCAACCCTAATGCACAAGGACAAGCAATCACCAATACAGAAACAGCAGACAACAAGGCATGCGAGAAATAACTTTCCCCGCCAATCATCAACCAACAGACAAATGTAAGAAAAGAAAGGAATACGACTGTCGGAACAAATATCCTGCTGATCTTATCTACGATACGTTGAACAGGGGCTTTGCTTCCTTGAGCTTCTTGCACCATCCGTACGATCTGTGCTAGCACTGTCTGGCTTCCAACCCCGGTAGTTCTCATTACAAAAGCACCCTTCTGATTGATTGTTCCTGCCAACACCTTATCTCCCGAATTCTTCTCTACCGGGATAGGTTCACCGCTCAGCATACTTTCATCTACCGAGGAATTACCTTTAACCAATACCCCATCAAC
Source organism: Parabacteroides distasonis (assembly GCA_015060925.1). Classification (GTDB taxonomy): domain Bacteria; phylum Bacteroidota; class Bacteroidia; order Bacteroidales; family Tannerellaceae; genus Parabacteroides; species Parabacteroides distasonis_B. The sequence goes on from SUXM01000021.1 coordinate 43,504, forward strand.
CGGAATCTTCTCACCCGGACGTACACTTACCATATACCCCACTTGAAGAGCAGCTATAGGGACCTCCATCTCTTTCAGGCCTTTTACCCAACGAGCCGTTTTCGGTTGTAATCCCATCAAGCCTCTAATGGCTGAAGAGGTACTGTTCTTAGCCCTTTCTTCCATCAATTTACCCAACAATACAAAAGCGATAATCACCCCCGATGCTTCAAAATAAACATGCGGTTCCAAACCTTTTCGTAACCAATACTCAGGATAAATGGTATTAAAGAAACTGAATAAAAAGGCAATCAAGGTACTTAACGCAACCAATGTATCCATGTTGGCATTACCCGTACAAGCATGCCTCCAACCATTTACATAAAAAGAACGTCCGAAAAAAAGCATGATAGCCAAAGCCAATCCCATCATTACCCAATTTACCCAAGAAAGATGCATGAACACCATACCTAATACAGCCAAAGGAATAGCCAAGCACCAAGCACCTACCACTTTCCGTTTCATCTTCCGATAATGTATTTGTGCCATCTCCTCCTGCTTGGCAATAGGATCCTCTTCCTCTACAATCAATCCATATCCGGCTGATTGAACGGCTGATTGAATTTTTTGCAGGCTGATAATAGTTGAATCAAAGGTTACGGATAAGGTATTAGCCGCAAAATTCACTGAAGCCTCTTTTACTCCTTCCAATACCTGTACCGTACTCTCCACATTCTTTGCGCACATCACGCAACTCATCTCTAATACAGGCAACACTTTCGTCTCCATCTTTTCCATACCATCTAATCTACGTCATAAAAAGTTCCCCGAAAAATCCTCCCGGGGAACCAAACAAAGATAAGTATTTTATTATTACATAATCTATACATCCTCCAATATAATTTTCACCTCCTCTTCAGATAGTCTGGCAATTTGGGCAATAGAGGCGATATGCATCCCCATCTCCTGCATGTTTTGAACCATTTGACGGATAGCCTCAGATTTTCCTTCAACTTTTCCCTCCTCTTTGCCTTGGCGGTAACTGGTGTGCAACGTGTTGTTGTAGTCCCGGTAATGTTTGAGCGCTTGGTCATATTCCCAACGTTCCTCTTCATTCAACGAGGCTACATCCGCCACCTCCAAAATCTTACCAAACACTGACTTCGGGGCATATTCCGGTATTTTCTCAAAACTGTCCATATTCTTCAATAGATACATCCAACGATCAAAATCGGTTTCACACTCCTCTTCCCTTTTTGTGAAGTAGGGCAAACTCAAATAGATATGCCGCATCTTGCTGTTAACCATCCTGCCTGTTTCCCGATCGGCCAAAATCACATCGGTGCGGAACTTCGTCAACGGG
>SUXM01000003.1 GCA_015060925.1 Parabacteroides distasonis
AACAGCAAGATGCGGCATATCTATTTAAGTTTGCCCTACTTCACAAAAAGGGAAGAGGAATGTGAAACCGATTTTGATCGTTGGATGTATCTATTGAAGAATATGGACAGTTTTGAGAAAATACCGGAATATGCCCCGAAGTCAGTGTTTGGCAAGATTTTGGAGGTGGCGGATGTAGCCTCGTTGAATGAAGAGGAGCGTTGGGAGTATGACCAAGCGCTCAAACATTACCGAGACTACAATAACACGTTACACACCAGTTACCGCCAAGGCAAAGAAGAGGGGTATGCCGAAGGCAGAAATGAGGGGCGATTTGAAGGACTTGCCGAGGGTGAAGCTATCGGTTTGACAAAAGGAATCCGTCAGATGCTTCGTAATATGCAGGACATAGGAATGGATATGGCTACGATGGCTCGGATAACCAAACTGTCTGAAAAAGAAGTGGTAAAATTATTGCAGAAATAAACCAATCATTATCTTTGACAAGTCAGCCGAAAAACAGATTTCGGTTGGCTTGAATATTTATAACTAAAATCCTAAAAGCTATGGAAAAATTCATGCTCCTTTTACATTTGTTGAACAAAATAGATTCTCCTTTGTTTTAGATAGTGAGGAGATGGTTCATGCTCATATTATTGTTATTGATACATGTTTTTTCCTCTTGTTTTTTTAATGTATATATTTTCTATCGATTGATAATCAACAGTTTTGTAAACTGTTGAAGTCCCCCCGATATATCATGACACTTTAATATTGTTCATTTGTGGAAGTTTTAAGTAGGAATAAACCTTGTTGGTATGTACTTCGTGTAACTTATCAGCGAGAATTACAGGCAAAAGCAAAGTTAGATGAATTACACATTGAGAATTTTGTACCCATGCAAAAGATTCGTTTGAGAGGTAAATCCGGAAAGTTTGTATGGGGGTCAAAGGTGTTGTTGCACAATTATATTTTTGTGAATGCCTCTCAAGAACAAATTCAAGGATTGAAACAGGCGATGCTTCCTTATTTACGTTATGTGATGTATCATGATGAGAATGGGGTAAGGAAGATTCAGACGGTCCCGGAACGTCAGATGAGAAACTTTATTGCGATTGTAGGAACAGAAGATGAACGGATAATGTATCTCAATCCGGAAAAGATCGATTTGTCGAAAGGTGATAAGGTGCGTGTATTGGGTGGCTCTTTCGAAGGCGTGGAAGGAACTTTTATGCGCGTTGTAAATGAGAAAAAGGAAAAACGGGTAGTTGTGAAAATTGCCGGCTTAGTTGCTGTTGCAACAGCCTCTTTACCCATGTCTTTGGTTGAAAAAATACAATAGAGTTTTATCTTTACAATATATATTAGATGATTTTTTGGACAATCTGCGTATTGGCTGTAGGGTTGGTCAGTATGATCTTGGCCGGTATTTTAATACCTCAAATCCTTCGTGTCGCTTTTCTTAAAAGACTGTTTGATATTCCGAATGAACGAAAGATTCACCGTACGGTAGTTCCGCGTTTGGGCGGAATGGCTTTTGTGCCGGTTGTTTTTTTCTCTATTTCTTTGGTATTGGGAGGTTCTATCGTGTTAGGACATGATGCCTTATATCGAGAAGTCATTGGGAATATGAAGTCTTTATCTTTAATATCTTGCGCTGTGATTATGCTTTATTTGGTTGGTCTGGTTGATGATCTGATTGGAGTAAAGTATAGAACAAAGTTTACGGTACAGATCTTATGTGCTCTTTTTTTGGTTGCCTCTGGTATGTCTTTGGCTAATTTTCAGGGCTTATTGTTTATCCATGTTTTACCTTTATGGATCGGTATCCCTTTTACGGTATTGTTGGTGGTTTTTATCATCAATGCGATTAATTTGATTGATGGGATAGATGGGTTAGCTTCCGGTTTAGCTGGTATGTCTTTGTTGTTTTATGGCTTTATCTTTTACGTGTTACATGAATATGTTTATGCTTTAGTAGCATTTGCTGTCTTAGGAACAGTCATTCCCTTTTTCTATTATAATGTTTTTGGTAAAGCGGAACGTCGGAAAAAGATTTTTATGGGAGACACCGGTACTTTGACAATTGGCCTATTTCTCTCTTTCTTGAGTTTAAAGCTTTGTACATGTGAGATGAAACAGATCGTTTTGGTAAATCCGTTGGTGATGGCATTTGTTCCGTTTATGATACCTTGTTTGGATGTCTTAAGAGTTTTTTGGTGTCGAATCCGTAACCATAAGAACCCTTTCATGCCGGATAAGACTCATATTCACCATAAACTGATGGGGATAGGGTTAAACCAACATATGACTATGATCTCTCTCTTGTTAATTTCTTTAACAATCTCTGTTGTCAATATATTTCTGTCACTTTATTGGGATATCAATTTTTTATTACTGTTTGATTTGATGATTTGGGTGATTTTTAATAGATGGCTAACTCGTCAAAAAGAAAAATATAACGAACAGAAAATGGTTAAAAACATATACATCCATGAGTAAAATTCTTGTTACCGGTGGAGCCGGCTTTATTGGCTCTAATTTATGTGAGGCACTTTTGAAACGTGGGGAAAACGTTGTTTGCCTTGATAATTTTTCGACAGGACATATCTATAATCTAATTCCTTTAATAGATGCATATCCGAAACGTTTTCAGTTGATAGTAGGTGATATTCGCAAAATTGAAGACTGTCGGAGAGCTGTAGAAGGGGTTGACTATGTTTTGCATGAGGCAGCCTTAGGGTCTGTTCCTCGTTCTATCAAAGATCCGATAACAACCAATGAGGTGAATATCAGTGGTTTTTTGAATATGATAATGACTGCGAGGGAAACCGGAGTTAGACGTTTTATTTTTGCAACCAGTAGTTCTACGTATGGTGATAGTGAAGCTCTTCCTAAAATAGAAGATGTGATTGGAAAGCCTCTTTCTCCGTATGCGATTAGCAAATATGTAGATGAGTTGTATGCGGATGTTTTTTCTCGAATATACGAGGGGTTTGAGTATATTGGGCTTCGTTATTTTAATGTTTTTGGACGTCGGCAAGATCCCCTTAGTGCTTATGCCGCAGTTATTCCTTTGTTTGTAAAAAAGTTTATGAATCATGAGGCTCCAACTATCAATGGTAATGGAGAATATAGTCGTGATTTTACCTACATCGATAATGTGATAGAAATGAATTTACGTGCCATAGATACCGATAATGTTACAGCAATAAATCAAATATATAATGCGGCATGCGGTGAACGGACAACATTGAACCAATTAGTCGGTTACCTTAAAGAATTTCTATCGGAATCAGATCCGAAGATTAACAAGATAGAACCTATATATGGACCGAATCGAGCAGGTGATATACCACATTCGTTAGCCAGTATCGAAAAGGCAAAACGTTTGTTGGGTTACGTTCCCAAATACAACATATGTGAGGGGTTGCGTGAGGCTTGTAAATGGTATTGGGATAACTTGAGATAAATAATCATTTGAAAAACATAAAATAATGAAAGATTTTAAGATTTGTGTAATCGGTTTAGGTTACGTAGGATTGCCTTTGGCACGACTATTCTCGACAAAGTATAAGACTGTAGGTTTTGATATGAATGCAAAGCGTTGTGAGGCTCTTATGGAGGGACATGATTCAACTCTTGAGGTGAGTGATGAATTGTTACAAGAGGCAATCCATAAGCACGGATTTGTTTGTACATCAGATATAGAGGCTGTTCGAAACTGTAATTTTTATGTTGTGGCTGTTCCTACTCCTGTCGATGAAAATAAAAATCCGGATCTTTCTCCTCTTTATGCTGCTTCAACTACGGTTGGAAAAGTGATTTCTAAAGGGGATATTGTAGTATATGAATCAACTGTTTATCCGGGAGTTACGGAAGAGGAATGTATCCCTGTCGTTGAAAAAGTTTCCGGACTGAAATTGAATGTGGATTTCTTTGCCGGTTATTCACCGGAGCGTATCAATCCGGGAGATAAACATCATACAGTAGAGAAGATCAAAAAGGTGACTTCCGGATCTACTCCGGAAATAGGTAAAATCGTAGATGATGTTTATGCTTCTGTAATTACGGCGGGAACACATCTGGCTCCTTCGATGAAAGTGGCAGAAGCGGCTAAGGTGATTGAAAATTCGCAGCGTGATATCAATATTGCTTTTGTGAATGAGTTGTCGAAAATCTTTTCTAAAATGGATATTAATACATTTGATGTTCTTGAGGCTGCTGGTACAAAATGGAACTTTTTACCGTTTCGTCCGGGCTTGGTAGGTGGTCATTGTATAGGTGTTGACCCTTATTATTTGGCTCAGTGTGCTTTGCGTCATGGTTATAATCCTGAGATCATTTTAGCCGGTCGTCGAATGAATGATGGTATGGGAGAATATGTGGCTACGGAAACAATTAAACATATGCTTAAAAAAGGTATTCAGGTTCTTGATAGTCATGTGTTGATCTTAGGATTTACGTTTAAAGAAAACTGTCCGGATGTACGTAATACAAAGGTTATTGATATTTATCGGGTATTGAAAGATTACAATGTGAATATTACGGTTTATGATCCTTGGGCTAACTCGGAGGTGGTCAGACGTGAATATGGCATTGATATTACGAATGAATTGCCGATGGATAAATTTGAGGTTTTGATAATGAGTGTTGCACATGATAAATTTAAGGAATTGGAAGTGAAAAACTTAATGAAAGAAAATCATGTCATTTATGATGTAAAAGGGATACTACCTGCTGAAATGGTAGATGCAAGGTTATAAATCTGTATTTAGTAGAGATATGCGATTGTTGAAAGTACTAAAAAATCCCCTTATTCTTTTTGCTTATTTTTGGGTGAGATCTTCTAAATGGATACATAATGATATTCTATATCTAAAGGTTTTATTTTTTTGTAAAACATTGATAGTTCTTAGATTAAAGAATCCGAAAAGATTTACAGAAAAGCTTCAATGGTTAAAGATTTATTATAACAGGTCTGTATTACATACTCAATTAGTGGATAAATATAGAGTACGAAAGTTTATCAGTCAGACGATTGGTGATGAATTTTTGTTTCCACTTATAGGAGTATGGGAACGGGTTGATGACATTGACTTATCGTTGCTTCCAGATCAGTTTGTTTTGAAAACGAATCACGATAGTGGGGGAATATGGATTTGTAAAAACAAAGCATCTTTTAAAGATAAATGGCCTACGTATAAAGAGGAAATAAGAAAAAGATTAAAATCAAATTATTATTTAAAAGGAAGAGAATATCCATATAAGAATGTAGAACCATGTGTTATTGCAGAAAAATATATGGTAGATGAATCCGGTATAGAATTGAAAGATTATAAATTTTTCTGTTTTAATGGTGAACCTCAAATTTTGTTTTATGCTTCTGAACGTTTTGCAGGAAAAGTTACAAACTTTGATTTTTTTGATATGAATTTAAATAGGATTCCTATGTTTGCTAAAGGGCATCCTACAACTAAAAAAATAAAATTAAATATACCTAATTACGATAAGATGGTGGAAATTGCCAAGAAGCTATCTTCTGGTTTCCCCCATGTAAGAATAGATCTGTATAATATTAATGGACAAATCTATTTTGGAGAATTTACATTTCATCATGATGGAGGATTTGTCCCATTTTATCCGAAGGATTGGGATATTAAGATGGGGAATTATATCCAATTACCACAAATACAAAGTAAAATGTATAAAATTTGATTTGTGATGAAATAAACTTCCCATAAATAAACATTCAGACACTTTTTCATTTTGAATTTTAAAAAGGTATATAAGAGGATAAAGAACAGCAAAGAAGGGAGGGTCGTTTTTATAAATATGACCTATCTTTCAGTTTTACAAGTGGCAAGTTATCTGTTCCCATTAATAACGATTCCTTATCTTGCTAAAATTATAGGAACAGAAGGATATGGAAAAATTGCATTTGCAACAGCAATTATGACCTGGATAATTACAATTACCGATTGGGGATTTAATTATACAGCGACAAGGGATGTCGCTAAAAATAAAGAAGATATAGAAAAAATATCAATTGTATTTTCTAATGTATTGTGGGCAAGGTTACTTCTTATGTTTTTATCTTTAATTGTTCTTTTTATTTTAGTCTTACTAATCCCATATTTTAAAGAAAATTATGCAGTTATATTTGTCGCATTTCTTATGATACCCGGACATATTCTATTCCCTGAATGGTTTTTTCAGGCCTTAGAGAAGATGAAATTCATTTCAATACTGAATATTGTTTCGAAATTAGTTTTTACATTAGCTATCTTTATTTTTATAAAAGATAAAGAAGATTATATATTACAACCGTTATTTTACTCTTTAGGATTTGTTATATCAGGTGTCATTTCATTCTATATAATTCTATATAAATGGAATATAAAACTAATAAAGCCTAATTTAAAAATAATATATAGAACAATACATAATTCAACGGATGTATTTATTAATAATTTAATGCCTAATTTATATAATTCATTATCGATTATTTTTTTAGGCTTTTATAATGGAAATACTGCAAACGGTATTTTTGACGCAGCTAATAGAATAATAGTTATAGCTCAAAATTTTTTTACTATTATATCAAGAAGTTTTTTCCCTTTTTTAGTTCGTCGATCAGAATTTTTTTTTCTATATGAAAAAATCAATGTGATAAGTTCATTAATTACGAGTATATTCATATTTATATTTTCTTCATTTATTATAGATCTATTTTATACAAGTGAGTTTGAGGATGCAAAATGTGTTCTTAAAATAATGTCATTTTCCATTTTATTTGTTACACTTTCAAGTACGTATGGTATAAATTATATGATAATAAATGGATATGATAAAGAATTGAGAAATATTACATCTATATCTTCAATAATAGGTTTTATAATAGGATTTCATTTGATAAAATATTATGGAGTTATAGGTACTGCTCTGACCATTGTTGTTACAAGATTTATATTGGGGATTAGTATTACATTTTCTGCTAAAATAAAACAAAAAATAAAATGAAGATAGGAATACATCATAGAGACTCTATCGGTTTCTTTTCAGAAAGATGGATAAAATATTGTAAAAAAAATCAGATACCATATAAACTTGTTAATGCTTATGATAGTAATATAATTGCTCAATTAGAAGATTGTGATGCTTTTATGTGGCATCATAGTAATTATGATTATCGTGATGCATTATTTGCCAATCAGCTTCTATTTTCATTGCAACAAGCGGGTAAAAAAGTATTTCCAGATTTTAATACAACTTGGCATTTTGATGATAAAGTTGGAGAAATGTATTTGTTACAAGCTGTAGGAGCTCCGGTTGTTCCTTCATTTGTTTTTTATAACAAAGAAGAGGCTCTTAAATGGGCTGAAAAGACGGATTTTCCTAAAGTTTTTAAATTACGTGGAGGATCAGGAAGTTCAAATGTTAAGTATGTCGGAAATAAAAAAACGGCAAAAAGATTAATTAATAAAGCATTTGATAATGGTTTTTCGCAGTATGATAAATTTAGTCGGCTTAGAGATAGATATAATATGTTTAAAGAGGGAAAGGATACATTTTGGGGTGTTTGTAAATCGTTTGCTCGTTTGTTTATTTCTACAGAATATTCAAAAATGTATGCTAAAGAACGTGGGTATGTCTACTTTCAAGAATTTATACCCAATAATAAATTTGATTTACGCATTGTCGTAATTGACAGAAAAGCTTTTGCTATTAAACGTTTATGCCGTGAAAATGACTTTAGAGCTTCGGGTAGTGGCAGTTTAATTTATGATAAAAATCAGATAGATATTCGTTGTATTCAAATTTCTTTAGAAACAAGTAAAAACTTAGGTACTCAAAGTTGTGCATATGATTATGTTTTCGATGAAAATAATAATCCTCTTATTGTAGAAATTAGCTATGGTTTTGTTACATATGCTTATGATAAGTGTGAAGGTTACTGGGATGAAGATTTAGTTTGGCATGAAGGTCATAATTTTGATTTTTGTGGCTGGATGGTAAAAAGTATGATTGAATAAAAAATACTGTTATTTATAAAGAAGTAATGAATAACAGTATATTCGTATTTATTACAGATTAAAAAATCACAAGATAGATGAATAACATTGTGGAATTTAGTACGAGTTTATTAATGATAAATATTGTACTTACATTTCAGATGATTCTTATTTGTAAACCTAATAAAATATATAGAAATCCAACTAATAATGAAATAACAAAGATAGTTTTTATTTCTATATTTATATTAAATATTTTTCATTGTATATTTGCTTTTTGGGCTGAAGATACTTATCATATTTGGTGGGATTTTTTAACAGAAAGATTTTCAATGGAACATTATGAAGGTATCTATAATTGGCTTGCAAATAAGACAGAACTTAATTATTTTTTATGGAGATCATTCATTTGGATACCTACATTATATTTAATATATAAGTCTTCTGAAAAATTAGATTTAATAAATAGATGTTTTGCTGTTTCTTTTGTCTTGTTAAATATCTTTGTTATTTCAAATACAAGAGGAGCTTTAGGACATTCAATGTTGTTATATGGTATTATATTACTTTTTTATAATAAAAAATTATCTTTAAAATTTATTATGTCATGCATGATTATATACTTGTCCTATTTTTTTCATAAAAGTATGTATATAAATTTAATTTTTTCGGTTATAGCTTTAATGCCATTAAAGAAAAATGTCTTTATAATATCGATAATCATATTTCCTTTATTTGTTGAAATTGCTTCACGATTTATTAATCTATTACAAACAGAAACCATTAGTATATCATATGCAGATAATGTTGGAGGACTGAGTGATCGTACACAAACTTATGTAACAGGAGAAGCTATTAATATAAATATAAATGGTATTATAGGGCAATTTGTAAAATGGATACCAACTTATCTATCTTTAATTTATTTATGTAAAAGGGTTATATTCCAAAAATATTTTGATAATATTAGAAATAAAGGAATATATCGTTATCTTTTTAACTTGACATACGTTTGTTTTTATTTTGGAACAGTATTTTCTTTTGTAGAAAATACGTCTTCATGGATTGGAATTAGATTTAGATATATGGGATTATTCCCATTACCTTTTATTATAGCGAAATTATGGTGCTTAGAAAAAAAAACGAATAATTGGATAAAATCTATTATAATACTATCGATTGTATCTATTTTATACACTTATATATTTACTTATAAAGCTTGGATGTAAGAAGTCTCTATTAAGGTATTAACTTTCAGATTGAAAACATAATGTTGTAATGAAAATTTTAATTATAGATAATTCTGCAATAGCAAAGGATAATAACAGTCGATATTATACCAATGCTTTGAATGGCCTTTTTTTAGATGACCTCATAGAATGTGGTAATCAACTAAGTTATTATCAATTTACAACAGAAATCAATAAGACCATTAGCGTTTATGACTTGGAAGAACATAAAGTAAGATGCGTACCGATAAAACTGAAAAAGAATAAACTACTGAATTATCTTAAAGCTTACTTGAAAATAATTCCAGAGATAAAAAAAAACGATTTTGTATATTTTTATTATCCGAACTCATTTAAATATGCAACATTTTTATGTAGGTTATTTGGTCAAAAATATGGTTTATATATTAGAGGTATGTTGGGATTGGATGACTATATTTCGCATAAAATATACAAAAAGGCATACATAATATTTACAGTTTCTGATTATTTTACCAAACGGGTAAACGAGATTGTTGGAAGAAAAATAGCCCACACGATACGTCCAATGATACCATACACTGATGATGATATTATAAGTAACAGAACATATACAAAGAGATCATATTATAATTTGCTATTTCTTGGAAGAATTGATAAAGATAAGGGTATTGTTGAGTTGCTGAATGCAATGAAACAATTATCACAGAAGAAAAAATATAAAGCATTCTTGAAAATCGTAGGAAACGGACCATTTCTTTCGGAAGCAAAGTTGTTATGTAAAGAATTGGATATTGAGGATATAATAAGTTTTGAGGGTGTTGTATGTGACGATAATATAAAACGTAACTATTATCTTGAAGCTGACGTATATATTTTACCGACATATCACGAGGGATTTCCTCGAACATTGTATGAAGCGATGATATTTGGTACACCTATTATTACAACCTTTGTCGGTGGCATTTCTGTTATTATGGAGGACAATATAAATAGTTTGAAAATAGAAGCGAAGTCAATTGATAGTGTAGTTGAAAAACTTGAACAAGCACTGGGAAACTACCTCGAAATGGGCAGACTTGCGATTAAAGCTACAGAAACTGTTCGAAAAATAGTAGATAAAAATAGGCTCACACATGGACAACATCTTAATGAAATAATAAAATAAGTATGTTGAGAAAGTTTTGGAATAATAAACCGCTTGGATTAATACCTGCAATGTTAATGCTTTTACAAATGGTATGGCAGAAAATTAGAAATAAATTACATTCTTGTATTTATACAAAAAATATTGGTAAGTGTGGAATATGTGTAAAGATATATCCTAATACTATATTCAAATATCCAAAAACAATTACTATAGGAAATAATGTTTCTATTGGTTTTAATTGCGATATACATAATGATGAAATACCAAAAGGTATTCTAGAACTAGGCGATAATGTATCCATAGATAAGGAATGCCTTATTGATTATTCAGGAGATCTTATTATTGGTAAAAATACTCATATCGCTTGGGGTACATATATTATTACTCATACTCATGGATATGATCCTCATTCAGAGCCAATACCAAAACCTCTTACAATTGGAGAAAATGTATTTATTGGAGCGAAATGTATTATTACTCCCAGTGTAAATCATATAGGTCACAATGTAATGATTGGAACCGGATCTGTTGTCACCAAAGATGTTCCTGATTATGCAGTAGTTGTTGGTAACCCTGCGAAAGTAATTAAATATAAAAAATAGGACTATGAAAATACTTTTTCCGATAGAATATTATTATCCTTCGGATATTGGTGGCCCAGCCAATGCTCTTTATTGGCATACACAGATGCTAAAAGCAAATGGTATTGATTCTGTGGTTGTAACATCGGATGTGGGTATTACAAATAAAAGTGTTACAAGAGATGAGTGGATAACGGACGGAGAGAATAAAGTCATTTATTGTTCAGGAGGAAGACTTAGTCCTCAAATATTCATTAATACGATAGATGAGATTAGAAAATGTGATGTTTTACACCTTTCTTCGGTATGTTACCCATATAATATATTCTTTTTCATTTATGCAAGAATGAAAAAGAAGAGAGTTATTATATCGCCTCGCGGTGAACTATTCCAACAGGCTTATCTCTTAAAAAGAACCTTAATGAAGAAGGTATTATTTTTTGTATATAGAATATTTCAGAGAAAGTTTCTTTTTCATGCAACAAGCATAGAGGAAAAGGAGAATATTATTAAAATTTTTCCCAAAGCGAAAATAGTCATACAACCAAATCTCATTAATGTACGATATAGTGAAGCTCCACAAAATAGGGGTGATGATATCATCTTTCTTGGCAGAATAACATGTATTAAAGCTATAGACAAACTTATAAAAGCTTTACCGCTTTCACATTCATTTATGGAAAGTCATGGAAAATTGGTTATTGTAGGTTGTGCAAGATTGCCTGAAGATATTACCTATAAAAAGAAACTTGAAGAAATTATAGCCAAGCTTAGTCTTACAGAACGTGTTGTATTTGTTGGAATAAAAACAGGAGAAGAGAAATTTCGTATTTTGAATTTCTCAAAAGTACTGGTACTACCATCTGAATCAGAAAATTTTGGTAATGTAGTTACAGAGGCTCTTTCACAATCGACACCAGTCATAGCGTCAAAGGGAACACCATGGCAAATACTTGAAGAAAAAAATATAGGTTGGTGGACAAATAATACCCCTGAAGAATTGGCTAAATCAATAGACAAGCTATACTCTTTGTCTGTAGCTAAATACCAGGAATATTGCATAAATGCAAAAAAATATGTTGAAGATTATCTTGATATTAAGAAGTCAAAATATAATGAGTGGCCAATAATATATGATAAATATTAACACATTAAATATTAAAAACTATGTCCCTTTTTAAAGACAAAGTACTATTAATTACAGGTGGTACAGGTTCGTTCGGAAATGCTGTACTTCGAAGATTTTTAGATTCGGATATAAAAGAAATCCGTATTTTTAGTCGGGATGAAAAGAAGCAAGATGATATGCGTCATCATTTACAAGCGCAACATTCAGAACAGTCTGTAAAGGTAAAGTTTTATATAGGTGATGTACGTAATAAAACTTCCGTTGATGTTGCAATGAGAGGTGTTGATTATGTATTTGCAGCAGCAGCATTGAAACAGGTGCCTTCGTGTGAATTTTTTCCAATGGAAGCGACTCGTACCAATGTATTAGGAACAGAGAATGTTTTACTTTCAGCGATAGAACATTGTGTGAAAAAGGTGGTAGTTCTTTCTACTGATAAAGCGGCATATCCAATAAATGCGATGGGTATCTCTAAAGCGTTGATGGAAAAGGTAGCAATTGCTAAAGGTCGTGAATTGGGTGAAGGTGCTACAACAACAATCTGTTGTACGCGTTACGGTAATGTGATGGCTTCTCGTGGTTCGGTGATTCCTTTATGGGTGGAACAGATGGAACAGGGTAAACCGATTACGATTACAGATCCGAATATGACTCGTTTCATGATGACCTTGGATGATGCAGTTGATTTGGTTATTTATGCTTTTACACATGGTCAGAATGGAGATTTGTTTGTGCAGAAAGCTCCGGCTGCTACCTTATCGACATTGGCTCAAGCTTTGAAAGAAACCTATACAAAGGTGAATCCGAAGTATGCTGAAACAGAGGTGAGGATTATTGGTACACGTCATGGTGAAAAGTTGTATGAGACTTTGGTAACGCGTGAAGAAATGGCAAAAGCTATTGATATGGGAGATTATTTTCGTATTTCTTGTGATAATCGTGATTTGAACTATGATAAATATTTTACAAAAGGGAGTCAGAAACTTTCTATTATTGAAGATTATCATAGCCATAATACTGTTCGTTTAGATGTGGAGGGTATGAAAAAATTATTATTGAAATTACGTTTTATCCGTGAGGACTTAGGTTTCCAACCTCGTGCGAAAGCTCGTGATATAAGAAGTGAATAAATAAAGAAAAGTTATGAATAAACTGAAACTGATGACGATTGTTGGTACACGTCCTGAAGTTATCAAGATGTCTGCTATAATTAAGAAAAGTGATAAGTATTTTAATCATGTTTTAGTACATACTGGTCAAAATTATGATTATACACTAAATGAGGTTTTTTTCAAAGATTTAGCTCTTAGAGAACCTGATTATTATTTAGGAGTTGTTGGTGAAAATATTGGTCAGACTATGGGAAATGTAATCTCTAAAGTTTATGATTTGATGGTTGAAGTAAAACCTAATGCGGTTATTGTTTTAGGAGATACTAATTCTTGTCTTTCAATTATTGCAGCAAAACGTCTTAAAATCCCTATTTTCCATATGGAAGCGGGAAATCGTTGCAAAGATGAGAATTTACCGGAAGAAGTTATTCGTAGAATTGTAGATGTGACAAGTGATGTCAATTTGTGTTATTCAGAACATGCTCGTAGATATATTCTTGATACTGGAGTAAAACCTGAATATACTTATGTAGTCGGATCTCCAATGGCGGAAGTTCTTAAGGAATACCAACATGATATTAATAATAGTGATGTGTTGAATCGTCTTGGATTAGAAAAGAATCGTTATATTTTACTTTCAGTTCATCGTGAAGAAAATATTGATATTGAATCAAATTTCTTTTCATTGATGAATGCAGTGAATGCTATGGCTGAATATTATAACATGCCAATTCTTTATTCTTGTCATCCTCGTTCAAAAAAAATCATAGAATTACGTGGTTTTAAGTTTGATAGACGGGTAATTCAATCGCAACCTTTAGGATTCTTTGATTATAATCATCTGCAACAACATGCTTTTTGTGTTGTTTCTGATAGTGGTACTGTTCCAGAAGAAAGTGCATATTTCCATTTCCCTGCAGTATCAGTTCGAACTTCTACTGAACGACCGGAAGCCATGGATAAAGGTGTGTTTACTATCGGATCTATTACTTCTGAACAAGTACTTCAAGCTGTAGAAATGGCTGTAGAAATGCATCGAAATGGTGATGATGCTTGTGATGTTCCTGCTTATGTTGATGATAATGTGTCAACCAAAGTTATAAAACTTATTCAAAGTTATACTGGCATCATCAATAAGATGGTGTGGAGAAAAAATAGCTGATATTCCTTTCCTTTCAATTACCTTTTTATTGATATTTTTCTATGAACAAGAAGAAAATCTTGTTGTTCGGTGCTACAGGTATGGCCGGACATATGGCCTATTATTATTTAATGGGAACAGGTAGATATGAAATAACAGATGTTGTTTTTCGTACACCATTAACTAAAAATAGTATTATAGTTGATGTAACTGATAAAGAGGCTGTAACTAAGGTGGTACGTGAACAGCGCCCTGATATCATATTAAATTGTGTAGGAGTGCTTATCAAAGGTACAAAAGAACATCCTGAAAATGCTATATATATAAATGCATATTTTCCTCATCTGTTGGTTGATTTGGCTGATAATGTGGGTGCAAAATTAATTCATATCAGTACGGATTGTGTTTTTTCTGGGAATAAAGGTTGTTATACTGAATCTGATTTTAGAGATGCAGATGATACGTATGGAAGAAGTAAAGCTTTGGGTGAAGTTATTAATGAAAAAGATTTAACCTTAAGAACTTCCATAATTGGACCTGAATTAAAAAAGAATGGTGAAGGTCTGTTTCACTGGTTTATGGGACAGACTGGAGAGATTAATGGTTTTAAAACAGCTATTTGGGGGGGAGTTACTACTTTAGAATTAGCTAAAGTTATTGATGTTGCTATCCAACAAGAAAAATGTGGCTTAATACAATTAAGTAATGGGATTGGTATTTCTAAATTTGATTTACTTCATCTTTTTAAAAGTATTTGGAAAAAGAATATTGACATTTTACCTTATGAAGGAAATGGAGTTAATAAATCTATAGCTCGTTCTGATAGGTTTAATTATGATGTACCATCCTATGAACAAATGTTATTTGAACAAAAGGAATGGATGGATTTACATAAAGAATTATATACTCAATATAGTTAATTGATGAAAAATAAACGTAAGGCTTTAGTGCTTGGTGAAGCTTTCTATCCTGAAGATTTTATTATTAATGATCTAGTAAAAGATTGGGAAAAAGATGGATATGAATTTGAAGTTTTAACGCGTGCTCCTTCTTATCCTTATGGTAAAGTTTATGAAGGATATAGGAATAAAATTTATCAAACAACTTATTTTGGTACTATAAAAGTACATCGTTTTCCGGTATGGCAAGGTTATCAGAAAAGTACTATAATTAAAATTCTTAATTATTTTTCATTCGTTTTTTGGAGTTTTTGGGTAGTTTTATTTATTGGAAAACGTTTCGATAAAGTGTTTATTTATCAAACTGGACCATTAACTTTAGCTACGGCAGGAATTTTTTTAAAAAAGCTCTATAAATCTAAAGTAACTATTTGGACACAGGATTTATGGCCGGAAACGGTTTATGCATTTGGTTTTAAACAAACGAAATTTTTGTCTTTCTGTTTAGACCTTTTTGTGAAATGGATATATAAGAATTGTGATAATATATTGGTTTCATGTGAAGGATTTATTGACAGAATTCATCGTTATACGCCTGATAAAAAGATTGATTTTATACCAAATTGGTCATTGATAGATTATAAACCTAAAAATAAACAAAAACTACCAGGCTGTTTTAATTTTACTTATGCTGGAAATATTGGTAAAGTTCAAAACTTAGATAATATAGTATTGGGTTTTGGACAGTTTGTGAAGAGTAATCCGGATGTATGGTTAAATATAATAGGAGATGGTTCCTATTTGAAAGAATTAAAATTTATCGTAAAAGATAAAAAGATTTTAAATGTAAACTTTACAGGTCATATACAATTGTCTGAAATGTCAGATTACTATGAAGCTAGTGACGTTTTGATTCTTTCATTAAAAGATGTTCCTTTATATGAAATCATGATTCCTTCTAAGTTTCAAGCTTATTTGACAACGCAAAAGCCTATATTTTCTGTTTTTAAAGGTGAGCTTAGTCGTTTAATTGAAAGATATCATATTGGATTGATAGCTCAACCTACAGATATTGAAGATATAAGTAATGGTTTTAAAAAATTTATACTTTTATCAAAAGAAGAAATAGAACATTTTTCTAATAATTCAACAGCATTGTTAGACCGTGTTTATAATAAAAAGAGAATAATTAGTTGTATAAACTCTCTTTTTTGGGGATTTTAAGTATTTCCTGCCCAGGGAATAAAATGACCCTCTTTTGTTTGCTGGTAGAATTTATTACCTTTGTTGCCGAATTGAGTTTTTAAGAGATAGGTAGATGGCTTCAAAAGTAACAAAAGGTATTCTCATTTCTTTTTGGGTGTTGTTTGCAGTGGCTGTAGGCGCTGTGTTTTTTCTTTTCCATTCGATTGCCAATGGATCTATTGGATATATGCCGCCGGTAGAACAACTTGAAAATCCGATTGATAAATATGCTTCGCAGGTCGTTTCGGCAGACGGAAAGACATTGGGAAGTTATGCGCATAGTCAGGATAACCGTATTTTTGTCAATTATCAGGATCTTTCACCGGATTTGGTGAAGGCGTTGATTGCGACAGAGGATGTGCGTTTTGCCGAACATAGCGGTATTGACCTGCAAGGGTTGCTCCGTGCGGTGGTGAAACGTGGTATCTTGGGACAGAAGAGTGGTGGGGGTGGTAGTACCATTACCCAGCAGTTGGCTAAGCAGCTTTTTTCGCCGAGTGCCGACAATATGATGGAGCGTATGTTCCAGAAACCGATCGAGTGGGTGATTGCTGTACAGCTCGAACGTTTCTATACGAAGGAGGAGATCATCAACATGTATCTCAATAAGTTTGACTTCCTTTATAATGCGGTGGGTATCCAATCGGCTGCCCGTGTCTATTTCGACAAGACTCCTAAGACTTTGTCGATAGAAGAGGCGGCTACGTTGGTGGGGATGTGTAAGAATCCCTCTTACTATAATCCGGTACGCCGTAATGAACGGACAAAAGGACGCCGAAATACGGTGTTGGAGCAGATGTTGAAAGCCGGATATATCTCACAAGCTGAATGTGATTCGTTGAAGGCGTTACCATTGACGTTGCGTTTCAATCGTATGGATCATAAAGAGGGATTGGCTCCCTATTTCCGTGAATATTTGCGTTTGACATTAACAGCTAAGAAGCCGGAACGGAAGAACTACAGGGGATGGCAGATGCAGCAGTTTAAGGAGGATTCAGTGGCTTGGGAAACGAATCCGTTGTATGGTTGGTGTAACAAGAACAAACGTGCAGATGGTGAGTTCTATAACCTGTATACCGATGGTTTGAAGATTTATACGACGATTGATTCTCGTATGCAGCAGTATGCGGAAGATGCGGTTCGTGAACATATCGGTGGGTATTTGCAAAATGCCTTCTTTAAAGAAAAGAGAAGAAAGAGTTATGCGCCGTTCTCCAAAGATTTGCGTCAAGGGGAGGTTGATACGATTTTCATGCGTGCCATCCAACAGACTGATCGTTACCGGGTGATGAAGAAGGCCGGAGCAAGTCAGAAAGAGATTGATGCGGCTTTCAATACGCCGGTGGATATGCGTGTGTTTAGTTGGAACGGACAGATTGATACAGTGATGAGTCCGAAAGATTCCATCCGTTACCATAAGAGTTTCTTACGTACAGGCTTTATGTCTATGGATCCTCGTACCGGCCATGTGAAGGCGTATGTGGGTGGAATCGATTATAATAATTTCCAATATGACATGGTGAATGGTGGTCGCCGACAGATTGGTTCGACTATCAAACCTTTCCTTTATTCGTTGGCGATGATTGACGGTATCAATCCTTGTGATGAAATGCTTCATGTGCAGCAGCGTCTGACGGATGAAAACGGTATCTTGTGGGAACCTCGTAATGCAAACAAAAAACTGATTGGTGAGATGGTTTCTGTACAATGGGGATTGCAAAATTCGGATAACTGGGTGACTGCTTGGTTGATGGGTCAACTTTCTCCTTATACGTTTGTGAATCTGCTTCATTCATTCGGTTTAAGAAATGAAATGGATCCTGTAATTTCTATCTGTCTGGGTACGCCTGACGTGTCGGTCGGTGAGATGGTGGGTGCTTATACCACGTTTGCCAACCGAGGAATTCGGGTAGAGCCGATCTATGTGACACGTATCGAAGATTCATTTGGGAATACTATTGCTAACTTCAATCCGCAGATGAGTGAAGTGTTGACCGAAGAGGCTTCATATAAGATGCTTCACATGTTGAAGAGTGTGATTGACGGCGGTACAGGTGGACGTATCCGGGCGCGCTATGGTATTAATGCCCCGATGGGAGGAAAGACGGGAACAACACAGAATAACTCCGATGGTTGGTTCATGGGATTCACACCAAGTTTGGTCTCCGGAGTTTGGGTCGGTGGTGAGGATCGTTCCATCCACTTTGACAATATGGCGGAGGGACAAGGTGCCAGCATGGCTTTGCCGATCTATGGTTTGTATATGCAAAAGGTATATGCCGATAAGACGTTAGGGTATTCGCAAGAAGAGGATTTCGAGATTCCGGAACAGTATGCAGACCCTTGTTTGAAGATGACGGAAGAGGTGAAGAAACAGATCCCGACAGATGTGGAGGGAATAGATAAGATGTTCGAATAAGCGTTCAGCATCGGATGAGAAATGGATGCGCGGGAGGTAGCTCTTTCCTGCGCATCCATTTCTTTTTTTATGACGACAGGATTGTATATAGAATTTATTTGTTAGATTTGTGATTGTTAACAGAAATAAACTCTAATAACCAGGTAAAATATTTGATGTATGGACTTCAGTAATAAATATGTGCTGGCGATTGATCAAGGGACTACCTCTTCAAGAGCCATCCTTTTTAATCAGAAGGGTGATATTCTCTCATTGGCACAAAAAATATTCCAACAATATTTCCCTCAGCTCGGTTGGGTAGAACATGATCCTTGCGAGATTTGGTCTTCGCAATCTGCTGTCATTGCAGAAGCGGTAGAAAAGGCCGGGATAACGGATGAGCAGATCGCTTGTATCGGTATTGCCAACCAGCGGGAAACGACTATCGTCTGGGAACGAAAGAGCGGTAAACCGATCTACCAAGCGATTGTTTGGCAGGATCGGCGTACGGCTGATTACTGCGAAGAACTGAAGGCGAAAGGGTTAGCCTCTATGATTCGGGAAAAGACCGGTTTGGTGATTGATGCCTACTTCTCGGCAACGAAGATCCGTTGGATTTTGGATCATGTGGAGGGAGCTCGTGAGCGTGCGGAACGGGGTGAACTCTGTTTTGGTACGGTGGATACCTGGATTGTTTGGAACTTGACGCAGGGAGGAACTTTTGTGACAGATATGACCAATGCGTCACGCACGATGTTGTTTAATATCCATACACAGGAATGGGATCGTGAATTGCTTGACCTTTTCCAAATACCGCTATCGATGATGCCGGAGGTGAAGAGCTGTAGTGAAGTTTATTGCCAAACATCCATCTTTAAATCGGATATTCCTGTTTCAGGTATGGCGGGAGACCAGCAGGCGGCTTTGTTCGGACAGTTGTGTACGGAAGAGGGAATGATCAAGACTACTTATGGAACAGGCTGTTTCATGGTGTTGAATACCGGAAATAAACCGGTCTTGTCTGAAAATAATTTGCTGACAACTATTGCTTGGAAAATCGGAGATCAGGTTACGTATGCATTGGAAGGTAGTGTCTTTGTGGGTGGAGCTGTCGTACAATGGTTACGTGATGAGTTAGGGTTGATACAGAGTGCTTCTGTCACAGAAGAACTGGCAACTTCCGTACCGGATAATGGCGGTGTCTATTTTGTACCTGCATTGACCGGCTTAGGTGCTCCCTATTGGGATCAATATGCCCGTGGAGCCATAATCGGTATCACACGTGGTACTAAGGCTGCCCATATCACACGTGCCGCATTGGAGGGAATCTGTTATCAGGTGTATGATGTGTTGAAAGCAATGGAGAACGATATCCATACAAAACCCAAAGAGATCCGTGTGGATGGAGGGGCGATTGCCAATAATTTCTTGATGCAATTCCAAGCTGACATCACCCGTTGTCCGGTTGTCCGTCCGCGTGTGTTGGAAACAACTGCATTGGGTGCTGCTTACTTAGCCGGTTTGGCTGTCGGCTATTGGAAAGATATGGATGAGTTGAGGGCACAGTGGGCTATGGATAAGGTGTTCACAGCCGAAATGGATGAGGAGAAGTCTGATGGCTTGTTGGCTGATTGGCATAAGGCTGTGGGGCGTTCGTTGAAGTGGAATGTAGAAAAGTAAAAAAATAATCATAAACTAATTTTAATATCATGAATCCGTTTATTGCAGAATTAATTGGAACTGCCATGTTGTTGATGATGGGGTGTGGTGTCGTTGCAAACCTGACACTAAACAAGACAAAGGGAACCGGCTTTAATTGGCTGGCCAATACTACAGCATGGGCATTGGGTGTGTTTATCAGTGTGACTATTGCCGGCCCGTATAGTGGTGCGCATTTTAGTCCGGCCATTACCATCGGTATGGCTATCCAAGGTTGTTTCCCTTGGTCGGATGTACTGCCTTATATTGTTGCTCAGATGTTGGGAGGTGCGTTAGGTGCATTTCTTGTCTGGTTGCTTTATAAAGACCATTTCGACCAGACGACAGATGATCCCGGCAAGTTGTTAGGTATTTTCTGTACAAGTCCGGCGATAAAGAATCATCCGAGAAACTTTTTTGTGGAAGTTGTGGCAACCTTTGTGATGATGTTTGTTGTTTTCCATGTAACAGGTGCTGAACTGACATTGAAAGGTGGTGAAGAAACGTTGCCTATCGGGTTAGGTTCTATCGGTGCTTTGCCGGTAGCCCTTACGGTTTGGTCTATCGGTTTGTCTTTAGGAGGCTTGACTGGTTATGCTATCAACCCGGCTCGTGATTTAGGCCCTCGTATCATGCATGCCATTTTGCCGATAAAGGGTAAAGGTAGCAGTGAATGGGATTATGCTTGGATTCCGGTTGTTGCTCCGATTGTTGGGGCTGCTTTGGCAGCTTTGGCCTATAACCTGCTTCAATCTTGATGTTTCGTGACAAAATAAAAAGAGAATGAGTAAGATTTTGATTCAAAATGCGACGGTTGTCAATGAAGGCAGATCTTTTATTGGTTCTGTTTTGATTGAGAATGAAAAGATAGCCGCCGTATATGAAGGGGCTGTGGAGACTGTTCCGGATGCCCAAGTGATAGATGCCACCGGTAAACTTTTATTACCGGGAGCGATTGATGACCAAGTCCATTTCCGTGAACCCGGGTTGACCCATAAAGGAGATATTGCCAGTGAAAGTCGGGCAGCTGTTGCCGGTGGGGTGACTACGTTTATGGATATGCCGAATACGAAGCCACAGACGACAACGTGGGCTGATTGGGAATGGAAGCAACAACGAGGTGCGGAAACATCGGTTGCCAACTATTCTTTCTTCTTTGGTGGAACGAATGATAATGTTGAAGAAATCCATAAAATCGATCGAACTCGTGTGCCGGGCTTGAAGTTGTTTTTGGGATCTTCTACCGGAAATATGTTGGTTGACCAAAAGGATACCTTGGAACGTCTGTTTGGTGAGACCGGTATGCTGATTGCTATCCATGCGGAAAAAGAGGAGATTATTCAACGGAATCGAGAACTGTATGTTCAACAATATGGGGAAGATTTGGATATCTCTTTCCATAGTAAAATCCGAAGCGAAGAGGCTTGTTATGCCTCCTCTTCCGAAGCGGTGGAATTGGCTACCCGTTTGAATACCCGCCTGCATATCTTGCATCTTTCAACAGCTAAAGAGCTTTCGTTGTTAAGTAATTCATTGCCTCTAAGTGAGAAAAAGATAACAGGAGAGGTGTGTGTGCATCATCTTTGGTTCCATGATGGAGATTATGAACGTTTGGGTAATCGGATCAAATGGAATCCTTCGATTAAAACATGTGCGGACAGGAATGCTTTGCGTGAAGCTGTCAATAATAACCTCATTGATATTGTGGCTACCGACCATGCGCCTCATTTGCTTTCAGAGAAAGAGGGTAGTTGTTTGAAGGCTGCTTCCGGAGGACCGTTTGTCCAGCACTCGTTAGTCGCTATGTTGGAATTGGTCAAGGAGGGTTGTTTCACTTATGAGAAGGTGGTTGAAAAAATGGCGCACATGCCGGCAGAACTTTATCGTATCGACCGCAGGGGATATATCCGTACCGGATACTATGCCGATTTGGTGTTGGTTGATCCGGAACAAAGTTGGACGGTTGCCCAAGATAATTTGCTTTATAAATGTGGGTGGTCGCCCATAGAGGGATGCCTGCTTCATCATGCGGTATGGAAGACTTTTGTCAATGGTCAAATAGCCTATGAAAAAGGAATCGTGAACGATGCCATACGAGGTATGGAAGTTAAATATTGCGTTTAAAGGCAAAAGGATCTGCAAAGATGTTATTATAAATCAAAAAATGTGTTTTATAATATATATTTTAATTTGTACTATCTATTAAAATGGCTCATCTTTGCACTTAGATAACCTAAACAATCTTTTTGCCTTAAGACTAATACCTATTTAAAACCTTAAAGAGGACTTTTGTGAAAAAGTCCTCTTTATGTTTATATAGGGATATGTGAAAAAAAAAGGAGCTTATGTTTGGAGAAATAATTTGTTTGTGTTAATTTCGCTATATAATAACTTAAATATTATAGCTATGATAAGTCAGAAATTACATGATGCAATAAATGCACAGATTAATGCAGAATTATGGTCTGCATATCTTTACCTGTCTATGTCTATGGACGCTGAATCAAAAGGGTACAAAGGTGTCGCTAATTGGTTTTATGTGCAGTTTTGCGAAGAACAAGACCATGCACGTATTTTTATGAATTATTTGAATTCACGTGATGCAAAGGTGGAATTAAAACCGATTGAAGAGGTTCCGACATCATGGAATACAGTCTTAGATATGTATAAGAAAACCCTTGAACATGAAAAGGTAGTGACGGGTTTGATTAATAACTTGGCTGCTATTGCAAATGAAGATCGTGATTTCGCTTCAATCAACCGTTTGGTTTGGTTTATTGACGAACAGGTGGAAGAAGAAGAATCAGCACGAGATATGATTGCTGCAGTAGAAGCTGTTGAAGATAACAAATATGGTATGTATATGCTTGACAAAGAATTGGCGGCACGTACTTATACACAAGCTTCTCCTTTGGCTGCTTCAGCTGAATAATCGGTAATATTATTGAAAATAGATGGGAGGATGTATCACGCTGTGGTGCATCCTTTTTTTGTATAGTTTTCTGATCTGATTACATCCGGCCTAATTCAGATTATGTCGGATGTAATGTCAAGTTAAGTCGGATGTAATTTCTTTTTTAATTGATTGGCTGATTGGGGACCACGACCTTGATCGTATCAGCAGGAGGAGATACAAGTGTGCTGTCTAACAAAGAGGGTTGTGTTTGGGTCAAGGTATATTTTTTCCTACGGCGGAAAATCTCTTTAAAGTGGGTGAAGTCTTTCTTTAAAGCAATGCCGATACCTTGTGTGGTAAGTGCCTGTTTCAAGAACATGTACATATCGTTGGCATGGTTGTATGCTTTTAGACGAACCTCCCCGTTAGGGGTTAAAAGATATTCCAAATCAAACTCTCCGATAAACGCATTTTTTTGTGTCGCATTGTTTTTATATCCAAAGTTCCCGTTGAAGATAAGACGGTTATTTAACAATTGGCTGGACAATAACATTTCAACTTCTGTATCTTGGATTCCATCTTGACTGGTACGGATATTCGTCCCCAATTGTACTTTATCCGTGAAGCTGTTCATAATACTGGATATTTGGGAAGAGAGGGCAGAGGATGCAACTGCACTGAAATCATTCGATTTGTATTGGTTGTTGCTATACTCCGGAGTATAGAACTTATTTAAAACCAATAAGTAAACAATCTGTCGTGTCATCATATCCTCGGTGTTGACGATACTTTTTACCTGTCTTTCTAACTCTTCGTTTGAACCGGGCAATTCCAAATCAAAAGAGATGGTCGGGTTATGCAAAACTCCATCTAAGTTAAGTACACAGTTTACCGGGATATTACGTCTGGCGCTTTCATACGCAAAACTTGCATCCAAGTCCTGGATGTTGGCGGTGACATTATATATCGCATTGATATTCATCGTCGCTTCAAAAGGATCTCCTCGGAAACTAACTGTACTGCCTTCACGTATTTTGAAATTCTTATGAATCAGTTGTTGTAGGCTGAAATTGTAATTGCCATTGGTGATGCCCACATTTCCATACATACGTAAGTCTGTTTTTGTACCATATTGAATCTGGAGGCTACCACTGCAGTTTCCGGCAATCCTATCGCCTGCCACCGGATCCATGATTAATTCGATATTGGCATCAGGGGTAATATCCAATAAAAAGTTCATGCGCATTTCAGCTCCTCTTTTTTCTTCTTTGTAGATGTATGTTTTGATAGAGTCCGTAGGCTGGGTTGACGCAATCTCTTGTAGTTTCTTTTTATCTACAAAGGTGATAAAATTGTAATCCATTGCGGATGAGTTATTCATGAAGTCCAATTTGATGGAGGTCTTCGGGGCATTTTGCATATTAATATCAAAGTTAATCAATTGTGCGTTTCCTTTGATTGTTGCCGACCCTGTACCATAAACAGTTCCATAAATAAGGGGATTCTGTTTTTGTGGGACATCATAAACAAGCATGTTGTTGGTTTGGATACCTACATCAAAGGTTGCCTCCTTGAAATGTTTATGATTTACTTTCAAATCCAAGATGGCAGAATTTCCAAACTTATCGTGTACTGTTACATCATTTGCCGTTATGGCATATTGGCTCAGATGTACAGAATCAGAGAAGGTATAATAGGTATTCAAGAAATCAATCCCTAATCCTCCATTAAGGACAAAAGCATCTCCCTCTACATTTAAATGGCTGAAAGGACCATGCAAATGGACATTCCCAAACCCTCGACCTTGTAAGTTACTGCCAATGTTTGCAACAAAAGGTTGAAGGAAGGCTACATTTATGTCGTTGGCTCCAAAATGGAGGGATAGACCGGCATCTTTTCCAATCGGATAGATATAACCGTTGACATCTGTCCAAGTCGAATCATTTTTAAAGATACTGCCTAACATTAGAATCCCTTGTTGCTCATCATCCCATTCGCTATACAGGTTAAGTCGTCCTAAGTCAACTTGGTTAAAAGAAAAATCCAAAATCTCAAGATCAGTATTTAAAATCCGGCTGCCATATAAGTCGGTTATATTGAATGTCCCGGTAGCTTTCCCGCCAAATTGTAAGACAGGGATGTTCAGAATATCAAAAATATGTTTCAACTCAATCTGTTTCAAATCCAATAGCAACGTATCGGTAGGCTCTTTGGATATTATACCATCCAAATAGATCTGTTGTTTGCCCCCGTTTGAGATTGCGAAATCGTGGATGTCGATCTTTTTGTCTGCAATGGAAATGGTTGCAGGTGCTATGTGCCAGATGGAGTCATTCAAGATAAGCGGGCTCTCTTTAATAGATACTTCTGTCCTTAATTTAGGTCTTTTCCCTTTCTCTTGTACCTCTTCTATAAAAAGGGTAGAAGCTGATAGGTCGGCTTTAAACAGACGTTGTTTGTTGTTTGCCCAATGGATCTGTGTATTGACTAAATTGTCTTTGGCATCGACTTTTAGATTGACATAATTGCGTAACCCTTTCTTGTTATATTGGGTAGCTTTAAGTTCGAGGTCAATCTTGTCAAAAGGATTGTCGCATATCAAATATCCCGATTCAAGCCATGTTTTGCCAACCTTGAATTGGGGGAGATAGGCTTCCATGCGGAAACGATTATACTGGTTGTTGTAATGCCCATTAATACGAACTTGGCTAAAAAAAGTAAGAGGTAACTTTAATGTATTGGAAAGAGCTTCTGTGTTTTCAACAGTCAATAACAACGAGAAGTTATTCTCTTTTGTTTTTTGTTTCTTTTGGGTGGTATGGATTAAGGCTGGAATATATTGTTCCAATGTATTCATGAAACTGGGAACAATGGTGGCAAAAGAATAGGCTCCGGAGACTTCCCCGTTGAGGAGGTCGGAGGTGATTTTTAAATTTCGATCCAAAGAGTGTCCGGATGCTTCTATCTTTAATTGCTTAAGGAAAAAACTATCAGGAACAGTGTTTATCGTTAAACTATCTAATAGGATGTGCCCCTCGATATTGTCGATGTTGTTGCCCGTAAAATCTGCATTCAATATACATGAAATCTCTGGAGATTCATATTTATCCGTCAAAAACAGGCTATCCGGACGTAAACCCTCTAAACGAGAGGTGAAATTAAAAATGGAATTTTCTTTGTCGTTTATGAATAGCCCTTGGGCGTATAGTTTCCCATTGGGATCGTTGACCTCTATTAATCCTTCAAATCCTTTTTTTTGAAAATTCCCGGAAAGAAGAATATTTTGGTAGGTATAACCTTTGTAGTTAAACTCTTTGATATGGGTTTGGATGTTACCCGAAAAAGCCCCATTAACCGGACGTTTTGCATCGATGTTGATGTCTAATTGAGCAATACCGAAGGGATTTCCGTCAGGAAAAAGTTCATTTAAAGATAAAGGAGTGGTTGATATTTCTCCTTTTATGAAAGTACCTATATTTCTTTCTTTGTCTTTCCCGACTGTGACATCTGTTTCAATTGAACCTATGGCTGTTGAAAGCTTGCCGGTAGCAACTAAATCATCCAAGAAACCGGCTATTTTACCTGTGAAATTCACTGTCCCTAATTGGACAATCGCCGGGGGTAGGGTGATAGGGTGTTCGCTGAAGTTGTTGGCCAGCCCGGTAATACCTTCTGTTGTTATATATAATTTGTTGACCTCCCCGAAAAGATGGGCTTTTTGAGGATTGGAAATATTTTTCATATTCATTTTCCCAACAAAAAGCATTCTGTCGCTGTATTTAAGTGTCAGTTGTTGCAGGGAAATATCATTGATATAACCTGTGATATCAGCCGCAAGCTCTATGGTCTCCGTAAAATTGCGGAAAGCCGGGACAAAAGCCGAAAGGTCTTTTAAACAGATGTGAGAGGGAGCCATGTCCAACATCACAGGCGATTCGTTCAATAAGGCCGGAAGACTATCTGCATTTGCTGTCAAGATATGGGCACGGTCGATTTTCAGATTTGTCTGTGGAAGTTTGACCTCCAAATGTCGAAGGACGGCACTGTCTTTGGTTGCACTAATCTCTAACGCCAATTTTTTTAAAGAGAATCCGGAGGCCTCTTCAAAGCTCATCTTTTTGATTTCAGCATGGATACTGTCTTTGTTTAGGGCTTCTAATGCAATCTTTGCGCTTAAGTCCTTAATGTGAATATGATTGGCATTGAATAGGTTCGGAGTATGGGGGCTGCTTTTTATATCGTAGCGGAAATTCCCTTTTCTTAATAGGATGGTGTTGAATCTTAAGTCAATATTTGGATTTTTTTTTACCGTATCTTTTTTAGCAAAAGCATCTATCACAAATTGAAGATTGAGTTTGTCTTTGGGAGTCTCTTTATTTAAATTGAACTGGAATCCAAACAGGCGAACAGCTGAAAAGACCAATTTCCCTTTGAAAAGGGGGGGGACTTCAAGACCGGCTGATACATGGCTCGCTTCCAAAAGGACTTCTCCCTCTTGATCTTCTAAATACAAATCATTTAACACCAAACGGTTAAACCATTCGATGTCCACATACCCTATTCTGACCGGTACTTGTAAATGGTTGGATAATTCTGTAGTTGCAATATCTGCCACCTTTTGCTGTATATAGGGGATACGCAATAAGATGGATGGAATTGCATAGAATATCCAGAACAAGGTAAATAGAAATATAATTATGTATTTTAATCCTCTGATAGCTCTTTATACTATATTTATGCACAAAACTACAACAATATCTCGATAGATTTCGTTAATTTGCACAAAAAATAATAATGTAAACTATGAGTATAACAATATTGGGTATAGAATCATCTTGTGATGATACTTCCTCTTCTATTATACGCGATGGGGTAATGTTGTCTAATGTGATTGCCAGCCAGGCTGTACATGAAGCGTATGGAGGGGTTGTTCCTGAATTAGCCTCTCGTGCACATCAACAAAATATTATACCGGTTGTTGCGGAGGCCATTAAGCGAGCAGGTATAGATAAATCAGAGATTAATGCCGTTGCTTTTACCCGAGGCCCTGGTTTGATGGGTTCTTTATTAGTTGGAACCTCTTTTGCAAAAGGATTGGCGGCTTCTTTGCATATACCGATGGTTGAGGTCAATCATCTGCAGGCTCATGTATTGGCTCATTTTATAAAAGAAACACCGGAAGACAATCATGCTCCCTCTTTCCCATTTCTTTGCCTGTTGGTTTCAGGAGGAAATTCACAAATAATCAAGGTGAATGCCTACAATGATATGGAGGTGATAGGCCAAACAATTGATGATGCTGCTGGAGAAGCCTTTGATAAATGTGCCAAGGTGATGGGATTAGGTTATCCGGGAGGCCCTATTGTTAATCGATTGGCTAATGAAGGAGATCCTAAGGCATTTACATTTAGTAAACCTCATATCCCGGGATATGATTATAGTTTTAGTGGATTAAAGACCTCTTTCCTCTATACGTTACGGGATCAGTTAAAGGAGGATCCCGATTTTATTGAAAAGAATAAGGAGGATCTTTGTGCCTCATTGCAAGCTACAGTTGTGGATATTTTGATGAATAAGTTGCGTAAGGCTGCCAAAGATTTAAATATAAAGGAGGTTGCTGTGGCTGGTGGGGTTTCTGCCAATTCCGGTTTACGTGATGCTTTTTTGGATCATGCCAAACGATTTGGTTGGAAAGTGCATATCCCTAAATTTTCTTTCACGACTGATAATGCAGCTATGGTTGCGATTACCGGTTATTATAAATATATGGATCAAGAGTTTTGTCCGATGGATGCAGCTCCTTTTGCACGTATGCAAAGCCAGCTGGGATAAGCAGGAGGTTTATGAATATCGGTGAACAAATCGGAAGTTTACTCCGTTCCCGTCAGTGTACAATGGGTACGGCAGAAAGTTGTACCGGAGGATATGTTGCCCATTTGGTTACTCAGGTGGCTGGAAGTTCTGCCTATTTTGTTGGAGGTGTAGTTTCTTATAGCAATGAGGTGAAACGAAATCTATTAGGGGTTTCTTTGGATAGTTTGGAGGCTTATGGGGCAGTGAGCCGTCCGGTTGTCGAACAAATGGTATTGGGCGCTATTCGGAAACTGGGATGTGATTGTGCTGTGGCTACCTCCGGAATAGCAGGGCCTGGCGGAGGAACGGTGGATAAACCGGTAGGGACAGTCTGGATTGCTGCTGCTTATAAAGAACAGGTGGTATCTTCTTGTTTTCATTTTGGAGAGAGACGGGATGAGAATATTCAGCAAGCAGCTAATATGGCATTAAAAATGTTGATTGATTTATTGGAGAGTGTGAAGAATTAGATTGATAATATAAGAACAATAATAAATATGAAATTTATAGGAGCACATGTTTCAGCATCAGGAGGGGTAGAGAATGCTCCTCTGAATGCACATGCGATTGGAGCAAAGGCGTTTGCCCTGTTTACCCGTAACCAGCGTCAATGGAAATCGGCTCCATTGACAAAAAAGAGCATTGCTTTATTCAAAGAGCGTTGTGAGGAATATGGATATAAAGCTGAGCATATCTTACCACATGATAGTTATTTGATTAATTTGGGACATCCTGAAGCTGAAGGTTTACAGAAATCAAGGGAGGCTTTTTTAGATGAAATGCAACGATGTGAACAGTTGGGTTTGGATCGGTTGAATTTTCATCCCGGAAGTCATTTGAACAAAATGGGTATAGAGGATTGTCTGAGCCGGATTGCTGAATCGGTGAATTGGGCTTTGGATCAAACTTCCGGGGTTTGTGCCGTATTGGAAAATACGGCCGGTCAGGGCTCAAATTTAGGACATACATTTGAGCAGTTAGCTTATATCATTGATAAGGTAGAGGATAAGTCACGTGTTGGGGTTTGTATTGATACAGCCCATACTTTAGCTGCCGGTTATGAGATTCGTACTGTTGAATCATTTACGGACACTTTTAAAAAGTTTGACGAGATAATCGGTTTTTCTTATCTAAAAGGTATGCATATTAATGATTCCAAGAAAGAATTGGCGACCCGTGTGGATCGTCATGATAGCATCGGAAAGGGATATATGGGATTGACTACATTCGATTTGCTTATGAAAGATCCCCGATTTGATCATATCCCATTGATATTGGAAACTCCGGATGAGACCGTTTGGGCTGAAGAGATTGCCTCCTTGTATGCAATGTGTGAATAATTAATAAAGATTGATTTATATGAAAAAAACAGGAATTTTAGTTACAATCAGCATGCTTGTCTTCTCATGTATAGAGGCGATGGCATGTACAGGTTTGTTAGTAGGAAAGAAAGCTTCGGTGGATGGTTCTGTGATGATTAGTTATGCAGCTGATTCACACACCTTATATGGAGAGTTGTATCGTTGGCCGGCGGCCAAATGGCCAAAAGGAACGATGCTGGATATCTACGAGTGGGATACCAATAAGTTTTTGGGAAAGATTCCTCAAGCAGAAGAGACCTATTCGGTGGTAGGAAATATGAATGAATATCAGTTGGCCATTACAGAAAGTACTTTTGGCGGTCGTGAAGAATTGATTGACACTACCGGTATTATGGATTATGGAAGTTTGATCTATGTTACTTTGCAACGTTGTAAGACTGCTCGGGAAGCGATTAAGATGATGACAGATTTAGTCAAAGAGTATGGATATTACAGTACAGGTGAGTCTTTCTCAATCGCTGACAAAAATGAGGTTTGGATCATGGAAATGATAGGTAAAGGAGTTGGTAATAAAGGGGCTGTATGGGTGGCAATCCGTATTCCGGATGATTGTATTGCTGCGCATGCTAACCAGTCTCGTATCCAGCAGATTCCTTTTGATGACAAAGAAAACTGTATCTATTCTCCGGATGTGGTCTCTTTTGCTCGTGAAAAGGGATATTTCAAAGGAAAAGATAAAGATTTTAGTTTCCAAAAGGCATATAATCCGTATGATTTCAGTGGATTGCGTGGTTGTGAAGCACGTGTATGGTCTTTCTTCCGCAAATATGATAAGTCTATGGATCAATATACAGAATTCATTAAAGGAGATTCTACCAAAACTCCTATGCCTTTGTATATTAAGCCTAATCGTTTATTATCCTTGCAAGATGTACAGGCAGGTATGCGTGATCATTATGAAGGAACAGATTTGGATATGACCAAAGATCCGGGTGCCGGTCCGTATAAAGTTCCGTACCGTTGGCGTCCTTCTCGTTATGAAGTTGACGGTCAGCTTTATACCAATGAGCGTGCAATTGCTACGCAGCAAACGGGTTTTGTGATCGTACCGCAATTACGTGATTGGTTACCTGACCCGATAGGGGGAATCCTTTGGTTTGGTGTCGATGATGCTGATATGGCAGTGTTTACTCCGTTATATTGTTCTATCCAAGCATCTCCGGAATGTTATCGAGTAGGAAATGGCGATATGATGAATTTCTCTTGGACTTCAGCTTTCTGGATTCATAACTGGGTAGCCAATATGGCATATCATAAGTATAGCTACATGATTCAAGATATCCGTAAAGTACAGCAAGAGTTGGAAAATGGATACCAAGCAACTATTCCTGCGATAGATAAAGCCGCTCAAGAACTATATGCAAAAAATCCGGAAGAAGCTGTTAAGTTTTTGACTTGGTTCAGTACGACAACAGCAGATCAGGCTACTGCTCGTTGGAAGAAGTTAGGGGAGTATCTGCTTGTGAAGTATATGGATGGAAATATGAAGAAGGAGAAAGATGGCAAATTCATGCAGAATGGGTATGGATTATCTGAATATCCGGAATTCCCGGGATATGATGAAGAATTTTATCGTAACATAGTGAAAAGTGCTGGGGAACGATTAAAGGCTTATTAATTGTTTTATTGAAAAAAGTATTATATTTGTCAAAATGTTGAACTAAAGATTAGAGCGTATGAAAAAATTAGTTGTAATGTTAATGTTGACACTTTTTAGTGTAGGAGCTTTTGCACAAACAGAACAAGGACAATCTTCATTTGGATTTAACTTGGGTTATAATTTTAATGATGTAGGAAATACAACTTTGGGATTGGATTATCGTTATTGTATTGTTGATAATGTTCGTTTGTCTCCTTCTATCTCTCATTTTATCAAACATGATGGTTTAAGTGCTTGGGCCATTGATATGAATGCTCACTATATCTTCAAATTAAGTGATATGTTTGGTTTTTATCCATTGGCAGGTTTAAGTCTGTCTTTTTGGAAGTTAGGGCCATGGAATGAAACCTATTTTGGAGCGAATTTAGGGTTAGGTGGTGAGATTTATGCGACAGATCAGATTACTGTCGGATTAGAAGCTAAGTATAATATTATAAAAGATTTGGATGGTGCGGCTTTAGCTATCCGTGTCGGTTATAATTTCTAATTGAAAAATTGAATATCAAAATAAAAGCTCTCTGTTTTAATATATCTAACAGAGAGCTTTTTTTATGGGGTTACCATTGTTTATAATCTTCAAGAGTTAACTTCTCAAAGTTGGGAATGACTTGATAAACCTTGTCTTTGATAGACTCCTCTGGGTTGGTGGTACATAAACCGATGACACGCATTCCTGCACTATTCCCAGACTGGATTCCGGCAAAAGAATCCTCAAATACTAAACATTCAGCTGGATCTACATTTAAATCTTTAGCAGCTAACAGATAGCACATCGGATCCGGTTTACCAATTGTAATACGATCAGCT
This sequence comes from Parabacteroides distasonis, assembly GCA_015060925.1. Taxonomy (GTDB): domain Bacteria; phylum Bacteroidota; class Bacteroidia; order Bacteroidales; family Tannerellaceae; genus Parabacteroides; species Parabacteroides distasonis_B. The sequence goes on from SUXM01000003.1 coordinate 33,154, forward strand.
GTTACTACGGTATCAAAAACACCTTCTAAATTCAGAAGACGGAATGCTCGGTCTAATTTCCCTTTATCAGAACTTGTTACCAGTCCTATTTTTACCTGATTCTTCTTTAAAAGTTTGATGAACTCTAATGCTCCGGCAATTGTAGGGAAGGGCATTTGTAATTCAAATTCTGTAGCTTCACGGGCAATTTGCTCTCTTTCTTCTTCTGGACGGTCAGAAAAGAATTTCTGGATGATGGAGGGTAAAGTGGTCCCTTTTATATGTGCTGCAAAATTAGGTATTCCTGTATGATAACGTTCTCCTGCTTCATTCCAATATAGGTCATAAATAGGCTCTGTATCCACAATGACACCGTCAAAGTCAAAAAAAGCTGTTTTCATATAGTTTTTAAAATATAAATTTTTAAGTAAAGCACAAAGATACTAACTTTGTATAAAATATAAATTTATTAAGTAACAGATAATTATATGAAAAAGCATCTATCAATGGCAGCCGTATCTTTGGCTATATTATGTGCTGCCTGTCAACCGAGTAACAAATCTGCAAATTCGGAAAATGTGCAACAAGTAGAGATCGCTCCTAATACACTTACAGAAAGTGAAAAGGCTGACGGATGGAAATTGTTGTTTGATGGAAAGACAACTAACGGATGGCGTGGAGTAGGTAAAGAAACATTCCCAGATTGTGGATGGAAGATCGAAAATGGCGAGATTCAAGTGATTAAGAAAGCGGATTTGAATGGACAGAAGAGTAGTGATATTGTGACTGTCGATCAATACCAATATTTTGAATTAAGTTTTGAATTCAAATTAACTCCGGGTGCCAACAGTGGTGTGAAGTACAGAGTGTTGGAAAGTGAAAAGAGAAAAGGTTTTGCTTTTGGTCCGGAATATCAAGTATTGGATGATGCACAGCATCCGGATGCAAAGTTATTCACATCTGTAGAGGGTAGTCGTACGGTGGCTGGTTTGTATGATATTATTGCACCTCAAGAAAAAGTGGTAAAACCGGTTGGTGAATGGAATCAAGCCGTTGTTAAAGTGTTACCCAATAAGCATGTAGAACATTGGTTGAATGGTCAGAAAACAGTCGAATATGATTGGGCGTCTGATGCTTTCTTGGAACAGGTAAAAGGTAGTAAGTTTATTAGAGATGCGTATGCTGAATTTGGTCCTTTCGGTACAGCAGAAAAGGGACATATTCTTTTACAGTATCATGAAGATGAAGTCTCTTTTAGAAATATAAAAATCAAAGAGTTGAAGTAATTTAAAAAGAGTTGACAGTGAAATGAACCCCAAAGTTTGAACGGCAAACTTTGGGGTTTTTAATAACATTCCCTATTCTTTATGTTAAAGAACTTTTGACTTACTTTGTTAACTCAATATAAGGATAAAGAGTCATTTGATTTTTAACAACTTTATCTTCTTCTGAATCGCTATCTAATACTTCATAATCGTTTATATCCCATTTCAACTTATCATTGACATAGATTTGTGCCGGACGAAGAAATTGTTTATAAGTTCGAATATCCTTAACTCCGAATAAAAAATCTACATTTTCTTCAAACTGCCACTTACAGGTTATTTTATCCGTACTTACAGTTCCATCCTCTTTTTCCCAAGTAACAAACATCGTTGCCTCTTTATTCTCATCATAATAGAAATTTAATGGTAACCCTAATAACAAACTACTTTCTGTTAGTGAGATATATTTATTTGTTATTTCCGGCAAATAAAATAAAATTGAAAAAATGGGGTATTGATAAAAAGAAGCTTCTAAACATCCATATAAAAACTTAGGATTAGGATTTTCCACTTGAGTATAAAAATATTTTCCTTTAATTTCTGTTGCTTTTACATATCTTAGCGCATTATAATTTCCTATAGTGTAATAAGCATTAGTAGGATTTATATCTCTCATGTAAGTTTCTTTAAAAAAAATATGATTGGAAAGCTCCTCTTCATTATAATCATACTCAATATGAACTTGTTTAATGGGAGTTTTACCATCTAATGTTAATAAGCTGTTCTTTTCTTTATCACAGATATTTAGATATAAGATAGTTCTGTATTCATAATCTGGAGCTGCTTTAAATGCAGAATCAGATGATTCCTCAATGATAGATAAAGTATTCTCGTCATGATTACAGCCTACTAAAAAGCAGCCAATAAACAATGCAAATAAATATTTATAAAAAGACTTTTTCATAATACATTTGTTTTTGAAACATATTTATACTCAATAATTACATCTCTTTTTTAGTTAAAAGATTATATCATTCAAAAAATAGCTCTATTAAATAAAAGACCATCTAAAGATATAGATGCATAAAGTATCTAAAACGCTGCAACGAAACACTACTTTTTTCAAAAAAAGGAGAACATTTTAACAACGTTCTCCTTTCTTTATTTTAAAGAGACAAAAAGGTTATTTATTTAATTAATACTTGGATCACCAATCTTACCGGCAAAGAGGATTGCCCCTGTACTTGTTTCAGAAAGAATAAAGCCAAACGGATGATTAAAATCTACTTGTAAAGTGGGGATCTCAACAGCATTTGTACCGTTATTAGTAATCTCAAACCCTAAACCAGAAATAGCAGTTACTACAGTACCTTCTTCTTCAACCTCGATGGTTGTCATCTGTTTTACCCAAGAGATAAACAAATCCGTATCACTCATCTTGCTAAAATCAGCAGAAGAATTGAAAGCATCTTTGATTCCCATTGTTTCTAAAATTGAAACCAATTCTGAATCATTCGTTTTAGTGGTAAAACGAGGGATAGATAAAGTTGTTTTGTATCTGACAAGTCCATTAATCAGCCATTGATTCCATTTTTCTACAGTCATCCCCTGCCATAGTTCATCTATGCTTTGATTGGGATCAGCCGGTAGAAAAGCATACAGGTTAAAAGCATGATTCCCATACGGTAACTGGACAATGGTTACTTCATTATTGCTGACACATGACATTATTTCTTTCTCTTTACGCATCATTGGTACAGAAATCTTTTTCCCGTCTGCTAATTTAAAATCTTGATTTTCTGTTTTTGATTTATCAAATTTAGAAACCCATGTACCTTTAAAGTACAAAGCATCCAATAAGATTGCCTCTGCGTTTTTAATCTCATTGGCATGCTCAAAGAACTTCGGAATCATTCCGTAGGTATGCTTATTACTCCATGCGTTTATCTCCTCCATTGTTGTTTCATCAAAAGGTAGATTGTCTTTTACTGTCGCAAGGTAATATTTTTGACTTAACGAAGTATAGTTTGGAAGGAACAAATCTTTACTTTTGCCCCACAGACTATTAGCATTCACGAATGTAGAGGTATTGTCTATTCCCGGAAGAGCAGTTTGTAAAGCCAACATATATTCATTGATCTCTTGGTTGGAATAACCTTCAAATCCCAAGGTCTTTTGAATTTGCTTGTATGTATCTTTGTCTGCTCCATTCAAAGCCATCCCCAAAGCAAAAGAAATTCCCAATGGAGAATAACTGTAATTGGCTTTATTTACTTTCTCTTTAGCCAATGTATTCATCAGTTTGAAAGAGAATCCTTGTACTTGTGTATTAATTACCTTTCCGGTTTCTGTCAATATAATATTTTCACGTGCTTTCAATTCTACTTCAGGAATTTCTTCCTGCTGTTTATCCATTTCATTCAAATCATCGGATGAGCAACTGGAAAATATGAGTATCATTCCTATTAATAAATTTACAATTTTCAATATTAAAATTCTAAATGTTTTCATGTTGTTTACATTTTAATGGTTAATTATTCAATCCAAATAGCCTGGTCATAATGTTTATTGCCATTGTAACGAAGCTCTACATAATACAAACCCGGTTCTAATTGAATAAAAATCGGATAGGTATCTCCCTGTAGAGGTGAACCAACAAATTCGGTGTATAGCAACCGATTTGTTTCATCATAAATCTGTACCGATACCTCATTCATCCTTTGATGAAATTCAAGAAAAACTTCTGATGGATTTGATTCTATTGATACAAGCAAAGGTCGTAAACTATGAAGTCTTGTTGTATCATCTTCATTAAATCCATGATTTTGTCCCCAACATAATGGGACACAACATAACAAAATAATTACTGTGATTATTTTTTTCATAATTTCGTTATTTAAATTTTTGCTAAATAACGAAAAAGAATCAGAAGACAAGTCCACAAAAATCCACAAAATATAAATCAGCTATAATTTTAATATTCCATTACAATATTCCAAGCGGATTTTATAAAAAAAGCGATTAACGATGAAATGAAAAAGAATTATTGTTACCTTTGGATTAGAATGATTACGCCATGAAAATAACAGTTTCTTTTTCTATTCTTCTATTGCTCTGCATCGGATTGGCTTGCCGTCCTCAAACAAATCCTGTGTTGATACGAGCTGAAGCGGTTATGTCACAACAACCAGCTGAAGCTTATCACCTACTGAGAGATTCCGTTATACCTCAACAACTCCATGAAGCTGATTATGCTACTTGGTGTTTATTGATGACGGAGGCCACAGACAAACATATCAAATACCATGCTTCTGATTCGTTAATAAAGGATGCTATTACCTATTTTGAAAAACATGGGACGTTGGAACGGAAAGTAAAAGCCTGGTTTTATCAAGGGGTTCTTACTGAAAAGAATGACCCTGTCAAAGCAGTTCGATACTATTTAAAGGCTCAACAATATGCTGAACAAACGCATGACCGAGCTTTACAAGGTAGATTATACAATCGGATTGGGAATATCTACAAGGTACATTGTCTCAATCAAGAGGCTCTAAGTTACCAAAAGAGAGCCTTAACCAGTCTCTTACAAGAAAAAGACACATTAGGTTCTGCCTATATCTTACGAGACATGGCACGTATCTATATCAATTTATCTAAGGAAGACAGTGCTTTGACTTGCTATCAAGAGGGGTTACGTATGGCTGATACCACTTTGATTTATTCCATCTCCAAAGAGGTCGGATATCTCTATTTAAACCGTCAAGAATATGAAAAAGCCTACCTCTATTTAATGAATTCCTTGCGGTTAACTCATAACCAACGAATGCGATACTCGGTCTATGCCGTATTGAGTGACTATCATTTCGCTTTGAATCAATTGGATTCAGCTGTTCACTATTCTCAAATCTGTTTAAAAAGTTCATCTTTCCTTTTAAAATCCGAGGCATACAAAAGAATGAGAAATGTGGCTATACTCAAAGGTGAAAACAAAAAAGCTGCCAAGTATAATGCTTTACACGAGACCTATCAAGATTCGGTAAATAAAAACATCCATACAATTCCAATCTTAAAAGAGAAGAACAAGCTGAGTTTGGAACAGTTACAAATGCAACTAACCAATCAGAAGATACAAAACAGGAATACAATTGTGATGTCGATTTTGTTTGTTTGTATCCTAACCGGCATTGCCTATCGGATATGGAGAAAACACAATCAAATCAAAACGCACAATACCTCTCAACAAGTTGTTACTAATCTATACATGACACAACCTATCGTACTGAAGTTTCAAGGATCTACAGCCGATTGGTATCCGGATACAGAAGATTGGCAACAATTATTTGATCTTTTAGATCAAGATAAATTGTCTTTTATCTCCCGTTTAAAAGCCAAATACGAAAAACTATCTTTAACTGAACTCAAAATTTGTTGTTTAATAAAGATACAAATACCCCCAGCCCAAATCGCCCGTCTATTGGAGGTTAGCACAAACTATATATATATGGTTCGTACGCGTTTGTATGAAAAGATTCATAAACAAAAGGGTAAAGCCAAGGATTTGGATATGTTTATCTTGAACTTATAACATCTTACTCTGTAATTACATAGAAAGGTGATGTCTATTTATCCCTGGCTTTTTTCTTATTTAATTCTTTATGAAACTACAGAGTATGATTTTATCTCGAACATCGGCAATGATGTTAGGAGTGGAGGTTAAAGGTTCAAAAGTGTAGGTCGCTCCATAATTCTTTTGAATCGTTTCAAAGTCTTTAGATGTACAGAAAAGATAACCATTGGCAGGAAGCGTCTGCTCAAAATTATGAAACTTATTCCCAAGATAGAAGTTTAACCCGTATAGATTGGCATAAGTCTTTAGGTCATTCATTACATACATGTTAGTCTCATCTAAAGGATATGTTTGTTGAACCTGTTTGGCAAAGGGCTGTGCAGAGCTACCTATACGGATCCCGCGCATTACCACACCATCTATTAGCAGGTTGATAGTGAATGTCAGAGCTATAGTAGCGTATAGGATTTTGATATTTATCTTTTTACTCATTTGGTAGTATACACTGATGAGAATAGCTAAAACGGCTAATAAGATACAGATGGTCAGTCCACATGGGTGTGTAAACATCCGGGTGACATATTCCACAGTCTCTAATGTTGCCTGACGATGGATATATCGGCTCGCTATCTGTTCCGGTTGAATCAATCCTGCCATGGTTAATCCGATGATACTTAGAACCGAGGTGGTGATAATTGCAAGGAATCCGGCAAAAATACGAGTGACCCTTGTCCGGTATTCTGTTATATAGAGTGCATATTGCGCTAAAAAAATGGCAATGAAAGGATAAGCCGGCATCAAATAAACACTTCGTTTGCTTGATGGGATGGAATAAAAGAATAGGATACAAACTAATGCAACCAAACTGAACAACTTCTCTTTTTCCATATTCAGTATGTGGTTCCAACTGTTTCTTAACAAGTCTTTGACTGATTTTCCGGATTTCTGTATTTTTAATCCGAATAGAGAGAAAAAGAAGAAAATAGTCCAAGGAATAAATCCGGCTGCTAAGGTCATAAAATTATACCAAACCCCATTTTCATGCCCTAAATTGTAATGGATATGAGGGGTATTCAGATGGAAAAAACGACCAAAATTTTCAGCCAATACGACATCCAAGAATGCATCGCCTCCTTGTTTCCAAGCGGCCACATACCAAATCAAGGGTAAAAATATGGAAGATAGACCGGCATATACTAAAACTTTTGAGATTTCCCATAAAGAGTATTTTCGAAGCATAAGCAGATAAACTCCAAAAACAAAAAGGGGCAGAATGATGCCTACAGGACCTTTAGTCAATACTGCACAACCCAATAAGAATGGAATAGAGATTGGAAGTCCTTTCAATTCAAACAGATCTTCCCATCGGTAGAGTTGATACAAACCAATGACCATAAAAGTGGTAAGTAACATATCTACACGGGTAGTCATAGCTGCTCGATGCATCTCCACACAAGTGATAAGTAACAATGTCGCTATGAAAGCTTGTTGGAATCGCAGTCGTTTACCAAAAAAAAGGAGAGTGAACCCTATTAATAGAATAAAAGCCAATGCCGAAGGGAGACGTGAAGAAAATTCCGATACATATCCTTGAGGCAAAGAGGCTACAGCCATTAACCAATGGGCTAATGGTGGTTTATAGGCAAACTCATTGGCATAAACCTGAGGTAAAACCCAATTGCCGCTTTCAAGCATGGAGACAGCAACAGCCGCTTCACGAGGTTCTCCTTTCGTGGAAAAATCTCCTAATCCAATCCATGGGAGGATTGAAATAATACAAATAACTATCACCATTGTTACCGGCTTTTGCAGGTAAAGGTATTGAAGATTGGGTGTTCGCATTGTTGTTAAATAAAGATTAGAGCTTTCATTCCAAAGCAAAATGTTTTTATTGAAATGCAAAAGAACGATTTTTTATGGATATTTCTTCTATTTTGGATGACTTTTTTATGCTCCTAAACATTCTTTTATAGCAGTTCGTATGGTTTGGGCATCTTCTTTATTCTCTTTTAATATGGAAAGAATCAGGTTTAAATAACTCTCTTTGTTATTAATACCGCAAATCTTACATAACTGAGATTGTGGAAGCATCCCTTTTTGGTTATAAACACGGAGAATTTCTTGGTAATTCCCTGTTTCTGCATAAAGGGTAAATTGTTTTTTCAGCTTATTATAGATTGTTTCCACATGAATGGTCTCATAAATGTTTTCTACATGTTCCGTTAGTTCTTCCACGCTGTTTAGTTTGAGATTTAAGACTTTCTCCAATTTCTTTTGTACCCGGTGGCGCGCATGTAGCAAGACTTGGCTCTCCATGTCTTTCAAGAAAAGTTTGATGATATTTTCTTTGATTTGCTTGAATACCTGTTCCGGATCTTTCATTAGTCGGTGGGCTACAGTTTTTATAACAGGCTCTAACATCAGCAGGTTTTCTACTTCTGCCACGTTGGGTACCAAAATATGTTGTTCTCTTAAGTAGGTAATTTCTCCCTCTGTCCGTCTATCGCGATCGACTATACCGATTGATTCCAATGTATGGAATTCTTTCAATTGGGAAAAAGCTTTGGTCGTTTCGATAACCTTCTGGCAACCTCCCATCGGTTTCACTTTATATTCCGGGAAAATGAAAGGGTATAGCCGGCTGTCTATACTGTTAGAGTCAGTTCCTTCAATAAAAAGGATTGGTTTTCGGCTTCCTAAAATTTCCATATACAAGCCTTCCGGGAAACTGTCATTGTTTGTGATCAGTTCATAATCCCAAGTATGGGCATCGGCATTGAAAGAACGTATCCAGAGACGTTTACTGTTATTACGAGATGCCGTAAAATCAATATCATGTGTCAGATAGACAAATGTACAGTCCGGACGCATTGCCTCTATTTCATCCCATAAAGGGTTTTTTATGGAGTCATGGAGAAGGATTTCAGGTTCCTCTATGATCAATAGGGCTTTAACCGGGGCACAGAGTACTGCTCCAATTAAATAAAAGACAATCTTCTCTCCATCACTCATCCGCCCGGCAGTATAGGAGTTTCCTATGATTTGGGTTGATGCTAATTCTATAAAGCCGGATTTCCGAACCAACCGATTATGTGGAAACATTTTTTCCCAAATTGTTTGGATACGATCGATCTTAGTGATAGGAGGTGGTAAATCCGGATTGGTTTTGCTTGCCTCTTTGTATTGAACTGCTGCTTCAAACTCTTCTGTCTGTAGATGAAGAATCAGTTTTTCATATTCTGATAAGCGAGGCATGAACAATCTCTCCGTGATCATGGATTGAAGCCTTGTCAACTCATTCCCTTCAGATGGCTTTCCATTCTCTTCTTTATTGATAAAGAGTGAATGCATTCCTGATATCCAAACCGATGTATCTACATATCGTTTATATAAATCCTTGCCGAAAGAACTTTTTCCGGAACCGTTAGCACCGATGACAACCAATACTTTTGTGTCTAAAGTAATGGGGGTAAGGTTGTTTTGATTTGTAGGAAGAATGAGTTCCATAGAGTTGATTGTTTATTCGTTTTCCCAAAGATATTAAAAACGGTTGAATATTTGATAGGAATTGGAAGAATAATATATAAGGGAAGCTAAAAACTATGTCCGACCTAATGTCTGATTACCTCCGAGGTAATTCAAAATAAGTCCGACCTAATATCGGACTATCTTAATATTTATAAGTTAACCTTCATAAGGTAGCATCAAAAGAAAAAGGTTAGCAAAAAAATAATTGCTAACCTTTTTGAATATAAATGTGTAGGTTGATTGCTTAATAAGCACGTGCAAAAAGAACACGTTGAGCGGAAGGCTTACCTGTGACCATACATGTTCCCGGTGTTTTGTCACCTTCCAAAGGAATACAACGGATAGTTGCTTTCGTTTCATTTTTAATCAACTCTTCTGTTTCAGGTGTGCCATCCCAGTGAGCCATGATGAAGTAACCTTGTTCAATCTTTTCTTTAAACTCTTCATACGTATCAACTGAAATTGTGTTTTCTGCACGGTGGTTCAATGCTTTCTGGAAGATGTTTTGTTGGATCTCTTCCAATAAGTTTTGAACGTATGTCTCGATGTTGTCACAAGTAACAGTCTCTTTTGTCAATGTGTCACGACGCATTACCTCAATGGTATTGTTTTCTAAGTCACGACCTCCCATTGCTAAACGTACGGGAACACCTTTTAATTCATACTCAGCAAATTTCCATCCTGGTTTTTTATTGTCTGCATCATCGAATTTGACAGAGATACCCAACGCTTTCAATTTTGCCATGATAGCATTGACCTTCTCACTGATTTGTGCCAATTGTTCAGCACTACGGTAAATAGGAACGATAACAACCTGTATCGGAGCTAATTTCGGAGGTAAAACCAAACCATTGTCATCAGAGTGAGACATGATCAAGGCTCCAATCAAACGGGTTGAAACACCCCAAGATGTAGCCCAAGCATAATCATTCTTTCCATTTTTATCGATGAATGTAACTTCAAAAGCCTTACCGAAGTTTTGGCCTAAGAAGTGAGATGTACCGGCTTGAAGCGCTTTACCATCTTGCATCATTGCTTCAATTGTATAGGTGTCTAATGCACCAGCAAAACGTTCGCTTGCTGATTTTACCCCTTTTACCACCGGCATTGCCATATAGTTTTCAGCAAAGTTGGCATATACTTCTTGCATTTTCTTTGCTTCGATTTCTGCCTCTTCACGGGTAGCGTGTGCAGTATGTCCTTCTTGCCACAAGAATTCAGCGGTACGAAGGAACAGACGGGTACGCATTTCCCAACGCATTACGTTTGCCCATTGGTTACAAAGGATGGGTAGGTCACGGTAAGACTGAATCCAATTACGGTAGGTATTCCAAATGATTGTTTCAGATGTCGGGCGGATAATTAATTCCTCTTCCAATTTGGCTGCCGGGTCAACTACCACTCCGGATCCTTCACTGTTTGTTTTCAAACGATAGTGAGTAACAACAGCACATTCTTTCGCAAAGCCTTCTACGTGTTCAGCTTCGCGGCTCAAGAATGATTTCGGAATCAATAATGGGAAATAGGCATTTACGTGACCGGTCTCTTTAAACATATCATCAAGGACACGTTGCATCTTTTCCCAAATTGCATATCCGTATGGTTTGATTACCATACAACCACGAACAGCAGAGTTTTCTGCCAAGTCAGCTTTGATTACCAAATCCTGATACCATTGTGAGTAATTCACACTTCTTGAAGTCAGTTCTTTTAGCTCTTTTGCCATTTCTTTATAATTCTATGAAGTTTTTTCTTGTTATTTCTATATAGACGTGCAAAGGTATAAAATATTATGATTAGTGGTTTACTAATTCTTGATACTTGTTGTTTTTGAGGCCAATTTCAGAGAAAGGAATCGGTTTTAAACCGTGACTCTTTAATACAGAGTCTTGCAAATAGTAGGCTAATTCTTTCTCTGCAGATTCCAAGTTGACATTATCTTTCAATATGGATTGTACATCCATCTTTTCTTCTTTGGGACTTTTATGTATGATATCCCTTGTACAACCTACCAATAGGTTGTTGTTAATGTAGTTGACGTTGAGGTTAGCGTGAAGATCATTTTTTAATTCGGGATAACGAGTTTGATATAATTCTGAGTTTATATCAACAGCCTCATACATTCTTTGTTTAGAAACTTCCATGTCTAATCGTTCGTTCCAGTATTTTCTTGTCCATGGAGAAAAACTAACTGCTGCATGGCAGTTGTAAAATAGGTTGTTTTCTACGTAATTATCTTTTCCACCATGGATTTGAACAGCTCCAAATCTTTTGGAACCACAGTTTACAAACACATTTCCATAAATCTTTTCTCCAGAGATAATATCATCGAAACGGATAGCTGCAGCACCATGGTTTGTACCACCCAAAATATTTTCCCAGTAATTATAACGGATAACAAGACCACGCAATGAATAGTCAAAATACATGTCAATACCTCCTTGGTCATCGCTTTCTCTAACCAAATCGGAAAAATGGTTGTATTCTATTAAAACATCATTTGCATTGACACTGATCGCAGATGATGTTGATCCTCTCATGTAGTTATTTCTGATGGTTATACCAACCCCTTTTACAAATAAAGCTGGTTGATAGGTATGTGAAAATAATGAGAAGTTTTGTATGATGTTGTTTTCTATTAGAAAATCTGCCGGAGTCAAGGTTTTACGATCTCCTCCATTTGCTCTGATACCACTACATCCAAATTGTTCTAATAAACATCCTTTTACGTTATGTTTTTCCCCTCCTTCAATGTGCATAGCGTCCTGGCCGAAGCCTGTAATGTGACAGTCAATGACTTCGTTGGCATCGCCTTCATTAATCTTAATCGCAGTGTTTCGTCCACCTTGTAGGGTGATCCCTTCGATTTTGAATTGGTTCAAACCTGAAACAGAAAGCATATATGGAGAATCCAGTACGGAAACAATAACTTCGTCTTCCTGTTTATAGTTTTCCGGGGCATACCAATAAATCAGTTTATGTTTGCTGTCAATACTGTATTCACCCGGCAAATCAATTTCACAAAGCAGATTAAATCCATAAAAACGGAAATTATCTTTATACCCATAGATATGTTCTGGACCTTCTGTCGTGATGATTTGTTTGGTAGTATCTATGTGGACGATTTCTCGGTTGGATTCAGACCAATCCCAGTACCAATAACCATTGACACAGACATTCTCTTCTTTTACCCATTGATTGATGCGTTTGTCTTTGTATTGCCAAATGGGTTCTTTATGTGCAAAAACTTTATAAGTGGAATTCCTTTTGAAAAGAGTTTTACCTAATGCCTTTCCGGATATAGCATATTCATTGTTGGGCCAACGTGAGATTTTTTGGCGTTTCCCGTTATAGTATAAATCCATACGTCCGTTATTTGAGTATAACTGCCCACAATCTGTAATACCTAAATCTCCCAGGTTTGCTACTTTTACTTTGTTTCGTGTTCCCGGTTGTAAACGGTTCAGAATGGCTTCATCCGTAATATCTTTCCAGTTATTTACCTTTACAGCTCCTGTCCATACAACTTTTTCTCCTGGAATGGCAGCCATGGTTATGGGAGACTGTATATTTTTTAATTCTATCATCTCTTGAATAGGGTAGGAACCCTCTTCAAATAAGACTTTGATAGGAGTGTCGGGATTTTCTGTCGCGAATTTTTGAATTTGTTTAACAGCATTGTTTACACTTTTCCATGGACTTTGTTTAGTCCCGGTAGCTTCATCATTCCCATTTGGAGAGACATAAAAGATTCCTTTCTCATTTTGACAAGAGAAAAGTAGTAGGGTACATAAAGCTAATTCAAAGAAACGATTTCTTTTCATATAAGAATTATTTAGATAATAGAATGATAAATTTAGGCAAAGGTAATAGTTCTTAAAAAAGAAATGGCCATTTCTTCATAAGAAACAGCCATTTATATTCAAATAGATATCTATCTTATTTGTAAGGTTCGCCTTTTACTGCAGCAATACCCGGAAGAACTTTACCTTCGATTGCTTCCAACAAAGCACCACCTCCTGTAGAAACGTAAGATACTTTGTCTGCCAAACCAAATTTGTTAACGCAAGCAACTGAGTCACCGCCACCAACAAGAGAGAATGCTCCGTTCTTTGTAGCTTCAACGATTGCTTCACCTACAGAACGAGAACCTGCTGTAAAGTTGTCAAATTCAAATACACCAGTAGGACCGTTCCAAAGGATAGTCTTAGAGTTCTTGATAACATCACCGTAGATTTCCATTGTCTTAGGACCGATGTCAAGACCTTCCCATGCATCAGGAATTTCGTTTACATTTGCAAATGCAGTGTTAGCATCGTTTTTGAAATCGTCTGCGATCTTAGCATCAACAGCCAATACCAAGTTTACACCTTTATCTTTTGCTTTCTGGATCAAATCAAGAGCCAAGTCTAATTTGTCATCTTCGCAGATAGATTTACCAATCTTACCGCCTTGAGCTTTAGTAAATGTATAGGTCATACCACCTGTGATGATCAAATTATCAACCTTGTTCAATAGGTTTTCGATGATTTCAATCTTAGATGAAACTTTTGATCCACCCATGATAGCAGTAAACGGACGAACAATATCCTTCATTACTTTATCAACGGCTTTCACCTCTTTTTCCATCAAGTAACCGAACATCTTGTTGTCTGCATCAAAGTAATCAGCAATTAATGCAGTTGAAGCGTGAGCACGATGAGCTGTACCAAATGCATCGTTTACATAGCAATCAGCGTAAGAAGCTAATGTTTTAACGAAATCTTTCTGGCTTTCTTTTACAGCTTTTTTTGCTGCTTTCTTTTCTTCGTCTGTTGCATCTTCAGCCAATCCTCTTGGTTTGCCTTCTTCTTCAGCATAAAAACGAAGGTTTTCAAGTAACAATGCTTCACCCGGTTGCAATGCAGCAGCTTTAACACCTGCTTCTTCACCGATACAGTCGTTTGCAAACTGTACTTCTACACCTAATAATTCAGAAACGTGGTTCAAGATGTGTTTCAAAGAGAACTTTTCAGTAACACCTTTTGGACGTCCTAAGTGAGAACCGATGATGATGCTACCGCCATCAGCCAAAATCTTTTTCAATGTAGGAAGAGCTGCACGGATACGTGTGTCGTCTGTAATGTTGAAGTTTTCATCAAGAGGCACATTAAAGTCTACTCTGACGAATGCCTTTTTTCCGGCAAAATTGAAATTGTCAATAGATTGCATAACTTTTATATTTAAGTTCTTTATTAGATATCATGCTTTACGGACGCAAACTTACATAAAATTATTTTATTTCTGTCCTAATTACTCTGTTAATTTGAAACGTAAGCGAAGTCTTCCCTCTGTGTAATCGTATGTGAGCATTTTGAAATGACCAATTTCGGATGTGTTACTTACGTGTGTCCCTATGCAGGCACAAGCATCATAGTCTCCTATACGTACAATACGGAGTGTTTCACTTGCATCTTCCGGTAGTTTGCTTAAATCTACAATCTCACCGGCTTTCGCTTTAGGCATGAATTCGATACTAATAGGTAGGTGCTGATCTATCACTTCATTGATGCGACGTTCAACCTCGGCCATTATCTCGGCTGTGGGAGCTTCGGGAAGTTCATAATCACATTTACTCTTTTTCCTCTCAATATGAGCATTTTTAGAACGAGGGCAACCAAACATGCGAACCATTGTTTGGTTTAAAATGTGTTCTGCTGTATGCATAGGAGGATACTCCTGTTTGTTGTGTTCGTTTAATTTGATTTCTTGTTCCATTTATATATGATTAAAGACATTTTTCAAATGCCATCCGTTCTTCTGTGTAACCTCGGTAGAAGACATTTCCACGATAGATGAAAGCCAAAGAGTCGATGAGGCGGAGCATATACCGGTTATCATATTTGGTATCCACCCGGAAATGCTGAATACCTTTACTTCTGCTTAACTCTTCTGCGTGTAACATGAATTTTTTAGCGATCCCTTGATGTTTCATCTCGTCGGCAACAGCCAATCGGTGGACGATTACATAGGGAAGATCATTTGCCCATTTTTCTTTAATTTGTTCATAGACAGGTTCGCCATTGAAAGAGATGACACCATAAGCGATGGCTATATTGTCTATACAGATTACATAACCCTCTTCTTGGGATATGTCTTGCTGGATATGTTCGATAGCCGGATAGTTTTCATCCCATTGGCAACTGCCAAGCCTTTTCATTTGTGCTTTGGCCTGTTTGATTATTTCCCAAATGCGTTCTGTATCTTTTTCTTCAGCTTTTCGAAAAGTGTAAAGATTGTTTGCCATCTCTTTTTTATTTTGATAAATCAGTTCAAAGATATAAAAACAAAGAAACAGTACAATATAGAAAAGCTCTTAAATTAAGTCCGATGTAATTAAAAATAAGTCCGAGGAAAGTAAGAGTTAAGTCCGATGTAGTAAGAACTGTAATTGATAGGGAGGGAAAGTAATGAGTATATGCTTGATAATGAGTATAAAGTAAAAAATAATTGTAAAAAAGTTAATAAAGATCTTGCATATATAAAATAAACTCTCTACATTTGCACCCGTATTAAGGAACTGGAGAGGTGGCAGAGTGGTCGATTGCGGCGGTCTTGAAAACCGTTGAACTGAGAGGTTCCCGGGGTTCGAATCCCTGTCTCTCCGCTGATAAACTGAAAAAATCCCGTAAAATCAAGGTTTTACGGGATTTTTTGTTGCCCTTATCCTTCGGAAAGAAAGAGGTAAACTGCCTGAAAAAGAGAGTATATGGTAGCTCTTGTTGTTTTAATGATATAATGTTGTATCTTTGAACGATTTAAAGTCGGGTACAGTTGATATGGATAAATATATAAAAATTGTAGGATGGTTTCTTTGTCTGTTTCTTTTTCTGCAAGAGGGTAAAGGGCAGCAAATAGTATTTACTCCTCAATGGACAGCACAAAGCCAATTTGCGGGTTACTACGTGGCACTGGAAAAAGGATTTTATAAGGAAGTTGGCATTGATGTGGAAATCAAACACCCTTCAGCGTCTTATTCTGCTGTCAATCATTTATTAGAAGGTTCTTGCCATATCACAACCATGAATTTGTTGCAAGCAATGATAGCCATAGACCAAGGGTTGCCTTTGGTAAATGTACTTCAAACTTCTCAGCATAACTCGTTGGTTATTGTCCCTCGCAGGAAAAGTATTCAGACTTTTAAAGATTTACGAAATAAGAGGGTGGGTATTTGGAAAGTTCGATTTGGAGAATTAGGGCTTATTGCGAATGAAGAGCGAGATTTAAATATAGAATGGATCCCTTTTATCCATAATATTAATTTATTCCTCTCTGGAGCTATCGATGCAACGATGGCAACCAGTTTTAATGAATATCTTCAAATCCGGGCTGCAGGTTTTGATTCCAAGAATATCTTTTATTTATCAGAAGAGGGGTATGATGTCCCTGAAGATGGTTTGTATGTGACAGTTGATTATTATAAAAAAAACAAAGAAAAGGTCGAAGCCTTTGTGGAAGCATCCAAACGGGGATGGCAATGGGCCGCTAAAAATCAAGAAGAGACTTTAGATATTGTGATGAAGTTTGTTCAAAAAGATAAAATTGCAACAAATCGAACCATTCAAAGATGGATGTTAAAAGAAATACTTCGGTTGCAGTGCGATCAAGAAGGAAGGGAGCCCTCTTTTCAACTTCATCCGGAAAAAGTAAAAGAGTTGAGCGATTTATTGTTAAAGAATCGTCGTATTAAAAAAGAGGTGACATTGGAACAATTGAAAGGAGGAATAGACAGATGAAATTGAAGCAGATTAATCTTTTACGTTCGTTTTCAACTCGTTTGAGCCTGTTTATATTTTTGGTTTCAGCTTCTGTCTTTATTATAACTTTTGTTGCCTATTATGGATCTGCTCGTTCTGAAGTAGAAGAAGAGGCAGCTAAACATGCTCAAAGTACCGTATCTAATGCTATTTTAAAAATAGAAGATCTATTGAACTCTGTAGAAGTTGCGATTAAAAATACGGCCTGGATTATTCCAAAACATTTAGATGATCCGAATTATATGTATGGTGCAACACAGGTGTTATTAAAAAACAATCCGTTCATTTTTGGTAGTTCTATTGCTTTTGAACCCTCTTTCTATCCAGAAAAGGGAGTTATGTATGCGCCCTATTCTTACAGAGAGGGAGACTCTATTAAGAGTAAACAATTAGGTACGGAAGATTATGATTATCACTATTATGATTGGTATCAAATCCCTAAGCTTTTGAAAAAAACTTATTGGAGTGAACCGTACTATGATGAAGGAGGTGGGGATATGATGATGACTACTTATTCCTATCCTTTGTATGATGATAAAGGGAACATTTATGCTGTTTTTACCGCAGATGTATCGTTGGAATGGTTGGCGGAGTTTGTGAAATCAATCAAGCTTTATCCGAACTCCTATAATATGATGCTTGGACGTGGTGGTACTTATATTGTGCATAGAGATAAAGAACGAATCTTGAATGAAACGATTTTTACTGCAACGTTGGATATGGAGGATAGAACCATTGAGGAGATTGGACATGGAATGATAGAAGGAAAAACTGCCATGCATTCTTTGCAGAATGATAGTCTTTTATCTTATGTGTTTTATGCGCCTATCAAATCTACAGGATGGTCGGTTGCAGTAGTTTGTCCCTATTCGGATGTCTTTTCCGGAGTTGATGAAATGAAGCATGTGGTTTTATTTATAACTACGATAGGTTTGTTGTTATTGGTTGCTTTTGTTTATTATACTATCAAGCATTTGACAGCTCCTTTGACAACCTTTTCTCAAGCTGCTATTCAAATAGCAGAAGGGAACTTTGAAGCAGCTTTACCTGATATCCAAAGTGAGGATGAGATGAGAAGTTTACGTGATTCATTTGCTTTTATGCAAAAATCTTTGGTCGCATATATTGAAGAATTGAAGTTTACGACAGCCAATAAAGAACGAATAGAGAGTGAGTTGCGTATTGCCAGTGAGATTCAAATGGGAATGGTGCCCAAGTTGTTTCCTCCTTTCCCGGAAAGGACAGATATAGATTTATATGCAACACTAAAACCAGCAAAAGAGGTTGGAGGGGATTTGTATGATTTCTTTATGAAGGATAATAAGCTTTATTTTATTATTGGCGATGTTTCAGGGAAGGGGGTTCCGGCTTCATTGATAATGGCAGTGGTTTGTCGTTTGTTTAGAACGGAGGCAGCTCATTTTGATGAACCGGCAGCCATTGTTTCTTGTCTGAACAACTCTTTGGCTGAAACCAATGAGTCAAATATGTTTGTAACTTGCTTTTTAGGTATATTAGATATAAGCTCAGGGAAATTACGTTATTGTAATGCAGGTCATAATGCTCCAGTCTTATTGACAAGAAGAAATGATGTCTTTTATATGAACGTTAAACCGAATTTACCTTTAGGTTTGTTTGCTGATTTTCCTTATGAGGGTGAAGAGACCCTATTGGATAAAAAGAGTACATTGTTTATGTATACGGATGGAGTTACGGAAGCAGAGAATGTAAAGTCTGAATTGTTTTCGGAAGAGCGTTTGTTAGATTTGTTGAAGTCGTCACAAAAGAAGAAGGCAAATGAACTTATTGGTTTAATATTAGAAGAGGTACATGCTTATGCCGGAGAAAAGGAGCAAAGTGATGATATAACAATGTTGTGTATTATTCTTAACTTAGATGGAGATAATAAAATATAACAGGTTGGGCTTTTGGGAATAATATAGCTTTTTTATACCTTTGCCAAAGTATATATACGAAAGAATGGTTTTCCCTAACGAAAATAATAAAGAGATAAAGTTTTACCAGCGTGTGATTTTGATGATCATGTTGGTCTTTATGCCTGTATATTCTGTTGGAAGTGATTTTTTCTTGGAGGGATTTCCAAATGCTCCTATAGAAATAATAGAAAATGGAGAACTTGATATGCTTGATTTTGACGATCATGCATCTTTACGGACGGTACGTCAGGAACAGGTTTCCTTTCAGCAAGTTGTGTTAGATTTGATAGTAGATAAAATTTCTATTATAAATGTACATGAGTTGATTCATGCTTTGGAATTACAGCAGTGTACGATTCTTCCTATCTTTTACCAACTGGATAAGACTTTAAGTTTTATTTGGTTTTGTTCCTATTTAAGATAAACAGATTTGTCTTTGTGGAAGGATACATGGGATATCCTTATCTTTTATTGTATAGCAAGCTATACTTTTCTTTTGTTTATAAAATAACCTAAATAAATTTAATCGAAGTGATGACAAAAAAATTGTCTTTTTATTATTTGTTTTTAGTCGCTTGTTTTCTGATTTCTTGTAATCAGAATCAAGAAAATAAAACCGGGGGAGAAAGTAGTACGTTAGTTATGAAACTGACAAGTACAAGTATTGAAGTTGCACAATCGTATGTGGCAGATGTACAGGCTGTCCAGTTTGTGGAAATCAAACCGAAAGTGGAAGGTTTTGTGGAAGCTGTGTTGGTTGATGAAGGTGAACATGTCAATAAAGGTCAGGTATTGTTTAAACTTTCTTCTGCAGAGTTGTATGAAGAGGTAAAAGAGGCACAGGCTAATTATAAACAGGTACAGGCAGAATTGAAGATGGCAGAGGTTGAGAGTGATCGTGTGAAGCGATTGGTTGAAAAGGATATTATCTCACCTATCCGTTTAGAACAAGCAATGGCAGAGACAGATGTGGCTCGTTTGAGAGTACAGCAGGCTAAGTCTCGTTTGCAACGTGCCGAAACAAACTATTCGTATACGACAATAACATCTCCTTTTGAAGGATATGTGGATCGTATTCCTTTCAAGGTGGGTAGTTTGGTGACACCAACCAGTTTATTGACATCTTTGACTGATGTCTCTGAAATGTTTGCATACTACAAGATAAATGAAAAAGAATATCTTGAATATAAACGTACTCAATTGAGCGGAATAGAACAACCGGAATATAATAATTTGGAATTGGAATTGTCTGACCAGACTATTTATCCTTATAAAGGTACGGTTGAAACTGTAGAAGGTGATTTTGAACGAGGTACTGGTTCTATTGCTTTTCGTGCTCGATTTGCAAACCCGGAACGTTTGTTGCGTCATGGCGTTTCTGGTAAGATTCGTATGTTGACGAAGATGGACAATGTTATTTTGGTACCTCAACGTTCAACGTTTGAAATTCAAGATTTTACTTATGTTTATACCGTTAATGAAGAGGGAAAGGTCAGTGCTCGGAGTTTTGAACCGTTGTCTCGTCATGGAGCCTATTATGTAACGAAAGATTTACCTGAAGGAGCAATGATCGTTTATGAAGGTGTACAACAGGTTAGTGATGGAATGGAGATCTCTCCTGAGCTGGTTGATGCAGAGACAGTTCGTAAGCAGTTGGAGGTATCGGAAAATGTAGAAAATAAATAAGTAGGCTGTTATGTTTGAATTATTTATTAGACGTCCGATTTTATCCGGTGTAATATCCGTTGTTATTGTATTCTTGGGATTGTTGGCTATCGTTTCTTTGCCGATTACACAGTTCCCAGATATTGTCCCTCCATCTGTTACAGTTACAGCTCGTTATACAGGAGCAAATGCTGACGTTATGGCAAAAACGGTTGCAACGCCATTGGAGCGTGCGATCAATGGGGTACCGGGGATGACTTATATGACATCTGTTTGTACAAATGATGGTTTGTCTTTGACGACCATCTATTTTAAGGTAGGGACAGACCCGGATGTGGCATCTGTCAATGTGCAGAACCGTGTGACTACTGTGCTTGATGAGTTACCGGAAGAGGTTATTCGTGCCGGAGTTGTTACTGAAAAAGAGGTAAACAGTATGTTGATGTACTTGAATATCATGAGTACAGATACGGCACATACGGAGAAGTTTGTGTATAACTTTGCCGATATTAACATCTTACGTGAATTAAAACGTATTGATGGGGTAGGTATGGTGCAGATTATGGGTAGCCGTGATTATGCTATGCGTGTGTGGTTGAATCCAAACCGTTTGGCTTCCTACAATATGTCTCCGCAAGAAGTTACCGAGGCTATCCGTTCACAAAATATTGAAGCTGCTCCCGGTAAAACTGGTATTAGTTCCGATAAAATTCCACAGCAGTTGCAATATGTATTGCAGTATACTGGTAAGTTTAGTACACCGGAAGAATATGGAGAAATAGTTTTGAAGGCAATGCCGGATGGTTCTGTGCTTCGTCTGAAAGATGTGGCAACAATAGAGTTTGATTCTCAAGACTACAACATGATTTCAATGACAGATGGTAGGCCTTCGGCTTCTATCATGGTTAAACAGCGTCCGGGATCAAATGCACGTGAAGTTATCCAGTCCATTAAGAATAAAATGGAGGAACTCAAGGAGTCAAGCTTTGCTCCTGGTATGGATTATAATATCTCGTATGACGTTTCTCGTTTCTTGGATGCCTCCATATCTGTAGTGCTTCATACTTTATTTGAAGCATTCTTGTTGGTGTTTATTGTTGTTTATCTTTTCTTACAAGATTTTCGTTCTACATTGATCCCGGCCATAGCGGTACCTGTTTCACTTATTGGTACATTTTGCTTTATGCAGATGCTTGGTTTCTCCATCAATATGTTGACGTTGTTTGCTTTAGTGTTGGCTATTGGTATTGTGGTGGATAATGCGATTGTGGTAGTAGAAGCTGTGCACGTTAAGATGCACAATGAAAAGTTACCGCCGGATAAAGCGACAGTGGCTGCTATTCGTGAGATCGGAGGTGCGATTATTGCGATTACATTGGTAATGTCTGCTGTGTTTGTCCCGGTTGGTTTTATGTCAGGTACTGTGGGTATTTTCTATCGTCAGTTCTCATTGACTTTGGCTGTAGCTATTGTGATTTCAGGAGTAAATGCTTTGACGTTATCTCCGGCTCTTTGTGCTTTGATGCTAAAACCTATGTCGCATGATGAAACGAAGAAGAAAAGTTTGTTAACCCGTTTCTTTGATGGTTTTAACAAACGGTATGAAAATATGGAACGTCGGTATAAGGTAAATTTGCGAAAATATTTGGGTAGACGTTTCTTTACTTATGCTACTTTGCTTATTTTCTGTTTGGGTACTTGGGGAATGGGCTTTGTTTTACCTTCAGGTTTTATTCCAAATGAAGACCAAGGTATGATTTATGTGAATGTAGATGCACCTCCAGGGGCAACATTGGAACGTTCAGAGGCAGCTTTAAACAAGGTACAGGCTGCTATATTGCCATTGGAAGAGGTAGAAACAATCTCTACGTTGGCCGGTTATAGCTTGATGACAGAAACCGAAGGTGCAAGTTTTGGTATGGGTATGATTAACTTGAAACCGTGGGATGAGCGTGAAAAGACAGCCGATGAGTTGGTGCGTGAATATACAGAACGTGTTTCTCATATCAAGGATGCGGATATCCAGTTCTTCTTGCCGCCTACCGTTCCTGGTTTTGGTAATGCGAGTGGTTTTGAACTTCGTTTACTTGATAAGACAGCAGGTTCATTTGCTGATTTGGATCAAGTAGCAACCTCTTTTGTTAAGAAGTTGAACGAGGACCCACGATTGACCGGTGTTACCTCTGGATTTAATCCAAATTTCCCACAATATTTGTTACGTGTCGATTTAGCAAAGGCCGCTAAGTTAGGAATCAATGTAAATGAGTCTATGGAAACATTGCAATCTTATATTGGTAGTTTCTACTCTTCTAACTTTGTTCGTTTTGGACAGATGTATAAGGTAATGTTACAGGCAGCCCCGCAATACCGTATGAATCCGGAAGATCTTTTCGCTTTGTATGCGAAGAATAAAGAGGGAAATATGGTTCCTTATTCTAACTTTATGACCATGGAACGTGTTTACGGTCCAAGCCAGATTACACGTTATAACCTGTTTACCTCTGCGATGATTACTGGGGAACCTGCTCCGGGTGTCAGTTCGGGTGAAGCGTTGAATGCAGTGGAAGAGATTGCAGCGGATATGCTTCCTCGTGGATATGATATCGAATGGTCAGGGGTTGCTCGTGAAGAGAAAGAATCAGGTGGGCAGTCTACTGTTATTTTTGCTATCTGTTTGATATTCGTTTATTTGGTATTGGCAGCCCAGTATGAAAGTTTGTTCTTACCGCTTCCGATTATCATTTCATTGCCGGCCGGTGTGTTCGGGTCATTCTTTACTTTGTATTTGGCCGGATTGGAAAACAATATTTATGCGCAAGTTGCACTTGTCATGTTGATTGGTTTGTTGGGAAAGAATGCAATCTTGATTGTGGAGGTAGCAAATCAGTGTCGAAAAGAGGGCGTTAGTATTTTAGGTGCCGCTATCCAGGCATCTGTTAGCCGTTTGCGTCCGATTTTGATGACCTCTTTTGCCTTCATCTGTGGTTTGATTCCGTTGACGATTGCTACAGGTGCCGGTGCATTAGGTAACCGTTCGATTGGTACGGCTGCTGCGGGAGGTATGTTGATTGGTACATTTGTGGGTATTTTCTTGGTACCGGGACTTTATGTGATTTTTGAATCGATAGAAACTTACTTTAAAGAAAAAAAGCAGAAAGCGGAGGATAAAGAATATGAAAACGAATATTAAGATAATAGGTTGTGCAATCTGTTGTTGGGTTGCAATAGGACTTTCCAGCTGTAAGGCTCCTCAGCTTAATCCAAATGGTGAGGTAGTTTCTTTGTCCGAAAGCTTTGCACCCGATACTCTTTTTGTTAAGCCTTTGGAATGGAAAGAGTTTTTCCAGGATAGCCTTCTACAGATGTATGTGGAAATTGCTTTGCTAAAGAACTATTCTTTCAAACAAAGTATGGAACGGGTTGCAATGAGTCGTGCTAATTTGCAACGAGCTAAAGGGCTTTTATTGCCTGAGATCGGTTTGAACATAGGTGCTTCTGTAAACCGTTTTGGTGAATATACGATGGATGGAGTGGGAAATAGTGAAACAAATACCCCCTCGTTGCCTAAAGATAAACATATTCCGGATCCCTATAAAGACTTGAGTTTAACGCTGAATTTCCAGTGGGAAGCTGATATTTGGGGTAAGTTGACACGCCAGAAGCAGGCAGCGGCGGCTCGTTGGATGGCATCTGCCGAGGCTGCTCGTTTTGCTCGTTCCATCTTGATTTCGGAATTAGCGATCAATTACTATGAACTGATTGGATATGATAAATGCCGTGATGTATTGAGAGGTGCGCTTGTCAGTGCTCGTCGTTCCTTTGAATTGACCCGTCAGTTGAAGGAGGAGGGAGCTGAAACCCAGTTGGCGGTTGACCAGTTCCACGCACGTGTTTTATTGTTGGAAAGCAAGTTGCTGGAAAATGAGCAAATGATCAAGGAGAAAGAACGTGCGATTACCTGTCTGTTAGGTGTATTCCCGTTCGATATCCAACGTATGAAGTTTGAGAAGATTAGTAATGTCCCATTGCCATTGTCAGAGGGGATTCCTGCAAACTTGTTGACGTTACGTCCGGATGTTCGTGCGGCAGAGTTGGAATTGCTTGCATCCAAAGCTGATGTCATGTCTGCCAAGGCGGCATTCTATCCCTCTTTGGTATTAGGTGCCGGAGGAGGTTTCAATAGTTTTGATTTAGGAAAATGGTTTACTGCTCCAGCCTCCTTGATTTATGATTTGGCAGCCGGTATTACTGCACCTATATTTAAGCAAGGACAGATTAAAGCTATGTGGAATGAAGCCCGTGCCGCTCAGAAAATAGCTTTGTCTCACTATCATGAAACCGCTTTGAACGCCTATACGGAGGTATTGAATTTATATACTGCCAGTTTAAGTCAACAAGAACGTGTGCGCTTGAAAGAAATTGAAACATCGGCTCATCGCCGTTCAGTATCTAATGCAACGGAACTTTTCAAGTTGAATTATGTAGGGTTCTTAGAAGTACTTTCTGCCGATGAACGTTACTTGGAAAGTGAGTTGGAGCGTATAGATATTGTGACAGACCTTTGCAGAAAGAAAATATTGCTTTACCGTGCGTTAGGTGGCGGTTGCTAATCTTCTTTTTGTTTAAATAGACTTAGTTAAAATTCCCTGCTGATGTGTTAGAATTCTCATCGGCAGGGAATTTTTGTTTCATGGTGATGGAATTTTTGTTTCATGGGCATGAAACTCTAAGTATTATATTATCTTTGTTCTGATTAAACATATTGCATTATGATACAAAACGAAAGAGAAATAAGACATGAATCTGTTTTACAGGCAGTACGTCAGATGATGATTGCAGCTCGAACAGCACCTAAAGGAAAAGGTATTGATATTATAGAGTTGGCAATGGTAACGGATGATGACATCAATCGTTTATCGGAAGAGATGATTAAGGTATCAGAAGAGACCGGAATGAAATTCTTTCTGAGAGATGCGGATAATATTCTTCAGGCAGAAGCTGTTATGTTGTTAGGTACTCGCCAACAGGTACAGGGGTTGAATTGCGGGCATTGTGGTTTCCCAACCTGTGAAGGCAAACCTTTCGAAGTTCCTTGTGCCATTAATTCCGTAGATTTGGGTATCGCCATTGGTTCTGCGTGCGCTACTGCTGCCGATTGGCGTTTAGATACTCGTGTGATGTTCAGTGCAGGATTGGCTGCTCAACGTTTAGGCTTTTTGGAGGATTGTAAGTGTGTGATGGCTATTCCGGTAAGTGCAGCATCCAAGAATCCATTCTTTGATCGCAAGCCAAAGACTCCTTGATAATCCTATTTTTCTTAATCTCTGATATCCTATCCATGATAAAGTTTGATAATAAGCTTGAACTGCGGTTCTATTTTAATGATAAGTCCAATTATATGGACGCGATGATTAAACATCGTGCAGAGAAGGAGGTTCTAACGTTGCTCCGTTCTTTGGCTGATATGTTGGAAATTAAAATGACCATCTATAGTGAATCCTTCCAATACCAAGAGGGATTCCGTGAAATCTGGTCAGTCGCAGGGGAGAATAGTCGTTTGATATCTATTCTCTTGAATTTGTTTATGCAAATTTGGACACGTCCCTCTTTGTTGGTTGGTGGACAGTCTGCTATCTCTTTTACCATGGAGGAGGAAGAACAATTGCAACAGGAAATAGCTTTGCTTCGTGTGAATCTGAAGAAAAAGCTACCCGGAGTAACAGTCTCTCGTGATTTTGTGAAATTGCTTAGCGGTTCACCCCGGATTTGTAAAGGCAAATCAAACTTTTATGAAGCGGTTCGTGGATATCCCAAGGTGACAAAGTTTACGTTACGGGAGCTGAATGGATCGAACAGAAGCCGTTCAGGGTCTTTGGAGGTTAAACGGGAACAGTTCAGCCTTTATATCCTCCGATCGGATGATCTTCCTGCTGTAAAGGATAATAAGGCGACCATTGAGATTATATCCCCGGTATTGAGTGATGCTCGTTTCCGTTGGAAAGGTATATACAATAAAGGAGGGGAGGTGATTGATTTCTATATGGGAGACGAAGAGTTCAAGAAAGATATGCTTGACGAAAAGATAGTCTTTAAGAGCGGTATGTGTATTGATTGCGTTTTGGAGATACAACGGAAAATGAATGAACTTGGAAAAGTAGTCAATAGTTGCTATACGGTGAAAACGGTTATCCGTTCCCGTTTGGATAAAGTTGAGATATTGATGCCACAAGGAAAACGTCACCTTAGGATGTTGGAAGCGGAAAAGAAACAGTTGACATTGGATTTCTTTGGATAAAAAAGAGAGAGCATGGCAAAAGCGAAAACAGTATATGTATGTTCCAATTGCGGGGCTGATTCTCCTAAATGGATTGGAAAATGTCCTTCATGTGGCTCGTGGAATACTTATGTGGAGGAGATTGTTTCCAAAGAACCGGTCGGAAGAAGGGTTGTCTTTGGATTGTCGGACAACTTAAAAGCGCGTCCTGTTTTACTTCGGGATATTACGGCTGAAGAGGAGGCAAGGATTGATCTGGGAGATCAGGAGTTCAACCGGGTATTGGGAGGCGGATTAGTGAAAGGTTCCCTTGTTTTAATAGGAGGAGAACCCGGAATCGGTAAATCGACACTGGTGCTACAGACAGTATTGGGTTTGCGCCATTTGAAGACGCTTTATGTATCGGGAGAGGAGAGTAGCCGGCAGTTAAAGTTGCGTGCTGATAGGCTTGTACAGGCCGATTCAAATTGTTTGATACTTTGCGAGACCAACCTCGAACAGATTTTTGTGCAGGCCAAGAATGTTCAACCTGATCTATTAATAATCGATTCTATCCAGACGATTTATACAGAACAGGTCGAGTCTTCAACCGGAAGCGTAACGCAAGTACGTGAGTGTAGTGCTGCCATTTTGAAATATGCCAAAGAAAACGGAGTACCTGTGCTTTTGATCGGCCATATCAATAAGGAGGGAAGCATAGCCGGTCCGAAGGTGTTGGAGCATATTGTGGATACGGTCTTGCAGTTTGAAGGCGACCAGCATTATATGTATCGTATTTTGCGAAGCATCAAGAACCGTTTTGGTAGTACGGCTGAATTGGGAATTTATGAGATGCGTCAGGAGGGGCTTCGAGAAGTAAGTAATCCTTCTGAATTGTTGCTAACACAAAATCATGAAGGATTAAGTGGAGTAGCTATTGCTGCAGCCATAGAGGGGATTCGTCCTTTCTTGATAGAAACTCAAGCTTTGGTCAGTTCGGCTGTTTATGGAACACCCCAACGGAGTGCGACCGGCTTTGATCTCAGACGAATGAATATGCTTTTGGCTGTCCTTGAGAAGCGGGCGGGTTTCAAACTGATCCAGAAAGATGTCTTTTTGAATATAGCGGGAGGTTTACGTGTGAATGATCCGGCGATTGACTTGGCGGTGATTAGTGCTGTCTTGTCTTCCAGTCTTGATATTTCCATAGAACCAGGAATTTGTATGTGTGGTGAGGTCGGATTGTCTGGCGAAATACGTCCGGTTAACCGTATAGAACAACGTATTTTAGAGGCAGAGAAGTTGGGCTTCTCTCGCATTATCATTCCGTTCCATAACTTAAAAGGGTTTGATACCACCAAATGTAAGATTCAGATTATTCAGGTGCGCAAGGTAGAGGAGGCTTTCCGGCAACTGTTTGGGTAGCTTAACCTTTCTCTGAATAACGATAAAAGAAAAATCATTTCATGATACAAGAATTACAACTTCGTATATTACCGCAAGAGGGTGTCAATGAACAGGCTTTGAAAGCGGTTGTTGCTCGTGAGACAGGTCATGCGATACCGCATATACAAGCCGTCCGGGTATTGAAACGTTCGATTGATGCTCGTCAACGTACTATTTATATCAATGTTAAGTTGCGTGCGTTTATTGATGAAGAGCCAACAGAACCAGAATATCAATCTATCGATTATAAGGATGTGTCGGATGGTAAGTCGGTTGTGGTGGTTGGAGCAGGGCCGGGAGGTTTGTTCGCCGCACTTCGTTTGATAGAGTTGGGGTTACGTCCAATAGTGATTGAGCGGGGAAAAAATGTACGTGATCGTAAGCGAGATATTGCCTTGATTAGTCGTGAGCAACGGGTGGATAGCGAGTCCAATTATAGTTTTGGGGAAGGTGGAGCCGGTGCCTATTCAGATGGGAAATTATATACGCGTAGCAAGAAGCGGGGGTCTGTTGAAAAGATTTTGAATGTGTTCTGCCAGTTTGGAGCCAGTACTTCTATTTTGGCAGATGCTCATCCGCATATCGGAACGGATAAGCTGCCACGTGTGATTGAGAATATGCGTAACCAAATCATCCATAGCGGAGGAGAGGTGCATTTTGAAACACGTATGGATGCTTTGATTATTCGTAATGAGGAGGTTATCGGTGTTGAAACGAGTACCGGGAAATCTTTTTATGGTCCTGTAGTTTTGGCTACAGGTCATTCTGCCCGTGATGTCTATCGTTACCTTTATCACCAATCAATTCCCATTGAAGCCAAAGGAATTGCTGTTGGTGTACGTTTGGAGCATCCACAGAAACTGATTGACCAAATCCAGTATCATAGTCGTGATGGTCGAGGAAAGTTTTTGCCGGCAGCAGAGTATAGCTTTGTTACACAAGTAAGAGGGCGTGGGGTCTATTCTTTCTGTATGTGTCCCGGTGGTTTTGTTGTCCCGGCAGCCAGTGGCCCTCGACAGTTGGTTGTGAATGGAATGTCTCCTTCAACCCGAGGATCCCGTTGGGCTAACTCTGGGATGGTGGTAGAAATCCGTCCGGAAGATTATTCGGAGATACTGAAGTCTGTACAGGATAGGGAATCCTTCGATCCGAATTCACCTTTGGCGTTGATGTATCTTCAAGAACGATTAGAAGAAGATTGCTGGATTAACGGGGCGATGAAACAGACAGCGCCTGCACAACGTATGTGCGATTTCATCCATGATAAATTATCATCTAATTTGCCAGAATCTTCTTATACACCGGGTTTGACATCTTCTTTGTTGGGAGCTTGGATGCCTGAGTTTATCGCTTCTCGTTTAAGGGATGGTTTCATCCATTTTGGTAAAGTCTCTAAAGGTTTCATGACGAATGAAGCATTGATGATTGCTATGGAGACGCGTACCTCTTCGCCTGTCCGTATTTTACGGGATAAGGAGAGCCTTCAACATATTACCATAAAAGGACTTTTCCCTTGTGGTGAAGGAGCTGGTTATGCGGGAGGTATTGTTTCAGCGGCAATAGATGGTGAACGATGCGCAGAGGGTGTCGCTTGTCATTTATTTGGTTCATTGCCTGTTTAAGTTGCTCTTAGGCTTAACTGATTACCTTCCATTTGGAAACGATGACTTTCATGTTCTGAAAGGAAACGGATTACTTGGATAACCTTTTCTTGAGGGAAAGGAATATCCTTTATGAGCTCTTGGACAGGAATAGCGGTCTGTGTGGATAGACGCTCTATAAGCTGTAAACGGATATTGTTAAAATCTCGGTTGGTTAAGCCTGAATCATTTTTGGATAGGCATACGTCGCAGTTGCCACAATCTTCTCCATAACTTTCTCCAAAATAGGAAAGTAGGAGATGATTTCGGCAGATACGTTTGCTATCGATGTATGCCCCTACCTTTTCTATTCGTTCTTTAGCTTTGATTTGCCGCTCTTCGTAGATAGAGTAGGGAATGGTTACCTCTTTGGGGGATACTATCGGATGGGTAAATATGATTTGGGGAATAGCTGGTCGTTCGGTCTCATATTGTTCCTCTATATAGGTAAGATAACCGGACAAATCCAATAGTTTCAGTGTATGATGGACTTGTAAAGGGGTAAACGGACTGGATGTGCAAAACTCTGTCAGTGAAAAATGAGGTATGCTGTAATCTCTTACTTCTTCTTTAAAAGCATACGGTTGTGTCAATGTTTCGTAGATTTGCTGAATCAACCCTTTATCCGGATATTCGTCTTCTAATTGTTTTTGTAGTTTGGAGCTGTCAGAGTGGGAACAAAGTACAATCGCATACGCTTTTTGTTCATCACGTCCGGCACGTCCGGCTTCTTGAAAGTACTCTTCCAGACTACTTGGCATATGGTAGTGGATAACTAAGCGGACATCAGCTTTATCGATTCCCATACCGAATGCGTTGGTAGCAACCATGACACGACATCGGTTCTCTTTCCATTCTGATTGACGGATTGTTTTCTCTTTCCTGCTTAACCCTGCATGGAAATAGTGGGAGGAGATACCGGCTTGTTGCAGTAGGGTGGCAATTTCTTTGGTTTGTCTTCGGTTACGGACATAGATGATTGCTGAACCTTGAACCTTTTGCAATATATATATTAATGTATAAGGCTTGTTCTCTGTTTGACGGACGATATAAGAGAGATTGGGACGTATGAAACTTTTCTTTAAGACATTCTTTTCTCTGAAAAGCAGTTTGTTTTGTATATCTTCGACTACATCCGGTGTGGCTGTTGCGGTTAGTGCCAAAACCGGGACATGTGGGATTTGTTGGCGGATCTCTGCTATTTGCAGATAAGCCGGACGAAAATCATATCCCCACTGGGAGATACAATGGGCTTCATCCACAACTAATAGGCAGAGGGACATTGATTGTATCTTTTCTCTGAAGAAAGGGGAAGTTAGTCTTTCTGGGGAAACATATAGAAACTTACAGTTTCCAGAAATGCAACTACTTAGTTTTTGTTGGATTTCATGGTGGCTCATCCCGGCATGTACAGTGGTAGCACTGATTCCTACCTTCCGTAGGTTTTCTACTTGATCCTGCATCAAAGCGATAAGGGGAGTAACAACAAGGCAAACCCCTTCCATGGTTAATGCCGATACTTGGAAGGTGATTGATTTACCACCTCCCGTCGGCATTAGTCCTAATGTATCTTTTCCTCTGCAAATAGAGCGAATAATCTCCTCTTGTAAAGGACGGAAACTTGAGTAACCCCAATATCTCCTCAGTATGTTGTGGAAGTTATCCACATCATCTCTTCATATATCATTCTCCTTGATGTCTTTCACCATCAATTGCAATGTCGTGTTTCCGTTATACGTATTCTCTTCAATGGTGTAACATACATTGAAAGGCAACATACTTTTTATATGCGGGTTATGTTGCTTCATGCCGAAAGCGATACCATGAATAGGGGTACTGGATTTGTCGTCAATGATTTCCAACTTGATGTGCTCTAAATCCTTTCCTACCAATTTGCTGGTACCGTAGTCTTTTACGCCGAATGAACAAAATACCGGTTTTTGGTTGTCCGGTCCAAATGGGTTCATTTTCTTTAGTTCATTCATGAACTGTTGGTTGATATCCTGTAGGTTCAGTACTGCGTCGATGTCAATCTGAGGAGTCATCTGTTCCGGGATGATGTCTTCAGCCGCCAATTGTAAGAAACGTTCGGTGAATGCTTTTAAATTCTCCTCTTTGAGTGAAAGGCCGGCAGCGTATGTGTGTCCGCCGAAATTCTCTAATAAATCCCGGCAGTTCTCAATGGCTTTATAAATGTCAAAGCCTGTAACGGAACGAGCCGATCCTGTAATCAGTTCTGATGATTTGGTTAGAACCACTGCAGGACGGTAATATTTTTCCGTGAGGCGGGAAGCCACAATTCCGATAACCCCTTTGTGCCATCCGGGGTTATAGATGATAATGGCTTTTTTTTCCTCTATGTTTGGGATCGCTTCGATGATCGCATTGGCTTCATCTGTGATTTTCTTGTCTAACTCACGTCGTTCTTCGTTGTATTGGTTGATACTTTCACTCTTTTCACGAGCAACATCTATGTCTTTCGCTAAGAGTAGTTCTACAGCCTCTTTTCCATTCATCATTCTTCCTGACGCATTGATGCGGGGACCAATCTTAAAAACGATGTCACTGATCGTAATCTCTTTTCCTGATAAACCACAGATGTCTATAATCCCTTTTAAACCTAAACTGGGATTGCTGTTCAACTGCTTTAACCCATAGTAAGCCAAAATTCGGTTTTCCCCTGTAATGGGTACGATGTCGGAAGCAATACTGACAGCCGTTAACTCCAATAACTTCTCTAAATCAGAAAAGGGAAAGTTGTTACTTTTGGCAAAGGCTTGCATGAATTTAAAGCCTACTCCACATCCGGATAAATGTTCGTATGGATACTGGGAATCTGTCCGTTTGGCATCTAATACGGCAACAGCATCCGGCAGGATGTCGTCCGGCATGTGATGGTCACAGATGATAAAGTCAATACCTAACTGTTTGGCATATTCAATCTTCTCAATGGCTTTAATCCCACAATCTAAAGATATGACAAGGGTAATACCATTTTCCTTTGCATAGTTAATTCCCTTGAATGAGATGCCATATCCTTCATCATATCGGTCAGGAATGTAATAATCCAAAGATGAAGAATAGGGACGCAAATACTTGTATACCAACGATACTGCTGTAGTTCCGTCTACATCATAGTCTCCATAAATTAAAATCTTTTCTTTATTCCCCAGTGCTTGGTTTAAACGTTTAACGGCCTTATCCATGTCCGGCATAAGGAATGGATCATGCAAGTCGTTCAAGCTGGGTTTAAAGAATTTCTTTACCTCTTCAACAGTCGTGAGTCCTCGCTGTACAAGTAGGAGACAGGCGATAGGACTGAGTCCTAACTCTGAAACTAACTTGTCCCTTTTATGTAACTCCTCTTCTGTTGGGGTTCGAAAGTTCCATTTTGTAATCATTATATATATTTTTTTCTTTTTTATCATCTCCGGTATATTGGGACGGTATTAAATCTGAGGCTACATCTTTGTTTGCCTTCATCAAGTGTTGTCATGTTATCAGAAATGTGATGGCAACAGAACTCCCAATATATTTCAATCTGTAAAGGTAGTTATTATAAATGGATATTCATGTTTAAGTACGTACATTTTTATTAAAATACATTTTTTCTTCATTTAGGATTAAAGTAAACGAATGATTTGTAAATTTGTGACATTATTCAGAGATACTATGGTAGAAGAGATACGAAAGGCTTGTGAGGTCTTGCAGGCAGGAGGTTTAATTCTTTATCCTACAGATACAATCTGGGGAATAGGTTGTGATGCCACCAATGAAGAGGCGGTACGTAAGGTGTATGAATTAAAAAAAAGAATGGATAATAAAGCGGTGTTGGTCTTGACGGATAGCACCGCAAAATTAAATATGTATGTTTCAGATATACCTGATATCGCATGGGACTTGATTGAGGTGGCTGATAAACCTCTTACGATAATATATGCGCATGCCAAGAATCTTGCCCCTAATTTATTGGGGGAAGATGGAAGTGTAGGAATACGCATTACTAAAGAGGAGTTCTCCCGCCGGTTGTGCGAACGTTTTCGGAAGCCATTAGTGTCTACATCCGCTAATATAAGTGGCGAAACGGCTCCGATGAATTTTCAAGATATATCGGAGGAAATTAAGAATGGAGTCGATTATGTAGTGAAATACCGCCAAGAGGATAGAAGCCAAGCTAAACCTTCTAACATTATTAAATTAGGTGACGGTGGGGTCATCCAGATAATAAGATAGGAATGAAGAAAAGCAAACAAGCTAAGAAATACATATTATCTGATTTTATATCTGCATCGATAGCATGGTTACTGTTCAATGTCCTACGTTATGATGTCTTTGCCATCAACGAAGGGGCTAGTAGCCTGTTATCCTATCTACAGTACCCGATGGTTTGTGTGGGGCAGTTGTTGATACCTCTGTTTTGGATGATATTATATTATTTCTCCGGCTATTATAACAAGCCATTGGAGAAATCTCGTTTGACGGAATTTTTCTCTACATTTATAACGGTCTTGATTGGAACGTTAGTTGTTTTCTTTACGTTGGTATTGAATGATATACCTCGCTCTTTCCGGGTTTATTATGAATTGTTCTTCGGTTTGTTTGGATTGCAATTCTTATTCACTTATATTCCTCGTTTGATCTTGACACAGCAGAATATTCTCCGGAGAGAAAGGAGGGAGTTTGCCATGAATGTCTTGGTAATTGGAGCAGGGGAAAAGGCGGTGGCTATTGCTAAAGACCTGTACCGGATGGGATATGATATTTATGGCTTTATTCAAGAAAAAAAGGGTTCAGAGGTAAAGGTTGATCCGGAACGGATTTTAGGAACGATAGAGCATATCCCGTCATGTATGGATTCCGCACAGATTGATGAGATAGTCTTAGCTATCGAATCAAAAGAGGATAGAGATTTATTGAGTATTTTGTATTCCCTTTATTGTTACAAATGCCCGATCAAAGTTTTGGCTGATCGGATGAATATGTTGTCTAAAGTGAAGATTCGAACCATACGGGGAATCCCGTTAGTCGATGTGACAGACAATAATTTTTCATCAGCTGAGCAAAATATCAAATATTTTTTGGATAAGGTCAGTTCCTTGTTGGCTTTGATTATCCTTTCTCCTTTGTTGGGGTATATTGCTTGGCGGGTAAAAAAGGATTCCGAAGGACCGATCTTTTTCAAACAAGAACGGATAGGGTATTTAGGTCGGCCTTTTATTATTTATAAGTTTCGGACCATGTACATGGATGCAGAACAAAACGGCCCTCTTTTAGCCTCTGATGAGGATAGCCGTATTACTCCATTCGGACGTATTATGCGGAAGTACCGGTTGGATGAGTTACCTCAGTTTTGGAACGTATTGAAGGGGGACATGTCATTGGTAGGACCTCGACCGGAACGGAAATACTTTATCAATGAGATTGTAAAAACCGCACCCTATTATTATCTGTTGCACAATGTACGTCCGGGTATTACCTCTTTGGGTATGGTCAAATATGGTTATGCGGGGAGTGTTGAACAGATGATAGAGCGATTGGAGTATGACATGCTGTATTATGAAAATATGTCATTGACATTGGATTTAACAATATTAATTTATACAATAAAGACTGTAATTACTGGAAAAGGAGTTTGATATGATAGGTAATGATTGGTTTTATAAGTTTCTAGTTTGGAGAGATAAGCATATACAGGAAAAACACTTTATCTTAATTGTTAGTTTCTTGGTTGGGCTTTGTACGGCGACTGCAGCCTTGATCTTAAAAGGTTTGATTCATTATATACAACATCTGTTGACAGGTAATTTCAGTCAAGATGGAGCGAATTATTTGTATCTGTTATATCCTGTTATCGGTATCTTATTGGCCGGATTGTTTGTCAAATATTTGTTGCGGGACGATATCAGTCATGGGGTAACCAAGATTCTTTATGCGATTTCACAGCGTAAAAGTCGTATAAAACCTCATAATATGTGGAGTTCGATCGTTGCCAGTTCGGTGACCATCGGTTTTGGGGGATCGGTAGGGGCAGAAGCACCAATCGTATTGACCGGAGCAGCTATTGGCTCCAATTTAGGCCGATTGTTCCGGATGGAACAAAAAACATTAATGTTGTTGGTGGGATGTGGGGCAGCCGGTGCCATAGCAGGTATTTTCAAAGCTCCTATTGCCGGAATGGTCTTTGTCGTAGAGGTTTTGTTATTGGATTTGACCATGACTTCGGTGTTGCCGTTATTGATTACCTCTGTTACAGCGGCGACTGTTTCCTATATATTCACAGGAACACAAGCCATGTTCCAGTTTTCACAGACGGAACCTTTTGTCATTGAACGTATCCCTTACGTATTGTTGTTGGGGGTTTTCTGTGGTTTGGTCTCTCTTTATTTCACCAAGGTGATGAATTGGGTGGAAGGTTCATACCGTAAGTTGAATAGTTATTGGAAGAAGTTTTTGGTAGGAGGAATTATGTTGAGTATTTTAATCTTTGTCTTTCCTCCTTTGTATGGGGAAGGGTATGATACGATTACGACCTTGTTGAATGGACATTCCGGTAATATTATGGATAAGAGTATCTTTTATGGATTGAATGATTCCTATTGGGGGATACTCGTCTTTCTGTTTTTGATTTTGATGTTTAAAGTATATGCTTCCAGTGCAACAAACGCAGGTGGTGGTTGTGGGGGAATTTTTGCTCCAAGTCTGTTTTTAGGATGTATAGCGGGGTTCATTTTTGCCCATGCCTCCAACTATTTCCCCTTTACAATGTATCTATCTGAGAAAAATTTCGCTTTGTTGGGGATGGCCGGTATCATGTCAGGAGTTATGCATGCCCCGTTGACCGGAGTCTTCTTGATTGCGGAACTGACGGGAGGATATGCACTTTTCTTACCATTGATGATCGTATCGATTAGTTCGTATATTACAATCAAGATGTTTCTTCCACATAGTATCTACTCTATGCGTCTGGCTCAGAAGGGGGAATTGTTGACGCACCATAAAGACCGTGCGGTGTTGACACTACTTAATACAGACCATATTCTTGAGCGAGATTTTATGACTGTTTCTCCGGAGATGTCTTTGGGAGATATGGTTAAAGTGATTGCCAAAAGCGGACGAAACACTTTCCCGGTTATTGATGAGAAAGGGGTCTTGTTGGGACTTGTTTTGTTGGATAACATCCGGAATATCATGTTCCGTCCCGAACTATATGAACGTTTTCATGTTTATAAATTCATGGTGACTGCTCCTGCTAAGATCCAGGAAGGGACATCCATGGAGCAAATCATGCGTATGTTTGATGATACGAAAGCATGGAATTTACCGGTTGTAGATTGTGATGGTCGTTATATAGGGTTTATGTCTAAATCGAAGATATTTAATTCATATCGTGAAGTGTTAGTGGAAAACTATTCAGAAGATTAAAATGAAAAAGGAAGATTTACGAATTGTATATATGGGAACACCGGACTTTGCTGTAGAAAGTTTGCGAGCATTGGTGGAAGGTGGATATAATATTGTGGGAGTGATAACCATGCCGGATAAGCCAATGGGTCGGCATGGAAGTGTGTTACAAGCCAGTCCGGTGAAACAGTATGCAGTATCTCAAGGATTACCGGTATTGCAACCGGAAAAACTGAAAGATGAGGCTTTCTTGGCTGAACTACGTGCTTTGCAAGCAGATCTCCAAATCGTGGTGGCTTTCCGTATGTTGCCGGAGGTAGTGTGGAATATGCCACGTTTGGGTACGTTCAACTTACATGCCTCCTTATTACCTCAATATCGTGGGGCTGCTCCTATAAATTGGTCTGTAATCAATGGAGATACAGAAACAGGAGTGACTACCTTCTTTTTGACGCATGAGATAGATACCGGTAAGATTATCCGTCAAAAACGGTTGCCAATAGCAGATACAGATGATGTAGGTACAGTACATGATGCTTTGATGACGATGGGTGCCGGTTTGGTTTTGGAGACAGTGGATTTGATTCTGGAAGGGGAAGTGGATGCTATTCCACAAGAAGCTTTTTATAAAGATATTTCTGAACTTCGTCCTGCTCCCAAGATTTTTAAAGACACTTGCCGTATCGATTGGCAACAACCTGTCAAGAAAATCTATGACTTTATTCGTGGTTTGTCTCCTTATCCTGCTGCTTGGACAGAGATAGTTTCTCCCGAAGGGGTACGGACGGCATTGAAGATCTATCAGACCGAAAAACGATTAGAGACTCATCAACTGCCTGTAGGAACGATCTGTACGGATAAGAAAAGCTATATAGATATTGCTGTGGAAGATGGGTATTTGCGTTTGTTAGCTATCCAATTGGCAGGGAAGAAACGACTTCCTGTCTCTGATTTCTTGAATGGATTTAAGCAGATAGATACCTATAAGGTTGATTGAAAGTAGCTATGTCTATAATTGAAATTAATTCGGCGTTCACTTGTTAAAGGTGAACGCCGTTTCTTTATCAGCTTATCGCATTCATACCATCTATCAAGTCTTGATAGGTAGCCACCTTGTGGTACTTAACAAACGTGGCATTAAATGCCTATCGCTGTTCTTCATTGACGAAGTGGCGAAATACAAGAGTTACGATAGCCGAATCCTTTAAGTTGTGCTTTTAGCTCTTCAAAAGCGTAGATTGAAAAACACGAAGCCGCAATAGCCACTTTGCTGCCACTACGTAATTCCGTTACAAAATCATCCTTTAGGATCTTGTCAATATTATTTATCAGCTCCATATCGTTCCTACATTAAGCAGGTTGGATATCGGGCTTCAGATAACCAGATTGTTTTTGTATGTTCTCCGTTCAGGCATAAAAAAGCGTGAAGCCCTGCACTGCCGCTCGCTCCACGATTAGAGGCTCCTCTCACACAGAAAATCGCATACTTGTAGTGTAAAAGTACAGATAATATTTTCTTCTTCCTAAAATGTAAGGAAATAAAAGTTATTCCGGATTACATCCGATCTAATTCAAAATAGGTCGGATGTAATCTGTGATTAGGTCCGATGTAAATTTTACTGATAACAATCTTTATTCCTTTCTGTTTCTAATAATTTTCCTTTTCTTTGTATGAACCAATCGAGGAATAGATCTTGATTGGTATTAATGTGTTATAACTAAAATCCTAAAGCTATGGGAAAATTCATGAACCCTTTTACGGATGTGGGTTTTAAACATCTGTTCGGTAGAGAGGTCAGCAAGGAGTTACTGTTGGAATTGTTGCGGGTCATCTTAGGAAATGAACGTAAAGTAAAAAGTATCAGTCTTTTGAACAAAGAAAAGATACCGAAGTCTTTGAATCAGAAAGTGATCATATACGACATCCTTTGTGAAGATGAAGATGGTACGAAGTTTATCGTGGAGATACAGAACCAGTATCAAGATTATTTTTTAGACAGGGCTTTGTATTATCTATGTCGGATGATTGACGAGCAGGGGTTAAGAGGCTCTGCTTGGAATTATGAGATTTATCCGGTTTACGGCATCTTCTTCTTGAACTTCAAGATAGCCCCATTGACGAAATTCCGCACCGACGTGATTTTGGCCGATCGGGAAACAGGCAGGATGGTCAACAGCAAGATGCGGCATATCTATTTAAGTTTGCCCTACTTCACAAAAAGGGAAGAGGAATGTGAAACCGATTTTGATCGTTGGATGTATCTATTGAAGAATATGGACAGTTTTGAGAAAATACCTGAATATGCCTCGAAGTCAGTGTTTGGTAAGATTTTGGAGGTGGCGGATGTAGCCTCGTTGAATGAAGAGGAGCGTTGGGAGTATGACCAAGCGCTTAAACATTACCGGGACTACAACAACACGTTGCACACCAGTTACCGCCAAGGCAAAGAAGAGGGGTATGCCGAAGGTGAGGCAAAAGGTCTTGAGAAAGGCAGAACTGAGGGTCTTGCCGAGGGTGAAGCTATCGGTTTGACAAAAGGAATCCGTCAGATGCTTCGTAATATGCAGACCATGGGAATGGATATGGCTACGATGGCTCAGATAACCAAACTCTCGGAAGAGGAGGTCACAAAGTTACTGCAGAAATAAACAAATTATTCTCATAGACAAGTCAGCCGAAAAATGAATTTCGACTGACTTGTCTATTTATAATTAAAATCCTAAATGCGATAGAATAATTTATGCGTCTTTCTATTTCTATCTTGTCTCTTGAAGGGCTGTCTTTAAACAGATATGCAAGGCATTTGCTACACCTTCTCCATAGGCCGGATCTGCTTTATAGCAATTGCGGACATGCCTTTGTTTGATAAACAATTCACAGTCTCCCATGGCACGAGCTGTATTGTCAAATAGGAGTTGTCTTTCTTCCAAAGGCATTAGACGGAAGAGTGCTGCCGGTTGGCTGTAGTAGTCATTATCGTATTCTCGTTCATTGTAGTTGTAAATAGCTCCATTTGCAGGGTAGGGAGGTTCTTTATGTTCTGGAGAGTCTTTCCATTCTCCGTAACTGTTCGGTTCGTACCCTTTAGTCGAACCGTAATTTCCATCTACACGCATAGTGCCATCCCGGTGATAAGCATGGAAAGGACAGCGAGGTCTGTTTACCGGTATTTGTTCTAAGTTGACTCCTAAACGGTAACGTTGAGCATCTCCGTATGAAAATAAACGGCCTTGTAACATTTTATCGGGAGAGAATCCGATGCCATCTACGATATTCATTGGGTTAAAAGCTGATTGTTCAACCTCGGCAAAGTAATTTTCCGGATTACGGTTTAATTCCAATATACCCACGTCTATGAGTGGGAAATCACCGTGCGGCCATACTTTGGTTAGATCGAAAGGATTGATCCGATAGCATTCTGCCTGTTCAAGAGTCATCAATTGAATTTGGAATTTCCATTTAGGAAAGTCTCCTTTTTCAATACTTTCAAATAAATCCCGTTGGTGAGATTCACGATCTTTAGCTATGATTGCTTCTGCCTCTTGATCTGTTAGATTTTTGATTCCTTGCATTGTCTTTAGATGGAATTTAACCCAAATTCGTTCATTTTTTGTATTGATGAAGCTGTAGGTATGACTACCGTAACCGTTCATGTGGCGATAGGAATAGGGTATACCACGTGGACTCATGGTGATGGTGACTTGGTGTAATGCTTCGGGTAACAAAGTCCAAAAGTCCCAGTTATTATTGGCACTACGCATATTGGTTTTAGGGTCTCGTTTGATGGCGTGGTTTAAATCAGGAAATTTAAGAGGATCTCGTAGGAAAAAGACCGGTGTGTTGTTCCCAACCAGATCCCAGTTCCCCTCTTCTGTATAGAATTTTATGGCAAAACCACGTATATCTCTCTCCGCATCTGCTGCACCTCGTTCTCCTGCAACAGTAGAGAAACGGACAAAACAGTCAGTCTTTTTTCCCACTTTATTGAAAATGGCCGCTTTAGTATAGGTACTGATATCGTGGGTAACGGTAAAAGTACCGTATGCTCCTGATCCTTTGGCATGCATACGTCTTTCAGGAATAACTTCCCGATCAAAGTGTGCTAACTTTTCGATGTACCAGGCATCTTGTAAGAGGACTTGTCCACGAGGTCCTACGGTCTGTGTGTTCTGGTTGTCTGCTACAATACGTCCATTGGCTGTTGTTAATCTCTTTTTGTCCATACAGATTTTTGTTTTTAAGTGAATAATCTATTGCTTTGTATGTTTTTTATCTAATATTTGTTCTTGAAACAGTTGCATGAGCTCATAGAAAGAGGGGATAAAGAGGGTTGCAATCAGTGTGTTGATAGCCATGCCAAATACAACTGCTGTTCCTAAAGCGAGGCGGCTGCTTGCTCCGGCTCCTGTTGCAAATAGGAGGGGCATGACACCTAAAACAAAAGCAAACGAAGTCATAAGAATAGGTCGTAAACGAACATGACCGGCCTCTTTTGCCGCTTCACGTATAGAGTTCCCCGCTTTGCGATAGTCACGTGCAAACTCGACAATTAAGATTCCGTTCTTGGCGGATAAAGCTATCAGAAGTATAATACCGATTTGCGTGTAGATACTAATAGGTATATGTATGATAAAACATCCTATGAGTGCACCTAACAGAGCAATCGGTAATCCGATGATTGCTGCGACCGGACTGGTCCAACTTTCATATTGGGCGGAAAGAACCAAGTAGGCAACCAGTAGAGCCATTGCGAAAACTAACATTGTAGTTGAGCCTGCCTGTGTTTCCTGGTAAGCAACGGATGTCCATTCATATCCGAAGTTATCACCTAATTCCTCTTGAACTAACTCTTCCATCGCTTGTATGGCTTGTCCGGAACTATATGAAGGGTTGGGAATGCATGTGATGGATGCAGACTTGTACATGTTGTATAAGTTGATCTGGTCCAATCCTAATTCTTCTTTAATCTCTGTAAAGGCTGAGAATGGAACCATCTTCCCATTCTTGTTGGTGACACTTAAATGGAGGATGTCTTCCATAACCTTTTGTGCCTGTTCGCTTGCCTCTATCTTCACTTGGTAGATGTGTCCAAACTCGATGAAGTCATTGACATAGGCTGCTCCCATGTAATAACTGAGCGTGGAGAATACCTGATCCAACTGTAAACCCAATAGTTGTACCTTGTCTCGGTTTATTTCTAATTTGTATTGAGGAACATTTGCTTGATACATGGATGAGATATTCAATAATTCAGGTTTCCTTTGATAATTGCTTTGTAACGTCTCAACTGCACGTTGTATTTCTGTCGGTCCTAAATTCTTTCGATCTTCTAATTGCAATTGCAGTCCTCCGGATGCTCCTAAACCCGGGATGGCAGGAGGAATCATGGCGAAGATTTGTGCTTCTTGAATAAAAAACGCTTCTTGATTGAAACGATTGACGATAGCAGCTGCTGAATGTGTTTTCCCTTTTCGTTCTTTCCAATCTTTTAGAATGACAAAGTAAGTACCGGCATTCGATAGTTCCCCACCGCTCATAACAGAGAAACCACAGATCTCAATATATGTTTTGACTTCAGGATAATTATCTAATAACTTGTTGATGGATCGTCCGACAGCTTCGGTCCGTTCCAAACTGGAGGCCGGAGGTAGTTGGACAGATATCAAGAAGTAGCCATCATCCTCTTCTGGTATGAAAGTAGTAGGCCAACGCATGAACATCATGAAAGTTATCACTGAAAGGATTCCAAACGAGATCAAAGTGGGAATCGGATTTTTTAGCATACGGTTGACAATTGAATCAAAGAGTTGTTGGGTCTTGCCAAATCCTTTGTTAAAAGCCTTAAATAAAAAGTTTGACTTCTCTTTTTGGGGTTGTAAAAAGAGGGCACATAGAGCGGGTGTCAACGTTAAAGAGTTGATGCCGCTTAATACGGTAGCAGAAGCAATGGTCAAAGCGAATTGTTTATAGAGTTGGCCGGATATACCACTGATAAAGATTGTAGGAATGAATACGGCTAATAAGACCAAAACAACACCAATGATAGGTCCAACAATCTCATTCATTGCTTGTGTGACAGCTGCGCGTGGGGTATATTTGTCGGTCTCTAATAAACGTGAAGAGTTTTCAACGACAACAATGGCATCATCTACAACGATGGCTATTGCTAAGATTAAACCAAACAGGGTTAATGTATTGATAGAAAATCCTAAAAGTGACATGATAGCCAATGTCCCTATTAAAGAGACAGGAATGGTGATACAAGGTATAATTACAGCCCGGAAGTTTTGCAGGAAAAGGAAGATGACTAATATAACTAATAAAGTAGTCTCTACGAATGTTTTAAGAACTTCATCTATAGAAGCATTGATTACTTCTGTCGTGTCTAATGTGACTTGGTATGTTACTCCTTTTGGAAGATTGGAGGATAATTGTTCCATCTTTTTCCGTACCTCTTTGGCTACTTCTAAAGAGTTAGAACCCGGAAGCTGATATATAGCAATAGCAGCACAGGGATTTCCTTTTAAGCGAGAGGTGACATTATAGGATATACTGCCTAATTCAATGTGGGCAACATCTTTTAATCGTAAGATTTGACTGTCTTTTGTCCGGAGGATGATATTGCCAAACTCTTCAGGAGTGGTAAGTCTTCCTTTTACAGTTAGGGTATATTGGAAAGGATTATCTCCTTGGGCAATCGGTTGTCCTACATATCCGGCTGACACTTGGGTGTTTTGTATCGATATGGCTTGGAAGATCATCTCCGGTGTTAAATTGCGGATACGCATAGCATCAGGATCTAACCATATACGCATGCTGTAATCTCCGGCTCCCATGACGTTGACTGATCCGACACCCGGTAAACGGGTTAACTCATCCGTTAGGTTTAGACTTGCATAATTGCTTAAGTATAGACCATCATAGATGGAGTCGCGAGCACTTAATGTCAACATCATAAGTATGTTTGAAGACTGCTTTTTCGTGGTAATACCTTGTACAATGACTGCTTCAGGAAGGCTACTTTGTGCTACGTTTACTCGATTTTGTACCATGACCGTTGCCATGTCTATATCTGTCCCAACAGCAAAGGTTATGGTTAATGTATAAGTTCCCGAACTGGAGGAGGTGGAACTCATATAAAGCATTCCTTCAACACCATTAACCTGCTGTTCGATAGGTAATCCTACAGTTTGGGCTACAGTTTCAGCATCTGCACCAGGGTAAACAGCAGAAACTTGTACTGTGGGAGGAGTGATATTTGGATATTGATCGATGGGAAGTATGTGAAGTGTGACTAAACCAGCTACAATCAAAACAAGAGCTAAGACTGTAGCAAAGATGGGTCTGTTTATAAAAAACTTT
Source organism: Parabacteroides distasonis (assembly GCA_015060925.1). GTDB lineage: Bacteria > Bacteroidota > Bacteroidia > Bacteroidales > Tannerellaceae > Parabacteroides > Parabacteroides distasonis_B. The sequence goes on from SUXM01000003.1 coordinate 77,994, forward strand.
ATCATTGTTGTTTATTTTATAGGCTTAATACTCATTCCGTCTTTTACTTTTAACAAGGCAGTTGTGACATATTGTTCGTTAGGCAGGATGCCTTTTGTAACCTGCCGGAGGGTATCGTCTATCAGTTGTCCAATTTCAATATGCCGGTGTTGTACAATATTGGAATCATTCACGACATAAAGAAATTTACCTAATTGGTCAGTTCCTATGGATGCATCTCTCACTAAGATGGCATTTTTCTGTTTGTTGTAAGGTAGGGTTATTGTAACATAAAGTCCACTCTTGAGTGTCCCGTCTTTATTTTCTATATTCGCACGGACTTTTAAAGTTCCGGTTGACAAGTCAATGTAAGGAGCCAGATAATCCATCGTACCTGTATAGATTTTTCTCCCGTTTTGTCCTGCTTGTATGCTGACTAAAGTCTCTTTTTTATTGAGATTCAAGCTGTCTGCTTGGGCTATTTGTTGCATTTGTAGAAATTGGCTATCTTCAATATCAAAGTTTGCATACATAATATCGTCTTTATATAAGGTGGCTAAAGTTACAGGTTGGACTGCTCCGTTTATATAGTTACCTATATCATAATTACTTTCCGTTATACGACCATTAAATGGCGTACGTATGTAACAATAATCCAAGTTGGTTTGTGCAGTTTTTAATGCAGCTTCTGCATTTCGAACAGCAGCTTCCATCTCTTCTGTTGTCGATTGAGCTTGTAAAACCTGTATTTGACTGACTGCACCACTTTTGACTGCTTCTTGCATTCGTAGGTAGTTGTTACGTGCATATTCTAATTGAGCTTTAGATGTCTTGAGTGCAGCCTCTGCTTGGATAACATTGTTTTTGTAAATGTCGGGTTCTATAATAAAGACCAATGTGCCTTTTTTTACGAACTCACCAGCTTTTAAAAAAGAGGATTGTAAATAACCATTTACACGGGCGACAAGGTTGACTGTCTTGTCTGAACTGAGAAACCCTGGATATTGTTTGGTTAAAGTGATCTCTTTTATAATGGGATTGGCTACATGGATGGTAGGAACTTGTGGCATGGATGCTTGTTTCTCCTTTTGGCAGCCTATGCTGAAAAGTACGGTCAAACTGATTATACCAAATGTAATGAATGTTTTCATATTTTACTTATTTATTTTCTATTGTTTGTTTCTAAGTTCTCTATAGTTGTATTCCAACCGCCTCCTAATGCTTGGTAAAGTTGGATCAGATAAAGCAGTGACGAGCCTTTGGACTGTATTAAGTCCTGTTCGTAATTGAAGAGGGATCGTTGTGCATCCAATACATTTTGAAAGGGTATTAACCCTTGTTTATATAGGTCAAGGGATAGTTCCAAAGTCTGTTTGCCTTGATTGACTACCTCTCGAAGGTTTACGATTTGTTTGATGGAATATTTGTAAGCATTCATTGCGTTATCAACCTCTTGGATGGCTACAAGTATATCCTCATTGAATTGACGGATTGATTCATCTAATTGTACTTTGGCCAATCGTGTTGCTTGAATCAGTTTTGTACCTTGGAACAGATTCCAAGAGATGGAAGGAGCTATTTCGTATGTTAAACTGGTATGCCTGATTAATTTGTCTAAGTCATGTGAAGAAAAACCGATAGAACCATTTACAAAAACTTTCGGCCACCAATCTGATTTGGATGCACCTAACGAGGCAGCTTGTGCTTCAACTTGGTAGAACGAAGTTCGGAGATCCGGACGTCGGAGTAAAAGCTGAGCCGGAATTCCTATGCTAACCATTTCAATATATTCGGGTAACGGTTTGGCTTCCTGTGTGATGGAACGAATATCAGTAGGATAAAGAGCCAATAATACACCTAGAGAATTAGCATATTGAATGATACCGGATTCTAACATGGGGAGGGAGGCTTTTGTCTCATAATATACAGATAGGGCTTGGGATACATCTAACTTAGATGCAAGTCCTGTCTCAAACCTTTTTTGGGTTATTAAAACGACTCCCCATTGGGATTCACAATTCTTTTTGACAACCTCTATCTCTTGCTGTAATTCCCTCAAATGTATATAGGCAGATGCTACTTGGGCACAGAGTGAAACCATTACAGCTTTATATTCTTCTTGTGAGGCTGCAAAGTACTTTTTTTCCGCTTTTACCCGATTACGGATACTCCCAAACAGATCTATTTCCCAGCTCGTAGCTAAAGAGGCATTGCTATATTGACTGATACTTTGTGGAAGATTATTGATATTTCCACTGTTTTGCTGTCGAGTCCAACCGGTTGTAAGAGCTAAGCTCGGATAGTAATTTCCTTGTTGGATTCGTAAATTAGCTTTAGCCATAGCTATGCGATCTATTGCCATTTGTATGGAGTAGTTTTGTTGGATGGCCATTTCAATCAAAGAATCTAAAGTGGAATCATTGAAATTACTCCACCATTGGTCATTGTTGGGTAAGGTCTGTTGAAAATAGCTGTTATCTGATAGCCATGTATTTGGCAATGCTCGTTCCAAATAATTCTGCTTTTTTTGTGCCGATAATGTGATGGGGAACAACAGGCAGAACATGTAATATCTCCATGTTTTCATTAGTTCAACTCTTTTGTTTAGACATAAAAAGAAACAGATGAATAAAGAAAAAGTTTGTTTCTTTATCTTTATTTTGGATATGGATGTTTATGTATCTTTACCCTGTTTTTTAGAAATAACTCTTCGTGTATGAATTATTTGGGTGAAATGATCTCTTTAACAGTTGCTGTATCTTGGACAATCACAGCTCTGTTTGCAGAAGTGGGAAGTAAAAGATTAGGTTCTTTGCAGTTGAATGTATTTCGTATGGTTTTATCCTTGACGATGTTAGGGATGACTTTATGGTGGTTTACTGGAACTCCATATCCTTTATATACAAACGGAGAGGCTTGGTTTTGGTTGTCTCTCTCTGGTTTTGTCGGATATTTGTTGGGTGATTATTGTTTGTTTAATGCTTATATCTTGATCGGATCTCGTTTTGGACAGCTGTTTATGACTTTGGCACCTTTGGCTGCCGCTATTTCTGGATGGATGATTTTAGGTGAAAGAATGTCTTTACAAGCTGTTTTTGGAATGGTTGTTACATTGACAGGTATCGGTATCTCTGTTTTGAATAAAGGGAATACTCAACATAAATTATCGTTGAAGTTACCATTGAAAGGTGTTTTGTTTGGTATAGGGGCAGGTATCGGACAAGGGGTAGGACTTGTTTTAAGTAAAGTAGGGATGAATTATTATGAAATGTCTATCCCGGAAGGAGAAGAAATGCTTAAAAGTTTACTTCCTTTTGCTTCAACATTTATCCGTGCAGTGACGGGTGCTGTTGGTTTTTTATGTGTGATGGGATTGCAAAGGAAATTTCATACTTTATCTCTTGCTATTCGTGATCATAAAGGTATGGGAGCTGCGTTGGGGACTACGATTGCCGGACCTTTTATCGGTGTCTCTCTCTCTTTGATGGCGGTACAATATACAGAAGCAGGTGTAGCATCTACATTGATGGCATTGACTCCCATCTTTATTCTTTGGCCGGCTCATCTGCTCTTTCATCAACAGGTTACAATTAAAGAGATTATAGGTGCTTTTATCAGTGTGATAGGGGTTTCTCTGTTTTTTATATAGGGTAGGGTATTAGGAAAAAGAAAAAGAGGATATGCTTACGAATAGGCATATCCTCTTTTTGTATGGAATAGAGAAAATTTTATTCTCCTTTTTCGATTTGTTCTTGAACAATCGCATCTACTACAGCAACAGTTGTCAAGTTCAAGATGTCACGGGTTGAACTTTCTACGTCTGTAAAGTGGATAGGCTTATTCAGCCCCATCTGGATTGGACCGATAGTCTCCGTATAACCTAATGACTCAAGTAATTTATAAGCACTGTTGGCAGAACTTAAGTTCGGGAAAATAAGAGTGTTGACATCTTTCCCTTTCAGTTTGTTAAACGGATACATTTCGTCACGAAGCTTTTTATCTAATGCAAAGTTTACTTGCATTTCTCCATCAACCATCAAATCCGGATGATGCTTGTGCAAATAGTCGATAGCATCATGAACTTTCTGCGGACTTCCTTGTTTATCGGAACCAAAGTTTGAATAAGACAACATCGCCATCACCGGATCATGGGCAAAGAATTTAACAGCATGATTCGTTACACGAGCAATATCTATTAATACTTCTGTTGAAGGATGGCGGTTAATCAATGTATCGGAAATAAAGAATGTCCCTTTCTTGCATGTAAGAATGTTTAGTGCACCGAAATGCTTATAAGGAGGACGGATACCGATTATCTGTTTGGCCAATTTGGTGATTTCAGAATAACGGCTATATACACCGGTAATGAAAGCATCTGCATCTCCGGTTTCAACCATCATCATACCGAAAGCATTTCGACCAACTAATTTTTCACAAGCTTCTGTGTAGGTCACTCCTTCACGTGCTCTCTTTTCAGATAGGATTTTAGCATAGCGATGGCGGCGTTCTGTTTCACGATCGTGGCGTAAGTTGACAATTTCAATACCCTCGATGTTGATATTTTCTTCAGCTGCTATTTTAGCCAAACGTTCTTCATTACCTAATAAGATAGGAATACAGATTCCTTCAGCTTTAGCTTCTGATGCAGCCTTCAGCATATTTACATGGTTCGCTTCTGCAAATACAACACGTTTTGGGTTAGCCTTGGCCATATCGGTAAATGAACGAAGTAATTTGTTGTCATATCCCATCATTTCACGTAGGTGGTTGGCATATTCATCCCAGTCGGAAATGGTTGTACGAGCTACTCCTGATTCAATAGCTGCTTTGGCTACGGCACAAGACACACGTGTCAACAAACGTGGGTCAAGGGCTTTAGGTAAAATATAATCACGTCCGAATGTTGTACGTTTTAGTTTATATGCAGCATTGACTACATCGGGAACCGGTTCTTTTGCCAATTCGGCAATAGCATACACAGCTGCTAACTTCATCTCCTCATTGATGGCTTTGGCATGTGTATCCAAAGCTCCACGGAAAATGTAAGGGAATCCTAATACATTATTGATTTGGTTAGGATAATCAGAACGGCCGGTAGCAAAAATAATATCGTCACGTGAAGCCATTGCTTCGGCATAAGAGATTTCCGGATTTGGATTAGCCAATGCAAAAACAATCGGGTTGGTATTCATGGAACGAACCATCTCTTGTGTCAATACATCGGCAACAGACAATCCTAAGAATACGTCAGCTCCTACAACTGCTTCTTGCAAAGTGGTAATGTTACGATCTGTAGCGAAAAACTTTTTGGCTTCATTTAGATCTGTACGATGGGTTGAGATAACACCTTTGCTGTCGCACATGATGATATTCTCTTTTCTTGCACCTAATAAGATATAAAGTTTGGTACAAGAGATAGAAGCTGCACCGGCACCATTTACTACAATCTTTACATCCTCGATTTTCTTGCCGGCAATTTCTAAGGCATTGATCAAACCGGCTCCAGATATGATCGCTGTACCGTGTTGATCATCATGCATCACCGGAATATCTAATTCTTCTTTTAAACGGTTTTCTATTTTGAAACATTCAGGAGCCTTGATGTCTTCCAAATTAATACCACCGAATGTAGGAGAAATGGCTTTTACTGTTTCGATAAACTTGTCCGGATCATTTTCATTGACTTCGATGTCGAAGACGTCAATACCTGCAAAGATTTTGAATAATAAACCTTTACCTTCCATTACCGGTTTGCCGGCTAAAGGACCGATATTCCCTAAACCTAAGACAGCTGTACCATTAGATATTACAGCAACTAAATTCCCTTTTGAGGTATATTTGTAAGCATCAAGTGGTTGTTTCTCTATTTCAAGACAAGGTTCTGCTACACCTGGCGAGTAAGCTAATGACAAATCCGTCTGTGTACTGTAGGGCTTTGTAGGGATTACTTCTATTTTCCCTGGTTTGCCTTCCGCATGGTAGCGAAGGGCCTCTTCTTTTGTAATCTTTGCCATAGACTTTAACTTTTAAAACTTGTTTTTTCCTTTGAAAAATCGGTTGCAAAAATAATAAAATCTGATGAATGTATGAGCCTACTTTCATTTTTAGTTATTTAAAAATATTTAGATATAAATACTTTTTATATCTTTGCGCTCTCAAATTTGGTAGGGTTTAAGTGAAGCAAATAACGGTGAAATATATAAAATGGCTATTACCTGTTGTATTTATTCTATATTACAGTAGTATTGCTATATTTGCCCACGTCCACGTTGAGAATGGAACAACCATTGTTCACTCTCACCCTTTTAAGAAAGCAGCGGATGGTTCACCCCATCAACATGCTTCCCTTTCAGAAATTCAGTTATATCATATTTTATCTTCGGTTAATGTGGCAGATGGAGCTGTTCACTCTTTGCAGCTTCATTTCTATGCTATACCTTATTTTAATATTACAGAGAATCCGGTTTATCCGACCTATTTGGCTCCTGTATTAGGGGAGTTGTCGCTTCGTGCTCCGCCTTTCCTTTCATGACATAAGTCTATTTTTTTTGTTTTGTAACCTTGTAGAACTATGGGGAAAGTTATGTTTTATAGTGAAAGAAACTAACGATTTTTGAAAGGAATTTATTTAATGAGAAAACTTATTACAATTATATATTGCCTAAGTTGTGTCTTGTTTACAACTTGGGCTGTAGAATCTCCGTCTTTAAACTCTTCGGATGCTAATATTTATGGTCATGTAATCGATAAGGAGTTTAAAGAACATATGGCCGGAGTTACTATTTTTTTGAAAGGAACAACGATTGGGACAACAACGGATGATACAGGACACTACTATCTGAAGAATTTGCCGGAGGGTACATTTACAGTAGTAATGAAGTATATCGGATTTAAAACGATGGAGAAAAAGGTCGTTTTAAAGAAAGGAACAACCATAGAGGTTAATTTTGAAGCAGAGGAGGAAACGATGTCTTTGGATGATGTGGTTGTCTCTGCTAACCGTAATGAAACGACACGTCGTATGGCTCCCTCATTGGTAAATGTGTTGGATTCTAAAATGTTTGAGACAACTCATACAACAACTTTGGCAGATGGCTTGAATTTCCAACCGGGTGTGCGTGTAGAAAACAACTGCCAGAATTGTGGTTTCCAACAGGTTCGTATCAATGGGTTGGATGGTCCTTATACTCAGATATTGATGGATAGTCGTCCGATCTTCAGTGCGTTGACAGGTGTATATGGTATTGAGCAGATCCCGGCTAATATGATTGAACGAGTAGAGGTTGTTCGAGGTGGTGGATCCGCACTATTTGGTTCGTCTGCTGTTGCCGGTACAATTAATATTATTACTAAAGAACCTTTAAAAAACTCTGCACAGATAGCTCATTCTTTAACTATGATTGGAGGTAGCCGTCCGGATAATAATACAACATTCAATGCCTCTTTGGTGACAGATGACCATAAGGCGGGTATTTATGTGTTTGGACAAAACCGTCATCGTAGTTCTTATGACCATGATGGGGATGGATTTACGGAGTTAGGTAAGATTGATGCGAAAACTCTTGGTTTCCGTTCTTATATCAAGACCAGTACCTATTCCAAGTTGACATTTGAGTATCATAATATCTCTGAATTCCGTCGTGGTGGTAATCTGTTGGATTTGCCTCCTCATGAAACAGATATTACAGAACAGACAGATCATATTATTAATGGAGGTGGTTTGAAGTTTGATCTTTTCTCGAAAGATTACAAACATCGTTTGAATGTTTATACCTCAGCTCAACATACCAAACGTGAAAGTTATTATGGAGCGGGTTTTGATCTGGATGCGTATGGTAGCACAAAGGGTATGACTTTTGTAGGAGGTGCACAATATTCTTATTCTTGGGATAAATGTCTGTTTATGCCGGCAGAATTTACCGGAGGTGCAGAATATAATTATGATGACTTGCAAGATAAGATGTTAGGGTATAACCGTACTATTGCGCAGACGGTTCATATCGGAAGCCTTTTCTTACAAAATGAGTGGAAGAATAAGTATTGGGGCTTTTTGATAGGTGGTCGTTTTGATAAACATAATTTGATTAATCATGTAATCTTCAGTCCGCGTGCAAACTTACGTTATAATCCGTCAGAAAATATAAACTTCCGTTTGTCTTACTCAAGTGGATTCCGTGCTCCGCAAGCGTTTGATGAGGATTTGCATATTACAGCTGTGGGCGGTGAAGTGGCATTGATTCAATTGGATCCGAACTTGAAAGAGGAAAAATCTCAGAGCTTGAGTGCTTCTGTCGATTATTACCACCGTTTTGGCCCTGTACAGGTTAATTTCTTGGCAGAAGGTTTTTATAATGATTTGAAAAATGTCTTTGTTTTGGAAGAGGTAGGTAACGATGATAAAGGAAACTTATTGATGGAACGCCGAAATGGTAAAGGCGCACGTGTAATGGGTATTAATTTAGAAGCAAAGGCAGCTTATTCATGGATGCAATTACAAGCAGGTGCAACCCTTCAACGTAGCCGTTATAAAGAGGCTGAAGTATGGAGTGAGACTGTAGCTCCTCAAAAGAAGATGTTTCGCTCCCCTGATTTCTATGGCTATTTGACAGCTACGTTAAACCCGGTAAAACCTTTGAATATCTCTTTGACCGGAACATATACAGGTAGCATGTTAGTTCAACATTTTGCGGGTTATGTAGTTGAAGACTGTGAAGTAAAAACACCAGATTTCTTTGACATGACATTGAAGGTGGCTTATGATTTCAAGTTGTATAAGTCAGTTACATTACAGTTGAATGCCGGTGTGCAGAATATCTTTGATGCTTATCAAGATGATTTTGATAAAGGAGCGGATCGTGATGCCGGATATATCTATGGTCCGGGTGTTCCAAGGAGTTTCTTTATGGGTTGTAAAATCAGTTATTAAGAAAGAGATAAGATATACAATAAAAAAGTCCAGACTTTTTCAGAAAATGTCTGGACTTTTTTGTGTAAAAGTTTAAACTTTTTTAAAGCTGTTTGTTGATGTCTTCGATGTAGGTCAAGATTTCTTCCCGTCCCTCTTTCTTTTCTGATGAAGAGAATAGGATAGGAGGAAGTTCTTCCCATGCTTCTAAGAGTTTTTCTTGATAGACTCTTACATTCTCTTTTAAGCGTCCTTTGCTTATCTTGTCTATCTTAGTAAAGATGATAGAGAAAGGTATTTCATTTTCGCCCAACCATTCCATAAATTCCAAATCAATCTTTTGGGGTTCATGGCGACTATCAATCAAGACAAAAAGACATGTTAATTGTGGGCGTTCCAGTATATAGTTTTCAATAATACGTTGGATGTTTTCCCGTCCCTCTTTTCCACGTTGTGCATAACCATATCCGGGAAGGTCTACCAAAAACCATTGGTTGTTGATAATGAAATGGTTGATAAGCATTGTTTTACCTGGTTTTTGGGAAGTCATGGCCAATCCTTTCTTCCCTGTCAACATATTGATAAGAGAGGACTTCCCGACATTACTTCGTCCGATGAAGGCATATTCTGGGAAATTTCCCGCGGGGCATTTCTTGACATCTGTATTACTGATAACAAATTCAGCACTTTTAATTTCCATTCTTACGTGATTTATTGATTCTACAAATGTATTTTTGGGGTAAAGATAATAAAAAAAGGAAGGTTACAATCAAATCCTCCGGTGACGGATAGATGTCAACCATAGTCCAAAGAAAGTAATTGCTCCATTCAGCATCAGCATTTCGTAACCAAATACATATCCGGTATGTTGTTTTACCCAATAGTCTGTCAGAAAACAGATCATAGGTGAAGCTATACATATATAAGGCACGTATCGGTCACGAGGCTGTCTTCGGGTAAACAGACCAAAAATAAACAAACCTAATAATGGACCGTATGTGTAAGAGGCAATCATATAGATCGCATCGATGACACTCCGGCTGTTGACCGCTTTGAATACAAGGATGATGATGGCAAACAGGGCTGATATAAGCAGATGGACGGCTAAACGTGTTCGTTTGGCTGTTTGAGCCTTCTCTTTTTCAATACCTAAAATGTCTATGCAAAAGGAGGTAGTCAACGCTGTCAATGCAGAGTCGGCACTACTGAATGCAGCTGCAATAATTCCGATTGTAAAGAAAATAAGGATGGTTTGCCCTAATATTCCGGAGGTACAAAACATTGGCAAGATATCATCATTCAACTCCGGAAGTGCTATTTGTTGTTGGGTGGCAAAAGTTAACAACAAGACTCCTAACGAAAGAAATAAGAAGTTAACAGGGGTGAATGCCAATCCATACGCATACATGTTCTTTTGTGCATCTTTTAAACTTTTGCAAGATAAGTTCTTTTGCATCATGTCCTGGTCTAAACCGGTCATGACTATCGTGATGAATATACCGCTGAAAAACTGTTTGACGAAGTGTTGTGGGCTTTGCCAATCATCAAATTCAAAGATACGAAAATGTGGACTTTCTTGGATGGTCTGTATCATACCACCAAAATCTAAATGCATATTAGCCTTGACTTGCCAGATAATCACAATTAGCATGGAAAGCAGACATAAGGTCTGGATCGTATCAGTCCAAATGATGGTTTTGATACCGCTTCGGTAGGTATAGAGCCATACCAAAAAGATACTGATAATGACGGTTACGGCAAAAGGCACGTTCCATGTACTGAAAACATAGTGTTGTAAAATCAAAACTATTAAATATAATCGGGCGGCAGCTCCTACAATTTTTGATAACAAGAAGAAAGAGGCACCTGTTTTATAACTGCATTGTCCGATTCGATCTTTTAGGTAGGAGTAGATGGTGGTCAGTTGCAACTTATAATAAAGAGGCAATAAGATTTTAGCGATGAGGATATAACCAAAGAAGAAACCTAAAACGGTTTGCATGTAGGTCATATCAATGCTGCGCACCATACCCGGAACGGATACAAAGGTAACTCCGGACAGGGAGGTTCCAATCATACCAATGGAAACGATATACCAAGGAGATTTACGGTTGCCTAAAAAGAATGCCTCATTGTTGGAACTTTTCCTTCCGGTAATCCAAGCGATCAGTAGTAAAAGACCAAAGTAGGCTGCAATAATAAAAAGAATAATGTAGCTATTCATTATTTGTTTGGAATTTGGAACAAATATACAAGTTTTATTTATATATCTGGATTTTACTTCAGAACGGATCTTGTTTTTCGTCGATAAAAAGATGTTGTTTGACAAGAAAAATCGTTTTTTTATCTAATTCTTTAGTTTATATTACATTTTTTTTTGTTCCTTTGTAACAGCTGGAGCTCGTGAGAGTCAAGGCGACCGGCATTTTATGCCGGAGAGACAAATAGGTAAACACAATAGAAAAGGGTACGGTCAAACGTGATTCGTGCCCTTTTTGATGTTAATATCTTTTCTCTATGGCTGTATTCGGATAATAATGGGAGAGGATTTGGCGATAGTCATAACCTCTTGTGCTCATCATCGCTGCCCCTATCTGACAAAGTCCGACACCATGCCCCCAACCGGCACCTGTCAAGATAAACCGTCCGGGTATCTCTTGTTGTATCTCTTCCTTATCGACAACAAAAGCGGAACTATACAGATGGCTTTCAGACAAGGTACGGCGAATCTCCAACTCTTTACCGATGGTAAAGGTTCGAAGTGTACCGATTATCTTTAATTCTTTTATACGACCGGACTTGCCCCGGCAAATAGGAATCAAGTCGATGATTTCTCCGAAGTCCATACTACTCTTCCGTCTGATAAGTTCACTCAATTCAGCTTGTGTATAAGAAACCTGCCAACGGTAAAAGTCGGTTGTCTCTTGGTCATAGTGGTTTAATACTTGACTCAAGATGTTTTTGTCGTTTGTATTACAAAAAGCCTCCGGGGTAGTGCGAATCCATTGTTCGGCTTCAGCCTCTTGGGTTAAATCAGGAAAATCTGTTGTAGGACTGTCTCGCAAAGCGATTAGATAGGCATGCGGGATTGGTTCCCAGCAATGCTCAAAATGTTCTGTTACGCCGCCACAACATTTGGAGAAGCGTGCATCGCAAATTTTTCTCTCGTGGGTTAGGATTTCCCCTCTCGTCTCTTGGATAACCTCTCGGACAATCGGGGTAGAGGCGCGTGTGATACCTTGATAACGTTGGCAATGGTCATCCGCACATACATCGAAAAGGGTATGGTCTTCCCGGTCATACCAACGGATCAATCTGTTTTCGTCTTGAAAACAGCTCTGTTGTTTCTCTTTCCTTTCGGTTAATTGATTGTTTTTATCAATCTGCGCCAATAGCCAACTGCGGGAGATGACAGCATGGGCTTTCAGCAACTCTTTGGATGCCTGTGCACTCATCTCGGAGGAGATGACACTGGTCAAATATTCTTCTACATCGACTTGATTGGTGACAAGGATCTTATCCTCATCTATTTGTAGGTTCAGAGCACCTTTGAAACATTGGTCCTCTTTACGTTGCCAATGAAAGTTCTGACCGATGGTGACAGCCTTCAGCTCGAAGTAAGCTTCTGTCGAAACAGGGTTGAATACCATATCTTGGTACATCTTCCCTTGGTGGGCTATCTGTCCGTTAAAGAAAAGAACATGCTGTTCTCCGGTCAAGAAGCTTCCGGTGGCGGTATGCACATACTCTCCATGAAAGACAAACGAGATGGCTTTCTCGTGCATGATTCCCACATTGACTACAGGAGTTTTCATATTTCTAATAATAAAGGATGTGCCAATATCCCGGTTGTCTCAGGTATATTGGCACATTGAAGTGATAGGTTTATGAATGATTATTCTTTTTCTGCTTTCATTGAACTATAAGTCAAGTAAGCGATCAAAGCAAGATAAACAACAACTGCCAACATACCGGCTGCATTGCTTTCCTGCCATTCTGTGTTTACTAAGTTCAAACCGGCAAAACGCATAGCGGCACTAACTACACCCATCAAAGCACCACCAGCGATGAATCCGGATGCCAATAGGGTACCTTTTTCCAAACGGGCATTGTTTAATGCTTGGTCTTTGTTGCGGCTACCTACATACCAGCTGATAGCACCTCCAATCAATAATGGGGTATTCAATTCCAATGGGATGAACATACCCAATGCGAATGCCAATGCCGGAATTTTGAAGTAGTTCAAGATTATAGCCAATACTGCACCGATAGCGTAAAGCAACCAAGGTGCACCGCTACCACTCATCAACGGTTCGATAACTGCTGCCATTGCATTTGCTTGTGGAGCAGCCAACTGACCACTGGTAAAGCCGTAGGTCTGATTCAGGATAAGGATTACACCACCTACAGTTGCGGCAGATACCAATGTTCCAAGGAACTTCCATGTTTCCTGTTTAGCAGGTGTACTACCCAACCAATAACCGATCTTCAAGTCAGTAATGAAACCTCCCGCCATAGAAAGAGCAGTACAAACTACACCACCGATAATCAAGGCAGAAACCATGCCGGCTGTCCCTTTCAAACCGACAGTTACCAAAATGATAGAAGACAAAATCAACGTCATCAATGTCATACCGGATACCGGGTTGGAACCTACGACTGCAATCGCATTTGCCGCTACGGTTGTAAATAAGAAGGCAATCACACCGACGATTAAAAGGCCGACCAATGCATAATACCAGTTATCTAATATACCGAAGTGGAAGAATAGATAGGTAACGATTAAGGTTACGAATATACCGATAGCAATAAACTTCATTGATAAATCTTTCTGTGTACGGATCTCTTCCGATTGAGCAGCTTCGGCTTGACCTTTCAATTCTTTGGCTGCCAAACCAACTGCGCCTTTGATGATTCCCCATGATTTGATGATACCGATGACACCGGCTGTTGCAATACCACCGATACCGATGTGGCGGGCATAAGTGCTAAAAATCTGTTCGGCACTCATGCTTCCGACAGTAGCAGTAATCGCATCGTTACCGAATGTCAAAACCTCGTTGCCGAAAAGGGCAGACATCAAAGGAATGATAATCAACCAAACCAAGAAGGAACCTGCACAGATGATCGCTGAATATTTCAAACCGATGATATAACCTAAACCTAATACAGCTGCACCTGTATTGACTTTGAATACAATCTTCGCCTTTTCAGCCAACATTTCACCAACACCAACGATACGTGTGCTTACGGTTTCACTCCACCAACCGAAAGTTGCAATGATAAAGTCATACAAACCACCGACCAAACCGGCATAGATAAGTGGTTTGGCTTGGTTTCCTCCCTTTTCTCCGGATACCAATACCTGTGTAGTGGCAGTTGCTTCCGGGAACGGATACTTACCATGCATGGTCGATACGAAATATTTACGGAAAGGAATCAATAGTAAAATACCTAAAATACCACCTAACAAAGAACTCATGAAAACTTCAAAGAAGTTGATGGTGATTTCCGGATATTTGTCTTGTAGGATATACAAAGCCGGAAGAGTAAAGATGGCTCCTGCTACAATTACACCACTGTTTGCTCCGATGGATTGGATAATTACATTTTCGCCTAACGCATTTTTGCGTTTGAAACCGCTTGACAAACCAACGGCGATGATGGCAATAGGAATAGCTGCTTCAAAAACCTGTCCGACCTTCAGACCTAAAAAAGCTGCTGCCGCACTGAATATAACAGCCATCACCAATCCCCAGAAGACAGACCAAGGGGTGACTTCTTTATACTGTTTGTCGGGTGACATAAGAGGTTGGTACACTTCCCCCTCTTTTAACTCTCTGTAAGCATTCTTAGGCAGCCCACTTGCCTTTTCTTCATTCTCTTTACTCATGGTATATGTTTTTAATTAATTTGAGTTAACTGTTCAATCGGACAAATGTACATGATTTATCATAAGAATGCAAACTTGAAGTGATTAGGGATAGCCAAAAATTACATCGGACCTATTTCAAATTACATCCGAGGAAAGTTGAGATTACCTCGGATGTAGTTAGAAGCTCCAATGGATATATGAAAGAACAGTGAATCGGACGGAATTTGTCTGCCTAACTGCCTTACTTTGCTTTCAAATAAAAATAAAGAATGAAAAAGCGGATAACAACTTTAATCAAGGTAATGAGCGAGGGAGTATACGAGAAGGAGCACATTCTTTCGCTGGCATTGCTATGCAGTATCGCAGGGGAGAGCATCTTTTTGTTGGGACCTCCGGGTACTGCCAAAAGTTTGGTGGCACGCAGACTAAAAGAGGTGTTCTGTGAAAAACGAAGTTTCGAATATCTGATGTCTCGTTTCAGCACACCGGATGAAATCTTCGGGCCGGTATCCATTTCTAAACTGAAGAATGAAGATGTTTATGAACGAAGGGTAGAGGGGTATCTTCCTACGGCTACGATCGTGTTTCTGGATGAAATATGGAAAGCCGGTCCTGCCATTCAGAATGCATTGCTTACTGCTATTAATGAGAAAATCTATCAGAACGGTACAGATACTATTCATCTGCCGATGAAAGGACTGATAGCTGCATCGAATGAACTTCCCAAAGAGGACGAAGGACTGGAAGCTTTGTGGGATCGCTTTTTGGTTCGTATTGTTTCCAATTGTATTACCAATGAAAAGACATTCTACAAGATGCTTCGTCAGAAGCAATCGGTAAAGGTGAATATTCCATCGGAACTTTGTATAACCGATGATGATTATAAAAAGTGGCAGGTACAGATAGAACAGGTAGAGATTTCGGATGAGATTCTGAAAATGATTACTTATATACGGGAAGGACTGAAAGAAGAATCTCGAAAGGAGCATGTGGCACCATTGGATTATTATATTTCAGACCGTCGTTGGAAGAAGATTGTACACTTGTTACAGACATCAGCCTTCCTGAACGACCGCCTCATGGTGGATTTCTCGGATTTATATTTGTTGGCTCACACCTTATGGAACAAGGTAGATGGCATTAGGGTGATATGGGAACTGCTGAAAGAAAAGTTCTATGTTGATTTTGACAAGAAGTTTGATCGTATAGAAAAGGAGTTGAAACAAATAAGCCAACAGATACTTCCAATGGATGTAGGAAATGAAGAGGCTGAATTCAAGGTGTATAATTATTTTTATCTAAAGGTACTGAATTATCCATTGGGCATTTGTTATGTTTTTTTGTCAGATTATAAGCATCTGACCAATAAATACAAGGATGGAGTCATCTATTGGGATGAGGTACATAATGCATATCTTATCCGATGTTTTGATAACAGCAAACCATTTTCCGGATCAGCTGTGAAACAGAACATACAACGGGTGACGTTACGTCGATTTTCAGGATGTTTAGAAGTGGATGGTAAGAACTATGCCATAGAAAAGGATGCTACCCGGACAGTGAGTTTAACAATAGAATTCAAAGAGAATGCCAGAATAGAAGAAATGAAGAGCTCTTTGGAAACTGTAAGAAGAGAATTGACAAAGAGAATCGAAGTGTTGACCAATGGTCATAATTTGTTTGTGGCTATTGAAGATAGCAAAATAATGAAGAAACAGGCTGATAAGCGGATGATGCGGTTAGAAGAGCTGGAAGTAAAAGTTGCAGCTTTAACTTCGGGGGTAGAAAAGATGGAGGAGTTATGATATGCAGAAGGTTTTGGAAGACTATTCGTTGCTTTTTGATAGATATCTGGAAAAAGAAGAACTGCCGGATTATGCGAAAGAAGATGTTTTGGCTAAATACATAAAAGAGGTATTGGATGACCCGGGAAACCGTCATTTATGTATGACAGATTTTATTTGGAAAGATTTGTTGAAAACTTCTTTATTGGAGTTCTTCCGCCAGTTATTGCCTTATTTTGAGAAATTGGAACAGGAAGAGGTGAGGGAAAAGAGTTATATGAGGAACTTTCAAAGTGCGGATATTAAAAAGAAGCGTATGATGTGGGCACAGTTGGAAGAACATATTTCAAGCCTTTATCCACCTTCGGATATAAATTTGGAGGGATACATACAGCTGTTGAAAGAAAAGAAGGTTCCTAAAGAACAGGTTTTTGATGCAATGGTGAGTGATTGGGAGGATGTTTGTGAAAGGAGAGTCGTAGAAGAAAAACAGAGACTATTGGATAATAACAAGACCCAGTTTGTAGAACAAATTAAACAGGTCGGGAACGAGGACTATAAGACGATCAAGAAAACAGAAGATATTTTAGTTAAATATCCTGCTTTGCAAGAAATTCTGAAAAGGATGGGTCGGGAGAAAGATTTGGATTGTAAGGAAAAAGATAGTACCATTACCAAGTACATTCCGATATTATTGGCACATAGTAAATCAAAAGAAGAGATAGAAGGGATACGTGTAGGGGATGATTTGAATACGATGGTTCCTACCGAAGTAGCTTGGTTATCTGAACCTGAAACAGAATTGTTTTTCTTTCAGAAGTTTGCATCCAAACAATTACAACTATTTGCAAGTAAGCCTCCCACTATCCAAGAGAAAAAGACAGATCAAGAAAAAAAGAAGAAACCTCGTCTTCAAGAAGGACCGATGATTGTATGTATAGATACCAGTGGTTCCATGGAGGGAAAACCGGAACAGATAGCTAAATCCTTGACCATGCAGATTCTTTATACAGCCAAACGGAAGAAACGGAAATGTTTTTTGATAACGTATTCAGTCAGAGCAAATGTCTTGGATATATCCCAACCTCAGCATTGGCAAATAGTGAAATCTTTCTTGAAAAATGTCTTTACAGGTGGCACGGATGGAGAAAAAATGTTAGCATGTGTGTTGCAAACATTGAATACGGAGAATTATTCGATGGCAGATGTATTAGTCATCAGTGATTTTGAATTCAATTTACCGAGTCCTCAAACTCGTAAAAAGATAAAAGAGGAGCAAAAGAAAGGAACTCGTTTCTATGGTTTGCTGATAGGAAAAGAAAGAAGTGGATATGAAAATATAATGGACAAGATGTGGAACGTATAAAAAACGGCTGAACTTCGGACGGAATTTGTCTGACTAACCTCCTTCCTTTGCCTTTCAGAAGAGGTAATCAATAGACCCTGTGTTTATACATTACATCATTAATATAAACCTTTAAAATAAACAATTATGAGCGTAACTTGTCCGAAATGTTTTAGTGAAGATGCCTTCTTTAATGGGGTATGTTATGAATGTCCCGATTGTGACTATGAATGGGGCGGTGTCGACTTCGATGAATCTGATGATTGTGATGAAGATTGACCTATCTTAATAGCAGTTGATACAAACCGTACAACTGCTATTATTTGAAACAATTGTTCGTTTACCTATTTCTTTTCATAATAAAAAATAACCCTACTAAACAGATATAATTAAAAAACTTTTTGTTTCTTTGTTAGTGACTTCAATACAAAGAGGTCAGACATAAGAAGCAAAGCGTTTAAAGGAAATTATCCTCGTTTCGGAAAATCGGCAAAATTTGGAACTATTCGGGGGTGATAGACAACAAACGCTCATGCTCGTTTGTATCCGTAAGTAAAGTGTTAACTTTATACTTGCCCTACAGAGCGTGAGCCGTTGTCCTATTATCTGAATAGTGGGTGTTTGCCGATACCCCCGAAACGGATAGGGGATAAGGCTTGCGCTTTTTGGGTTTGAATCTATTAGTGAAAAAACATATGAACCAACAGTGTTTAGATTGCGGTAATTATGCTGAAGGCAAAGTTATAATGACCTTGCCACGAAAATTAACTCGTAGTGTATTCCAAGAAGGAGGCGCTAAAGTTGTAGGTGGGGTTTTTACCCTTTTTCTTGGTAGTGGAGCAATAGGGGTTATTGCTGCGGGAATTTTGGCTAATACTCTTTTTGGTGATAAAGTTGAAGAGATGGCATCTTTTGTTGAAAGCTTTGTGTTTCATGAAACAGAGTATGAATTTACTTGTCCTTTTTGTGGTCATAAATGGACGAAAAAGGAAATATCGCAAGATTCTTTAAAATCCTTTGTAGAAGCTTATATAACAGCTACAGGTGATAATAGATTTAAGTTTGCTTTATTGGAATCATTGAAGGAAAGTATTTCTAATAAAGCATCTAATGAATCATGTTTAAATTTTCTTTCAGGAGCTAGTAACAAACTTCAAAAGAACATAAAATCGGTATATGATAAGCATTTGGATGGACATAACGTAAAATCATATAAGCATGTTTTTGAAGAAAAGGAAATACTTTCTAAAGGAAGAAATTTATTAGGGAAAATTCGCAACAATTTTAATTCTAAATAATATAAAGATCTATATATATGAATGAAAATAGATACGCAGAAATTGAAGAAGTAGGATTGAATGAAGATTCATTTGACTTTGAAGATTTGGAACAAAAATTAGAAATTGAACTCTCTTCGAAATTGTCTGATCTTAAAATTTTAGAAGAAAACAGGAATATGATTGGAAATCCAAGTTCACTTGGGGAATCAGTTATGAATGTTGTATGGGAACAATTTATAAATCAAATAGGTGTTGTTGCTGGTGAAGATTTTATTAAAGAAAATCGTGGTTTAACCCTAGATTTGCGAGAATCAAAGCATATTCAAACTGGAGATAATTTTAAGAAAGCTGTTGAACTTGATGGTAAAATTGGTGTTTTATTAAAAAAAGTAAAATCAGGTGAAGCATCTGTAAAGGAAAAGTTTGAACTAAAGAAAATGCAAATTGAACGTAAAAGTTTTATTGCAAATCATAATAGGGATATTAATTATCAAAAAAGATATGAAGATTATCAATCCAATTTTCAATACGATAAAGATGGAAAAGTCATTACTAAATATGACAGGATAGACGGAGAAGAAAAAGCGGTGTTAAAATCAGGTTATAGAGAACCATTTGACACAGAAAGGGGAAAAGACCCTAAAAAGGTTGGCTCTGCCTCTGTTCATATGGACGAGACAGTATCAATTGGTGAACTTTGTAGAGATCCTGAAGTAAACGCACATATGGATAAAAAGGATATCATTGCCTTTGATATTAGCGATGATAACTTAAACCCGATGGATGGTCGAGCAAATGAATCTAAGAATGATCATAAGGCTCAAAAATGGTTAGAAAGTGAGCGTAATGGAAAAAAGCCTGCTGATCGATTTGACATTGATGAAAAACAAATTAAAGAAAAAGATGAACATGCAAGAGGTGTCCTTGAAAAGGAAGTAGAAAAAGGGCGTAAAGAATCGGAGAAGACAGGTAAAGAATCAATAATAGCAGAAGCAAAACTAATAGGCGATAAAGCGCTTAGATCTGTATTTATGGGATTGCTTGCAGATTTAATCAAAACTATTATTCAGAAATTAATAGTTTGGTTACGTGCAGGAAAAAAGAATATAAAATCTTTTATTGAAAGTATAAAAGAAGCTATTAATACTTTTATTAAAAACTTGAAACAAAAGTTACTTACAGCAGCTAATACTTTATTGACAACAATAGCTGATGCAATCCTCGGACCTGTTGTGAAAACAATAAAAAAAATCTGGATATTTCTTAAACAAGGGGCTAAGTCTCTAAATGATGCTATTAATTATGTCCGTAATTCAAAAGATAAGCCATTCAGCATTTTGATGTTGGAAGTCGGTAAAATTATTATAGCAGGTCTTACAGCAGGTGGAGCCATGCTTTTAGGTGAAATTATAGAAAAAGGTTTATTGACAATTCCAGGATTTGCTTTTGAAATACCTTTATTGGGAAGTTTAGCAAGTTTATTAGGTATTTTCTTTGGTGCATTAGTTGCTGGTATTATAGGTGCAATAGCATTATATTTCATTGATAAAGCTGTAGCAAAAAAACAAAAAGAAATAAATGAAAATCAACAATTTGAGAAAAAGAATGAGATTCGTCAAACTCAAAAAAAATTGATAGTTGCGACAGCAGTCAATGTCGATAATATAAAGAAGCAAACAGCTTCTGATATTGTAGAACGTCATGATAAAGCGGTTAGTGAAGTTTCTCATTTTGTTGATAATATAAAAGAGAATGAATCTGAATCTCAAAATATTCAAACTCAAAACAAAAAGAGTTTGGATTCTATAAATGATATGTTGGATAATATGTAAAAGGGAGTTTATGGATAAATCGTTAATAAAAAGACATAACTTTGAAATTGAAAAAAATAAGATACAAGAAGTTTCTAAAAACTTACCACCTAGCCCTTATTTTAGAAGAGTTGAAGTAGATGGGGGGCTTTTTAATTGGGGGGATCATAAAGTTACAGGAAGAGAAATGAATGATTTTGTATCTGATGTACAAGATGAAATGATTTCTATTAATTATACATTTAAATATGTAATAGGAGCATTTAAAGATGTATATAAAGCTTTAGATTATTTAGATAAAGAATATATTAAAGGTATTCTTATTTCTATAGAAGGAGCTGAAAAAGCAAGTAAACAAGCTCTTTCAGCACATGAAGGAAATAAGAAAACTATCCAGGCATTACAGAGAACTGTAGAAATATTAAAGGATTTTAAAGAGACTGTTACATTTGATTTAGAAAATTTAAAATCGGAATTGACTCAGATTAAATTTTCGTCACAAGATTTTAAAGAATCTTGTGACGATATTCAAACTATAGCTAATGAGCGGAACTTACGTGATACAATAAATGCGATGAAAGACAAATATATTTTAGATAAAGCCGAAAATGAGAGAAGGATTAAGATAGCTTATTTTATTGCTGGTTTATCAGTAATTTTAACTATTGGTCATTTTGTTTTGCAAGTAATAGGTCTATTATGAGTAATAAATATGGAGAAATTTTACTTAAGAATGTATCACTATTAGATAAAATGTCTAATAGTGGTGGTAAAATATCTAAATATGCAATAGCAATAGTAAATAGTCAAGATTCTTTATCTACTGTCTCTTTATATAGGATATTATATACAATTGTTGAAAGTAAAAAAGTAGATGAGAAAACTCTTAATTTAGTAAAAAATATTAAAGATAATCTTATCAGTTTCTATGGTTATCAAAGAGTATTTGAAATTTGTAATGGAGTATCAATTAAACTATCAAACAGTGAAGAAAAAGAATCTTCATTATCTGAGTTACAAGCAGAATTGAATCAATTAGTAGGATTAGAAAATGTAAAGTCTAAAGTAAATGATTTAATTATATTTCAGAAAGTTCAACAATTACGTAAGAATCAAGGATTAAATACTTCTAAAAATACATTGCATTTAGCTTTTACTGGTAATCCTGGTACGGGAAAAACTACTGTAGCTAGAATAGTTGGTAGAATATATAAGCAGATTGGATTATTGTCCAAAGGACATTTTACTGAGGTATCAAGAACAGATCTTATTGCTGGTTATCAAGGGCAAACAGCTCATAAAGTTAAAGAGGTAATTGAAAAATCTAAAGGTGGTGTATTGTTTATTGATGAAGCATATTCTATTACAGAAAATGAACATTCAGATTCTTATGGAAGAGAATGTTTGACTGAATTAACTAAAGCTCTTGAAGATTATAGAAATGATTTAGTTGTTATTGTTGCAGGTTATACTGAACCTATGCGAAAGTTTTTTGATTCTAATCCTGGATTAAAATCAAGATTTAATACATTTATTGAATTTGATGATTATAATGCATCTGAATTATATGATATATTGTTAAATATCTGTAAGAAGAATGATTATACTCTTAGTGAAATTGCTGCTGAAAAGTTAAAATACTTGTTAGAAGAAAAAACACTAAATAAAGATGAAAATTTTGCAAATGGACGATTGGTTAGAAATATATTTGATGATTTAGTAATGAATCATGCAAGAAGAATTGTTAATAAATTAAATCCCAGTATATTAGATTTGAAAGAAATTGTAGATGGTGATATTTCATTATATAAATAGTAGTTGTTTTTTATTATTTTTGTTACATCTTTTATATAGGTTTAGATCTCTTTTATAGTTGTTGAGAGAAAACATTCGGTCGTGATTTGTCCGAGTATCCTTCTTCTTTTGTATTGTCAAATTTAAAACAATACGAAAAAATGGATAAAGAATCAGAAAAAGTAGTTGTAAGAGAAATCGAAGAGAAGTTGTCTAATCCGGATTTGAAAAAGAATTTATCTACGATTGGTCGTCATACAGGTGGAGTTTTTATTAAGAATCCTAAAAGAAAGGAGAATAAATAAATGAGTGGTGAGATAATACAAATACAGGTCGAGAAAGTTCTTACAGATCTTGATTTTCATTTTGAGTCAGAAGAAGAACAGGTTGTTGATTTTTCTGTCGGAATGGATCATTTGGATGTGTCTGTGCGATTGTTCTGTGATGATGATCGAATCATCGCTTTTTCTGATAGTTCTATTCGAATTCCAAAAGAACGGCATTTGTCTGTTCTGGCGGAAATCAATCGCATTCATAATGAATCTCTTCGGAATGCTCATATTTTTATCAATGTTGAGAATAATCACTTGATGGCTCAAGCTGTGATGTATTTGGAAGAGATGGATGAGTTTCCGACTGCTACTTTTAAAAGTTTTCTTGGAGATGCTTGTTGGATCATTGATAACCATTATAAAGAAATCATGCGAGTGGTAGTTTGTCCGGATAAAGAGGAATTGATAAAACAGTTCCCAACAAATTAATATTTCTATTTGGAGCTTCCGAAGTTCAAGTTGGATTTTTCGGCTTGCGATACGGCTTATAAGTGATTTTTGTACATATTAAATCATGTTGAGATTATGGGAGAGATACCAAAACATATTTGGGAGAATGATAACTTCTTGAAGAAGTTAAAGAGTGCGGTCGAGGTAGAACGGATGAGTTTGGACGAACGTTTGGCATATGAGTTAAGTTTATCTGTCGAACGAGATTGGTATGCCTGCATGGAGTATCGCTATGAAGAGGGTGTGGAGAAAGGGATACTTCAAACCGCTATTAACATGAAAAAGAGTGGCATAGATTTACAAACAATCGTGAACTGCACAGGCTTAACCTTGGAAGAGGTTGAGAAGTTGTAAGTTGAAGTTTAAAATAAGAGAAAGGCGGATAGCCAGGCGAGAGTTAGTCTGGTTATCCGTTTTTGTTTATAATGAATTGTACCTTTCAAGCATTTGCTTTATGATAGCTTTCATCTCGTCTCGTAAAGAAGAGGGTTCAAGTACTTCGATATTTTCCCGATGCCATAGAATGTGCTGGATCAAGTCGTATGAAGGACGTAAGTAATATTGGAAAACTGCAAAACCATCTCCAGTCTTAATCTCTGTTTGAGATGAATGGATGGGGACTGAACGAACGTAATCAACCTGTTTGTTATACACTTTCAGTAAAATCTTTTCAGGTTGCTGGTCATCGCGTATAATACCAAAGCAATCATGGTAGAAATTTTGTGGAGTGATGTGTGGAGACGGAATGAATGTTTGTTCTCCTACTTTTATGTCATGTATACGCTCCAATGCCAGTACCCTGGTTTGACTACGATCTTTATATTCACAGATCAGATACCAACGATGTTCGAACAAACGAACGAAACAGGGGATAACTTCGTATGAATAGGTTGTATCTTTTGTATAGTAGGAGGTATAATCAAAATGTACGGTTTTCTGTCGGTCTATTGCATCCAATAGGATTGATAATTTTTCCACACCGGTGTGAATATCCTCTACCATGACTTTGTTTCTGTGTTTGAGCGTCATGGAAGAGAGGTTATTGATATGGAAACTTCCTAACAGATATTTGTAGAGTGAGGATGATTTGATATCATCTGCATTGACTAACTCGTATTTTTTTACTCTGTTATTGTATTCTATATCCAGTTGAAAAGTATTGGAAATGAATTCTCTATCTCTCAAGAATGTTCGAGGAAGGATTTCTTCTCCCTCGTAGTTAAGTGATGAACGAATCCATCTATCATTAAGTTCTTTTAAAGAGGCTTTACCGTATTCATTTAATGTGTTTACAATCCATAAACAGCGTTCGTATTTGTTCATATCACACAATTTTAATTTTTACAAATGTAATAAAATAGAATCTTATTTTAGTTGTTTTCGGCTATAATAGGAGGAAACGATGTGCAATAGTAAAAGTAAGAATCCTATTATCAGGATACAGAAACCATGTGAATGAAAGAGTTCCGGGATGTTCTTCACAAAAGATTCAAAGAACATATTTGTTTCTATTCGATAGCTTTCCATATTCCATGCTTCCATGATAGGAGATAGTACTAATTGTCTAAAAAACAGGTATCCAAAACTCAATATAAAACTAAGTATCGGAATGAAAATCATCATTGTCAATATTTTATAAATATAGCCTACAATGGGATAACGATTCATGAAAGGCATGGTATTATCCGTTTTCAATGCTGTACTGAAAAGTTCACGTAAAAGATGATTTTTATTTAAGAGTTGGTATTGTTGTATAAACATTTTCCATGTAGAGGTTTTAGGAAAAGAACTAGCCCCTCCTGTTAGCTTAAGATCATCAAACAAACCTGTTGATTCGGAAATATAGGTAAGATCCTCTTCTTCTGTTTCCATGAAATAATCCTGTAGGATTAGTCGGTAGGCCTCATGTAAGGTCTGATCGAAGTTACTTTTAAACCTTTTATTCCCAAATGTAGAGAAATGATACTGCTTATAATAAAACGAAGCAGCTAATAAACAGTCTAAAATTTTTAGACTGTTAAACGATATCTCTACTTGTAGTAAATCATACAACTCTTTTAGTTGAGCTGTATATTCTTTGTCTGAAGAGTAGCCTTTTAGATTTTCCAATGTACACAGATAGAAGCCAGCTAAATTATATAAAGGTTTGGAGATATCTTCAGAGTCCATAAGCATGACTAACTGTTCTTCTATTATTTTGATTTTCATCTTCTTAGTTTTTTTAGATTGATTTTGTCTTTTGCTGTTTTTAGTTCTGATTCAAATAAAAGCTTTTGGATCTGCTCGTATGCTTTTATCTCTTTTTGAAAATACTCATAAGCTAAAGTTTCATTACCTTCTGAAATAGCTTTTAGTTTTTGTTGCTTTTGAAAAGCGTGATGTCTCTCTAATGTTTGCAGATATTCTGTATTCATAATCTTTATGTTGTTTTTGATTTTAATGATAGTGCAAACATAGCCATGAAGGTCGGTTAATATGTGTCCGACTCATTCAATTTGTTTAACAAAAAAGCGAGTAATCAAACTTTATCTTTGATTACTCGCTTTTGCGTATGAAGTTGAATTTGGTTTCTTAGTTCAGATATAATGGTCCATCAAAGCCTAAAGGTAATTCAAGGAATACCCAGCCGGTAATCATGATAATCCATGCAAGCAAGAATATGATCGTATAAGGAATCATGAGGGAGATGATAGTTCCTATACCGAACTTCTCATCATACCGCTGTGCGTAAGTAACGATTAGGGCGAAGTAACTCATCATTGGGGTTATCACATTCGTTACTGAATCGCCTACACGGAAAGAGGCTTGTGTTAGTCCCGGATGGAAATCCAAGAGCATGAACATCGGAATAAATACCGGTGCAAGGATAGCCCATTTGGCAGAGGCACTTCCCATGAATAGGTTGAGGAATGCAGACAAAAGAATAAAACAGATAATGAGAGGAAGACCTGTAAATCCGATGTTCTTTAGGAATTCTGCACCGTGGATGGCTAAGATCAAACCTAAATTACTATAGTTAAACCAATAAATGAATTGAGCTGCAAAGAATACCAAGACAATATAGGAGGCAAGCCCTTTCATGGAGGCTGTCATGTGTTTGATCACATCTTTATCACTCTTGATGGTTTTGACAATGATACCATAAACAAGACCAGGTACAAAGAATAGAAGCATTAAGCCTACAACGATACCGGAGAAGAAAGGTGAACGAAGGATACTGCTAGTTTCCGGATCACGAAGAAGTCCGTCTTCCGGAATAATGGTCATAGCCATAAGAACTATAAATATAAGTGTAGATATACCAGCCCATTTCAATCCTTTCTTTTCAATGGGAGATATCTCATCTACTTTCAAAGCTTCAGTATCCCCTTTATATTCACCTAATCGAGGTTCGACTATTTTCTCTGTAACCCAACCTCCGACAAATACAATCATGATAGCGGATACAATCATGAAGAAATAATTGACAAGCGGATTGATGTACATATCGGGATCTATGATTTGAGCAGCAGAGGTGGAGAGACCTGCTAAAATAGGATCTACCGAACCTATGATGAAGTTTGAACCAAAACCGGCACTTACCCCGCAGAAAGCTGCGGCAAAGCCGGCCATCGGATGCCTTCCTAATGCGTGGAATATCATGGCTCCTAAAGGAATTAGGATAACGTAACCAACTTCAGATGCTAAATGAGAAAAAATTCCGGCTGTAATAACAGCATAAGTAACTAAACTTTTAGGAGCTCCTAATACCAACTGTTTGACTAAAACGGTGAATAGACCTGAACCTTCTGCAACTCCAATTCCTATCATGATTACAAGAACAAGTCCAAGAGGAGGGAATTTGACAAAGTTATGTTCGACGTTTGTATAGATCCATCTGAGTCCGTCTGCACTTAATAGACTTCTGGCTTCAATGGTTTCTCCTGTTGCAGGATGTAAAGCTGATAGTTCAAAGAGAGCACCAATAGCTGAAATGCCTGCCACGATTACTGCCATCAAGAAAAAGAGAGTTGCAGGATGTGGCAATCTGTTCCCGACTCTCTCGATTGAATCCAAAATAGAATTAAAACGATTATTCGCCATGTTTATTAGATTATAAGGTTATTATGGAAACAAATATAGGAAGAAAAATAAAAATTGTAACTTTGTCCCAAAAGAAAACAAAGGAATGAATCAGAAATATCCATCTGTTTTATTGGAAAATGCAGTTAATGAGTTGTCGACCTTACCCGGTATCGGACGGAAGACTGCATTGCGATTGGCATTGAATATCCTTCGTAGGGATTTAAATTATATTGAAGGTTTTGCTTCTGCTCTGGTGGCTTTACGACGAGATATCCAATATTGTCGAGTTTGTCATAACATCTGTGATGAGGAGGTTTGTGCGATTTGTGCAGATTTACATCGTGACCATTCTGTCGTGTGTGTGGTGGAAAATATCAAAGAGGTGATGGCGATTGAAAATACCGGACAGTTTCGAGGGGTTTACCATGTGTTAGGGGGTATTATTTCTCCTATAGAGGGGATTGGACCGAGTGATTTACAAATTGATAGTTTGGTACAACGTGTAGAAAGTGGTGAGGTAAAGGAGGTCATTTTGGCTTTAAGCACAACCATGGAGGGAGATACAACCAATTTCTTTATATATAGGAAACTTTCATCGTATGATGTTAAGATCTCAGTGATTGCCCGTGGGGTTTCCATCGGGGATGAGATTGAGTATGCAGATGAGATTACTTTGGGACGTTCAATCGTGAACCGTACCAGTTTTAATGATTCCATAAAAATATGAAACTATCAATTGTTATAGTCAATTATAATGTCAAGTATTTCTTAGAACAGTGTCTTTATTCTGTTCGTGCTGCTATCACAGGTTTGGATGCAGAAGTCTGGGTAGTGGATAATCATTCAACAGATGGTTCTATAGAATATCTTCGTCCCCGTTTTCCTGAAGTGACTTTTATTGAAAATCAAGATAATCCCGGATTTGCAAAGGCCAATAACCAAGCGATTCGAATGAGTCATGGAGAATATATCCTTTTGTTAAATCCGGATACTGTAGTCGGAGAGGATAGTTTACGGACGCTTTGTTGTTTCATGGATGAACATCCTGAAGCCGGAGGAATAGGAGTGAAGATGTTGGAAGGGCATGGACAGTTTCTTCCGGAGAGTAAACGTAGTTTTCCTTCTCCTTGGGTCTCTTTTTGTAAGATATTTGGACTATCTAAATTTTTTCCAAAATCTCGAACTTTTGCCCGGTATAGCTTGCTTTATTTGGATAAAGAAAAGATTCATGAGGTGGAAGTATTAGCTGGTGCCTTTATGTTGCTTCGACGTGAGGCTTTGGGTAAGGTAGGTCTGTTGGATGAAGCTTTCTTTATGTATGGGGAAGATATAGATTTGTCTTATCGGGTAGTTCAAGGTGGATATACAAATTATTACGTGCCTGAACGCCTTTTGCATTATAAGGGGGAGAGTACGAAACATGGGGATATTAAATATGTAAAGGCTTTTTATGGAGCGATGTTAATCTTTTACCGAAAATATTATCCACATGCCAGTTGGTTGATGAATCTGTTGATTCAGGTGGCAGTTTTGCTGAAAGCCTCTTTTTCTGCTATAGCTGGTTGGTTGGGGCTGAAACGTAAACCTCATGTGAAACATAGTCGTCTTTTGATTTTATGTAAGGATGATGAATTTGAAGAGGTGAAAGAAGCGTGTATAAAGAAGATGCCTGAATTGGAATTTGTGAATTTGTGGAATTTGAATGAGGAGAGGGTGATGGATGCTATTTGTCGTAAGAACCAGATGAAAGAGTTTACGGATATTGCTTTTTGTTATCCGGATATGCGTTTTGAACAGATGCTTTTATTGATGGATAAGATGGTAAATAAAAAGATTACTTATCATATATATAATAAGAATAGTCAGATTTTAATATGAAATATCTTCAAAGTGATCGGATATCTCTCCGTGCCCCGGAACCCGAAGATTTGGATCTATTGTATCAATGGGAAAATAATCCGGAATGGTGGAATTTGGGTAATACGTTAGTTCCTTTTTCCCGTTATCAATTGAAATCTTATATAGAAGAGGCTCATCGAGATATTTTTGAAATAAAGCAATTGCGTTTGATGGTTGATTCTATAGAAGAGGGTAAAACTGTCGGGATGGTGGATTTATATGATTTTGATCCATATCATCGACGTGCAGGAGTAGGTATTTTGATTGAACCGACTTGTCAGAAAAAAGGATTCGGTTTAGATGCTTTGACTCTTTTAGTTACGTATGCTTTCTCTTTTTTGAAGTTACATCAATTGTATGCACATATTTCTGTCGAGAATGAGGCAAGTAAAAAATTATTTACCCGTTGTAATTTTGTTCAAACAGGAGTGTTAAAGGATTGGATAACAGTAGTAAATGGATATGCTGATGTCATAACCATGCAACGATTGAATGAAGTAAAGTGAAATGTAGAGATTCCTATCTAATTAAGGTAAGGATCTTTAGGATATTTGGTCCAGGTTTCATATTGACTACCTAAAGACTTGAGCGTATGTTTCCAATACTCTTCTCCCTCTGCTTGTAATACATTGGAGTCGGATAGATGACTGACTACCCATGAATTGCTTAAAATTTCATCTTTTAATTGACCTTTTTGCCATCCTGAGTATCCTAAAAAGAAACGTACTTTTCCTTCTATTGAATGACCGTTTTGTATATAACGAAGCAATGCTTTAAAATCTCCATCAAAATAGAGCTCTTCATTGATTTTATAGGCATTCGGTATAATTAAGTCTCCTAACGTGTGAATGAAGAACAGACGATTGGCACTTACGGGACCTCCTAAATAGATTGGTATTTCGGGTACTCCGCCCAGTTCACTGAAAAATGTATTTACAAATAAGTCTGTCTTTTTATTTAAGACAAATCCCATTGAACCTTCTTGGGTATGTTCAACAAGTAAAACTACAGAACGCTGAAAATAGGCATCTTGTAAAAACGGTTCAGAAATAAGAAGACTTCCTTGAGCCGGAAGAGTATCATTATGTGTTATTTTGAATATGTTGTTATATATTGCCATAAACGTAGTATTGCTTGCTGAATTAGAAAAACAGCGACAATATATAGATTTTCGTTTGAAGAAACAAAAGAAAATCCGGACTTTCTTGTTAATGAAGTCTAAAAAGAAAGTCCGGATAAGGTTCATTAAACTGTATGATTTTCTTTGAATAATTTTAAACGTTCTTCAAGTAATTCATATTGATGAGGTTTGATAAATGAAGTACATGCACGTAATCCTTCTTGATTACTACCTGTTGTACTTAATGAAATCGCACTTACTCCATAATAAATAAGTTCTTTCATTAATTCACTACCTGTCATCCCTGGGTAAGAGATTGTGAAATAGAAACCATCGGCAATCGGTTCATCCAAATCATGATCGTAAACGATTTTAAAACCGTAATCAGTAAAGATTTTCTTAAGTCTTTCAGCACGGTGACCATATTCTTTGACTTCGGAAATGAAATCAAATGTTCCATCTGATGCCGCTTTAAACATGGCAGCAAGTGCATATTGAGCAGAATGGCTTGTTCCGGATGATAGGGCATAAAGAGCACGGTGGATATAAGCTGTACCGAATGTACCTCCACCATAACGTTGAGTTAATCCGGGGTAGGCACGATGATATAACTTATTTGAAATAGCTGTTACACCAATACGTTGACCAGCATAGCTGAATGCTTTTGAACCTGAAATTTGTAAAACGTAATTATCAGTATAACGGGCAACAGTCGCTTGATAAGGTGCTTCAAAAGGTTTACCTAATGGCTTACGGAAGTCCATAGCAAAGTAAGCCAAGTCTTCTATGACAATTGTATCATATTTGTTAGCCATATCCCCAATGATTTTCAACTCTTTTTCTGTCAAACAGAACCAAGCCGGATTGTTTGGGTTAGAGTAAATCATGGCAGCTATGTTTCCTTTGGATAAATAGTGTTCTAAGATATCTTGAAGTTTATCTCCTCTGTATTCATACACATCAAATGATTCATATTTGTAACCCATTACGACAATTTGTTGTTTTTGAACAGGGAAACCTGGATCAATGAATAAGATCGTATCTTTACCCGGAGTACATTGACCGCATACTAAAAAAGAGGCAAATGTTCCTTGCATGGAACCTGTTACCGGTACACATCCTTCCGGAGCAATATCTATATCAATAAAGGCTTTTATAAAACGAGAAGCTTCGTTTTTTACTTCAGGGATACCATTAATATTAGGATAAATGGATGCAATTCCATTTTTAAGAGCATTAATTTCTGCATCAACACCTACCTGGGCTGCTTTTAATCCGGGTACACCCATTTCCATATGGATGAATTCGGTATTTGTTTCTTGTTCAAGTTGAGTTGAAATTGCTACCACTTCACGAATGGTGGCTTTCCCGAAATCCGGAAGGCCATATCCTTCTATCACTTTTCTGGCTGTTTGATAATCTACAGGAGTTTTTTTCATCTTTCTTATTTTTTTATTGGGCACAAAATTAGAAAAATAATCATTCTTTGATAAATTTCAATTATAAAACTGTTGTAAGATAGAAAATAATACCTATATTTGCATCGCAATCAAGAGAGATTGCTTATGTAAAAGTGAAATGGTGCGTTAGTTCAGCTGGTTAGAATACATGCCTGTCACGCATGGGGTCACGGGTTCGAGTCCCGTACGCACCGCAAAAGGTCTTGAAGTATATACTTTAAGACCTTTTTTGTTTCTAAGATGCTTTAAAAGAGAAGAATAAGAAGAATTTTATAAGATATTTAGCTTATTTGTTTACCTTTGCCAGCGAAATAAAACGTTTAATTATTTATATAAAAAAACAAAAGAATGAAGAAAACTTTAGTAGTAGCCGGCTTGGCTGTTATGTTGGGTGCTTGTAACTCTGCTAATACAGGTAAAGAGGGCAATCCTTTTTTTGCTGAATACACCACTCCGTTTGGTGTACCTCCTTTTGAACAGATTAAGATCGAGGATTACAAACCTGCATTCCTTCAGGGAATGGATGAACAAAAGAAAGAGATTGAAGCTATCGTTAATCAAACAGAAGAACCGAATTTTGAAAACACTATTTTGGCACTTGACCAGAGTGGACGTTTATTGAATAAAGTTAGTTCTGTGTTTTATGGACAGAATAGTGCAAATACAAGTGATGAAATGCAGGCTTTAAGTCGTGAACTTTCTCCGTTGATGTCAAAACATGGCGATGATATCAGTTTGAATCCGGCTCTTTTTGAACGTGTAAAGAAGGTGTATGAAAACCAAGATAAGTTGAATTTAAATAAGGAACAAAAGAAGTTATTGGAAGAAACTTACAAGGATTTTGTACGTGGTGGTGCAAATCTTCCGGCTGATAAGCAGGAACAATTGCGTAAATTGAATAGTGAAATTTCTATGCTTCAGCTTACTTTCGGACAAAATATGCTGAAGGAAACAAACGATTTCCAATTGGTAATTGATAAAAAAGAAGATTTAGCTGGTTTACCTGAGAGCTTAATTGCTAACGCTTCAAATGCCGCTAAAGCTGCCGGTATGGAGGGAAAATGGGTTTTTACTTTACATAATCCAAGTGTAATGCCTTTCTTGCAATATGCAGACAACCGCGCTTTACGTGAAAAGATTTTTAAAGGCTATATTAATCGTGGTAATAATGGTAATGATGCAGATAACAAACAGGTTGTTCGTGATTTGATCACAAAACGTTTGGAAAAGGCTAAATTGATGGGGTATGAAGATTATGCCTCTTTTGTTTTGGAAGATCGTATGGCAAAAAGTTCTGATAAGGTGTATAACCTTTTGAATGAAGTCTGGACTCCAGCTTTGGCAAAAGCAAAAGAGGAGTTAGCTGACATCAATGCCGAAATTAAGAAAGAGGGAAATAATTTTAAAGCAGAAGGTTGGGACTGGCGTTATTACTTTGAAAAAGCGAAGAAAGCTAAATTTGATTTGGATGAAAATCAAGTACGTCCTTATTTGAAGTTGGATAATGTACGTGATGGCGCATTTTATGTGGCGAATAAATTATATGGAATTACATTCACTCCGATTGCTGATATCCCATTGCCACATCCGGAGGCTCAAGCATTTGAATGTAAAGATAAAGATGGAACTCATTTAGGTGTTATCTACTTTGACTTCTTCCCACGAGCAAGTAAACGTGGTGGTGCTTGGTGTGGTGGTTATCGTTCACAAACATACGAAAATGGTAAACGCGTTGCTCCTGTAGTGACTATCGTATGTAACTTCACACAGCCGGCAGAAGGACAACCAGCATTGTTGAGTGCTGATGAAGCTGGTACTTTGTTCCATGAATTTGGCCATGGCTTGCACAGTTTGTTCAGAGATGTTCACTATTATGGTATTGCAGGTGTTCCTCGTGACTTTGTTGAGTTGCCTTCTCAGATTATGGAACATTGGGTATTTGAACCTGAAGTATTGAAAGTTTATGCTAAGCATTATCAGACAGGTGAAGTAATGCCTGCAGAATTGATTGAAAAGTTGGATAAGAGCGGTAAATATGGTCAAGGTTTCGCAACAACTGAATATTTAGCTGCTTCTTTATTGGATATGGATTTCCATGTGTTGAAAGAAATTCCGGCTGATTTAGATGTAATGAAGTTTGAACAGGAAACTTTAGGAAAACGTGGCTTGCTTTCTCAGATACCTTCACGTTATCGTACGACTTACTTCAATCACACGATGGGTGGTGGCTATACTGCAGGTTATTATAGTTACATTTGGGCTGAAGTTTTGGATTCAGATGCGTATGAAGCATTTGAGGAAACTGGTGATATTTTCAACCAAGAAGTGGCTTCTAAGTTCCGTACATTTGTATTGACACCAGGTGGTATCGATGATGCAATGGATATGTATAAAAATTTCCGTGGTAAAGAACCAAATACAGAGCCGTTGTTGAAGAACAGAGGTTTAAAATAATTTTATAGATTGTGAAATAGAAAGGAACTGCTGTGATCAGTCCCTTTCTATTTTATAAAGTTATCTTGAGGTAATTTAAGTTTCTCTCATTAATATGTGACGAGCTTGATGCCTTGTGGTTCGATTGTGATCAGTTTTTGTTTGTAGAGTGAACCAATTGCTTGTTTAAATGCTTTTTTACTGCAACGGAACAGTGAATAGATGAGATCCGGTTCGCTTTTATCATGTACGGCAATGAAACCTCCTTGGGCTTTTAATGATTCTAAAATGATGCTAGCGATACCTTCTACTTTCTGATAACCGAGAGGAGTTAAGCTGACATCTATCTTTTCATCCTCACGTACCTCTTTGATATAGCCTTTCAGATGATCTCCTTTCTCTAATCGTTGGAATATCTCATTCCGGTAAACTAATCCCCAATGGGTGTTGTTGATGATAACTTTATAGCCTATCTCTGTTTCGTCGGCTACCAACAAATCCACCTCTTGATTGAATGTATAATTGGGTATGGTATTGTCTAAATATTTGTCTATTCTGGCAGAGGCGACAATTCGTTTGGTGACATGATCTACATGGACGTAAACGAGGTACCATTTCCCCTCTTTCATGGGCATCTTTTGTTCTTTGAATGGTACCAACAAATCTTTCATCAATCCCCATTCCAAGAAAGCTCCGGTTTTATTAACCGATTTGACTTCCATAAATTGAAACTCTCCGGCAACAGCAAGCGGTTTGGCAGTTGTTGCAATCAGTCTGCCCTCGTTGTCATGATAAATAAAGACCTTTACAGTGTCATCAATCTTTGCATCTTGTGGAACGTAACGAGTGGGTAAAAGAATCTCTAGTCCGTTCCCTCCGTCTAAATATGCACCAAAACTCAAAATTTTGATGATTTTAAGGGTATTATAATTTCCTATCTCAACCATTTACTATTTCTTTTTGGACAAAAGTACAGGAAAAAGAGCATATATCCTATCTTTTTGATTATGGATCTTGCAATATATAGCTAATTGAGACGTTAAAGGAGTAATCGTACATTAGTATGGGTTCAAATAAAAATAGTATCTTTGCAAATCTATTAGAAAAACAGAGACATGAAATGTAAGTTCATAGCTATAGCTATCTTTTTCACTTTATTGGTGAGTGCTTGTTCGGTTCCAAAAGATGTAACCTATTTTCAAGGAGTTGATGATTTAACTACGGAACAGCTGGAACAGATGAGTCAAACCTATTCTACAAAAATTTGTCCAGATGATTTGTTGACCATTACCGTAACGGGATGGGATCCTACCGTGACTACTCCTTTTAATCCACCGGTTTATGCGTATGCGGCACAAGGTGAAGTTTCAACAGTCTCCTCTCAACAATTAAGAACCTATTTAGTAAGTAAGGATGGTTATATAAATTTCCCTGTTTTAGGACAGGTGAAGGTGGCTGGATTAAGTAAGCAAGAGTTAAGTGCTGATTTACAAGAAAAGATAAAGCCATATTTAAAGGATCCGCTAGTAAATGTACAAATTGTGAATTTCAAGGTGACGATGATGGGGGAAGTTTCCCGTCCTGGAGCTATATCTGTGAAAAATGATAGACTATCCATCTTAGATGCTATAGGACAGGTCGGAGATCTTACGATTAATGCTAATAGAAAAAATGTTTTGGTGATTAGAGATAATAATGGTCAAAAAGAATTTGGTCGTTTAGATATGACTGATCCTGCTATTTTTACCTCTCCCTACTACTATTTAAGACAAAATGACGTGGTATATGTAGAACCTAATGAGGCCAAGAAGAAAAATGCACGTTATAGTCAAGCTGAGCAATATAGTATAACGGTGTTCTCTTCTATTTTAAGTGCTATCTCTGTGATAACAACAGTTGTATTGGCCATCACCAAATAAGAAATGAAATTATGGATATCAAAGATAATGAAGTTATAGGACTAAAAACTATTATAGTAGGTTACCTTTTACAATGGAGGTTGTTTTTGGCGGTTTTTATCTTTTCGATAATTCCTGCTGTATTATATTTAATTTTTTATCCTCGAACTTATGAAATAAAGGCAAGTATTCAGATACAAGAGGACAAAGAGTTGGGTGGTGGAAGTTTTGGCTTAGGTGAAGCGGCCGGATTAATGAAATCATTCGGACTTGGGTCTGTTTCAGGTGGGTCTGTTAATATTGAAGATGAGATGATGACATTGACCTCTAATAAATTATTACGGGAAATGATATTAGAGTTGGGTGTTAATGTTGATTATTGTAAGCCATTCTCGTTATTGAGAATGTATGAAAAGGTGCCTTTGGTTATGACTGCTGATTCTGTGACGAATGCTTGTTTATCAGAGGATGTTGATTTTATTGTTGTAAGTAAAGGTGGTAATTGGGAAGTTTCGGCTGAAACTAAAACAATGGATAAGAAGAACTTTCATTTTACATCATTACCGGCTGTCATAGATTTACCACTTGGTACTTTTGTCTTGAATTATAAAGGGGATAAAGAACCTATAACCTTTGACAAACTGAATATCACCTATCGTCCTGCAAGTTGGGTCGCTGAAGAGGTCGCTGATGAATTCTTTATAGAGGAGGTGTCTAAAACTTCAAATGTGATAGAATTGGGGTGTACTGATTATGAAAAGAAAAGAGGGGTGGATATGTTGAACTGTTTGGTGAAGAAATATAATGAACAGGCAGACTTTTATAAGAAAGATGAAGCAACAAAAACGCTTTCGTTTTTAGATGGTCGTATTCAAGGTATTGTTACAGATTTAGCTGATATTGAAGAAAAAATAGAAGCATATAAGCGTAAACATAAATTGATGGATTTAGAACATGATGTGGAGTTTTATGTAGAACAAATGAAAGAACTTCAAGCAAGGTTAATTGAATTGGAAGCTCAACAGAATGTTATCGATATGATGGATGATTTTGTGAAAGATCCTGCTAACAAGTATAATTTGGTTCCGGTTTTAATGAATGCCCAAGAGGGAGAAAAGGGTAGCCCGTTAATTACGTATAATGAAGTACTGTTGGAGCGTGCCCGTGTGATACAAAACTCGAACATTCAAAACCCTTTGGTTGCAACATTGTCGGAACAAGCAGACCAATTACGTTTAAGTGTGTTTGAAACTATAGGGAATGCGCGTAAAGGTTTACAGTTGTCTATCGCTGATATTAAACAAAAGGAAAAGCAAATTTATGATAAGATGAATAGCTATCCTGTTGCGGAACGTGAATATATCGAGCTTAGGCGTCAACAAGAAATAGTTCAAGGGGTCTATTTGATCTTATTGCAGAAAAGAGAAGAAAATGCTTTGATTTTAGGACAGGTTCGTGAAAAAGCAAAAATAGTTGATGATGCTTATGTGAAGAATAGACCGATTGGACCTCGTAAATTATACGCTTTGTTGGGTATGTTGGCTTTGACATTGGTTGTCCCTATTGGTTATTTGGCATGTAAAAATTTATTGTCTTCTTTATTGGATGAATATAAGAAGCGAATGTAAATAATGGTCAGTATGCGTGTAATCGCTCTTATTATATATAATGTTGTGTATTTACTACGAGGATGTGTAAATCGTTTTCTCTCTTTTTTCTATAAACGATTGATGCTACATTGTGGTAAAAATGTACGTTTTGGAGCTCTTTCGTCAACGATTATCCCGTATAACCATTTGTCTATTGGGGATGATGTTTACTTGGGCCCTCATGCTGTGATTTTATCAACAGAAAGTAATGTCTATATAGGAAATAAGGTTTTATTTGGCCCCCATGTAACAATTATTGGTGGGGATCATCGTTATACAGATATAGGTCGATTTATTTATGATGTACATGATAAACGACCAGATGATGACAAAGATGTTTATATAGAAGATGATGTTTGGATAGGTACAAATGTGACCATTTTAAAAGGGGTTACAGTTGGACGTGGAGCTGTGGTTGCCGCAGGAGCTTTGATTATAAAGAATGTCCCTCCTTACGCAATTGTTGGTGGAGTTCCAGCTAAGGTTTTAAAGTTTAGATGGGATATACAAGAAACAATGCAACATGAATTGGAGTTGTATCCTTCTGATAGGCGATTCACAAAAGAAGAATTGATAAATCAACGTAATGAAAACTAAAAGGGCTCTGATATTAGCGACTTCTCGAAAAACACGTGGGGGAGTAACGGCTGTTTTAAAAGCTTATGAACAGTTCCCTTTTTGGGAAATGTATAAAGTTCGTTGGATAGAAACTCATATAGATAAGCATAAAATAGTAAAGTATTTGTTTGCTATAAAAGCTTTGGTTCAATATATTATGTGTGTGTGGTTCTATGATATAGTGCATATTCATACAAGTGAACTTCCTTCTGTTAGACGAAAGTATTTGTTTTTTAAGATTGCAAAACTATTACGTAAAAAGATTATCATTCACCTTCATATCGGAAATCAATTAGCGGAGCAAAAAGGAAATTTTTATTATAAAGAGCTTTTTGAAGGTGCTGACAAAATAATTGTATTATCACAATCAATCCGTCAGACATTGATCCGTTTGTTTGGGGTTGAGAAAAAGATTTATGTAATCAATAATCCTTGTCCGATTGTCCCTTCTGTTCAATATTCAGATACTCATAAGGAAATTCTTTTTGCTGGAACATTAAATCAAAATAAAGGCTATTCTGTATTGATTCGTGCATTTGCTCAAATAGCTTCAAGTTTCCCAGAATGGAAACTTGTTATTGCTGGAAATGGGGAATTAGCAAAAGCAAAGCAGATTGCATCTGAATGTGGAATACTTGATCAGGTTCTTTTTCCTGGTTGGGTTAAAGGTAAATTAAAAGATCTTTTATTTAGAAAAGCTTCTGTTTTCTGTTTGGCAAGTTATGCGGAAGGCTTTCCTATGGCTGTTTTAGATGCTTGGTCGTATGGGATACCTGTTATTTCAACACCTGTAGGGGGGTTGCCTGATGTATTGTTGGAAGGAGAAAACGTTTTGTTTTTTCAACCGGGAGATATAGATGGGTTATCAGATAAACTAAAGTATTTGTTGACTGATGCTTCTTTACGCTTACGTTTATCTGAAGCTTCGTTATGTTTAGCGAATAGTAAATTTAGTGTAAGTTATATCAATGAGCAGTTGATGGATCTATATGAAAATTTATAAGTAAATGAAAAAAATTAAATTATCAGATTATAATATTACATCTAATTTTACGTTGGAGGATATTCCGGATGGACGTATTTTGGTTAATACGATTAATGCTTATTCTTGGGTCATGGCAGATAAAGATCCTTTATTTAAACGAGCTTTGATCGAAAGTGACTATTTACTTCCGGATGGTGTTTCTATAACTTGGGCTGCCCGTTTTATAAATAAAGAATCTGTACCTAAATTTGCAGGAGCTGATTTGCATAAATTATTATTGGAAGTATTAAATAGAAAAAAAGGTAAGTGTTTCTATTTAGGTGCTTCTGATCAGACTTTATCTCAAATAAAAGAACATTTAGCTTTAGAATATCCTAATGTTGGTGTATGTACTTATAGCCCTCCCTATAAGACCTCATTTTCATTATCGGATAATCAAAAGATGATTGAAGCGATAAATGATTTTGAGCCAGACGTGCTGTTTGTAGGAATGACTGCTCCTAAACAAGAAAAATGGATTATAGAAAATGCTTCATTTGTGAAAGCACATGTCATTACAGGTATTGGTGCTGTTTTTGATTTTTATGCAGGAACAAAAGAACGTCCTGCCCAATGGATGATAGATTGGGGATTGGAATGGTTGGGACGTTTAATAAGTGATCCCAAACGATTATGGAAGAGATATGTCGTTTATAATCCTGTGTTTGTTTATAAAATATTAAAAATCAAGTATGGGTTTTAACATCGAAGCATGTTTTTGTATTTGCTGTTCCGGTGGTGGCGGAGTCATATAATTAGGCCCATATAATTCTGAAAGATAAGCATCTGCATTATGAGGCCCTAAAAAACGATGATTCTCAAAAGTGTATTCTTTTAGGGGAAAAATATCTTGATAATTGAAATATCTTCTCCATGGTGTGTCAAATCCATGGCCGATATAACAATTTTTTTCTAATTTCTTATTTGTATCGATTAACGATTGTGCTTTGTTTTTTAAATACCTTTGAGTAAGATAACGTAATATTGGTTTCCCTATAGTAATACATTTTTTAATAAAAGATGTTTTATCTAATTCTGCGTCTAATCCTTTGCATAAATAATAAAAATAGGTTTTAACTTGTTGTTCTTTTTTGAATAAGTTAGGTTCTAAGTGATAGCGATCTGCGGGAAATATATCAATAAATAATCCCATATTATATTTTTTTCTCTCTGTACCTTCTGCTATGATAAGGCTTTTGGTATCTCTAATTTTACAGGGTAAAGCTAAATAATCATAATATGGGTCTGTTTCTCTTGTTTGAAGAAACAGGTCTTTAGGTAATTCTTCCTTGGCTATATCAAGAAATCTTTCGTAATCCTCCCGGATCATACAAATATCTAAATCATCATCCCATGGTATAAACCCTTGATGACGTACAGCCCCTAATAGAGTACCTGAACACATCCAATATGTTAAATGATGCTTTTTACAGATATGATCTAATATGGCAAGCATACGTAACATGACCAATTGTGCTTGCCTAAGGGGAGTATTACCTGATTTTCTGTTATCCGGAAAGAGTAAATCGTAGTTAGTCATTTTCTTAAATATTAGTTGTTTCTTGTTCTTGATGTTCGTGATTTAGAATTTGTTCTTTCTGGTTTGCAACGATTAAACCTAAAAAAATCATCATAAATAAACCTCTATTGCTAGTAAAAGAGGCATCTGCTATGTTTTCAATAAGTAAATAACCTATAATTAAACATGCGATTGTAAATAATTGGGCATTATTGATTTTTTTGCTGCATTTTATTGATTTACAGATAATATAAATCCAAAATGAAACAAACAATATTATACCTACAATCCCAAATTGAGCTAAAGATGGATAATAGGTATCTGCTATAAACTTATTGTATGCTTTACTAAGTCCCCATACGTAGTCAATACCATATTCTGTATAAATAGAGGAATAATGGATTGCGGATGCATGTGTCGCAAAACTGGCTAAACCTGAACCAAAAGGAATATAGTCTATTAGAATGAGAAAAGAGGTAGAGTATAACATGAAACGAGCGATCAAATCTTTATTTTCATTATCATCTGACATCCCTTGAATAAAATATAAATCTAATTTTTCTCTAGCAACGAATGCCATAACTGAAATGAGTACAAGAGAGGCTACAATGTTTTTGGTATTTAATTTTAGGTTTTCAGGTTTGCCTAAATATAATACAACGAAAAGAGCAAGGGCATAAAATCCATAGAATTTAGAACGTCCGGATGCTATGCCTGCTGCAAGCATGATGAAAAAAATCAATTTTTCTTTTTTGGTAAATTTCCCGCAATACAAATAGGTAAAAGATAGAGCTGTAACAATAGCTGCATAACAAGAAGGATGTCCTACTGTATGGTTGAAAAAATGCTCATCAGTAGCTCCTATAAGTCCAATAGGTAGAAAAAGAAACCAAAATAATAGACTTGTTTCTTGTAAGATTTTTTTTTGATTTTCATTGAATTTGGGCATTAGCTGATATGTGCAGAAAAAGGCTAAATAGGGCTTTATTTGAATGATTAAATCAGTCCCTATTGCTTTTATAGAGTTACTACCTATGTAAATTGAATAGAGAAAATAGAAGGTAAATATAAATAATGTTAATAAAAAAACTTTGTTTATTGGCCAATCGGGAGTTGTAAACATTTGCTTGAAGAATAAAACAAGCAAAAGACCTCCGCAAATTTCATCTGCTGCTTTGAAACCGATGATATCATAGAATATAATTCCGGCAAATAGGGTTATAATAAAGAGATAATAAAAATATATGTTTGTAAATTCTTGTTGTTTCATTTGTAATATTCTTAGAATGAGGTCAAATTTACTATATTTTTTTGATCTATCTTGTTTTTGTTGTTGAGTTATATATTCAGCCTTTTATTTTCTCTCTTAAGGTAAAAGCATCTTTTATAAATAGAATGATCCTTTTTCTGATTTATACAGTGCCTATTGGATGGTCAATGAGATTTCCAGAGCTTGAATTTATGAACTCCCCATCCCCGAAAAAGGATAAGTAAACTTTCAGATATTACGACCATTATTGCAACTGTAACTGGTTGTAAAATATTACAAATATAAAGAAATAATAATCCTATTATGTGTGTTAAAGAGGTACAAACAATAGTCCAATTGGTATAATGTGGATGTCCCATAGCAGCTAAGAAAGGATAACCTAATAACATGGATGGAATGGTGACAAAACATGCAAGTAGTAAGATCTTGAATATTTTAAGGATTGTAGGGTCTGTTGCACCATATACAATATTGAGAATAAAAGCGGAAAGTAAAATTGTCATTGTCACACAAAAAATATTGGTAATAGATATGCGATAAAAAACCTTTTTAAAGAAAGGTATATTTTTTGTTTTAGCAATGTGAGGGAATAGTACTCCGGTAAAAGGCAATAATAATTGATTGTAGGCTTGATACAATTTTTCTGCAGCAGAATAGTAACCTACAGCAGTATTTCCACATATTAAACCTAAAATAAAAGAATTACTTGTGGTAAATAGAGAAGTGGAGAGACGTGATAAAAAATAGGTAGAACTGTCTTTTAGTACAAATAGAATGTCTTTGATAGAGGTAAAATACCATTTCATCTCCATCTTTAAATAGATAATAAAAAGGCTGATTAAACCAGCTAAGATGAAACCAAGACTATAACATATGGGTACGTATATATAATGTTCGGGTTTACGGATAAAGATGAAAAAAGGTAGGAAACTACATGTTTTTGCTATGATGTTGAACATAGTAATGTATTTCATGTTTTCCATCCCTTGAAAAAACCACATAGGGAACATTACATTTCCGATAACCATGCCGAAGTATAAAAGATAAAAAAGAGATTCTTGTTCAAATTTTTTTGTAAATGAAGTAAGGATTAATAAAATGAGAAAACTCATAAAACAAAGAATGAAACGACCTATTAAAGCACTATTTAAAAAAGTGTTAACATCTTTTATGTTTTCTCTGTGTTGGGAAATATATTTAGTACCAGATAAATTGAATCCAAAATCGGTAAACATGATAAAATACTGCATGAGTGCATATCCGAATGTTACTAGCCCCCATCTTTCAACTCCTAAAACTCTGAAAAGAAAAGGGAATGAGAGTAATGGTAATAAGTAATTTATACCTTGGAGTAGTACCAATGATATAAAATTTGAAACCATGGGATTATTAAGTTTTTTCTTTATGGACATTGGTGAACTGTTTATAGTTGATATAAATCTTCGATTGTTTTGATACCGAAATTTTGTATAATACCAGAGTCTTGAATATCTTTACCTCTTAATGTTCCATTTACTAAATATTCTTTGCCCATTCTTTTTTGTATCCATAAGATAATTTGATCTATTTGAGGTGTGTCTATGGATAAAAGTAATCCGAATGATTTAATAATTAACAAACCATAAGGTATGTCCTCTGTAAAATATCGATTAGTATAGTCTACCTTATATTTTTCTTGATAA
Source organism: Parabacteroides distasonis (assembly GCA_015060925.1). Taxonomy (GTDB): domain Bacteria; phylum Bacteroidota; class Bacteroidia; order Bacteroidales; family Tannerellaceae; genus Parabacteroides; species Parabacteroides distasonis_B. The sequence goes on from SUXM01000003.1 coordinate 122,186, forward strand.
GGTTTCATTGCCATTTTAATACCTTTGAATGCTTGGATAGAACGAATCTTTTTAGTCAAAGAGGATGCATCTGTTGATTCGTAGTAGGTGAGTAAAGAGGGGATCTCTTTCTGATGAATAGATAAACAAGAGATAATTTGTTGAAACTCTTGATCGCTTTGTAATAAAACCTCGGAACTGTAATTGTCCCATTCTTCGTAAAAAAGGAACTCTTTGTCGTATACATCTGTCGATAGTTGTGAGAACATACTATAAATTCGTGCAGGATGTAAAAGTGGATTGCTATTAGTTAATGTAGCTTCTAAATAATGATTTAGTGAGATTGTTTTTGTTTTTAGTGATTGGGTAAAAAAAGTGGATAAACGATCTAAATCACTATTTTTATTTCCTCCAATTTTTAAAATGGATTTGTATCCTTTTAATTCTGCACTTTTCCCATATTCTTTAACTCGGCTTATAAATGGTACGCGTTGAAAGCCAAAAAAATGTTTCTCCTGACCTAAAATATGATTGGCCATCCAGAAAAAACCATTGCTACAAACTACAGAACCAATTTCTGTATCTTTCTTTATATAAGGAGCAATAGTTGTAAGTGTTTGAGGAATTAAATATCCAGGAACACATAATAAAACTATATCTGCATCAGGTATGACCTCTTGGGGATTAGATGATATTTTTTTTATATGTCCTTTTATTATTTCTCCATTACAGTCTGTAATGTCTATTTGATTCGACCATGCTAACGGATGACCTGTTAATAGATTAACCTGGAAATCCCCATTTTGACTAATATTGGCAGAGATTGTATGCCCTAAACTACCTCCTCCACAAATGCATATGGTTTGATAATCTTGCATGATAACTTATTTTAATTGAAGTAAAGCTTCTATTAATAGATCATTCTCTTTTTGATTGCGGATGGCGATCCGAATATAAGATTGCCCATCAAAACCAGCTTTTGTACTACAATTTTTGATTAAAATATTATTTATAGAAAGTAGTTTATGACATAACTCTTCAGAGCTATATTCAGATATAACTTCACAGAGGAAATAGTTTGCTGCTGAAGGTATGACACGTAAAAATGGAACTTCCTTTAGACGAATAAAAAAACGTTCTCTTTCATTGATGAATTTTACACAAGCCTTGTTGTAATCTTCTTGATATTTGACAAAGATTTGTAAGTAAAATTCTGCGAAAGAATTTATGTTCCAAATTGAAATGTTCTTCTTTAGTTTTTGGATTAAAGTTTTGTCTCCTGATGCTAAAAAACCGATTCGCAATCCAGGAACTCCGTATGACTTAGAGATACTTTTTATTACAATTAAGTGAGGATTTTCGTTTAATAATTGTTTGTCAAAAAGTGACATGCTTCTCCCTATTTTTGCAAAATCAAGAAAAGATTCATCTATAATTAAACGGATATGCCTCTGTTTAGTCCAATTAATCAGAGTTAGAAGTTCTTTTTTTGAAAGTAAATTTCCAGAAGGATTATCTGGATTTATAATTAAAAGTTGTTCAATCTCTTTGTCTGAAAAATAGGAGATAATATCTGAACATGTGTAACTAAAGTTTTTATTTTTAGGTTGGAAATAGGTAATATATCTTTTCTCTATTCGATTTGGATATTCTTCAAATGTTGGAAGTATAACTCCTGTATGGAGAGTTGGTTGTGTACTTAGATAACAATTTATTAATTCTGCAGCCCCATTTCCAATAATGATTTGGTCTGTATTGATACCAACATAACGAGCGGCTAATTGTGCATTAATACCCATTCCTGAAGGATATTCAGTGAGTAAAGTGTCAAAATTAGAACGCATTTCATCTTTCATTCGTTTATTAGGAAAATAGGGGTTAACCAAATAGCAAAAATCTAATAACATGGGGAATCGCCAATAACCTCCAAAACGTTTACCAAACAATGCAAGTGCCTCTGAACCTTCAGAAAATAGAGATTCAGCATTGCTCAAGTCTTGTTGGTCATCTATTTCATACCATTTATCGGTATCTATTTTTAAAGCTTTTAAATCAGATTTGTCTAATAGGGAAATTACTTTTAGAACCTGTTCATAATATTCATTGTTCCCTAAAGCTTTACAATACGCTTCTAAAAATGGAATATATTTGTTTTTTGAAAAATCTTTACTGAATTTATAAATGTTGACAGTTTTGTAATAAAAATCTTTTTGGCTAAAAACAAATGCATTCTTAGATATGAAATTTAAAATATTACAATCCTCATCTAAAGTCACGACTGTACCATCCATCCAACTTTGATATTTTGCTACTACTGCCAAATTTGGATAAGGATTGGTTATAAGTTTATGTAAAATGGAGTCTTCAAATATTAAATCAGATTCTAAAAGAATAGTATCTTCTTCTGTTAAATAATTTTTTGCAAGGTATAATGAGTAAATATTATTTGTCTTATCATAAACGGGATTTTCAATGTATAAAATAGGGGTATTCCCGATTTTGTTACCAACAAGTGCTTTAACCTTTTCTCCTTTATAGCCAATAACTAAAATGATACGAGTTAAAGAAAGTGCACTAAGTTGTTGTAAGGTACGTTCGATCAAGGTTTGATTATGTACCTTGACCATACATTTTGTGTTATCTTGGGTTAATTCTTTTAGGCGTTTACCCATGCCTGCTGCTAATATAATTGCTTGCATATAAGTCTATTTATAAATAGAACGATTTTACATAATTTTATTGTGTAAAATAAATTATTTATTTGAAGAGTCAAAGATAGTACAATTATTGGGGAATTTAAATTTCATGAAAGTAATCTACTCTTCAGTAAGATATTATTGCTATTTCTGGATAATTTGAATTATCTGAAGGTTTATATGCACCAAAATAGGTAATATATATATTCTTTTCGTAAGTATCTATTGCATAGATGCAAAAACTATTACTACTAAGACTATCTTCTTTTCTGAAAACTCTATTATAAACTCTTCCTGTTTCACTAGGTGCTTGATTTGTACATAGTAATGTTTTTTGAGGAAGAAGATTTCTGTTTTGATTTTCAAATCCTTCTATATCGAAATGTGTTGTTACATGGTCATGTCCTCCTAAATAACAGACAAATTCCCCTTGACTATTACTAAAATCAAAATTAATAGATAAATCATTCTCTTTGGTTACTTTATTTTGATATGTTTTATGAATCTTTGTACGGCTTCTAAAAGCTTCTACTATTTCTGGTATCATAGACCATGGATGTATAAAATCTCCGTCACATAAATATGTGTAGGCATCAGAAGAGTAGGGTTGTAAGGGATAGTGAGTAGTAATGATTATACTGTGTTGACTAGTCATGTCTTTTTTTAGTGCGACTTCTCCTAACCAATTTATCTGTTCGGGAGAGAAATAGGCATAATAGAGTGTATTATAGATGGCTTTAGGTTGATCAAGCATATCTAAAGATATAAACCGAATTGTCCCTCCTTGAGGATTAGGCAAGTCTATGTAATAATAATTGTTGTTAGTAGATGTAAGATTTGGGAAAAGGATAGAATGTATCTCTTTTGAGCTTATATAATTCTCGAAATTATTCTTTGATAGGTTACAATCGTGATTCCCTGTACAAATGATGGAAGGTATATTATTTCCGTTTTTTAAGTGAGTATAAAAAGAATTTAAGTAAGATAAAGCTTTCTCTTTTTTATCATTGGAAATAAAATCACCAGTAACGGTAATTGCATTGATTTTAAGTTTCGGTTGGTTGGCAAAACGAATGGATTGAATTAAATTTATAGGATTTAGAAAATGGTTGTTTAGAGAGAAATCTGATAAATGAGTATCTGATATATGAACAATCTTAAAACGTTCATAAATGTTATTTAGATTTGTGTTGTTATACATAATTGATTCAACTCTTCGAATAGCATCTTGGTTGTTTTGGTTATAATATATATCATTTTCGCTACGTAATGTTTGTAATAAATCCTCATTTGATTCTTTACAAGAACTCAAAAGAACGGATATAAAGCTTATTATTGAAATAAAAGTGAATTTATACATTTGTGGATATTTTTAATACTATTAAATTTATGTTTATTATATAAAATATAAAGAACTGTTATGTCCGAGGTGATTTTTTGTTTTTTAGTTGTTCTTTTAAAGTACATCCTGTACAACCGGAACAGGGATCTGATGGATACTTAGATTTGGTAAATAGGTTGTAGAATTTAAATCCTACATAGAGTATGACCAATAACCCTACTATTATGATTGCGATTTCTTGCCACATAGTTTAACCGATGAGGTTTAGCAGAATTGTTCCTGCTTGATAAACAATAAATGATACAATCCATGCTAATAGGCAGGTATAAGTTATGACAAATAATCCCCATTTCCAGGAACCGGATTCACTGATGATTGCTGAAACGGTTGCTATACATGGAAAATAGATGAGGACAAAGAGCATGAAACTTAATGCAACCAAAGGGGTAAAAATCGGATTCCCCTCTTTGTCATGGTCTTGCTGAAGTCGTTCGGTGAGAATCTGATTGTCTTCTGAATTTCCGGTGTATAATACACTTAGCGTACTGACCACGACTTCTTTGGCTGCCATTCCGGTAAGCAGACTGATACTCATTTTCCAATCGAATCCTAATGGTTCAAGAATAGGTTGAATTGTATGACCGATACGGGCAATATAGGAACCTTGTGCTTGGATTTCAGTTTGTTCTACTGTTTTCAGTGAAGTTGCTGCCGGATTTACATTTTGGCGAGGATAGTATCCTAAGAACCAGATAATAATGGAGGCAACTAAGATAATACCTCCCATCTTTTGAAGGTATTGTTTTGCTTTTTCCCACATGTGGATCAGTATTGATTTACCTGTCGGCATACGATAGGGAGGAAGTTCCATTACAAATGGAACATCCTCTTTGGAAAAGAGGTATCGTTTGAACAAACGTGCCATCAATACTGCCAACAAAATGCCTGTAGAATATAAGATTAGCATAACTGTTCCGGCCGTTTTAGGGAAGAAAGCGCTTGTTAGTAAAACATAGACCGGAAGACGGGCACTGCAACTCATCAAGGGATTGACCAACATGGTGATCATACGGTTGTTACGGCTTTCAATCGTACGGGATGCCATGATGGCGGGTACATTACATCCAAAGCCCATGACTAATGGAATAAATGATTTTCCATGTAGCCCCATCTTATGCATGATTTTATCCATGATAAAGGCTGCTCGTGCCATATAACCGGAATCTTCCATGAAGGAGATAAATGCATAAAGTATTAGGATATTAGGGAGGAAGACTATCACACCTCCTACGCCTCCAATAATACCATCGACCAATAGGTCTTTGAGTGGACCTGCACTCATGTTACTGCGGACAAAATCACTTATCCAACCAACTAATGTTTCAATCCACATCATAGGATATTCTCCTAAATGGAACGTGGCTTCAAACATGACCCACATAAATAGTATGAAGATAGGGAAACCTAATACTTTGTGGGTGACAAAGATGTCTATGATTTGTGTTTTACTTACCTCTTGTATTTTACTTGGATCATAAGTCTCACGGAGTGCCCCTGATATGAATCCATACCGAGCATCTGTGAATGCAGTCTCGCTATCTTCTTTGAGAAGTTTTTCTATTTGAGCTACATTACGATCACGCTCTTGTATCACGCGTTCAGAGTTGGGCATCTGTTTGATGAAATGTTCTATGTCCGAATCTTTTTCTAACAACTTGATGGAAAGGTTTCGTTTGGATAAACTTTTTGTAAAATGACCTGTTTCTCTTAAAGATTGTCTGACATTCTGAATAGTCTTTTCCAAGACATCCCCGTAGTTGATATGGATATGACGTAGAACGGGATCCTCCTCTTCATAAACTTTGATCACACGATCAAATAATTCCTCAATTCCAAATCCGGTTTTACTGATGGTTGGGACAATCGGTGTACCAATCATACCGGAAAGGGAGTTGTAGTCAAACTTATCTCCCCGTCTCTGTAATTCGTCGTACATGTTAAGTGCAATTACCATACGTACGTCCATATCGATAAGTTGGCAGGTCAGATAGAGGTTACGTTCTAAATTGGAGGCATCTACCACGTTGATTACCACATCTGGTTGTTCTTCATTCAGATGCTTACGTACATACAACTCTTCTGGAGTATAGGCCGAAAGGGAATAGGTTCCCGGTAGGTCAACTATTTTGAATGTATATCCATTCTGATAGAAAGTAGCAGCTTTGGCATCAACTGTTACTCCACTGTAATTCCCTACATGTTCATGTGCACCGGATGCAAAATTAAACAGGGATGTTTTCCCGCAGTTGGGATTACCAACTAAAGCAACATTGATGGTCTTCCCTTTATGGATTGCCATCTCTTGTAGGCTTTCCTCAGAAGGGAAAGTATATGAATTGACGGAACGGGTATGATGAGAGTTCGCTTCTGCAAATTCGGTGGCACTGACCACCTCAATCATGTGTGCATCATTTCGTCTTAAAGATACATCGTATCCCATTACCCGGTAATGGATCGGATCTTTAAGTGGAGCATTTTGAATGACAGTCACCTCTTTTCCGCGGATAAATCCCATTTCGATAATACGTTTGCGAAAGGCTCCACGTCCTATCACTTTTACAATGACTCCTTTTTCTCCTGTTTGAAGCTCTGATAGTCTCATCTTTTTTGAATCTCGTGCAAAAGTAGTATGAAAAGAGAATAAAGACAATACCATATTAAAGGTATTTTTAGTAGTTTTGCTTAACAGTAGATTTTATTTATGAATATGCAAGCGAAAGTAATCATTGGGTTGGGGTCTAATTGGGAGTGTGAAGAACATATAGAAGCGGCTGTCAGGTTATTAAAGGTTTATTTTAACAAGATAGTTTTTTCGGATGCTGTCTATACAGAACCTATCGGAATGTCTCAGCCCAATCTTTTTCTTAACCAAGTAGCCATAGCTTATACTTCTCGTCCGATGGAGGAGGTGAGAACTGCCTTAAAATCAATGGAGCAACAGTTGGGTAGGACTCCTCTATTCAAACAACAAGGTATTATTCCTATCGATATAGATTTATTGCAGTGGAACGATCATATTTTTAAACCACAAGATTTAGAAATAGCTTATATTCGACAAGGGATAGAAGCTATTGATGTTTAAAAATCATTTTCATTAAACGTTTTCCTTGATACGTATTAGAATAAATGGGATATAGAGCCTGTCGACGTGCTTCTATTATTCCCAAATCTGTAGTAGTTTGCATTAATCTTTGGCAAGTTTGAATCATCTCTTCTGTATTGTTTGCAATGTGACAAAGAGATTCTAACCCACTACCCATTACCATTAATTGGTTAGCAACCGTATGTCTTCCGGCAAACAGACTGTTTAATAATTTAAGTTTGAGCCCGGTAGATTGGAAGGTTATCAGTATATGGATTTGTGCATTGTATATCAGTTCATTCATCCGTTTTTCTGATGGGTTTGCCTCTATGTGGATGTGAGGATATGGTGCTGCCGCTTTGAATAACGACTTTGGAGGATCCATACCAGCTATGATACATTGATAGTTTAATTGACTAAATATGTTCTCTATTAAATAGAGTGCTGCTTGTGTATTTTCTACTACGGATAATTTCCCATGGTAAAGGATGAAATTGGATACTCCGGGTTGTATCGTAATAGCGTTGTTTGTATGAAAGCAGGGCATGAATTCAACCTGTTTATTTGGAAATTGCTTTTGTAGATAATCCGCGTCTGTTGTTGATACAGCTATGACTAAATCTGCATGAGAAATAATCTTTTGATATCGTTTGAATCGCCATGCCTCTATTTGGAAAAAACATTTTTTAATTAGGTGTTTCTCCGCTTTTGCCAAATGATGGTAATAATCATGTTCGATATTGGCTTCACGGTAAATCTTTATCCGGTTTTTGAGTTTTGGATCATTCATGTAATAACAACAATGTAACCCTTCGAACAGTATTGGGTAATCGTTTTTTAGAAGGTTAGAGAGAAGGTCGGGATGTTTACGGCTATATACATTGTAAGGTAGTAGGGTAAAGTTGGCCAATAGTCCGGTATGTCGTTTATAATAGTAAATCTCTTCACATAGTTCTTCCAATGCTGGTGCTTGTGGACGCTCATATTCAAAACAGTGCAGGATGATTTTTACCCCACAAGCATGTAAAGCCTTTAACTTGTAAAAGACATCAATGATCCCACCATAATTTGCCGGCCAAGGAATGTTAAAAGCAACGATATTGAGGTGTTTATCCATATTGATTATTTTATAATCTGTTCAAAGATACTCACAAATTGTTTAGCTTGTTCCTTTCTTGAATAATTTTGTAGTACATCTGGATGTATGGAAGATGTAGTGTATCCTTTCTTTTCCCATTCTTTTAGATAGGTTAAAAGAAAAAGGCAAACCTCTTCTTGGTTACGAGCGGCTAATCCTGCTTTAGAATCTTGTAACGCTTTTTCTAAAACACTTTCATCACTCCTAATACAAAGAATCGGTTTTTTTACTGCAAGAGATTCAAAAAATTTGGTAGTCATAACTCCTTTTGGCCCTTTTTGTGATGCTTTATTGGTTAAAAGTAGAAGTATTGAACTGCGGTTAAGGACTGCTGGTATCTTTTCTGCTGCTATATATCCTTTGTAGTCCATAAAAATTTCTACTTTCATTCTTTTAGCTTCAGCTTGTATGATTTCTTTGGATGTATTGTCTACATACCAGTGAACCCTGCAACTCTCGGGATTAATGAGTTTTTGTTTGTGAAGTTTGGCTAGTCCTTCAAATAATAGAGAAGGATCTCGCATCGCTGTACTTAGTAAACGACCGGTGTAAGTTATGATAAATTGTTTAGTTTTGATATCTTCTGAATAAAAGATTTCAGGATCAAAACCATTGTATATTAAATGGGTGTTGGCATTGTATGTTTGCAATATTCTTACGTGCCAGGGTGAGACTGTTGTGATTGCTTGGGCTGATTGGATTGCTTGGTTCCTAATTTGTAAATTTTTTCGTTTAAAACGATTACAGATTAATTTATCTAATCCCCATAAATGAGGAAGGGAGTGACTGATAAATTCAGTCCCTGTATATTGTTCAATGATGTCACGCAAATCTGCAATCCAAGGTAACTTATGTTGAGCTGCTACCTTTTGTGTTGCTCTTAATGGAAAGGTGCGATAAGTACTGCATAAAATCACATCGAAAGATTCTTGAGTTAAAAGCTTATTGGCTTTGTAAATTATTCGTAGATCTTTATAGTGAAAATAGTTGTCTAAAATTTGAATGATGAACCAAATAAGTTTGCTTAGAATGCGGTTTGTTTGTGGATAGAATTGGATATAATGTACCTTGCATTCATTTGCTAAAAAGGTAAACGTATTATCTTTAATAGCTTCAGTGAGAACAACCGGTTGCCAACCTAACCCTTTCAAGTATTTACAAAGGTATCCCATGCGAGGACCGAATGCAGGAGGAAAAAGGTCACATATTATTAATACTTTTTTCATATTAAACTTATGATTTTATCAGAAGATTTCCCATCTCCATATTCTTGAATATCTGATTTTATAGTTTGCCTCTGTAAACAGTCAATAATTGTGTTGGTCTGGTATCCTGCGATTTGATTCCAACCTGCTTTTACTGTTTCAACCCATTCGGTTTCTTGACGTAATGTGATACAAGGAGTATGGTGGAAATAAGCCTCTTTTTGTACTCCTCCGGAATCAGTAAGAATAGTAGTGGCATGTTTTTCCAACATTACCATGTCTAAGAAACTAAGTGGAGGTGTTAAATGTATATAGGGATGATTCTCTATTAGAGAAAGTAAATTGTATTGTTTTAAGTATTGTTTAGTACGTGGATGGAGAGGTAATACGATTGGAATTGTTTTTGATGCTATTTGTAATAGAGCTTCTATGATTTGTTGTAAACGTTCTTGATAGTCTGTATTTTCAGCTCTGTGAATAGTGCATAGCCTATAAGAGCGATCTTTCAATCCTAAATCAACCAAAACTGTTGATTTCTGATCTGCTAATTCCCCAAATAAAAGAGCAGCATCATACATGACATCTCCAACATGATGCACACCAGAGTGAATACCTTCGTTGGTGAGGTTTTTAACAGCTGTGGTTGTAGGACAACAGAGAATGGAAGATAAGTGATCTGTCATAATTCGATTTAACTCCTCTGGCATGTTTTTATTAAAACTGCGTAATCCTGCCTCTACATGGATAACAGGGATAAGTAATTTACTGGCAGCGAGAGCTCCTGCCAAAGTTGAGTTAGTATCTCCATAGACTAAAACGTAATCAGGCTTTTCTATTAATAAAATTTGTTCTATCTCAATTAACATCTGACCTGTCATAGCTCCATGTGTGTGATTCCCACAATGAAGTTGCCAGGTTGGACGAGGTATCTTTAGTTCTGAAAAGAAAATTTGGCTCATGTTTTCATCATAATGTTGGCCGGTATGCAGTATCAACTCTTGGATTTGAACTGTCTGGTTAGCATTATAGGAATGAATAGCATGGCTGACCATCGCTGCTTTAATAAATTGAGGACGTGCACCAACGATTGTTATGATTTTCATCTCTCTTTTAATTTATTTAGTAAGTATAAATAGAGTTTAGTGTGGAAATCTTTCGTTATCATTTTACAAAAAGAACTATTATGCCAAAGCAAAACCAACTCTCCTCCGGTTTGATGGGTTTTCTTTAATAAACCCAAGCAATAAGTTTGTGCTTCTTTATAACTTAATCCCATATAATGAGATTCATCCAATGTACAATCCATGATGGTTAGAGGATGTAGCAGGAGGGAGGATATATGTTTGTTTGTGGGGTTAATCCAATGGACGGGACGGCTGGTCCCTAATCGGAAACCGGCTATATCGGCATACCCCATGGTAAAATCATCTGTAATTCCTGCTCTTTCCAACATCTCTAAGTCTTCCGGCTCTCTGGAAGAAAGAAAGTGATGACGATTGTATAAAAGGGAGACTCCGGATGCTTTCTCTAACATGTTTTTTTCTGAAAGGATAAGAGACGGAGTTTGTCCTGCACTATAACTGCTATGTAACCCAATAGTCACTTGTTCTTTTTTACATAAAGAAAATAACATTCGCATATCTTTGGATTGCAAGTTATAGACAGGTTTGTCTTGTTTTGTTTTTCCTCCTGCTTTGAAAAAACAGATGGTTTCACAACGATCCTTTCCTATTTGTTGTCTAAGTTCCCTATCTTGTTTAAACAATGTAGGAAAGGTGTAATAAGGATCCTTTTCTAATATACCCAAATACCATTTTAAAGCTTGTACTAAACCAGCTCCTTTAAATGTTTCGCGTACTACATTCCGTAGTGTGCGGCAATAAAAAGGGGCGTCTACATCATGAGTCAGCCATACTTTGCGAATCTGAGGTGTAGGTTCTTCTATTCCTTTTACTTGGGCTTGTCGGAGCCATTTACGAAGTAACTTCCCATATTCATCAACAATTGGTCGATGGATAAAACCAGCCTTGTAGGCAAGTGATTCTTTCCCTGGAAAACGTCCGTGTTGATCACGTAATTCTCTCTTTATGATCTCCTCATAACGGGTGATCAAAAAGTAGGTGCTGGCGATGATATCGGCATGTACCACCCAGGTACTTCCATGCCATTCTGTTTTAGAAGAACCAAACAGTAAAGGAACGTTTTCTATATCTTTTAAAGGAAGATTGGGGAGTGAACGAGGTGTTCCATAAATCTCATCCTTAAAGAAGGAGGATGGAATAATAACAACCCGATAACGGGCAAATAGGTTGGAGTCATTGGTATAACCTACCAACCTGCTAAACTCTCCTTTGGGATCTGTCCCGATAAGAAATTGTATGATGTATGAAATAATCTCTTTCATTAAAAAAACTTACCTACTTTGATTCTTATTCTATCCAATAAACTAAAATTCCCTTTGGTTATTGTAAAATAGGGAGTTTGGATGGCACCAAATTCCCGAAAAAAGCGTTCGACCCCTGGAATCATGGATCCTTCAAAATCAAAGGTGTTGATAAAGGAGGCCACATGACGGATACATTCCCATAAGATTAAGCTGTGTGCACCAGAGTCTCTTAAAGCAGGGTTCCCTCCACCGGCTAAATACCAAGCGGTATCATTTTGCCAAACGATGAAAGCTGCTGCATGTAATTCCCCTTTTTCATCATAACCACCCCATATATCTCCTTGGTTTCGTTTTCGGCAAGCTTGTATCAATCGGGTAAGAACCTTTATGTCGGTCTTATTGGTTATTTGTTGCCGTTCAAAAGTTTGTGTTTGCACTCTTAAGAATGCTTCAATAGAAATACCTTTTTGAACAGTAATCCGATGTTTCTCTTTGGCTTTTATGATATTACGGCGGATATTTGTAGCCATATTATTCCACAGCATCTCCTCTTGTTTGATGTTAAGAAGACGATATGTATAACGGGTGGTTTGTTTATAACCAGCCCAATAAAATGGAAGCCAATCGGTAACTGTATGGTGGAAATTTTGCAAGAAGACCGTACATGGAGGTAGTAGTTTAAGCAACTGTTTGGACAGAAATTGTCGTTTCCCTAAAGTTTTCGTGTATTTAGTATCCTCTGAGTCAGAAGCAAACCAAGGTCCCATCGTCTGGGTTAATGGCGGCATGGAAATAATACCCCGACAAGGAATATAAAGAGGTAAGGCAGCTTTTATACAACCTTTTTCTTTAATTAAAAGAACTTCCCATTTTTCTTTGCCACAGACAATGTCTAACCACCAATCTTGGGAAAAGATGGGTATACTGTTTTCAGTTTTACAAAGTTGATGGTATTGCTCTTTCATGGATAAAAATAACCAGTGGCAATTGGCAGATAAAAAGTTGATACATTTTACATCCTTTTTTCTGTCAATTGCCAAGAAGTATTTATTGTGTTTTTAATGCTTCAAATATCAAGTTAGACAACTCTTCCGCCAATTCCGGATTGTCTGCAATACATTGTTTGGCAGCATCACGTCCCTGGCCTAATTTGGAGTCATTATAACTGAACCACGAACCGCTCTTTTTGATGATGTTCAGATCAACCCCCAAATCTACGATCTCGCCAACTTGGGAGATACCTTCGCCAAACATGATATCGAACTCTGCTTTGCGGAAAGGAGGAGCCACTTTGTTTTTAACGACCTTTACACGTACTTGGTTCCCTTTTATTTCATCTCCATCTTTCAATTGGCCGATACGGCGTATGTCTAAACGAACGGAAGCATAGAATTTCAGCGCGTTACCTCCGGTTGTTGTTTCCGGATTTCCGAACATTACACCGATTTTATCACGTAATTGGTTGATAAAAATGCAAGTGGTATTGGTCTTGTTGATCGCCGCAGTTAATTTGCGCAACGCTTGAGACATCAAGCGAGCCTGTAATCCCATTTTACTGTCGCCCATCTCTCCTTCAATTTCAGCTTTAGGTGTCAAGGCTGCTACTGAGTCTATAACAATGATGTCCACAGCTGACGAACGGATTAATTGTTCGGCGATTTCCAATGCCTGTTCACCGTTATCCGGTTGTGAAATCCAGAGGTTTTCCACATCTACGCCTAACTTTTCGGCATAAAAACGATCAAAGGCATGTTCTGCATCAATGAATGCAGCGATACCTCCCTCTTTTTGTGCTTCAGCGATTGCATGGATAGCCAATGTTGTTTTACCGGAAGATTCGGGTCCATAGATTTCAATCACACGACCTTTGGGGTAACCACCGACTCCCAAAGCTGCGTTTAAAGCAATGGATCCGGTTGGGATTACTTCAATGTTCTCGATGTTTTCGTCTCCGAGTTTCATGATTGAACCTTTACCGTAGTTCTTTTCGATTTTGTCCATCGCAGCACGAAGTGCTTTCAACTTGTCTGCATTTACAGCCGGTTTTCCTGCTGTAGGCTGTTTGCCTTCTTCAAATAAATCTTCTTTTGCCATTTCTTAAGTTTTTATAGATTAAGGATTTGATTTGCATGATCTTTTGTCTTAACCTCTTTCGGCCCGATAATATGGGTTACGATACCCTCTTCATTGATGATAAAGGTTGTACGGAGTGTCCCCATATAGGTTCGTCCACACATTTTCTTTTCAGCCCATACTCCAAACTGCTGTTGCAAGGTTGTTTCCGTATCTGCAATAAGATTGAACGGAAGGGATTGCTTGGTGATAAATCCTTGATGTGATTTAGCGCTGTCTTTGCTAACCCCAATGACTTCGTAACCGGCGGCCTGTAAATCGGTATATCCATCTCTTAGGCTGCATGCTTCAGCTGTACAGCCACTTGTATTGTCTTTCGGATAAAAATAAAGTGCTAACTTTTTCCCTTGAAAATCACTTAACTTTATCTCTTTACCATTTTGGTCAAAGCCCAATACTTCCGGGGCTTTGTCTCCTATTTGTATTGCCATAGTCTTTATTACTTATTACGGCAAATATACAAGGATTCTTTGAATAATTTAAATCGCTTAAGAAATAATAAAGATTTTGTTTCGGATTGGTAAAAGTTTCTTCCTATGAAACTCGAAGTTTCTGGCGTGAAACCAAAAGTTTCATAGGGAGAAACTTTAAAATTGATGCCTGCCTTTTTTCTTTATTCCGCTGTCTCTTCTGAGATTTTTTTGGAATGACATTTATGTAATCTCTTCAGTTCGAGAGAAAACATAATGCGGAAGATACCGATGATTAATAGGGTATAAGCTATTAAGTAGATGATGGAGATTGCTCCTATGCCCGGTTGCCAAATGATGCCGATGCTACAGAGTATGGCTAAGATGCCGAAGGCCATGTACCACCCCCAGTTATGAGTTCCATACCGCTTTAAGTCCATGGCATATCCGGTAGCTGTAAACCCCCTGAACATCAACCAAAATGCGATGATGAATGGGAGAATCATCATGCTTAAGCCGATATTGGCCATTAGATAAAGCCCTAAAAGCAGGTCAATGATGCCTCCTGCCAGATACCATCCCCAGCTGGATATGTTTTTTCGGTTGGATATGGCAAAGATCGTTTCCAATATTCCGCTGGCAAACATTGCAATGCTGAATAAGACACTTAAAGCAATGTAACTTGTGAGAGGTGTAAACATCAATCCTATGGCAATAAGGATGTACAATAATCCTAATAGAAGGGAAACCCACCAATGTTTCACTTTGAAATGTAGAAAGTTGTCAATCGTATTCATAATCAATTAATTTTTAAAGATTGCTAACTTTGTAACAAGCCTTGGTGAATAAAAGTTTGGTCGCTGTAAGAATGTAGATTATTTTTAATATATTTGCATCTTATTATTATAATTATGTATATTCGCTTAATAAGATAACATTTATGAAAGGAATTGTTTTAGCCGGTGGTTCAGGTACTCGTTTGTATCCAATCACCAAAGGAGTTTCCAAGCAATTGCTACCGATTTATGATAAGCCGATGATCTATTATCCAATATCTGTTTTGATGTTGGCAGGTATTCGTGAAATATTGATTATTTCGACTCCTCAGGATCTTCCCGGGTTCCGCAGATTGTTAGGAGATGGTTCGGATTATGGGGTTCGTTTTGAATATGCCGAACAGCCTTCGCCTGATGGGTTGGCACAAGCTTTTTTAATTGGAGAGGATTTTATAGGAAATGATTCTGCCTGTTTGGTGTTAGGAGATAATATTTTTTATGGACAGAGCTTTTCGGCTATGCTGAGGGAAGCTGTGGCGAATGCAGAAAAAGAAGGGAAGGCAACGGTCTTTGGTTATTATGTCAATGATCCGGAACGGTATGGCGTGGCTGAATTTGATCAAGAGGGGAATGTCTTAAGTATTGAAGAAAAACCAGTGGAGCCAAAGTCCAATTATGCAGTTGTAGGGCTTTATTTTTATCCGAATAAGGTGGTTGATGTCGCTAAACAGATTAAACCTTCGGCCCGTGGGGAATTAGAGATTACGACTATTAATCAAGAATTTTTAAAGGATGGAGAGTTGAAAGTGAAATTATTAGGGCGTGGTTTTGCCTGGTTGGACACCGGTACGCATGACTCTTTGTCTGAAGCTTCTACTTTTGTGGAGGTTATTGAAAAGCGACAGGGATTAAAAATCGCTTGTCTAGAAGAGATTGCTTATCGCCGTGGTTGGATTGATGATGCGCGTTTAGAACAGGTGGCAGCTCCTATGGTTAAAAATCAGTACGGCCAGTATTTGCTGAATTTGATTAAGAAGAATCATGGATAAGAGTAGTAAGATATTTGTGGCAGGACATCGTGGATTGGTCGGGTCTGCGATTTTGAAGAATTTGCAACAACGGGGGTATACCCACTTTGTTTTGCGTACACATGCAGAATTGGATTTGACTGATCAATTGGCTGTAAATGAGTTTTTTGCAAAAGAAAAGCCGGAATATGTGTTTTTAGCTGCAGCTCATGTTGGTGGAATTATGGCAAACAGTCGTTACCGGGCTGATTTTATTTATCAGAATTTGATGATTCAGAACAATGTCATTCATGCATCTTATATAAACAAGGTAAAAAAGTTGCTGTTTTTAGGTAGTACTTGTATTTATCCGGGACAGGCTCCACAACCGATGCCGGAAGATTGTTTGTTGACTTCACCACTTGAATATACGAATGAACCTTATGCAATAGCCAAGATTGCCGGTATCAAAATGTGTGAAAGTTATAACTTGCAATATGGGACTAATTATATAGCGGTCATGCCTACAAATTTGTATGGGCCTAATGATAATTTCCATTTGGAAACCTCTCATGTGTTACCGGCTATGATTCGAAAGATTCATTTGGGAAAGTGTTTGTCGGATGGGAATTGGGAGCTTGTGCGGAAAGATTTAGAAATACGCCCGGTAGAAAATGTAACAGGTACAGCTTCTCAAGAACAGATTTTGGCTGTTTTAGCTAAGTATGGCATATTCCCCGGAAGGGTTGAACTTTGGGGGACGGGAACACCGTTGCGTGAATTTCTTTGGAGTGAAGAGATGGCAGATGCATCTGTCTATGTAATGGAAAAAGTGAACTTTACAGATGTATGCCCGAAAATAGGCGATGTTCGGAATACACATATTAATATAGGTACAGGAAAAGAATTGTCTATTCGTGAAGTCGCTTTCTTGATTAAAGAAAAGGTGGGCTTTGCCGGGGAAATAGTTTTTGATGCTTCAAAACCGGATGGTACAATGCGTAAGTTAACAGATGTATCCAAGTTGCACGATTTGGGTTGGAAGCATACAATCGAAATAGAAGAAGGGGTGGAACGCCTCTATCAATGGTATTTACAAAATTTATAAAGATGGGAAAAGTTGCATTAATAACAGGTATAACCGGGCAAGATGGAGCTTATTTAGCTGAATATTTGATAAAGAAAGGATATACGGTGCATGGACTTAAGCGCCGGTCTTCTTTGTTTAACACAGAACGTATTGATCATTTGTATCAAGATCCACACGTGGAAAATCGGAATTTGATTCTGCATTATGGGGATTTGACAGACAGTTTGAATCTGACCCGTATCATTGGGGAAACACAGCCGGATGAAATTTATAATTTGGCAGCGATGAGTCATGTGAAGGTGAGTTTTGATACTCCGGAATATACGGCTAATGCGGATGGTATAGGGGTGTTGCGTATTTTAGAAGCAGTTCGATTATTGAATTTGATTCCTAAAACACGTATTTACCAGGCTTCAACATCTGAATTGTATGGTCTGGTACAGGAAGTCCCTCAAAAAGAAACGACACCTTTTTATCCTCGGAGTCCGTATGCGGTGGCTAAATTGTATGGTTATTGGATTACGGTTAATTATCGTGAAGCTTATAAAATGCATGCCTCAAATGGAATTTTATTTAACCATGAGTCGCCGTTGAGGGGGGAAACATTTGTAACCCGTAAAGTGACCCGTGCTGTTTCCCGTATAGCACTGGGTATGCAAGATAAGGTTTATATGGGAAATCTTTCTGCTAAGCGAGATTGGGGGCATGCAAAAGATTATGTACGTGCCATGCATGCGATCCTTCAACAGGATGAACCTTCTGATTATGTGATTGCAACAGGTGTTACGACCACTATTCGTGATTTTTTGAAAATGGCATTTGCTGAGATTGGTTTGGAGATTCTTTTTAAAGGAGAAAATGTTAATGAGGTGGCTCTTTTAAACACCATCGATGAGAAAGTGTTTATTGAAAAAGTGGGTGAAGTGTATTTGGAGCAGTTGAGGAAACGGATAGGAGAAGAGGTGGTAGGAGTGGATCCTCAATATTTCCGTCCGACAGAGGTGGATTTGTTGATAGGTGATGCAACTAAGGCTAAAACTCGTTTAGGGTGGGAACCAAAATATGATTTGCCGGCATTGGTGAAAGATATGATGCAGAGTGACATTAAGTTAATGAAAAAGGAATCCTATTTGCGAGATGGAGGTTATGAAATATTGAATTATTTTGAATGATATAGAACTTTTATTGTTTTTATTTGTTTAAATAAGAAATAAGTGTTAAATTTGCAAATAGTATATCTATATTAGAATTTGATTGTTTAATTAAAATGTTGATGAATATGAAAACTAAAGTTTTACTTTTGGCATTGTTGTCAGGCTTTATTTTCTCTGTATCTGCGCAGGAATTTAAACCTCAAGTAGGATTCAGTAATGAACCTGGGTATAAAACTAATTTCAAAAAGAATAAAGCAGGTGATAACTGGTTTATTTCTATTGCCGGTGGTGCAAGTGTTTTGTTTGGAGATCAAAATAGTGAAGCTGATTTTAAGAATCGTTTAAATTTTGCTCCTCAATTCTCTTTCGGTAAATGGTTTAATCCTTATTTGGCGATGCGTGTGCAGTTGAATGGCGGTGTATTGCATGGTTTTGTAGGTGATAATGCACAGATTATGCAGCACAATAAATATATGGCAGGTCATGTTGATTTGTTGTGGGATGTGACTAACTTCTGGGGACGTTACAATGAAAAAAGAGTTTTCCGTTTGATTCCTTGGGTTGGTCTTGGTTATGCACAGCGTTTCAAAACAACAGAATCTGCAGAATATGCACGTACTGAATCTCCTACCATTAATTTTGGTATCTTAACTGCTTTCCGTTTGAGCAAGCGTGTTGATTTGAATGTGGAAATTCAAGGATCTTTGTTGAATGAACAATTTAACCGTGTTTCAATGGCCCACTTAACTGATGGTATTGGTCAGTTATCTGCAGGTTTGACATTCAAATTGGGTAAAACAGACTTTGAAGTATTGGAACCGATGGATTATGCATTGTTAAATGATTTGAATGGTCAGATTAACAAATTGCGTGCAGAAAACGATGAGTTGAGCAAACGCCCGAAATCTTGTCCTGAATGCAAGGAAGTTGTTAATACAATTGTGACTAATACTATTGATAATGTAGTATATTTCCGTTTGAATAGCTCTAAGATTGACAAGAATCAGCAGATCAATATTTATAATACTGCTGAATTTATGAAACAGAACAATACTCCGATCAAGGTGATTGGTTTTGCTGACAAGAAAACAGGTAAAGCTGATTACAATATGCAGCTTTCAGAAAAACGTGCAAGAGCCGTTGCGAAAGAGTTGATTGAAAAATATGGTATCTCTTCAGATCAGATTACAATTGAATGGAGAGGTTGTGAAGAACAGCCATATAGTGAAAACAACTGGAACCGTGTTGTGATCATGTCTGCTAACAAATAATATTATTTGAATTTGGACAAAAAGCTGTACTATTTTTAGTGCAGCTTTTTTTTGCTCGGAAAAATAGGTCTAAGTTGAAAATTTATCTATAAAATGTCTTTATAAGGATAAGTGAATGTATTTTATTACAAGACTTTATATGTCAGAGAAAATATTTTTTTAACTTTGCAAACAAAGTTTACGATAACAAAGTGAACAAATAATAATTATAAATATCTCAGTATGAAAAAAATTAAATTTATCGCGCTTTGCTTTATTGGATTGCTTGCAATGTTTCCAATTAATGCAAAGGACTACAATGCCTCTTACTTTGGCATTAGGAGTAATGGTGTCACGATGAATACTACAGCCATTCAAAAGGCTATAGATTACATCAGTGAGAATGGTGGTGGTACTCTTCATTTTAGGGTAGGTAGATACTTGACCGGCCAAATTGATCTTAAATCAAATGTCACAATTGAACTTCATGAAGGTGCTGTATTGGTGGGGTCTACCAATATTTATGACTACAGAAAACCTGCACATTGTGATTTTGGCCTTATCTCTGCATTTGATCAAAAGAATATAGGTATCATAGGTAAAGGTGTTATTGAAGCTAATGGTCGTGAGCTATCATTGAACATTACAGATCAAATCCGTAAAGGTGTTATCATAGATGATCATGCTCTTGACCGTCCACGTGAGAACAAACGTCCACACGCAATCTTCTTCTACAACTGTAAGAATAGTACATTAAAGGATATTGTTGTAAAGAATGCTGCTAACTGGGTATGCTATTTCGATATGTGTGATAGTATGCTTGTTGATGGTATTACAGTAGATAGTAAAGAGTTCTGGAATAATGATGGTATCGATTTTGGTGACTGTAAGAATGTGATTGTCAGAAACTGTTTCGTGGATTGTTCAGATGATGGTATCTGCTTGAAATCACACAGGAAGAATGGAGCTTGTGAGAATATCCTTATTCGTGACAATGTTGTTCGTTCAAGTGCAAGTGGTATTAAGTTCGGTACTTGGTCAATTGGTGGATATAAAAATATCCAGGTGATCAACAACAAGGTTTATGATACATTCCGCTCAGCATTTACCGCTGCATCTCCAGATGGAGCTATTATTGAAAATATTCTTGTAGATAGCCTATATGCTTATAATGTAGGTAATGCGTTATATCTACGTGTGAATGCTCGTCACGGTGACAATAATATTGGTTTTGTTGAGAACATAACAATCCGCAATGTCTATTGTGAGATTGCAGAAGAGAAACCTGATGCAGGTTATCTATACGAGGGACCGGTAGTAAGTGGTCGTGAAAACATTGCTCCATCTTCTATTGTGGGTATTCCAGCAAGACCTGTTCGTAATGTTACACTTGAGAATATCGAGATTGTATATCCTGGTGGAGGAAATAAATATAGAGCATATCGTGGTACTGATCCTGCGTCACTTGATTCTATCCCAAATATGATAAGAAGCTATCCTGAGTTCTCACAATTTAAAGAACTTCCTGCTTGGGCATTTTGGGTACGTCATGCAGAAAATATCTCATTCAAGAATGTGAAATTCACTGCTAAAAAGGCAGATTACCGTCCTGCTATCGTTGTGCAAGAGTCTAAAAATGTAAAATTTGAGAAGACAACAAGCACAAATCCTGGTAACAAGAAGAAGATTCATACCTACAAAGTAAAATAAGCATTAACACATTAATATTGTAAATATGAAAGCAACTATAAAATTATTCTTTGTCATTGCTTTTATGCAGTTGGGCTTTGCTGCATCAGCTAAAGATTATTACGCAGCTGATTTTGGTGCAAAAGCTGATGGTAAGACAATGAATACCAAGACAATTCAAGCTGCAATTGACTATATTAGCGAGCATGGTGGTGGACGACTTATCTTCTCCCCGGGTAGCTATGTTTCTGGTACTATTTATCTTAAATCAGACGTAACTCTTCACCTTGAGGGTGGTTCCACTCTTCTTGGTTCTATCAACCCTTGGGAATATGACAAACATCCAAGTGTTAATTGGGAGGCATTTATTTGGTCTGTAGGACAAAAGAATATTGGTATTACCGGTAGTGGTACGATTAATGGTCAAGGTTTCAAGGTCGCTACTACAAAATTGGATTACTACCAACGTGGTGTAACAGGTTTCCCTATGGATCCTCAAACAAATTCTGCCGCACTTAAAATTATGCGTCTTGATCGTCTAAATGAAGATCAACGCCCGGTTAATATCTACTTCCGCGAGTGTGAGAATGTATATGTTGACGGTATTACTCTTAGAGATCCTGCTTGTTGGAATCAAATCTATGATCAATGTAAGAATGTAAAGATTTACAACGTAACAGTGGATGCTAAGGCTTACTGGAACAATGACGGTATTGATATCATAGACTGTGATTCTGTTCATATCAAGGGATGTAACATAGATGCAGCAGATGATGTATTCTGTTTCAAATCACATAGTGCAGATCATGTTTGTCAAAATGTTCTTATTGAGGATTGTATTGGTCGTTCAAGCGCTAATGGTGTTAAATTTGGTACAGTATCAAAAGGTGGTTTCAAGAATTTTGAGATTCGTAACATCACGATTTTTAACACTGCGCGTTCTGCAATCACTTTTGCTGCAGTTGATGGTGGTATCTGTGAGAATATCCATGTGGATGGTGTGCGTTCATACAATACAGGAAATGTTATCTTCCTTCGTACAGACCTTCGTTGGCACAGAGAGGGTATGATTAGCTCTATGAATAATATCACTATCAAAAATGTATATGCAGAGATTCCTGCAGGTAAGGGGGATGCTGGTTACAGTTATGAGTGTCCTATTGAAGATCTTCCACGTAATATCTCTCCGGCAATTATTATTTATGGTCAGCCTGATATGATTATTAATAATGTATCTTTGGAGAATATCGAGATTACATCTCCGGGTGCAGGTAATCCACACTATGCATATCGTGGTACAACACCTGAAGAATTGGATGCAATTCCTGATATGAGAGCTACATATCCGGAATACTCAATGCAGAAAGAGCTTCCTTCTTGGGGCTTCTATACTCGTCACGCAAGTAATATAACTGTTAAGAATATGATTCTTCATGCAGATAAGAAGGACTATCGTCCAGCAGTTTTATTCCACGATGTAAATAAGATCTCATTTGAGAATATCAAATTTGATGAGCCTGAATCTGAAGGTAAGAAACAGGTTGTTTCTCACAAAGCAGAATCAGCTCTTTATGACAATCAACCAGTAAAATAAATCAATTATGAAAATCAATAAACTAATTTTGAGCCTTTTGGCTCTTGTGATGATGGCGGGTACGCTATCAGCTAAAGATTATGCGGGTACTCATTTTGGTATAAAGGCTGATGGTCTAACTGACAATACCCGTTCAATACAATATGCTATTGACTTTATTAGCAAAGAGGGTGGTGGAAAACTTACTCTATTTGTAGGTCGTTACATCTGTAGTACTATCTATATGAGAGATAATGTTACGCTTGTTATGGGTGGTGGTTCTGCACTTGTTTCTCCTGCAACTGCTCACGATTATGATATAGTTAATGGTAAGTCTGCTGTAGTTATTTTTGATGGCGTTAAGAATGCATCTTTTATAGGTCGTGGTTTGATAGAGGGTAATAATCCTACTGTATCAAGAGCTGTTAAAGTTCAAGCAGAGAAAGGTTATCGTGAGGGTGTAATGCCTGCAACTATCTATGTGAAGGATTCTGAGAATATCAAACTACAGGGAGTAGGTCTTAACAACTCCTGTGCAACCTCTGTTGTTGTAGAGAACTCAAAGAATGTTGATATGGAGAAGGTAACAGTTAATAACCTTAAGAGTGATGCAGCAGCATTAGAGATCAGCAGTTGCGATAATTTCAAGGCTATAGACTGTTACTTTGATACAAAGATTGCTCCAATCGTATCTGCAGGTACATCAAAGGGTATTACTTTTACAAACTGTCTAACTCCTACCGGAAAGACCGTATCTGTAAGCAAATAGTTTAATAATCGAGAGGGAAACAACCTTCCCTCAAAGATCGAATTTTAGAAGTGAACCCCGAAGGTTAGACAACATACTTTCGGGGTTCATTTTTTCTATTCTCTCTTTTGGTAAGCAGAAATAAAAGTCCGCATAAGTCATTGAACATTGGTTCCGCCTTATTATTTTCCTCTTATTTGTTAGATTTTTCCAAAGATATATTCTATTTTTGTGTGCGATTAATATGTAATTATGAATTTGAATAAGAAGCACGGATACTTGATTCAATGGTTGATAGGTTTGGGAGATTTAGTCATTCTGAATCTTCTTTTTTTTGTTGTCTATCATTGTTTGGAGAATTTATATACTTCCGCTATCACAGAAAATCTGCGTGAAGTGGTGCTTTTGTTGAATTTTTGTTATTTCTTCTCAGTTTATTTTGTCCCTTTACGATTACATGCTTCTATTATTTTTATAGATAAAGTAGTACAGAGGGCATTTTTGTTGGTGACCGTATTCATCTTACTATTTTCCATCTGTTTTGTATTCCTCAGTATAAGTGATGTCTTGGCGACGTTTCTCGTGGTGTATTACGGAGTGTCAGTCGTCTGTTTCTCTTTATGGCGGATACTTGTGCGAATGTCGTTGAAGTTGTATCGCCGTAAAGGGTATAATTTCAAACGGATTGTGATTGTAGGTGCCGGAAAAAATGGTATGGAATTGTATCAGGTAATCAAGGATGACTTGTCGTATGGTTTCAATGTGCTTGGTTTTTTTGATGATAATATAGCTTTGAAACATATCCTACCTAATTATTTAGGTATGACGAACGAGGTAGAGAACTATGTATTGGCAAATGATGTGGACGAGATTTATTGTACCTTGCCCGGTACGAGTGATGAAAAGATTGTCCGTATGCTTAATTTCGCTGAAAAGAACATGATCCGTTTCTATATAGTCCCCGATTTCTATCGGAATCTGAAAAAGAGTTTGGTTATGGAGATGATGGAGTTCATCCCTTTGATGACTATACGTCGTGAACCTTTGCAGGCTGCATATAATCGGGCACTGAAACGTTCCTTTGATATTTTCTTCTCTTTGGTTATTCTTTTGACAATCTTTCCTGTTTTATATATAATCGCCGGGATTTTGATCAAGTTAAGTTCGCCCGGGCCTATATTGTTTACTCAGAAACGAACCGGTCTGTATGGCCAAGACTTCATGTGTTTTAAATTCCGCACGATGAAAGTGAATGAGGATGCAGACCTGCTTCAAGCAGTGAAGGATGACCCTCGTAAAACAAAGATTGGTGATTTCTTGCGCCGTACGAATTTGGATGAATTCCCCCAGTTTATCAATGTCCTGTTAGGTGATATGTCTGTGGTAGGGCCTCGCCCTCACATGCTGAAACATACCGAACAATATTCAGCATTGATAGACAAATATATGGTGCGCCATTTGGTGAAGCCCGGTGTGACAGGTTGGGCGCAGGTTACCGGTTATCGTGGGGAGACCAAAACGTTGGAACAGATGGAAGGCCGTGTGAAACGTGACGTGTGGTATATTGAAAATTGGTCTTTTTTCTTAGATCTTAAAATTATTGTGGTGACTGTTTTGAACATGTTTAAAGGTGAAAAGAACGCATATTAAAGTTAATGATTGCACACTTTTTGCTTAAATGTGTAATTGTAATCTAATTTTATGTTATCTTTGTGCGCATGGGAAGAATTATTGCAATAGATTATGGCCGTAAACGTACAGGTGTAGCCGTTACAGATACGTTGCAGATTATAGCCAATGGCTTGGCTACTGTCCCCAGTGGGGAACTTTCTAAATTTCTCTCAGATTATGTTTCAAGAGAACCGGTCGACCGGTTTGTCGTAGGGCTTCCTAAGCAGATGAATAATGAGTTTTCTGAAAACATGAAATATGTAGAGGCCTTTGTGACGCATCTCAGACGGACGATCCCCCATATCCCTGTCGAGTATTATGATGAACGTTTTACCTCAGTATTGGCGCATAAGGCCATGATAGATGGAGGTTTGAAGAAAAAAAAACGGCAAGATAAAGCATTGGTAGATGAAATCAGTGCTGTGATCATTTTGCAATCTTATTTAGAAAACAAAAAATATCAATTATAAAGATTATGATTTTACCTGTATACCTATATGGACAGCCGGTATTGAGAAAAGAGGCTGAGGAGGTTTCGGCGGATTATCCTGAATTGAAACAGTTGGTTGCCAATATGTATGAAACCATGTATCATGCAGATGGAGTCGGTTTGGCTGCCCCCCAGATTGGGTTGTCATTGCGTCTTTTGGTTATTGATGCCGGAGTGTTGGCTGATGATTTCCCTGAATGTAAAGGGTTCAAGCGTACAATGATCAATCCGGTGTTTATCGAAAGGAGCGAGGAAGAGGTTTCGATGGAAGAGGGGTGCTTAAGCCTGCCCGGGGTACATGAAAAGGTCTCTCGTTCTGTGAAAATCCGTGTGAAATACCTCGATGAAGATTTCAAAGAACATGAAGAAGAGGTGAACGGTTTTGCCGCACGTGTCGTGCAACACGAATGTGAACATTTGGAAGGCCATGTCTTTATTGACAATATCTCAGGAATCCGTCGCCAGTTGAATAGAGGACGCTTAAATAATATCATTAAAGGAACGGTTCGCTGTTCGTACAAGGCCAAGGCGGTCGGTAAATAAAAGTATATTCTATTATAAATCCAAAATATGACAGATTTAGATAAAAACATTCAAGCCCTCAGGGAGATGAAAGCCGTTGTCGAAATGGGTGGCGGTGAGAAAGCGATTGAAAAACAGATTGCGATGGGTAAATTAACCGCTCGTGATCGTATTTTATCCTTGTTGGACGAAAACTCTTTCCACGAATATGACCTCTTTGTCAAACATGATGGTCGTGATTTCGGAATGGATAAGAAAGAGCTTCCGGGGGATGGTGTAGTGACCGGTACCGGTACTATTTTTGGTGCTCCGGTTTGTATTTATGCACAAGATTTTACAGTAGCAGGTGGTTCGTTAGGATTGCAACATGCTCGTAAGATAACAAAGATCATGGATCATGCTCTTAAGATGAAATGTCCGATCATCGGAATCAATGACTCGGGTGGTGCACGTATCCAAGAAGGGGTAGGTGCTTTGGCCGGATATGGTGAAATATTCTATCGGAATACGATCGCATCCGGTGTAATCCCACAGATCTCTTTGATTTTAGGCCCGTGTGCCGGTGGAGCTGTCTATTCTCCGGCATTGACAGACTTTGTGTTTGTGGTGGAAAATATCTCCAAGATGTTTATCACCGGCCCGAATGTGATTAAGACGGTTTTGGGTGAAGACATTTCCATGGAGGATTTGGGTGGTGCCCGTGTCCATGCAGAGACAACCGGTAATGCTCATTTCTATGCTTTGAGCGAACAGGAATGTTTTGAGCAGGTGAAACGTTTGGTGACCTTCATTCCTTGGAATAACCAACAGCGTGCCAAAACGTTTGAACCCAAAGAACCGAAGACAGATTTGAATATCGAAACGGTGGTACCGGTAGATCCTAAGCAACCGTATGATGTGCGTGATGTGATCCGTTGCATTGCCGATGATTCTGATTTCTTGGAAATCCAAGAGATGTGGGCGGCTAACATCGTGATCGGTTTTGGTCGCATGGATGGCGAGACTGTCGGTTTCGTTGCCAACCAGCCGATGGTATTGGCAGGGGTGTTGGATTGTGATAGTGCAGATAAAGCTGCCCGTTTCATCCGTTTCTGCGACTCTTTTAATATTCCGATTATCACTTTGGAAGATATGCCGGGTTATTTGCCGGGTGTAGATCAAGAACATGCCGGTGTGATTCGCCATGGGGCGAAGGTGTTGTATGCCTATTCGGAAGCTACCGTTCCTAAGATCACCGTTATCTTGCGTAAGGCGTATGGTGGAGGTTACATTGCCATGAACTCTCGCCATTTGGGTGCAGACTTTATGTTTGCTTGGCCAACTGCCGAAATTGCGGTAATGGGACCGGAAGGGGCTGCCAACATCATTTTCCGTAAAGAGATTATGGAGGCGGAAGATCACGAGGCGATGCGCCAGGAAAAGGTAAAAGAGTATATTGAGAAATTTGCCAATCCGTATGTGGCAGCTTCAAGAGGCTTTATCGATTCTGTGATTGAACCGAAAGAGACTCGTGCGTTGTTGCTTCACGCATTGAAATTATCAGTTTTGAAAGAGGAATACAGACCGGCGAAGAAACATGGTTTGCCTCCATTCTAATAAAAAATGTGATTATGGAACATAAGGAAAAAGAATGGGTTGATTTTGTTGTGACAGCTCGTAAATACAAAACGACGTTGACTGCGAAATACAAGAACCGTAAAGTTTGGCAAAAGCCTTTTGTCGGAGATGTGATTTCCCGTTTGCCCGGAACCATCGTGCAGTTGGAGGTCGCAGTAGGGCAGGAGGTAAAAGCCGGTCAGTTGCTGTTGATCCACCAAGCAATGAAGATGTATAACCGGGTGGTAGCCCCCGTTGCCGGAAAGGTTGTGGAGGTCAATGTGGTAGAAGGCGACCAGATCCCGAAAGATCATTTGATGGTTAAGATAGAACCGAGATAAGAGATCGTTTTATCCCGTTGAAAAGGAGATTGTTTCAATTAATTATTGGAGCAATCTCTTTTTTTGTGAAGGTATATAGGGATTACTACGGATTACCTCCGACTTAATTTGAGATTCCCTCCGATGTATTTCAATTTACATCGGAGGGAATTTTTTTTATATTTTTTTGAAAAATATAATTTGAAATATCTATTGAATATAAATAAATATCTAAATTTGCACCAGGTAGGAAAAATGATAAGATTTTGGGAGTGTAAAAGGATATTATGAATAAGAATTTATTGATTAAACAGATTGCAGATAGATTAGCTAAAAGAAAGGAAGAGGTGCAACCGATTGTTGAATCTTTTTTAGATTGTGTTACAGAGTCTTTGCAGAAAAATGAAACTGTGACTATAAGAGGGTTCGGCACGTTTCGAATCCGCAGGCAGACAGCCCGCCCGGTACGGAATGTGAAGACGGGTGAACCCTGTATGCTCGTGCCCCGTAACTCAGTGAAATTTGTGGTTGGTAGTGACCTGTTTGATAAGATAAACGAGAAATAAATTATCAAGAATGAAAACTTGGTTATGTATCATGATGTTGTTGTGTATGGGATTTGGTTTTGCCCAAACATCTACAACCGAATATTTGTCTTTGGAAACCACGTCAAGGCAAGACAGTTTGATGGTATCCGATTCGTTGGATAGTGACTACCGCAAGGGGGTAACCGTCAAGATCAATGCACTTGGGGTCGGTCTGTTGATGGCGAATGCAGCGGTGGAGGTGGACTTTGCCGACCGTTGGTCGTTCCATCTGCCGGTCTATTATTCGGGTTGGAATTACTTTAAGCCGACTTTGAAGTTCCGTACGTTGGCGATCCAGCCGGAGGTGCGTTATTGGTTCGACAAACGTTACCGTTGGTTTGTGGGTGCTCATTTCGGTATGGGTTATTACAATTTTGCGTTTGATGGGGATTACCGTTACCAAGACCATAACCGTGAGACACCTGCCATTGGTGGTGGTGTGAGCATCGGTTATCGTCTGCCCATCAGCAAAAACAACCGTTGGAGGGTGGAGTTCTCACTCGGAGCAGGAGTATATTCAAATCACTACGACAAGTTTCACAACACTCCACGCACAAAAGACGGTCTGATGATAGAGAGTCTCAAGAATACCTACTGGGGTATCGACCAAGTCGCGGTATCGTTCTCCTATTCGTTTGACCTGAAGAAGAAAGGAGGCAAGCGATGAGAAAGATTCTATACCTTATTATATGCCTGCCGATATTGCTTCTTTCGGCTTGTGATGTTCACGAATGGCCTGAAACACCGGAGTTTGTAAAAATGCATCTTCGCCTGAACTATGAAACGGATATGGCCGAATGGAAACACCTCTACGATGGTGCAGAGGTCATTGAGCAGGGATATGGCGAGACATACGACAATCATCGTGATTATGGCAAGATACGCTACATTGTCCGCACCTATCCCGTGTCAGAGAAAATGCGTACCACATCGGACTATACACAGGAGTTCGTATTCACGAAAGATATATCAGAGGGCTACGACCACGAAGTGACGCTCGACCTCTTGCCCGGCAACTACAATGTGATGGTATGGTCAGACTTGGTGCAGACAAGCAGTGACAGCCATTTCCACAATGCCGACAACTTTGCGGAAATCAGATTGCAAGGCGACCATAAGGGTAACAATGACTATCGGGACGCTTTCAGAGGTTCAAACAACATTTCCCTCGTAGCGGATATTATGGAGCGTCTGCCCGATACATTGGATATAGCGATGCAACGACCTCTTGCCAAATTTGAGTTCGTAACAAACGATGTGGTGGAGTTTATTGACAAGGAATCTGTCCGTGTCGCTTCAAAAGTCAATGGAAACAAGGCCGCATCAAATGACGATACCCCGACAAGAGCCGTAAACATCGAGGATTACAAGGTGGTGTTCTACTATGTAGGATTTATGCCCGATGCTTACAGTATGAATACCGACAAGCCTGTGGACTCCTCTACGGGAGTGATGTTTGAATCCACAATGAGAAAGCTCTCCGAGTCGGAGGCTACAATGGGATTTGACTATGTGTTTGTGAACGGCAAGAAGTCGGCTGTAACCGTGCAGATAGGTATTTACGACAATGAGGGTGCACAACTCTCATTGACCGAGCCGATAGAGGTACCGCTCAAACGTAGCCATCATACCATAATGACTGGTATGTTCCTGATGTCGGAGGCATCGGGAGGTGTAACCATCAACCCCGACTTTGACGGTGACCATAATCTTATTTTCCCCTAATAGATAGACATTATGAAGAATCTACTACATAACATATTAACAATTGGTAGTGCTTGCCTTGCTATGGCAGGCATACAATCCTGTTCGGATGAATTGCACGATGTGGGCGATGTTCAGGTGAGTTTTACTGCCACACTTCCAACGGACACCCGTACCCGTGCATTCGGTAAAGCGGAACAAGTAAATACCCTTGTGGTGGGAATATTCAATGAGCGGAATACCGAAATCGGAAGAAAAGAATTTGCGATTTATGGTACTTCAATAGATGTAAGTCTCTCATTAGCACAGGAGCAGACATATAGTTTTGTCTTTTGGGCGTATGCTGGCAATCAGACATCCTACGATATAGATGATCTGACCGCTATCGAAATGAATACCTTACCTAATCCGACAACATTCGCCCAAGCGGAAGCCGCAGACGCATTCTTCGCTACGATGGAAGATATTACCATTACAGGAGATTGCAGTTACCCCGTTGAACTTGTCCGCCCGTTGGCTCAAATCAATGTAGGAACTACAGGAACACCGATGCAAGCCGTATTCAAGGCAAATGATGTCCCCGATACTTTCTATCCGTTCACCAATACCGTAAGTGGAGCAGCCGAATTTACTTGGAATTTCAGCGAAACCACATCCGAGACATTCTCGGCTGACGGCACAGAATATAACTATCTCGCTATGGGCTATGTGTTTGCCCCAACCACAGCCACAAATATTTCTGCCAAATTGACTTTGACTGATGGCAATAATAGCAAAACGGTGGAATTTCCACAGGTGGAGATAGAGGCAAACCAAAGA